>CAYGOT010000025.1:44008-55302 GCA_964351595.1 uncultured Roseivirgaceae bacterium | reverse complement strand
GTGAGAGGTCGGAAAAGATAGTAGGATCAACTATCTTTTCCTCCTACTCGATTTTGACCACTATGGGTCGTTCTATGAGGATGGGGTACTCCACCATGGCTTGTATCCACTCATCATCTGTTAGCGATTGACCCTTGTATTTCTCCTTGTAGATAGCTTCACCTTTACGGATCAACTCCTCAGGAGCCATCCCTAGTTTTTCGCATAGTCCTTTGAGCGTATCAAAGTCAGGGCTCGTTTTGAGATACTCTATCACGTTAGCATCCTGCCCACTATCGTGAATGATTTTGAGTGTTTGTCGGCTTTTGCCACATCTTGGGTTATGGTATATCGTTAGCATGTCTGTTATCATATCAATCTTTGATCAAAATTACTATGATGAAAACCGTTTTGAAAATACTACTCTGGCTTCTTGCCGCCTTTTTCGTGCTTCTCATTGGGGCCATTGGGTTTATTTGGTTCAAAAGTCCTGGGATCACTCCGCCATTCGACAATGCACCAAATAGCATTGCTTCCATTGAAAAGTACGACTTAAATGGAGAGGAGCAATACGTCATACTGAGAGGTAGAGACCAGTCCAACCCGGTGGTGCTGTTTTTGCATGGCGGTCCTGGTTCGCCTGAGTATCCGGCATTTTATGAATACAACCGGGCGCTGGAGGACGATCTGACCTTTGCTCATTGGGAGCAGCGTGGAAGCGGGTTGTCATATAACACAGACGTAGATATGAGTAAGGTCACTTTGTCCCAGATGGTGGCTGATGGTATTTCCCTATCGGAAAAATTGGTTGAGCGATTTGGCAAACAGAAGATTTATCTCCTGGGCCATAGTTGGGGTACTATGCTCGGTATGCATATGATCAAAGAGCGTCCTGATCTGTTCCATGCTTTCTTTGCCGTGGGGCAGGTCTCTAATCAGCGACTTGGAGAGCAGATTTCCTATGATTGGGTGCTTGACCGTGCTCAGGCTGATGGTAATGAAAAGGCGGTGGAAGAGCTTTCAATGCTCGACCCGGTGATGGCCGTGGATGATCCCAAGTACATGGACTAGATCATGACCGAACGGAAGTGGGTGGATCACTATGGAGGGAGCTTCAAACGAGGAGGAGTGGTGCTGGAAATTGCCAAACTGCTCATGCTGTCCCCTGAATACAACCTCAGCTCAAAGTTTAATTATATGAAAGCCAATATGCAGGTACTGCAAGCCCTTTGGCCAGCAGTTCTGTCTAATAACCTATTTGAGACTGTACCTGAAGTAGAGGTACCTGTCTATATTTTCCAGGGCAGGTATGACTACCAGACGCCTTACCCGTTGGCTAAGGAGTATTTTGATTCTCTTCGAGCACCGACCAAGGAATTTTTCACTTTCGAGAATTCCGCTCATGGGGTGATGTACGAAGAGCCGGAAAGGTTCAATCATCTGATCCTGGAATTGGTTGATATGAATCACTAACTTCATGCTATGCTCCGAAACTGGTTCGTATTCCTCTACTTCCCCATTCTACTCACAGCTTCTTGTGGGGAAAGTGAAGAGCCTGATCTGTCAACTCCAGAAACCTCCTGGGTAGACCCGCTCGAAGGACTATCGAAGAGGGGTCGTATAAATTTTGAACAGCCTCAGGTTGGGCAAAGGTCGATCTATCTGGAATTTGAAGAAAACTACGATCATTCGGCAGGATCAGCCACTACCACCTATACCGGAGACACACTCATCGTAGGAGTTACCCGTGTCAACGATGATACCATTGATCTTATAGAATACTATTCTCGTTATTCGACTGTAAGAGAGATTGATGCCGATCATAGCCATTTGCTTATTTCTACCCAGGTTGTTTTTAACGACTCTCTTTTCATCATGCCTTCAGGGGCCTTTTCATACTTATTTACAGGTTATCAATTTCTGCCACTGACCAGCGACCCGGACACACTGGAGGAACATACAACTACGATTCCGATTTATGATCTTTTTTCTAATGTGTGGATGGCTCGGATAGAAAATTATCAAGTTGGGGAAAAGAGAATTGATGGGCTCACCGGCTATTTTGACTACACAGCGACAGTTACTGACGGACTAGGCCTCAGTATAGTTTATTCCATCGATTGGGGCGTAGTGCGGAGCGCATATATCAACCCCTGGGAAGCCAGTAAGTCTGAGGGTTGGGACTTGTTGATAGAATAGCCATCCGATTTTACTTGTCCATTCCTTACTAGCAATTGTCTTAAAAAGGTGGGATTATTGTGTATTCACAAAACCCAAAGTATTAATGAGACACTTCATTCTTCTCCTTGCCACGGTCTGTTGCTTAGGCCTATCGGCAAATGCACAGCGCAACAAACAAGCGGCACCTGCCAAACATTATCTGGAAGACGTATCACTTTCAGGACTCAAGTTTAGAAACATAGGGCCGGCTGTTACTTCCGGTAGGATATCAGACTTTGCCGTCAACCCAAGCAATCCAAGTGAATACTACGTAGCTACCTCTTCCGGGGGTGTTTGGAAGACAAGCAACGCTGGCAATACCTACGAGCCATTATTTGACAGTCAGGGCAGCTACAGCATAGGTGTCGTCACCATGGACCCAGGCAACCCCAGCACCATCTGGGTAGGCACGGGTGAAAACAACAACCAGCGAAGTGTAGCCTTCGGTGATGGAGTATATAAGTCTATGGATGCAGGCGCATCATGGGAAAAAGTAGGGTTAGAAAACTCCGAGCACATAGGTAAGATTATCGTGCATCCTGATAATTCGGAGGTAGTTTATGTTGCTGCGATTGGGCCGCTGTGGAGTGCGGGCGGAGATCGAGGCGTTTACAAGACCACTGACGGTGGCAAAAGCTGGAATCAGGTGTTGTCGATAGACGAGCATACGGGTATCAATGATATCGAAATGGATCCTAGGAACCCGCAGGTACTTTATGCTTCCGCCTTTCAGCGCAGGCGCCACGTCTTTACCTACATCAGTGGCGGTCCTGGTTCGGCTATCTACAAGAGTACTGACGGAGGGGCCACCTGGGACAAATCACAAAAAGGCCTGCCCGACGTAGATCTTGGAAGGATAGATATTGAGATATCACCGGCTGATCCCGAGATTGTCTATGCTATTGTCGAGGCGGCACAAGGTAAGGGTGGCTTCTTTAAGTCAACTGATCGTGGAGCCTCATGGAAGAAGCAGAGCGGCCATACCTCAAGTGGTAACTACTACGTAGAGATTTTTGCAGACCCTATTGACCCTGATAAGGTCTATTCTATGGATACCTGGATGCAGGTCACCGAGGACGGAGGAAAATCATTCAGGGTACTGGGGGAGGACTATAAGCACGTCGACAATCATGTGATGTGGATCAATCCAGAGAACACCAACCATTTGCTGGTGGGCTGTGATGGCGGCATCTATGAGACCTGGGATATGGGAGCGCACTGGGATTTTAAAGAAAACCTACCGGTAACCCAATTTTATAAGGTAGCGGTCGATAATGACGCTCCATTTTACAATGTCTATGGTGGCACCCAAGACAACTTTAGTCTGGGTGGACCGTCAAGGACTACTTCACAAAATGGAATCTCTAACGATCAATGGTTTATCACCCACGGTGGAGATGGTTTTGAGTCACAGGTAGACCCGGACAACCCGGATATCGTGTACGCACAGTCGCAGTACGGTGTACTGGTCAGATATGACCGCAAGAGTGGAGAAGAGAAGGGTATTCAACCCAAGGAGAGAAAAGGTGAGAACAGCTATCGCTGGAATTGGGATGCGCCGTTAGCTGTCAGTGCTCACCAACCTGGTAGACTATATTTTGCAGCAAACAAGGTGTTCAGAAGTGATGATCGTGGCAACAGCTGGGAAGTGATCAGCGACGATCTCTCCCGACAGATCAATCGCAACGAGCTGGAGGTAATGGGTAGAGTGTGGAGTGTAGATGCAGTGGCCAAAAATGGTGGTGTGAGCCCTTATGGTACTATTGTGGCCTTTTCAGAGTCTCCATTGGACGAAAATTTGCTCGTTGTAGGTACAGATGATGGTCTCATTCAGATTACTGAAGATGGAGGAGGAAGCTGGCGTAGTGTTGGCAGCTTCAGTGGCGTGCCGTCCCGCACCTATGTCAATGCCGTCCTGACTTCAAATCATGATCAAAATGTGATCTACGCAGTGTTTAACAATCATAAGAATGGAGACTTCAAGCCCTATGTCTTTGTGAGTAACGATAAGGGGGTTTCATGGATAAATATTACCAATAACCTACCGGAAAAAGGATCTACCTACACAATTGCCGAGGATCATGTGGATGCCAACCTGCTTTTCGCCGGCACTGAATATGGCGTCTTCTTCAGCAATAATAAGGGTGGAAACTGGAAGCAGTTAAAAGCCGGCGTGCCGACGATTGCTATTAGAGATCTGGCTATTCAGCAGCGCGAAAATGACCTGGTAATGGCTTCTTTTGGACGCGGATTCTTCGTGTTGGATGATTATTCCTCATTGCGCGAATTATCAAGTGAGAATTTGGAAGCCGACGGTAAACTCTATCCTGTAAGAGATGCCCTTCTTTTTGAGCGCAGCACACCCTATGGTCTTCCGGCACAATCCTTTCAGGGAGATAATTTTTACATGGGAGATAACCTTGGCTCAGCGGCTATTTTCACTTATAGTATAGGTGAAGACCTTAAGAAGGCAAGTGATCAGAGATTGGATAAAGAAAAGGAGACAAGAAAATCTGGTGGGGATAATAGCTACCCCAGCTACGATGAGCTCAAAGCTGAGGAGATGGAAGCTGACCCTTATCTGCTTTTTACGGTAGTGAATAGTACTGGTGAAGTGGTAAGGAAGCTCACTAGCAAACCAGCCAAAGGAGTCAATCGGATCGAGTGGGATCTAAGGTATGCTTCCAAAGAGCCTATTTCCCTGACACCACCTCCATTCTACAATCCTTTTGGGGGTAACAACGAAGGTACGCTGGTAGCGCCTGGAAAATACAGCGTTACCCTTGCTAAGGTCCTGGATGGTACTGTGACCATGCTTGATGGCCCTGTTGATTTTGAGCTTGTACCGCTCAATAATACCGTTCTGCCGGCTGCTGATAGAGCCGGGCTTGTTGCTTTTCAATCTGCTGTCAATGAGCTGAGTGGCAGAGTTTCAGCTACCAACCAGCGAATGCGAGAGCTATCGAATCAGATGCGGCACATGAAAGAGGCCATCATCCTGGCACCCGCCAATCAATCTGAGATGTCCGCACTTTTTGAGCAGTTGGAGTCGAGTACTTACGAACTTCGATCACGGTTACTGGGAGATGGAGTGGCGAACAGGTTGGATATTGAGGGGCCTCCATCAGTGGCTAATCGCGTGGGCTTTTTGGTTTATGAGCAAAGTAACTCTACCTCAGAACCAACTAGCACGCATCGCAGCAGTTTTGCGATAGCGAATGAGGAGTTTGAGGAAATAGAGGAAGAATTCAATCAATTGTTGGATAATACTTATATGGCACTTCAAAACAAACTCAAAGAATCTGGTGCTCCATACACTCCATATTCTTTTGAATAGGTGGTTTGACATATATCGAGAATGGGAATCCTGGAGCCCTGGAGGTATTGATCAGAGCGTCTTAAATAATTGCCAAAATAGTGGTTCAATTGAGAATCTATCAGCAAATTTGGGCTCTCAAATTGAAATAGTGCCTCGATATATCTATTTTATCAAGGATTAAATCTAATTTTAGACGCTAAATAGACTAGCCTTAACTGGAACTTAAAACAATCACCATGAAAATGAGAATTTTGCTTTTTGCCCTTTTTATTACGCAGATTGCTTTTGCACAGGAATCTGGAAAAAGGGACTTCCCAAATTATACCTCAGAGATTATGGGTGAGAATATCAACTCCCCAAACCATCATGATATTATTCCTGTGGTATCTGATGATAACGAGTTGCTTTACTTCGGTAGAAGACACCACGTCAAAAACGACGGAGGTGTGAAGGATAGAATTGACATCTGGTGGTTGAAAAGAGATGGTGATGATTGGGGTACCGACCTACACCACATGGAGTCTAAGTTGAACAATAACGGATTTAACTTCATCAGTTCAAATTTTGGTTCAGGTTGGGACAACATTCTTTTAGGAGCTATACTATTTGATGACATCACCAAATCTGGTTTCTCTACATCGCAGTATGATGGCGAGTTCTGGAGTAAGCCTGAAAAGCAAAAAATAGAAAACTGGTACAATAATGATCCTGAGGTTCATTATCATGCGACCGAGGATGAGGATATCATCATTATCTCGGCCGATCGAGAAGACGGCATGGGTGCTAAGGACTTGTATCTCACAAGAAAGACAACCAACGAAGAAGGTGAAGTAGTCTGGTCTGAGCCAATGAATATGGGCAATATCAATTCCGCTGGTGATGATGTAACGGCATTCATGGACTTTGATAATAAGACATTATACTTCTCTACAGACGGCCGTGGAGGTGAAGGTTCTTATGATGTATTCAGATCTGAGCGCTTAGATGATTCTTGGACTAACTGGTCTGAGCCAGAAAACCTTGGTACTGGTATAAATACTTCAGAGTCTGAAATGTATTTTGTGATCGCTAAGGCTGATGACTATGCATATTTCTCAAGAGGTGAAAAGACCAGCGAAAATGGTGACATCTGGAGAACGGAATTACTTGACCTGAGTGAGGTTACTGTTTGTGGTATTGTTTCAGATAGTGTGACTAAGCAGCCATTGCCTCAGGCATCAGTTGTAGTCACAGACTCAAAGGGTAACGTTGTTCAAACTGTTGAATCTGACGGTGACGGTAAGTACTGCGTCACTTTGGATGCCGGTGATGAATATGTTCTTACTCCGAGAAAAGAGGGGTACTATGCCAAAGACTTTTTCTTAACGATCCCAGAGCGTCCTGAGACTGCCGAGATGACATTAGACCTTCCAATACCTCCAATAGAAGCAGGTTTACTAGATGTAGTAGTATATTTTGACTTTGACAAATATGAATTTAGTCCTGCTTATTTCGATAGGTTAAATGAGCTAAATCAGGAGTTAAAGCGCTATGTTGGAGCAACAGTAAGACTAGAAGGTCACACTGATTATATAGGATCTAGCGCTTACAACCAAGGTCTGTCTGAAAGGAGAGCTAAATCTGTTGTTGATTATTTGTTGGGACTCGGGTTAGATAGTTCAAAAGTTAGTTCAGAAGGTTTTGGTGAAGATCGGCCAGCGGTTGACGAGCGAACAGCGGAGGCAAGAGCTAAGAACAGACGTGTTGAGGCTCGTATAATTATTGAAGAGTAAAAGACCAAAGAAGAGAAATATAGTTAAAGCCTCCCTTGTGGAGGCTTTTTTGTTCCATATTGAATATGCCGGCCAGACCATTTGACGAGATGTAGGTTAAAGAGTCTAAACTAGTGGTGGTCAAGCTGATCATCGAAGAATAGGGACGATTCATATGCTGGAAGGCCAAATTGGTCGATATTCTATTGACAGGACCTCATAGAAGTGTTTATTTCATTGATCATCAATAAAATAGCACATGAAGGTCAAGTGTCTTTTTTTGCTTCTCAGTTGTTTGTATTCTCTCAGCTCCAGCGCTCAACATTACAGCGGATATTATGTGAGTGACCCTCCCCTTGAAGATTACCATCATTTTAAAATCCATCAAGCGCATCATGGAAGCGAGCTGCTTGTAAAAGCATTCTCCGAAAGGGGTGAACTCTGGGAAATAAAAGCTCCGCTCTTACCTGATAGTGAATCTGAAAAAATCATTGAACAGTTCGCTGAACATGCTGATATAGAAAGAGTATACCAAATCAGCCTTCAGGTCGATGGTGGGGATTGGGAATTCTTTTTATTGGGGTACCGTGATCACGAACGAGATCACGGCGCATTTATGGTCATCGAAGAGGTATTTGAGCATGTAGCAGATAAGGACCCGGACCTAATCGCAAAGTTCGAATGGTTCAAGTCCCATCACACACACTGACTAGTTGACTTTTTCTACGATCAGATTGTGGTTGGTATAGATGCATATGTCAGCCGCGATGGTTAGACTCTCTCTTACCATCTCTTCGGCAGTCATCTCTTTCGAATGCTTAATCAGAGCGGTAGCAGCCGCTTGAGCGTACATACTGCCCGAACCTATGGTGGCTATACCATTATCCGGCTCAAGTACATCACCCGTTCCTGAAATGACAAGTACCTCGTCTTTATTGGCCACTATCATCATGGCCTCAAGCTTGCGTAGGTAGCGGTCTGTTCTCCAGTCTTTAGCGAGCTCAATGGCCGCACGCTTCATATTACCACCATAGGCATTGAGCTTCTCATCAAATCTATCCAGTAGTGTGAATGCATCAGCCGTAGATCCGGCAAAGCCTGTGACGATTTTACCATCCTGAAGCTTTCTTATCTTCTTCACGTTGCTCTTTGCCACAGTGTTGCCCATGGTCGCTTGGCCATCCGCACCTATGGCCACTTGTCCATTGTGTGCTATTGCACAAACTGTTGTTGATCTTATCTTCATTATTTAATAGGTCTCTTTAAAACAAAACTGTCATTCCTCATGGTACAAGGATTGTGCCCTTGCATATCCATGACGGAATGACAGTCTTTTTATTCTTTTTCCTGAGAATCGTTAGACTAACATCCTCACAGGATCTTCCATCAGACCTTTCAAAGTCTGTAAGAAAGCTGCGCCACTCGCACCATCCACTACACGGTGATCGCACGACAAAGTCACTTTCATCACATTGCCAGGTACAAGCTGACCATCTTTTACTACGGCTGTTTGCTTAATACCACCTACCGCAAGGATACAAGAGTCTGGCGGATTGATGATCGCCGTGAATTCTTCTACTCCGAACATACCCAGATTAGAGATAGTGAAGGTATTTCCTTCCCAATCAGATGGTTGTAGCTTCTTAGACTTGGCTTTTCCTGCCAGATCCTTTACTTCTACCGCAATGTGCGACATAGGCTTGTTGTCAGCAAACCTGATCACTGGTACCAATAGCCCTTCATCAACCGCCACAGCTACTCCTATATGGATATGCTTATTGGTTCTGATCTTGTCTCCCAACCAGCTGCTATTGATGGCTGGGTGTTGTCTTAGGGCAGCTGCACACGCCTTAATGACCATGTCATTAAAGCTGATCTTCACAGGCGAGACCTCATTGATGCTCTTGCGTGCCTCAATTGCCTTGTCCATGTTTATTTCCATGGTAACATAGAAATGAGGAGCTGTGAACTTGCTATCCGCCAAACGCTTTGCAATCGTCTTCCTCATCTGTGTCACTGGACGCTCGTCGAAGCTTTCTTCACCGACTATACTCGGTAAGCTAATTTGTGGAGCGACTTCAGAGCCAGCCGGAGCTGCTTCACTCTTTTGAGGAGTGAAGTTCTCTACATCTCGCTTGATTATTCTTCCACCTTCACCTGAGCCGGGAATCTGAGCAATATCAAATCCCTTGTCAGAAGCCAGTTTTTTCGCAAGTGGCGAAGCTTTAATTCGTCCATTGCTCGTTGTAGTATTTTGTGTGGTTTCAGGTGTTGCCTGAGGTGCTGATGATGGTGTACGCGAAGAGGCCGATGTTGCTTTTTCTTCAGGCTCCTTACTGCTTTCTTCAGTATCCGCAGATTGCTCAGCCTTATGCGCCTTGAGCAAGGTTTCATAGTCAGCACCTTTCTCACCAATGATGGCAATCACACCATCCACAGGAACCGATTCGCCATCACCTACCGCGGTATAAAGAAGCTCACCATCATCATATGACTCAAGTTCCATGGTGGCCTTGTCAGTTTCTACCTCGGCAAGTATATCGCCGGATTTTACTGAATCACCAACCTTTTTCAGCCACTGAGCAATAGTGCCCTCCTCCATGGTATCACTCATTTTTGGCATGGTGATCACCTGCGCATTGATATTGGAGGTGTCGATTTTCTCTGACTTGGCTTCTGGAGCCTTATCCTCTTTGGCTTCCGTTTCCTTGCTGGCACTTTCACCATTACCACCCCCGCCTTCAGCTATTTCCTTAAGGAGGTCGTCTATATTTTCACCCTTCTCGCCAATAATGGCAATGACGCCATCTACCGGAACAGAATCTTTCTCTTTTACACCAATATGAAGCAGTACCCCGTCATCATAGGACTCAAGCTCCATAGTCGCCTTATCCGTCTCTACCTCGGCCAATATATCGCCAGACTTCACTTCATCACCCTCCTTTTTCAACCATGTGGCGATCACGCCTTCTTCCATGGTATCGCTCATCTTAGGCATTTTGATTACTTCGGCCATAAATAGTTGATTTAATTAGTTTATTCGTTGGAAAGTAGAATTCAAATTTAACGAATGTTCGCAATGGCTGACAAATATAAATTCAATTTGTTGCCACGTGTACAGATTTCGACTTATCCTTGCTTTAACACCATTTAAATGGTGTTTTTCACTTACCGCTAATCAACAAAATGCCCTATATCAATAGTTCAAAGTACAAGGGTCCTAAGGTGCTTTTCAAGGGACATATGCAGACAGTGATCCCGGCTGGTCTGCGCCGGGTTCGAAATGTACCTGAACTAACCAGGGAGCGAATCAGCACACCGGACGAGGACTTTCTGGACCTGGATTGGGCACGAAAGGATAATGACCACCTTGTCATCTTATCACATGGCCTTGAGGGCAATTCAACACGACCATACATGCTGGGTATGATCAAAGCATTTTACGATAGTGGATATGATGTGCTGGCATGGAACTTTAGGGGATGCAGCGGTGAGATCAACAAAGCGCCAAGGTTCTATCACAGCGGAGCTACAGATGATTTGGCGGTAGTAGTTGAGCACGCTACCGCAAAAGGATACCACAGCATATTGTTGATTGGGTTCAGCCTTGGCGGGAATGTCACTTTAAAGTATTTGGGTGAGGAGACTACTCCTAATTTTGATGCAGTGAAAGGAGGAATAGTGTTCTCGGTACCTCTGGATCTGAGGGCGTGTTCCGTTCAGATCAATCGCCACGAAAACTACATCTATTCGGCCAGGTTCACACGCTCATTAAAGCAGAAGGTGCTAAGCAAGGCCACTCAGTACCCCGAGCTTCTTGATACGAGTAAGCTACCGCAAATGAAGACCGTATACGACTATGATGAGCATTATACCGCACCTTTTCATGGATTCGAAAACGCCTTGGATTACTATGAAAAATGCAGCTCTAAGTACTTCCTGTCGGGAATAAAAGTCCCAACGTTGGTGGTCAACGCCGCTAACGATCCTTTCCTTGCGGGTGATTGCTTCAACCCTGATCTGTT
>CAYGOT010000025.1:22258-43998 GCA_964351595.1 uncultured Roseivirgaceae bacterium | reverse complement strand
TTGGGGATCTTCCGGAGGTGTATTTTGAGCTTCCACAGGAGGGTGGTCATTGCGGATTTGCGAGCTATCGCAACGGAGGGATGTTTTGGTCAGAGATACGTGCATTGGAGTTTGCCAGCGAGATATTATAACTACTTTTGACGATGATGATAGGCCACTATGCGATATATGCTGATCCCGAAGAGCTTGCGAGCCAGTGGTCAGTCAAAATGGACAGCCAGTACAGGCCTACCTACAATGCCCAGGCTACCCAGCGGCTTCCTGTGGTTACTAACCTCACTGGAGATAAATTGAGCTTCTTGCACTGGGGGGTGATTCCCGAGATGGCAAGGAAGAAGGCCGTAAGCCCTAAGCTGCTATCTCTCGACCAACAGGAGCTTCAATCCAAGTCGATCCATCAGACCAATCTGGTTACTCAGCGGTGTGTAATCCCGATGCAGGGAATCTATTGGAGCCGCCCTATCGGAAAAAGGAAAAGCACGCCTATGTATACCTTCTTAGACAATCATAAAATTGCAGCCGTGGCAGGTATGTGGGATCAGTTCGATGACTTTGATGGCAATGTACACTACACCTTCAAAACCATAATGCAGCGCACTGAGGGAGAATTTTCCGAGTTTGGCTCTGAGCTACCTTTGATAATTCCCAAATCCAATATTACTGATTGGCTCTCGGCCGATCAGACTTTCGAGCAGCTTCACGCTTTGATGACCCTACCGGAATTGGCGAGCATGGGTACTCACGCAGTGTCACCCAAAGTATTTAATACGGCAACTGACGATGCATCATTAATTAAGGCTACCAAGCCTTCAGATCAGTTCGGGAATTATACTTTGTTTGATTAGACAAGGTGTGCCGGAGACCTACGAAGTTTTTAAAACTTCGTAGGTCTGATGTCTATTCAAACTTCACTGGTATTCCAAAATCTGACTATGGTCGCTTCACCTGAGCCAATAAGAAAACGTAGCAAGCGCTGTTGATCATCGCATCACTATCGGCAAACTCATCCATCTTGCCCCTGTTTTCGCCACGGTTGCCACCGAGTCCGATCGCCGGGTAGCCTTGGCTTAGCGCGACATTCATATTGGATGAGCCAGCATTGGAGGTACTCGGCTCATAGCCAAGGTACCTGGAGATGTCCAGGCTCTTTTGCACTTTCCAGCTATTTACAAATCCACTGATCTGACCTCCATCCATGATTTGAAAGGGCTCCAGCTTAAATTCAACTTCCGTTTCTGTCGTCACGCTTTTGAGAACATCCTGTACAGCGGCTTCCGTTTCTTTGATCACATCGTTATCCAGTGACCGAATGTCTAATGTGAAATAGCCTTCTGAGGGCTTATGGTTATAGACATTGCCACTATGGATCATACCTACGTTCAGCCGGGTGTTGAGGCTATCATATCTTACCGGCTGTCTCAGGCTAAGGACCCTGTCTACAGCTCTACCTATCGCCTGATTGACATGTGGCTGCCCAGGCCATCCTGATCTGAGTGTATGACCTGTTGGTCCCATAGCCGTGACCTTCCACCAGTGGATGCCAAGTGCGCCATAGCTGATCCTGTGCCCATCACCAAGTACGTCCACAAACAGCACTGCTTTGTCTTTGTATTGTTCGAATACCTTCTTCATTCCGACCAGTCCTGTCTCTTCCTGAGCAACGGATGCAAACACAATGGTGTAATAAGGCTTTATACCTGATGAAATCAATCCTTCCGCTGCAGCCAATATTCCCACGGTAGTAGATGAGGTATTAGTACCTGGTCCGACGACTCTTGAGCCAGCTACATAGGGAGGTTTACCTATAGCTCGCTGATTATCAGCTACTCCTGCCAGGTCATCAAGTGTGCTGACCATCACGATTACCGAGTCCGTTTCACCTGGAAGAATACCTATGGTATTGGGTTGCTCGTCAGTGATGACGGACTGGAGCCCGATTTGCTTCATGTATTCATTGACGCGCATCGCACGCTCCTGCTCTTGTCCGGAGGGTGAAATAATTCCACCAATGTCGACAAGCCAGTCGTTGTATTTTGATTGATTAGCACGGATCATTTCCAGCCCCTTTATCGCATCTTTAGATGGTTTGAGGCTTGACTTTTGCGCATTGGCAGTGCCCATTACTCCAAAAAGGAAGGCAAGAAAAATATATCGAAGTGACTTCATAACATCGAGTTTGACATTAAGTTATACAGAAGCTATCGCTTACAAAACGGTATTATTTGATCGGTTAGTAATCAGCTATTTTCGGGTTGCCGCCTATCCGATTTCACGATAGTGGATCAGCGATTTGTAAATCCAATCATATCTTTGCTGAGGGCTTAATGGCCTTCTTTCTTATGCCAAGGCGCGAGAATAGATAATTGACTATATTTCAATAATAAACAACAGACCCATGCCTCGATCTATCATCAAAGGAATAGGCCACTATGTGCCGGACAATGTCGTAACCAACAAGGACCTGGAAGCCGTGATGGAGACCACCGATGAGTGGATCCAGGAGCGCACGGGTATTCAAGAGAGGCGATGGGTAGCAGCTGATAGTGATGAAAGTCCTTCTACTATGGGTACTGCGGCGGCAAGGAAAGCTATCGAAGACGCAGGTCTTACCCCCGATGACATTGACTTTATCATTTTTGCCACCCTTAGTCCTGATTATTATTTCCCGGGACCTGGTGTGATGGTACAGCAGCAGCTTGGTATCAAGGAAATAGGAGCTTTGGATGTGCGTAATCAATGCTCTGGTTTTGTTTATGCGCTCAGTGTTGCTGATCAGTTTATTCGCTCCGGCATGTATAAGAACATATTGGTGATCGGATCTGAGCTACACTCCGGAGGACTTGATAAGACGACTAGAGGTCGTGGCGTATCGGTCATCTTTGGCGATGGTGCAGGGGCGGTAGTGCTTCAGGCTTCTGAAGATAAGAATAGAGGTATCCTGAGCACTCATCTACACTCTGAAGGGCAACACGCGCTGGAGCTTGCACTGCCTAGTCCCAACACCAGACATTGGGTGCCGGAGATATTGGCTGAAAACGACCCTAACGATACCAGCTATTATCCGGTTATGAATGGCAACTTCGTATTTAAGCATGCCGTGACAAGATTCCAGGAGGTGATCCATGAGGCCCTGCAGCAGAATGGTCACAAACCGGAAGATATCGATATGCTGATTCCGCATCAGGCCAACTTGAGAATCAGTCAGTTTATCCAGGCTAAGATGAAGCTCCGGGATGATCAGGTGTATAACAATATTATGCGCTATGGTAACACTACAGCGGCTTCTATTCCTATCGCCATGAGCGAAGCTCGTCAGGAAGGCAAGATCAAGGAAGGTGATTTGGTATGCATGGCGGCCTTTGGTAGTGGATTTACCTGGGCGTCTGCATTGATGAGGTGGTAATTGAACTCTTTCTGCAAGTTTGACTGAATCAGTCAGTGACTGTGCAGATGGATAATTATAAACTATACAGCTATGGAATTTTCAGATCAGGAATTGGAGTTCTTGTTAGACCAAGACTTTTTACTAACCAAAAGAAGAATTAGTGAGCGCATATTCAAAATGCTGTCCTCACTAGAAGCTGATCTGAAAACAACTGCTCTGGCCACTAGCTTTCCATACCCGAAAGGTACCTTGCTGAAGTCGGGTAAAATATCCAAAGGCGACAACTATAAGGGGTTGCCCTACTTTATCCTCGATTACCCACGTCTTTTTACACGCAGGTCAGTATTCGCCTATCGGTCAATGATCTGGTGGGGCAATCACTTTTCTACTACACTACACATGGGCGGGGAAGCCAAGGACTATTTTGCTCCTAAGCTGCTAGCCAACTTCGACGCATTGAAAACTCAGGATTTCTTCGTTTGTGTCAACATTGATCCATGGCATTATCATTTCGAGCGAGACAATTACAAGCACATCAGCGATGTAGATCGATCCGAAATGGAAAAGATTATCGCTAACCATGATTTTTTGAAGATCAGCAACAAGATGTCATTGCAAGACTACAAGCAGATGCACGAGTTTTCGCTCAACAATCTGAAAAGATTCTTCAGCTATCTCCTGACTTGATCGATTCTTGCACCATTTTTGTTAAGTAGAAGATCGGCATCACGGAAGGCACTCGCAAGATTGTCAACCAAAGCCATTATTTCTACTTAAGATGCATTGCACTACATGAGAGTTTGCTTTACGTTTCTGCTATTACTCATCGCTCCAGTCCTGCTTTCCGCGCAGGATTTTGATTCCCCCATTGAGGATACCACCATTACCAGGCTCATTAGGCAAGTACCACCAGATATTGGAGCATTTGAGGTGAAGGATAGTATTGGTAATCGCGTGACAGGCACAATGCGCTCCGGACAGCCCGACAGTGTGTGGAATGTCTATTTCCCCGATAGGGGGCAGAGAGCCAGATTTACTTACCAGAATGGACTACTGGATGGTAACTTCATCCGCTATCACGGCAATGGTAAAATCGCCGAATCAGGAGATTATGAAATGGGTGCCAAAGTAGGCAACTGGGTGACTTATCATCTTGAGGGACAGATCAGCGAGCAGATCCCCTACGAGAATGGTAAGATGCATGGCCTCTACTCAAGTTTCGACAAAGTCGGCGAGCCGATACTAGCTGCGGCCTATGAAGATGGTATTCTCGTCGGGCCTTACCTCGAATATTACGATAGTGAACGGGTAGCACTACGTGGATACTACAAAGAGGGACGCAAGGACAGCATCTGGACCAACTACGATGACTGGGGTAGCAAGATATGGGAGAAAGGCTACCGCAATGACCTGCCGCACGGTGAATGGCGCTTCTACTTTCGCAGTGGGCGGATTTCCGGTAGGGAGACCTACAAGTACGGCGTAAAAGATGGTCTGTTTGAAGACTACCACAGCAACGGCAAGCTGGCCAGAACCTATTATTTCAAGAATGATCAGCTGGATAGTGCCTATCTGGAATATCACACCAACGGTTCGCCGAGTGTGGAGGGGAGCTACCGGTTCGATCTGAAAACCGGTACATGGCTGAGCTTTTTACCCAACGGGGGCTTATATGCTATTGGTGATTATGCGAGGGATCGTAAGACCGGCGTGTGGAAGTACTTCTATGAGACCGGCGAGCTTGAGAGTGAAGGCAGCTACAAAGTGGGCATGCGTGATGGTCAGTGGATCACGTACCATGAGAATGGCAGACTGGCTGAGATAGGGTCGTACGACAATGATCAAAAGACGGGTCTTTGGGGCGTGTTTTATGAAAATGAGCAGCTGAAGCAGGATGAAAACTGGCGCAATGGGCGCTTGATGAACGTAAGTGAATTTTATACGCCGCAAGGAGAACAGATTTACTCCGGCAACTTTACGAATGGCAATGGTAAGCTCCTCGATTTTTATGAAGATGGTACGCTCAAGTCTGAGTATAGCTATACTGATGGGCGACCTGATGGCGTCTTTAAGGAGTATCATCCTAACGGCAACATCATGAGTGAAGGTATTTATGATGATGGTGTGCCCACAGGCGTGTGGAAATACTATAACCGCCGCGGAAAACTTAGCCGTCAGGAAACAAAAGGGTAAACGCCTGGTTTCATTCCAAACGCATTAGGAATGTTTGGACTATTCAAAAAGAAATCAGAGAAAGAAAAACTAGAAGAGAAGTACCGCAAGTTGATTGACGAGTCATACAAGCTCTCACATACCAACAGAACTGCGAGCGACCAAAAAGCTGCGGAAGCTGATTCCGTTCTCAAGCAGATCGAGTCACTCGACGCTTAATTCAAAACCTCTTCCCGGCAATACATCTATCGATTGATAGCCAAATATTGACATGATCGCCACAGTCGAGCAACACCTGGCGGTCTTTCGCTTTTTGCCGACTCTGATCCAGAAAGGCATATTTCATGGACTGTCCGTCAATCTCGTCTTGCAAGATTTCTGGATTTCTGCAACTCTTAATATTCGGAGGAGTGAGAGCTTCAAATTTCTTTCATTGCGCAATGACGTCTAATTTAATCTTACGTTCAATTGGTGAGTAATATATGGTTCTGTCTTCTCCGCTCCAGTTACCTGTTGGAGGGATGTACTGAAAGTGAGTACTAATTCCTAGATTAGACAAGGAGTCAATACGCTGTTCTTCGGCCTCAATTTTTGCATATTCTAAATAGTAGTTGTAATGGACTAAATCAAAAAGCCATTGTTCTTTTGATGTAGTATCTAAGTCTAATAAATACATGCTATCAATACTTACTCCGAGTCCAGACAGATGATTTTTAATTTTGGAAACCGCAGAATCCAACTCAGAATCGTTGTAGTTTAACGAAGTGAGTCTAGGGTCTTTTATAGTCAATTCGTTAGCGCTTCTTCCTGTCTCTAAGAATCTGTCACAGCCAAATACAGATAGCACTAATAGAAATATGGCGACCCTAAATGCCATCCCATCCCTGGCCATCAACTGAGTAGATTTAGTTACGTCTTTATTTAGCATTATATTCCAATCATAAAGGCCTGAACACTTCCTTAGCCGACAAATTCAGTGCAATTAAAGCACTTAACACCTGGCGGTCTTTCGTTTTTTTCCGACACTTCCCCTGTCGATTACTTTTTGGATGTAAGTAGTTGCCAGCGGCACTTTACAGGCCGTGCCTCCTACATCTACCTCTACTTTACCGATTTGCGCTGCTACCGCAATAGCCTTATCTGTCAGCTCAGGAATGTAAGCGCCTACCGCAATCACAAAACCATTCATGGTATAACGAACGCGGTTTTGAGCATGGTGAATGTCTGTCGCAACACGATCCAGCAAAGCCGAATAAGCAGAAATGTCAAGGTCATTATCCTCATTGACTGAGGCATAGAAAGCTAATGTTGACCAACCTGCAGCTGCTGTGCGTTCTTCTGAAGATTCTATCCACTTGAGGCCAAGAGTAAAACCAAAGTTGGTCTCCGCAGCTACCCAAGGCACTGCATACTCGCTGAGGTAGTGCCAGTAGGCTTGACTAACCCATTCATCGAGTTGAGCTTCAGTAATCTGCTTCTCATCGGCCATCAGTCCTGCGAGATACATGGCATCACTGTTACCTGATTTGTATAGCGCCAGCGATAACTCATGATCCTTTTTCGTCTTCTTGAGGATCTTTTTAAGGTCCGCGACTTTCACACCAAAGAAGGGCTCTTTGGCTCCATGTTTCATCAATGTTTTTTTGGTGTTCGGATCACCGAGTGCTTCTAGTTCCTTGAGTACTTCTGCTGCGGTCATAGGCTTTTTTAATAGATGACGGGTATTCAATCTAATAATTTCGGCAGATATGACATAAAGGACATGTCGAGCGCTTTTACTTTTCCAGATCACCAAACTTATTGAGCATATATAGATTGTAGGCGTCAGAGTTGGCAAAAACGACATCTACCCAACCATCATCATTGAGGTCTGCGGCCTTCACGTCATAGGTTTTGTAGGCATCATTAAGCACGTCAATCCGATCAAAGGACTTTCCACCTTGACTGATGAAGATAGCGTTGCGTGTCTGATAATTACCGACGACTACATCCATATATCCGTCTTGATTGAAATCTGCTTTTGCCACTGAGTAGCTGTCTTCATCTTTTTCTCCAAAACTGATCGTTTCTTTGAACTGTAGATTCTGACTTCCGAGATAGACGAGATTTTGACCGTTGATATTGGCCGTGATGATATCTTGGTAGCCATCATTGTTCATATCTGCTACCTCGATCGATCTGGTCTCATAGGTGCCTTGTCCAAAGGTCAGTACTTCTTCAAACTTCTTATCACCTCGGTTGAGCAGTAAGGTATTGGCGATACCATCTCTGTTGGCTAGTACAAGGTCAGGAAGGTCATCGCCGTTGATGTCAGCTATTTCTATGTCGATGGTCGCATTTTTTGCGGTAGCCAAATAGGTGCATTCAAAACCCAAATCACCATTATTATAGCAGAGGATGTTCTGCTCACCACGATTACAGATGAGCACGTCTATAAACCCATTACCATCAATATCTGAAAGAATGCCATTGCGGGCGGATGACACCCAGGCGAGGGTGGAGTGGAAAGAGAATTGGCCCTTGCCGTCATTGAGATAGAGTCGGTGAGGGGCCGTATCGTTGACCTCTATGATATCCAGATCGCCATCATTGTCCATGTCAGCTAACTCAGCTGCGTAGCTGGTGCTATGAATGCTTCCCAAAACTGAATAGGATGAAAATTTGCCATTTTCATTGAAGAAAATTTGATTGGCTTCCGGCCAGTGGCGGCCATTCGCCACCACTGCGTCAATATCACCATCTCCATCGATATCGCCTGTACTTATGGAAGCGGTGCGGTGCTTCTCTGTGCCAAAAGTAAGTCTCGGCTCCCCTCGTCCCATGTCGTATCGCATGACGAAAGGAGCTTCCTGAGCGTAGAGGTGAGATGCAGCTAACAGAACAAAAAGAATGGTGTATTGAATGGTGTATTTCATGAGTGTAAAATATTAATAATAGTTCAGTTAGCTCATGTACTTGTTCGAGTGCGTGGAATTGTCAAACTATCCACTAATCAATGGTTCTAACTGACTCCCAGTACTCCCGAGGAGACATAATCATTGTTTCCTCAAAACTGCTAAAGTCGAAATCACGAGTATTTCCTGTAATTAAATAATCTGCTTGAGAGGATCTAGCAAGCTCGAGAAGTCTGTTGTCAGGTTCATCTGTTAGAATGGAGATTGTAAAGTCGGGTTCGAAAAACAATGCCTCATCTCTGAGTCGGGAAACTAGAAATATTGCATTCTCTTGGAAGTCACGATACCTCTGAAATTTTGGTCTTGATAGTACTCCTAAATATTCTTTGAGAAGAGCAGACGACAAACAGATAAGGGCATTCTTTTTAAGGCAATGATCAAGTATAAAATAGGGAGCATTCTTTTGAATCAGTGCTGAGACTAGAACGTTGGTATCAAGGATGAGCCTGTGCATCCCGATATCCTTTTACCTCGTTCAGAATTTCATCCTTTGTCAGCTTAGAAAGACCATATTTCTCGGCTAATTCTAGACTTTTCTCTAGTGTTTCCTGATTGACTTTCTTTTTTACTAAGGCGATCATTTCATCTAGAGAGAACTGATCTTTTTGAATACCGAGTTGGGTATATTCCTCGTCAGTTAATTGAATACTAAGTGTTTTCATGTCCCTAGGATTTAGATATAAAGATAGACAGAAACAATCAGGAGAGTTTTTACTCTTACATCTAATTGAAGTAGGCGTAGGCCGGAGGAGTAATTCCTTTCATTCTTATGTAGAGATTGGCCTTGGCTCTGTGATTGGTAAGATGATCCTGAATGAAGAGCACTGTGATATATCGTTTGAGCTTCCTTCCGGCAAAGGCTTCTATAGTTTCATCGGCTTGCTCGTCGGTCATGGACTTGATTCTGGCGGTCGCCAATTCCATTTTCTCCCTGAGGTAGGCCACTACTTCTGCCTTGGACATATCTGAGGTATCGGGATCTTTGTACTCACCCCATTCGCCATCAACAAAACCCTTGGACAGGAAGTCGCAGGTAAATGCAATGTGACCAATCTGATCACCGAATGTCTTGCTGGAATCGGTAGGTTGGTAGCCGTAGTATTCCTCGGGCATGGCCTCAGCTACATCGATGGCATTCTTCATCGATACGCCCCAGACATGCATAAAGTCTTTGGCAAACTGCGATTTCGGCTCCTCCTGAGCCATAGCTGTCAATGTGATCAATGATAAGAGTAGAGCGCTGTAGAAAGTCTTCATCGTTTTGAGATTAATGGGTTGTGAGAAATTTAGACATTGAAGTTAGTACTTTGATTTTCATCCTAATACTACATATGATAAAATACCGCAAGTTGCGGTAGAATGCAGTGAATGGTGGGTGGACAGGCTAATCTCTGTAGCTATCTATGATGCCGGCACTTACCCAGTGGATATCTTGGTTGCTCGTAAAGAATAGGTATTTACCATCTCGGCTGACGAAAGGGCAGAGTTGATGAAATTCATCATTGATCGGATTGCCCATATTTTTTGGCTCTCTCCATCCGCCCGCATTGTCGGGAAAGGTGATGTAGAGATCTCCCTGGCCAAGTCCTTCTTTCCAGCTAGCAGCAAAAATCATATACGACTCATCCGGAGCGATAAAGACATCCAGTTCATACCATTTGGTGTTGACGGGTGCTGGCAAGCGTTCCGGGGTTTGATAAACCCCATTCTCTTGATGTGAACGATATATGTCATAATCAAATGGTCGATCTTCTGCGCTGTTGATGTTAGAGCCGAAGTAGAGCGTACCCTCTGTCGTAAAGGATATGTAGTAGTCCTTCTTAGCAGAATTGATGACCGAGCCGGCGTTGACGGGCTCACCCCACCCTGTCACAGTTCGCTCCACATACCAGATGTCAGGATCCTTTGCAGGGCCCTGCTGATCCAGCGGTGCTGTGGAGATGAAGTAAAGCTTCTTTTCATCTGGTGAGAGCATGGGGTCATTGAACCCATATGCTTCATGAACGAGCATCTGTTTTGGTGATGTCCATTCTCCACCTGCCAAGACCGTGTAGTGGATTTCGGGTTTCCCATCGATATCGATACCAAAGTAGAATTCATCTCCAGCCGCTGATATAGTACAGCCAAACTCATATCTACCTGTTTTCGAAATCAAGCCAGGGGCAAATATTTCAGGGATGGTGTCAGGAGGCGATTGAGCTAAGTAGATGAGCGAGTTAGACACTTGCTCGGTAGAGGACTGCCCCCAGGTCTGCCCATAGAATAGCATCGAGGAAATGAGAGCAATAGAGGTAAAAGTGCCTTTCATATTACAATAATACATAAGTTTCTTATGTATTATTACAATTCCCCCATTATACTATTTCTCTTGAAAGCTGCTGTACGTGAGTTTCCGCCATAGATATTCCAATGGCCCTTGTTGATAGTTCTGCAGCCAGATAGCACTCAAGACAATCTGCACCACCCAAACTCCAAGAACTATTCCAAGCAATTCGAACCTTGACCACTGGTTGAATTGAGCCAGGCCATAGCCATAGAATATCAGGCCAAGAACTATATTTTGGAAGATGTAATTGGTCAAAGCCATCCTACCGACCTGTGAGATAAAGCCAGCTCTACTTAATATGGCAAGCTTTTGAAAAAGCCCGTTGAGGATGAGAACATAAGCAATACCGAGGGTCTCTTTGGGGAAAGTATGCAGCCATCCTCGCCATATACTTAAGATTGGATTGAAGTAGTCATATGTCCAATGATGGTACCGATCATAGTTGATCAGTAACCCGATGAACAGAAGTGAAATGCTAATCGGCCAGTAGTAACTCCATTTACGGTAGTCTGAGAATATCCCGCTCCTGTAGAGTACAATGCCTATAATCATGACGATGAGCGAGGGGAATAGTAAGCCTTGATAGTAGAGCATCCCTTTGTGGACACTGGCGTGCTTGTAGCTTTCCGTCAGGCCCATCCAGTAGGTGGACTTTGGCGCATCATGATGGGATGTGTCTGCTGATTGCGGTAGCAGTTTGTCATTCCAGAAATCTATGCTTCGATTCTCCTTATCTGTTCTATGCTCCTGTGCTATTGATTCGGCGGCATGCGCTTCTTTTTTCCATCCTTGCCGCCTGGTCGTCTGTTCATATGACTTCACCAGGAGCAATGATGCGAGTATTGCTACCGCAACGAGGAGGTACCTACTTCTCATGGATCGAAATGGAAAGAGCAGCAGGCCGCAGATGGCATAGTGATAAAGCACATCTCCGCTCCAGATCAGGTAGGCATGACCTACGCCGATTATGAATAACCACAGCAGTCGACGTGCATAAATATCCATAGCCATCAACCCCATGGACTTCCTTTCGAGCCGCTCGAGAAAAATGTAGAAACCTACTCCAAAGAGCAGCGCAAACATGGTGTAAAACTTACCCTGAGTAAGAAAATAGACCCAAAAGCGGGCTGATCGATCGATCGGATCATCGAAACCAAACTTGAATGGGCTCCATGAATCTGGATGGGCGAAATTCTCGATATTAATGAATAGAATGCCGAGTACGGCTATACCTCTTAAGAAGTCCAAAGATGGAATTCTATTGGCTGGCGGGGTGGGTAATGAACCGTTATCAGACATTGGGTACTATGGGTTGGTTAATCTTTCTTTCCAAAACGATAGCCGATGAATAGTTTGACCTTTCCATTGCCGACCCACATGCTATATTGGTCATCCATATTGATGTTAAAGGATTCTCCGATAAGTTGAACTCCGGTATAAAATCGTTCGCCATTATAGCCAAGTGCACTCATTGTCTTGTACCCAAATGAAACGTGTCGGTCAAATTGCTTGCGATATTGGGCGTGGAAATCGCCGAAATTCAACCCTATTTCCGGAATGAAACTTATCGTGATGAAAAACCCATCAAGGAAGACAAAGGAATACATATAGCCGAGGTTCAGCCCCAGACGCAAATTGTTGACATCCGTAACAGGAAAATCAACCGGGGCGAGAGTTTGTGAAGGGGCAAGTGATGAGTCTGCATCTACGACGAAGGATTTAAAAGTTCCACCTAACAACAAACTGCCTGCACTTTTACGTTGGATTTCATTTTGGATAAAAGGGGCCTTCAAGGAGAACTTGTCATAATTGTAGGCAAAGAGGTATTGAAGTGAAATTAAGGTGGTTCGCACATCTTCTCGTGGTATGCCTTCGTCACTTTCTTCCACTACCGGGAAACCGGAATAGTTAGCCAATTGGTAACCATAATAATACTGTAGAGAGGCGCTGATAAACTGCTTACTATTGAATATAGTGCCTTGAAAATCGAAGAAATTACTCTTCTCTATGTCTGATTTTTCCCGAAGACCGACATTAAAGGCCAAATCAATAGCAAACCACTTGTAAGCAACCCCGATTCCAAGGTTTACTTGTCGATCAGGTCGATATCTGACCGACGTTTCATTTTCGCTGTTAGACGCCTGAAAGAAATTAATTTTATTAATGCCTAATAACTTGAGGGTTAACCTTTCAGCATAGCTTTTGATGTAGGTAGAGTCATGATTGCGGTAGAGTAAATGCTGTCCAAAACCCTCCATTTTACTCATCAGACTATCATAGTGGAGTCCTTGTCCGACGGAGCTGAATGAAATAAGAATGCAAAACAAAAAGGCGAAGGCAGGTTTCATCAATCAATATTTATTCTCCCATAGCACACAGCTTCAAGATAGCATCAGCAACAACCAATTATTGAATTAGGAAGAATATAATCATCCTGTAGAGAATATTATTAGTTCTATCGGTCATCCGGGCATTGGTTCTGACTCTTGTTGATTAGAGCTGAACATCCAATCTTTGAATCTTTGGATCAGCTTCAGGGCTTAGTGTAAAGAAGACATCCAACGTATCGGTAGCAGTATAGATGTCGAATGACCCTCTCAGCTGATTACGAGGATCGATCGGGCCTATTTCTATGATCGCTCCAGCTTGATCCAGCATTTCATTGATAGCTTTCATCCTATTATTTCTGGGCTCATCGAGGTAAAAATTCTCGGCTAGGATCAGATCTTCCAGTTCGGTATCCCATGTGGTGATCATCTCGACGATTTGATCCCTTCTGGTGACCAGGATGTCTGCCGTGCCTGTTATTCTGGGCTGCAGGTCGATCTCTTCAAACAGCAGCTTTAGTATATCCACGTAGGGCCAGGGAGTGGTATAGGTCAGATTGCAGAACGCCATAATACCAATGCCTAATTCCGGGTAGAATACATAATTGCTGCCAAAGCCTGGAAGAGCACCGCCATGAGAGACCCGCTTTACACCTTCGCAATTGCTAGAGATACCTAGTCCATAGCCGTATCCGGCGATGACAGGACATGGTTTGTTACTCCAGTCGGTAGCGGAAGAGATTAGCCGTTGGTACTGCGGTTGATGCATCTTACGGAGCGAGCTTCGTTTGATCGGTCCTGTTTCCGGGTCATTGCGTGGTGGCCATGCCGAAAGTTGGAAGCTCACATACTTGCTGAAATCTTCAATGGATGTGATCAATCCGCCCATCGCTCCATAGACACCATCATTGAGCATAGGCTCGAGTTCCAGTGTCTCAGGGCGGTATCCGATGACGAGTTCGTTTTCGGGTACATTATCCACTTCCCAGTAGGTGGCATTCATACCCAGCGGCTTGAGGATGTTGGTGGTGATATATTCCTGATAAGGCCTACCGGAAACTTTGGAAACAATCATTCCGAGCATGGCATAGCCTGTGTTGCTATACTCAAACCCGTGCCCCGGTGGGTTGGAGAAGCTGATCCCATCAGTGATGAAATCTCTTAGCATCTGATCAGGCTCATCCAACTGGCGGTCACCCCAGGGGTTGTCTTCAGGAAAACCAGCCGTCATGGTCAGTAGATGCTCTATGGTAATAGTGGGGGCGTCATTGGTGGGATATGGCATCCCGGCCATTTCCGGTAGGTACTCACTCACCGGGTCATGTAGCCCTAATCTGCCTTCTTCAACGAGCTTCATGATTGCCATAGCTGTGAAGCTCTTGGTCATGGAAGCTATTCTGAAGGAGGATTGTGGTGTGGCAGGCAACTGACGTTCTATGTTGATCACGCCTACTGCAGAGTCAATGACCAGCTGATTGTCTACGACGATACCATAGGCAATACCCGGGATATTCTCTTCTTCGGCATAGTTCACAAAAAGCTGATGTAGCTTCTCCTGAATAGACATAATCTGCGTGACTCGATCATCTTGTTCAAATTTAGAAACGACATAGTCTGATGAGGTGCGACGTACCTCTGGATTTGTTTGAGCACTTGGCTCCTGTTTTTGACAGGATACCAGCAGGATAGCAGTAAGTGAGAATAGGAGATTTTTCATCATCATACAGAAGTTATGTGAAATATGATAGATAATTGAATTAGGGTATTCACGACCAAGATACTGAATTGACCTGACCAACTAGAACTTACAAATTTTACCGGTTGAAGTACATTATAATTTGGTGTGATGCTCGGGACTTTTGCCTTTTCGAAAACCTTTGGCGACATCACCAAGGGTGGATGAGTAGGTCGCAGTTCATTTTTTACCCGTTCGTCGTGCCTTGTATTCATCGTGCATGCCCACACCATTGAGGATATTTGCTGTGCATTTTTCGATTCTTGACAGTCGTGTGCTGGACTGCTTAGGCTGAGAAAAGTGAATGATGTATCCTCTCTGTCGACCGGGTGTTAATGCCTCAAAAGCCGATCGAAAAACAGAGTCCTCATCTAACCGAGCCTGTAGCTCATCAGGAATAGGCTCTGGGTTTTTCTTGAATTCCACTTTCAGTCCGGCTTTTTCTACTTCAATAGCTTCGAAGATGAAAGCTCTGATCCGCGCCTCTATTTCTGTTATTTGACGAGCATCTGTAAACCTGAGTAAACGGGCTGCCTGAGCGTTTTCTCCAGGTTTAGTTAAGAGATTTTCCTCGTCTTTCAACAGTGCGCCTTTGAAAAAGCTGATGGAGCAAAAGTCTTTAAAGGCACTGATCATGATGACATTGTTGTTTTGGAAAGTATAGCAGGGTACGCCCCATTTACACGCTTCCGTAAGGCCACAGGAGAGGACGATCTTTCTAAGTAGTGCTAGTTCATTGGTCCACTGATGTACCTTACAATCGGGCGTGCCACCCAGGCTACATCTCATGCAGCCATCGACAAAGTAGTTGTCTACATTTTTATTCATCAGCTATCGATCGAATTATTGTTTAGTGACCTCATGATTTGGCTTTGCCAATAGCCATTGATTCTAACAATACTTCCAAATATATGAGTGCTCTTCATGGTCAAGTTAGTCCTTGAAGCTTCCTATGTGCCAAAGCACGCCAGAGGGGTCATAAAGGAAGAATTCGTTCCCCCAATCATTATAATGCATCTCCTTGATTCGAACGCCTGCATACTTCTTGTCAAGGTTTAGCCGCTTGATTTTTTCAAGTTCAAGTGCCGGATCCTCGACTTCCAGAAATATCATAGAGTTGTCTACCCAGTCTTTGACATAGGCGTCCTGAAGGTAGAACCCAAAACCTCCTAGCCCGAAATGAGACATGGTCTCAGAGGTCTTATATTCTTTGAATCCGAGATCGGCATAAAACCGTCTTGAGACTTCATAGTTTTTAGCGCCAATAAATGTTCTTATCGATTTTACTTTAATCTCCACAGCTTATTCTGATTCTTGTTTTACATGTCTCATGATCAATTTAGGAATTACTTCGGAGATTTTGATTTTCCGATAGGCAAGAGATGCGAAGTGGAACCATGAAGTGGGTCTGGAGAGCGAGAATAAGGAGGACTAAGGGTAGAAGGGTACTAATCCCCAGGCGAAAAAATGGTACCGATCTTATTAATATTTCTATATTTAGCAATTCTAGCAGTGCTAACCTAACACACAAGAATCACCAACGATGCAAATAACCAAACCTAGACTAACCTTCTGGCAGATATTTAACATGAACGTCGGCTTCCTCGGAATCCAGTTCAGTTTTGGCCTACAGCAAACGGCTGTGAATCCCATATTTTCGTTTTTGGGGGCAAGTCATGAAGACTTGCCTTTGTTGAATATCGCCGGCCCGGTGACGGGTTTGATTATACAGCCAATTATCGGAGCGATTTCTGATAAGACATGGTCACCCAGATGGGGCAGAAGAAAGCCCTTTTTCCTGATTGGAGCCTTGCTGGGAAGTCTCTGTTTATTCGCTTTTCCCTATAGCCCGGCGTTGTGGTTTGCGGTAGGGTTGCTATGGATTCTTGATGTGGGCAACAACATGGCCATGGAGCCCTATCGTGCATTTGTAGGAGATAAGCTGCCCGACACGCAGATGAGTTTTGGCTATCAGATGCAAAGCCTCTTTGTGGGCGCGGGTATCGTTCTGGCCAATGCATCCATCTTCCTTTTTCAGGATTGGTTCGGTGGAGCGGCAGAGGTAACCGAATCATCAACGGCCATACCGAGATGGCTGTACTACTCATTTTTCATAGGCGCGCTGCTATCCGTCTCTACTATACTATGGTCGGTGCTGAAGACCCCAGAAATTCCACCTACGGATGAGGAAATGGAGGAAATGAAGCTGCATAACGAAATGTCACTGATAGACAGAATCAATGCACCTTTCAAAGAGATCGTGGATGCAATCAAGGACATGCCCGTCTTCATGTGGAAGCTGTCAGCAGTCTACTTGTTTCAATGGTATGCCCTCTTTGTCTACTGGCAGTTCATCGCGCCATTGTTTGTAGAGCAAGGCTATGATCAATCCCAGGCGCTGAGCCAGGCGGCCAAGATGAACACGACTTACAATATCTCCACTATGGTGATCGCATTGGCCTTAGTGCCGCTAGCGGTAAAGTTTGGGAGTAGGAGGGTCTATACAGGCAGTCTATTTCTGACCGGACTAGGGATGCTCTCCATACCCTACATCCATGATCCGGTGTTGGTGCTGTTGCCGATGGTATTTTTCGGTATCGGCTGGGCAGCTATGATGGGCATTCCTTACTCGATGGTCTCCAAAATTGTCCCGCAAGACCGCAGGGGTGTCTACATGGGTATCCTCAATATGATGATCGTGATCCCTATGGGCATTCAGACCTTGACCTTTGGGCCTATCGTGAAAAACCTACTGGGCAATAGTGCAATCAATGCGATACTGCTTGGGGGGGCTTTCTTTTTGATTTCAGGACTACTGTCCTTACGGCTAAGAGAGCCAGCGACCAGCGGAGAGGAGCCGCCTTTGGCGATGGGTGGTGGTCATTAGCTATCGCAATAGGATATCAGGCCTTTGCACGACTAGGCTATAAGCAAAGAAGAGTTTGACTTGTTTGGCTTAACCTGTGAATGATTATTCACCGCTCTCCATTGGGTCATGTCTGATCTGCCTAATGTTGGGGGGTGTGGCAGAGATCAGGAATCTGACCAATTGCCTTCATTCATCTTCTAACTTATAGATTCCAGTATTGTCGTGCCTCCAAACTGGAATGACGAAGTGTCGATTATTGACAGTCCTCGACATCATTAAAGAGGTCTCGCCATTCAGGGTTGAAACTTGCGATTAAATTGTCTTTATAAGAACGTTTCCACTTTTTAAGCTGATTTTCTCTGTCAATGGCTGCTTCGATTCGTTCATAGAATTCATAATAGACCAAATCTGAACACTTGTATAGCGATGTAAATGATGAGCCAATTCCATGTTTATGTTGATAGATACGGTGATAGAGATTGCTGGTCACGCCAATGTACAAGGTGGTCCTTCTAGCATTAGATACAATATAAGTATATCCTCCTTTAGCCATATTTCGAAGATACAGATTCCGATATTTTCGTGCCTCCAAAGCTTCCAGCCGGCCGGAATGACGAATGATTCGATCAAACTATTCCTATACGCCTCGTCATTCCTGACCTGCCTACCGGCAGGCAGGTGCAGCGTAGCGGAAGTCAGGAATCTGAATGTTAGCATTGTACCAATATAGGTGTTCAAGGAAATGAAGATAATTTTGAATTATATATAGGGCTGGCCGATGAATAAAGGGGGCTCCTGGCAAAGACAAAACAGCCTTTTGTTATCCTACCCTTGCGGTAGATAGGGAGGTGTTTTCATTCTTCCTCATGACGATGAGACTCACCCAGATCACCCACCATGCATCAAATACGAAAGTGACTTTCTGAAGTAAGGGGAGATAGTAAAACCCAATCTTGGTTTCAAAACTGAAGAATACGATAATGCTCAGAATGAAGCAGGTATACGCCAAAGTCTTCAGGCCACCGCTCGGATAGCGCTTCAATTCAAGGAAAAACGGAATTAACGCTACCGTGCCCAATACCCCGGTAGCCGTCACGATGTGATCATGCATATCTGTATACATGAAGACAAACACAGTCATGGTGAGCATTCCTACATATCGAATGATCCTGGTATTCCGATTTGTCCAGTCAAAAATCATGGGGAGGAGGAAGAAGAAAAGGATCATCGTACCACTCAAAATGAGGTGCGAGATAGTAGCCAGATGTCGGGCAGGGTTCTGGATGCCACCCGGGGTGAAAGGGAGCATCGCATCACACAGGAAGTTGTGAAAATAACTATAACCCATGTCATGTGGGATGTTCTCCGAACCACCGGGATACTCCTGAGCCGCAAGGGTAAAGACGACCAGATAGGCACCCATCCCGATAACCGGGATTATTGGATAATATCGTTTGATAACACTAATCACGTAAAGCTTAACTCAATGCTAAGCAATTGGGTTTAAGATATTTCACAAAGGACGGTAAGATTTCGGTAATTCAATTTAGAGAGCTTACCCATCTCGCCGATAATATGGCTGAAAAACCATCTGTGATAATGCTTAAGCCGGAAGAGGATCGAGTAGGATGAGGGACAAGCGAGGATCCTTTCGTCAGATAAAATTCGTTCAACCATTAGAGCATACTATCGCCTATCTGATTCTGTTAGGTTTGCCTAATCTGAGTTATCTTAATAGGAAAAATTGTCGATGAAAAAGTTATTATTAATCCTAATCGTTCTCTTGCCCGCGACAACTATGGCGCAGGATGCTCAATATAATATAAGCTCATTTCTGAGTGAAGGAGTCAAAGCACCTAATACTCATCATATTGGTGAGGCCTGGTTAAACGCTTTGATTGAAGCTGATGACGATTTTGATCAGAACATCACACAGGCTACTTTTAGTGCTAACTCAACATTGGACTGGCACAAGCACAGTACACCACAGGTTCTTGTTGTTCTTGATGGTGTGGGGTACTATCAAGAAAGAGATAAAGATGCAGTCGTCATCAAAAAGGGGGATGTTGTAATGTGTGAAACAGACACTGAACATTGGCATACCTCATCTGCGGATAACAGTGTGTCATATATCGCCATATATGGTAAGGAACCAACTATCTGGACAGAGAAGGTAACCAGAGAGTATTACGATAGTGTTGCCAGTAAACTAAAAGGTAAGTGAAATAACAGCTATGTGAAGTAAAGACGATTTAGTCTTTCTTACCGTTCAATTTCACGAAGATTTCAGACATTATCAGCCTTTCAATCTGGCCTTCCAAATTAACTACCTCCAATTGAAATACAGCGAATCTCTATTACTCTCGATATAATCCCTGAATTCCTCAGGCTATCCAGAGTTTGCAACTCAGGACTATTTCTCGTTTCACCATTACATAACTCAAGAATAACCGCACAACCAATAATAGGGGGAGCCCGTCAGTCCAATTTCCTCCAATAACCACCTAAGTTCGATCTCATTTCGGCATCATAGCCTATACCGCCATTATTCGTGGTAGCTTTGCGGCTCAACACTGAAATGACACTTTGCCAAAGGATAGTCATTTGGTTAAAGATTTATTTATGTCATTCAAAGCACTCGGCCTATCCGACCCCCTACTGCGGGCGGTGGCCACCAAGGGCTATACTGAGCCCTCTCCCATACAAGCCAAAGCTATCCCAGTGATCCTCGAGGGTCGGGACGTGCTTGCCTCCGCCCAGACGGGTACAGGCAAGACCGCCGGTTTCATACTGCCCATCCTACAGTTGCTCGCTAAGAGTCCACCTCAGAAGAGGCGGCCCGTGCGTGCGCTGGTACTCACACCTACGCGTGAACTGGCGGCACAGATACTCGACAATGCCGTGGAGTACGGACGAAACCTCGATATGCGCTCTACCGTCATCTTCGGTGGTGTCAACCAAAACGCGCAGGTCAATGCGCTGCGCAGAGGGGTGGACATCCTGATCGCCACACCGGGCCGACTGCTCGACCTCAACAATCAGCGGCTGCTATCGCTATCGCAAATAGAGATCCTCGTGCTCGATGAAGCAGATCGCATGCTTGACATGGGCTTCATCCATGATATCAAGAAAGTACTCGCGCTCGTACCCGAAAAAAGGCAAAACCTGCTCTTTTCGGCAACATTCTCATCCGATATTAAGAAGCTGGCCAATGGCTTTCTCGACCGACCGGTAATGGTGGAGGCGACTCCTGAGAACACCACCGTCGAGAAGATCATCCAGAAAGCATACAAGGTCGATCAGAAGAAGAAGACCGACATGGTCATCGATATGATCGCCGGAGGCAGATGGCAGCAAGTGCTGGTCTTTACCCGCACCAAGCATGGCGCCAATCGACTGGCCGAGAAGATGAACAAGGCAGATGTCAGTGCGGCAGCCATTCATGGTAACAAAAGCCAGGGCGCAAGGACCAAAGCGCTGGCCGGGTTCAAGGCAGGCGAAGTACGTGTGCTCGTAGCGACGGACATTGCGGCCAGAGGTTTGGATATTCCATTGCTGCCACATGTGATCAACTTCGAGCTACCCAACATCCCTGAGGACTATGTGCACCGAATCGGACGTACAGGTCGGGCAGGAGCAAGTGGTGAAGCTATATCACTTGTTGGTGCGGATGAGATGGAGTATCTGCGAGACATTGAGAAGCTTATCGAGCAGCGCATCCCTACGGACATCATGGAAGGATTCGAGCCTACCGACAAGCCTACAGGTGTGAAGCCGGCCTCCAAGCAAGGTGGCCAGCGCAATCATCGTCGACCCAAGTCCGGCGGTGGTGGAAACAGCTCAGGCGGTGGAGGTAAGAAAAATTGGAATAGGCGACCAAGGCGTTAGTTCGGTTCTTTTTACTCCAATTGCTATGGTTCAGTGTCCTGCTCCGCCATGGTTTGTGTCCTCACAAACCATCCAAAGTAGTAC
>CAYGOT010000025.1:0-22248 GCA_964351595.1 uncultured Roseivirgaceae bacterium | reverse complement strand
GACCCGTGAAGATATGAACCTGGCAAAAACCGGCGCTAAAGCCATCAAAACCATTTGTTAACAAAAATCCCATTGTAAGAAGAGGCGCAATCTGTTATCTTTTGGCTGACAAGCTAATTTGATGATATTGAGATTTTTATTGCTTATAACGGGGCTATGGCTGTTTTTGTGTGGCAGCCATCCCATCCTGGCCCAGTCTCGCCCTATAGTTTCATCCGACTATGGCTACCCGGAGCTGACCAACTACACCCCCAATGATTACAAGGCCCATGCACAGGTCTGGCAGATGATCCAGGCCAGCAACGGGCTGATGTACTTTGGCAATGGCGAAGGGGTGCTGTCCTATGACGGCAAAGCCTGGAGCAAGTACCGACTACCCAATCTGTCGCTTGTGAGAGCTCTTGTGGAAGGTGATGACCACAAGATTTATGTTGGTGGAGCAGGGGAGTTGGGCTTCCTGTCTCCCGATGAATATGGGGTGATAGCCTTTCAGTCTCTGACGCCACGGCTTCCTGAGGATCAGCGTGATTTCGATCAGGTGCGTTTTGTGGCTTACCACAGTGATCAGGTCTTTTTTGCAACACGGGATCGACTGATGATCTACGATATTTCTACAGAATCTTTTGAGGTGCTGATGACAGAGGATCGGATCGCGATGATGGATCTACTGGGCGGACAGGTTTGGCTCACCACATTTGATCGCAACATCCTGCGCTATAAAGATGGGCAACTGATCATGGAGCGCTCATCAGAGCAGCTCCCCACGGGGACACTTTTCGGAATGACGGACTGGGGAGATGGTCGGATGATCCTTTTCTTTTCTACAGGTGTTTACAGCTATGGTGATGGAGAGATACAGAAGCTGAGCACTGACGAGAACTCTGACTTTGAAGATTTACTGGTATTTAACATTGCCAAACTCAATGAAGCCTCCTTCCTGGCTTCTTCTAAAAGCGGATTGCTTCATATCGGACTGGATGGTCGTCTGATCAATAAGATAGGCAGGGATGAGGGTTTACCAGAGGAGAATATCCATACGGTCTACCGGGATCAGTCGGGGGCAGTATGGGCTTCCCACAATTTTGGCGTGACACGTCTGGCCTACCATCAGCCATTTCGAAGATTTGATGAGCGCAATGGCCTCTTTGATACGGTCAATGACGTCCTGCGGTGGAACAGCGCACTCTATGTATCCACGCACACCGCGCTGTACAAGCTCGACATCACCGAGAGCAACCAATTTCAACAAGTAGGCGCGGGCTATTTCGGGGAGTCGTTTGCGCTGGAGATCATCAAAGATGAGCTCTGGGTTAGCACTTCACAGGGTATTTTCAAGATAAGCCCTATCGGGAATATACGGAAGGTGTCGAACGCGTACAGCTACAAGTTTGAGCAGTCGGTCATTGATCCATCGGTGGTCTATGTACCTGGTGTCGATGGGCTGATCGCCATCAAATCTGAGAATGGTACCTACACAGATCGGTCTTACCAGAATGAGCTGCCGTATGATGTGCGCTATCTACGACAAGATAGTCTGGGGACGCTTTGGCTCGGTATACATGCCAACAAGCTCTTCACCGTTGATTTTTACAACCAAGGAACCATCGATAAACCCGTGGTGACGGAGTACAGTACTGATGCGGGACTTCCAGCCACACATATCCCTGTGCATGTTGTGGACGATGAGTTGGTCTTTAGCTCAGAATATGGCGTGTTTGATAAGATTGACGAGCGGTTTGAGCGGAGCAGTCGTTTTCCCATGGAACTGGAGGTGGTCTACTACATGCTGGATGCTTCCTCCGATGTGGTCTATGTCCTCAATGGACTCCCTCCATTTATGAAGGTGATGCCGCTGGTAAAAGATAAAGATGGAATCTACCGCAAGCAGGACAATCCCGATTTAGCGGCTTATAGCGAAGTGGGCATCTGGGCGCCTTTTGAGGATGTAGACGGCTCGATGTGGTTTGGCCTGACCGGAGGGCTGACGCACTATTTTCCCGGTAGGGAGTCATCGAATACACAGCAGCCCATCACCAATATCAGCAGCATCAAACTCAATACTGACTCTGTAGTGGCGATGAATTTAGGACTCTTCGATCGCCAATGGTCACCTACGCTAGACTATGAAAACAACAACATCCGGTTTGAATATGGGCTTACGGCCTACGATAGGGAAGGTGACAACCAGTTTCGATATCGGTTGGAGGGGCTGGAGGACGGCTGGTCAGGTTGGTCTGGTGATCACATTCGTGAATACGTGGATCTTGGCGAAGGGGATTATACATTTCGCGTGGAGGGCCGAGATGTATACGGCAATATCGGCAAAGCGAGTAGTGTCAGCTTTTCGATTAGCCCCCCGTGGTACCGCACTTCGTGGTTTATTGTGATTGCTGTACTGGCATTTGCAGGAGTGATCGCGCTGATCGCCCGGTTTTTTGCTCAGCGCAAATTGATCCGACGTGTGGAAGAGCTGGAGTTGCAGCATGAGCTCCAAAAGGAACGTGAGCGTATCTCCAGCGACCTGCACGACCATGTGGGTGCACAGCTGACTAGTATAATCTCCGGACTGTCGATGACGGAGCAGGTCGGCAACCTATCGGAAAAGGCGCAGCTGTCTAAGCTCATCCAGTCAATCAAGGCAGACGCCCAGCATACCATGACCAACCTGCGTGATAGCATCTGGTCGCTCAATGAGCAGTCGCTGACCCTCACTGAGCTGTTTGATCATGTGGACAACTACCTCGAAGGCTATTTGAGATATCACCCTCAGCTTGGCTACTCGATGCTGGATCATATCGATCAGGATATAAGACTCGGCCCTAAGCAGGCACTTAACATCATCAGAGTGGTGGAGGAAGCTATCCAAAATATAGTGAAGCATGCCCGCGCAACGCACATTACTGTAGCTATGACCGTCCGCAACGGACTGACCGAGATGACCATCAAAGATGACGGTCAGGGCTTTGACCCTGGAGCTATCACCGGAGAGCACTACGGCCTTGACAACATGAAGCGGCGAATGAGTGAGATACATGGCACCATGAAAGTCACCAGCACTCCGGGTGCTGGCTCGACCCTGCGCCTCACCTGGTCAAATACCCACTAAGTGGTATTGGTAGTGTACCGGGCAGTACGCATATTTGAATCAAACAATTTGCTATGTCCATCAAGATAGGCCTGGTCGAAGACAACCCCGCATTGCGTAAGCGCTTCATTGACAACTTCAAATACTTTAATGACATGGAGCTTGTGATGATCGCTGCATCTGGTGAAGAAGCGATCCGTAAGCTTGAAGGGCTGGTGGCTGATGACCTACCGGAAATCATCATGATGGATATAGAGCTGCCGGGTATCAGCGGGATAGAGACGACCAGTAGGGTCAAGGCCGCCTACGGAGACAGTATTGATATCATGATGCTCACCATCTTTGAGCATACTGAAAAGATCATGAAGTCTATCAATGCGGGAGCAGTGGGTTATTTGCTCAAAGATGAGTCTCCACAGACTCTGGTCAAGGCGATCACCGAGCTCAGGGAGGGTGGCGCACCCATGTCACGTAAAATTGCTCGGAAGCTCATCACCCAGGTCGGCAAAAGCGCGGATGTGAATCGTGAACTGCAACGCGAGCAAAAGATCGCCGAGTATGGCCTATCGGAAAAGGAGCTCCAGGTCATAGAGCAGTTAGTAGAAGGCAAAAACTACTCGGAGATTGCTGAACTCATGTTCATCAGCCCTCATACGGTGAAGACGCATATTAAGAATATCTACCGCAAAATGCATGTGCATACCCGTGCGAGTGCGGTAAAAAGTGCGCTCGATAATAATATCGTCTAGTGTTTCCTCAACCCTCTCTAGCCATGGTTTGTGTCCTCACAAACCAACTAACACCCCACCCCAAGGCCTGTGCCCCACAGGCCTGCTTCTCGTATTCTTCGCAATGGTTCGTGTCCTCACGACCATCTAACATCACTGGCTCAGGTCCGTGAAGACACGAACCTTGGCAGTTGGGGTGTTGCCCTGTAGTATGCAGAAGATTATTTTTCCCAGTGTGAGCTTAAATGACTTATTGCACAGCCCACTAACATCATAGGCTCAGGTCCGTGAAGACACGAACCTAGGCAGTTAGGGGCCCACAGACCTACCCAAGTGGACCTAACATCAGTGCCTTAACCAATCACCTGATATGTTCGTGAAGACACGAAGCTCGGCATTCGGGACATCTTCTCAGCCCTTTATTGATCCGCGACATATTCCCCGAGTCTATCAAAGGTTGATGCCCACCCGTTGTAAAAGCCCATTTCTTCTTGCTGCTTGCAGTATTCCTCGGTCTCGTGCACCACACTGAATTTGAAATGCGTTTGTTCTTCCTGTTCTGTGAGCTCAACAGTGAGCGTCACGCCTTCCGTCATGGGCTTAAAGTCAGCAGTGGTCACGATTTTCTGACCCTTCATGATTTCCTGATACTCTCCTTCCGCGACGAATAGGTTGCCATCGGGCATTTGCATGACATACTCCCAGCGTCCTCCGACACGAAAGTCATGCGTCTTCACTTCAGTTTCCATACCTTTTGGTCCCCACCAGTTGGATATGTGCGCCGGCTGTGTCCAGGCCTCCCAGACGAGTTGGATAGGTGCGAGGAAGGTGCGCTCCAGCGTTAGCGTTCGTTTGCTTAGTTCTTGTGCATCACTCATTGTCTTTGGATTTAGATTGTAGTTCGTTTAGATAGTTTTCGAATGAGTCGAGTTTGTCTTCCCAGAGCTTGCGGTACTGCTCCAGCCACATAAATGCAGGCATTAGACTACTCGGCTGGATTTTGCAGAATCGTTCCCGTCCCTGCTGCTGAATGTCCACTAGTCCGCATTCCTGAAGGATCTTCAGGTGCTTGCTGATAGCAGGTCGACTAACATCAAACTTATCAGCCACCTGGTTAACGGTCAATGGTTCCTCAGATAGATGCTCGATGATATCGCGTCTGACAGGATCGGCTATCGCCTGGAATACGTCTCTTCTCATTATTGTGTAACTGTTTGGTTACAAGTATAAATGTAATCATTCGGTTACGCAAATAAATTTTCACAAGCTGTCCTGAGTTTGAAACTCACTTCGCCACTCGCTATGGTTCGTGTCCTCACGAACCACCTAACATCGGAAGCTGAGATCCGTGAAGACACGAAGCTCGGCAGTTAGCTTATAGTATCTCCTAGTTGTTTGTATCAACTCACTCCAATGCCTGTGGCCCACAGACCTTCAAAAGTGGACCTAACCAAAGAATGCGCGCGGATAGACCACTGTGCCGCGTACACGGTCAAGTGTCCCCTCGATCAGCTCAACGGCCATGCAGTTCTCTTTGGGTACTTCGAAGGGAAGGCTAATCCCAAAAAGATGTGCGGGTCGATATCTGAACTTCGGATAATACGTCTCATGCCCGAGAAGCACGACTGAGCCATGCCCCAGTTGACAAGCCTTGTCATGGGCCGCTCTGATCAGTGTGCCTCCAACACCTTGCCCCTGGTATTCCGGTAGGACAGCTACAGGAGCTAAGGCGAGTGAGTCGAAATGAACATTCTTATTTTGGATTTGGATTTTGGTAAGCAAAATGTACCCTATGATTTTGTCGTCCATCTCAGCGACCAGGGACAGTTGCGGTACAAAGGCATCAGACTTTCTGAGTCGCTCCACAAGAAACTGCTCTTGATGATCGCTCATAGGTTCATTTTCAAATGCTCGCTCGATCAATGCAAAGACAGCTTGATAATCTGCCGCAGTTTCTTGTCGGCAGTTAATTCTTAAGCTACCGCTCATTTTGGTCCAACAGATTATTGGGAATGGGGATTTCTTCCGATTCGTTTTGAGTAAGCCAGCTCGTGATCCACCAGCGGCCCTGATCGAAGTGAAGTTGGATGCTATTGACACCTCTCACTCCGGAAGCGACAGCAGGATCTGTCCGTAGTTCGTAGGCACTCCAGACCTGGGCGATCTGCCCAAACTGAGTCACCTCTCTTCCAAGCTCGACCTCATAGATGTCCTCTTTGGGAGCAAGTAGGTAGGGAATATATTCTTCCGCCAGGGAATGAGTCTCAGTACTGCCGTCCTCTAGAATCCGGGTAATAATTGCATTAGGAGCGTGTAAAAAAGCGTCTCTATCATATTGCCATGGATCAGTGCTTGCACCAGAGATGACGTCATAGTATGCATCAACAATCGCATCAATCGACCTCACATCATCCGCATATTGATCGGTTTGACTTTGAGCCAATACATGAAGTGGTAATGCTATACCCAGGAGTAGAACGAGTTTTGTCATACAGCTAAAGTATGCCTTTCACCAGCTTCTGACAACAGCAAATAGTTCCGAGTTAAAGCTCAAACCCCACTCTGCCTGATCTATGGCACACTTTCGCCATGGTTCGTGTCCTCACGAACCATCTAACATCATAGGCTCAGGTCCGTGAAGACACGAACCTTGGCAGTTGGGCCAGATGTATCATAGCTTGTCGGCTAGGACTGACCTATCCAACTGTCGTACAGTTAATCCCCCGTCAGTCAGCTTCAAGGTTGCATCCTGCTCCCCATAGTTGAGCCCATCGAGGTACAGTTCCCCACTTCCGATAGGATAGGCCAGCATGGGTACTGCATGGTCGAGTTGATAGCTGCCATGCTCAAAGATGCCCTGTACCTTACCTTCTTCATCAAAGTAGACGATGATGTCCAGGATTGCTTCCTCTCCGGTGATCCGCATCAGCCCATGACCTTTTTCGACGTAGTATGGGACGATAGAGACTACTTTGCCGGATTGCTTGCGCATCATCTTCATGCCGATACCGAGGAGCCCTGAGTAGCTGACAAACTTCATCTCCCCATCAAAGTATTGGGCAGCTGCCCAATGCTTCTTTTTGTAAAGTAGCCTCGCCAGATCGTTCATCATATCTTCTTGTTGGGTAGCTCCTGAGAGTGGTGTATTAGCAATTAATCGGGAGGTCATCGTTCCTCCTACATTTACCCAGATCGCAGTATCATTTTCGCTGTGTAATGTAAGCCTGGTACCATCGTCAAGGAAGTACTCACTTTCGATTTCAGGCATTGAAGTGATTTCCGGTAGGATATACACCTCACTTCCCTCAAGTATGTCCCATGACTTGTCGACCAGTTCGCGAACATAGCGGGCACTCTTACCATAGCTGTGGATGTCTTCGAAACCACGATTGGTGAGTAGGACGATCTGATGTCCGGAAGTCGGGTCAAAGCTCACAAAGCTCATGAAACCAGCCGTACCACCATCGTGCTCCACACGCCCTTCTTTGGTAATTTGCCAGCCATATCCATAGCCGGCCTGGGTGTGGCTGCTGAGGTAATCCCGCCGCAATGAAGCCGTGAGAAAGGTATCCGACTGTAGGATACTCAGCCAACGGGACAGATCATTCGCGGTAGAGTAAACACCACCGCCACCGATAGACCAGCTATGGTGGTAGCTAGGGGCTGGACTTGACAGGTCTAATCTATAGCCGTAATAGGGTGTAGCATCAGCCTGCGAGCTACCAAAGCCAGTATGCAACAGTCCATACCTCGCAAAGACACGCTCTTCCATGAATTGCGGATACGGTAGGCCTGAGACTTGCTCGATGATAGCAGCAAGGAGTACGTACCCGGAATTGCTATAGCTGAATTCTTCTCCGGGCTTGAAGAGTAGTTTTGCCTCTCGAAATTTTGAGATGAGTTCAGCTATTTCGATGGGCTTTTCTTCCGGGAAAAAGATGTCAAGTCCCTGCTCTGTTTGATAGATGCTCGGGATACCAGAAGTGTGCGTGAGCAGCTGATGGATGGTGACCCTATCCCAACGATCGGAGGCATACGGGCCCAGATGAGGGTTGATGGGATCTTGCAAGCCAAGCATGCCATCTTCTGCCAGTGCTAGGACAGCAGCTGCTGTGAATTGCTTGCTGACAGATCCAATATCAAATCGTGTAGCTGCTCCACTGGTAATGCCTCGTGTACTGTTTCCGTAACTTTGGTGGAAGATAAGGCTGTCAGCGCTCCTGATCTGTACCACACCACTTAGGTGTTGATAGTTAGATTCCTGGGTGAATAGGTGATCGAGCATGTCTCTGGCTTTCGTCGCATCGGTCGAGTAATTAATGCTATTAGCCTGAGGTGAGGTGATCGGCTCCTGAGCTGAGCATGAGTAGATGCTGTTGCAAAGCAACCAAGCAATTAATCCGTAGGTCTTTGTTTTCATGAGAATGTCGTTGAATTTTGAGTTGTGTTTGAGAGTTACCTATCGGCAAATCTGGGACGTAGGTTGACTCAAAAACGTGCCTTGGGACGAACGACCAAAAAATGATGATCAACGAAGTATGAAGCAATTGAGCCTCACCAGTGTGCTGCCCACGAATCTTTCACGTATTGAGAAGTGGCTGCATCCGATGCTATGGCTATTGGGTCTTTTAGTCCTCAATTGGCCTGATCAGCAAATCACCATTGGCTTATTTGGTAGTTCTGATTTCGGTCTTCTAATACCAGGTATCTACGGGACGTTAATCAATGCTGTGATCGTCTATGGGGTGATCAACCTGATGCTCGAGAACGCCGGTGGTATTAGCACCAGGGTAATGCTGGCTTCTTTTGTTCTCTTTTTATCTGCTAGCGGATTCGAGTCGTTGGTAGATGTTGCCTATTTGCTGATAGGGGGAGTTGTTGTGAATTGGATCGGTTTGATTGATATAGTCGGAACTAATCTAGTCATTCACTTTTTCTTCTTTTATGCACCAGCTTTGATCTATGGTGTCATCAAGAGCTCCAATCATGTAGAAAACGCTGAGGTAGATAAGATCGAGATTCAGGACGGTCACAACAAAGTACTGGTCAGTCCACATGAATTGAGCCATTTGGAGAGCGATGGCAACTACGTAAAGTTTCATACCGATCGGGGGGTTATCCTTGAGCGTTCGAGCCTGATCAATGTTGAAAGCCGATTACCAACTAATTTCATCAGATGTCACAAGTCGTTTATCATTAATGAGGGAGCTATCGAGAAAATCACAGCTACATCAGTTGAGGTGAGAGGGCACAAGATTCCGGTAGGAAGGAAATATAAGGAGAACCTTAAATGAGTAAGCGGTTGTTAAGAAATGCAAATGTTGACTACTCGCTTGCCAGTATAAACAGTTCTGCTAAGCGATAGGCGACAGTAAATAGATCTGAAGATTGCCCAGATCTATTAGTCGCTACCGCAACGGTGACATTGTATTCTGGTAAAAGGATGAGCATGGCGATACCTCCCGCAGCACTCCCGCCATGGTGGTACATTCTTACTTCCCTGTTATCCTGGATGATGTTGGTACTTACATGATTGCGCCAGCCCAGGCCGTAGTTCTGCTCATTTACTTCGCCATTTGCGAGTGCAATGGGTGTGTAAAGTAGCGCTGTTGTGCCTGTATCCAGCAGAGTAAAGTTCAGCACCGCATTACCCAATCGCACTAAGTCCGAGGGAGTTGAAAGAAAGCCCCCACCTGCCCATTTGTTGCTGTTGTCAGTCAGATAAGTGAGACGTGCCCTACCTCCGCCTACTTCATAAAAATCAGCCCTATTCCGGCTCACGCTTGGGAGATCTGGTAACGTTTGATCCAGGCCTAGCGGCTCAAACACTTCATCTTGCATATAGCTGAGGAAGTCCTTCTTAGCTGCTCCTTCTATCACGCCACTCAATAGCGTGTAGTTGTAGCTGCTGTAGCTGAAATCAGTGCCAGGCTCGAAGAGTAGCTCATCATCGTTGAAGATGCCTATGCTTGCCTCAACTGACGAGTATTCATCATTGCTGTAGTACTCCCAGATAGGCAGACACATACAGGTACCATAGTTTCGAATGCCTGACGTATGAGAGGCTAGTTGTTGTACAGTCAGTTGGGACAGATTGTCGCTTGCGTAAGGCACAAAGTCACCGACCTCATTGTTGAGTGTTAGGATGCCATTTTGAATCAGCCGACCCAGACCCACGGACGTGAGACTCTTTGAAATGCTGCCGATGCGGTACATGGTAGCTGTATCCGCTGATATTCCATCTTTAATATTGGCATAGCCAATGGCATTGGACCAAACCAGGGTATCATTCATTCCAACGGCTACTGAAAGTGAGGGTGTCTCCAAATCGATGAAGTGCGCTTTGAGTATTTCGTCAGCCTGAGCAGTAACATCGGCCTGATGTCTGATCGATGGTTCGAGGGTAGTGTTTTCCGATAGGTCGTCTCCTATGGATATGAATACGAAAACGGGCTCCACCATGAAGTACACAGAGACAAGAGTTGCACCTATGGCTAATGATATGATTGTTTTTTTCATCTTGATATGGCTTGGTGAATTAATCGGAAGGCCAGACATGGACATCCGGGTAGTGGCCAAATTGAGAAAAAGCCTGGTCTACTCGTTAGTAGCACCTTGCTCTCTCAGGTAGTCCTCAATATCGGTATGACCGTTTTTACGGGCCATCTTTAGTGGGGTGCGTAGATTGGAAGAAAAGAAAGTTCCGTCCCTTGATGACTTATTGACATCCGCGCCATTTTCAACCAGGTACTTGACTAGGTCAAAGTGACCATGCTCGCAAGCGTTGATCAAAGGGGTCTCATCACCGGTCACTTCATAGTTGACATCAGCTCCCTGACTGACGAGGTATTTGACGACCTCTGTGCGACCATACTTAGCCGCCATGATCAATGGGTTACCATCACCCCGCACGCCCTTGTTGATGTCAGCGCCAAGATTGATTAGCGCCTTAATCATTTCAAGATCACCCTTCATGGCCGCCTGGATCATAGCATTGCCATCACCATCATAGCTCTCATTGATGTCTGCACCATTTTCGACCATCAACTCCACCAGTTCGATATCACCGCTTCTGGTGGCCAACCAGAGTGGATAGCCATCTGAGAAGGTTCCGCGCTCCGGGTCAGCACCGTTACGGAGCAACACTTTGGCTACTTCCTTGTGATTGTACTGGACGGCATTGCTCAATGGCGTGCCATCTCCCCACACCTTTTCGTTCACATCGGCTCCTTCTTTGATCAACAGCTCTACTATCTCCAGATGCCCTCCGCGAGCAGCGACTAGCAGGGCAGTGCCATCACCCCATTCGACTTCATTGACGTCCGCCCCTTTATTGATCATCGTACGGACGACTTCTGTCATCCCCCTTGCGGAAGCTGCCATCAGTGGCGTTTCGTCGTTGCTGTTGTTGTGGTTGACATCTGCACCTGAATTGATGAGCAACAAGCTCATCTCCTTGTGACCTTTGCGAGCGGCCATGACCAAGGGCGTTCTGGGATCATAGTCACCATCACTACAGTCTATATCGACTGTTTTTATTAGCTCCCTGACCCGACTGAGGTCGTTGCGTTTCACTGCTTCGAGTAGATCTTCACAGCTCTGTCCTAATAGTAGTTGACCAGCGAGGAGGATCGGTATGATAATGATGAGTTTTTTCATGATGTTGTTGTTTAGACTGTTTTGTTGTTGTGCTGCATGATGCAGTCGCTTTTGTACGCTACAAATGTGCGCAGAGATCACAAGCCATTTTTAAAAAGAAGACCGATGGGCCGCTTTCGTCGAAGTTTATGTGGTTTATGAATACGAAGTTCATTTAGGGACATTATGCGCTCATTCGCTACCGCAATCAAGGTCTTCGTCGACGAATCGATATCTGTCTATCGAAACCCGTTATTTTGCACCTGACTTTAATTGACCATGTCAGCCTCAAGCAACATATACGACCGATTTATCGCCAACCGCGTGCTCACCCACAGTGGTTTCTGGATGTCTATGGTGCTCGTGCTGGCCTACCACGGCAGCTTATTTGGTGGTAACCTTGGTGATAACCTCATCAACATGCTAGCGCTACTACCCGTGCAGATGATGGCGGCCTATGCTTTGATCTACTATCAGATACCTCAATGGCTGAACAAAGGACGATATCTCATTTTCGTCATCAGTCTGCTTGTCCTGGCCTATCTGCTATCAGCATTAGCGCGTTTGTCCGTGATCCACATCGCACAGCCGCTGATAGGCATGGAGACCCTTGACGAAACGATAGGGGAGATACTTACCGACCCCTTGTACCTGATTCAGGTGTTCACGACTTCTGTATATATACCCGCTGCTTTGCTCTATCTCCTGAAGATGACCAAAGAGCGCTTTGCACAGCAAAACCAGCTGATCACATTGGAAAAGGAAAAGCGCACGACCGAACTCGACTTCCTCAAGGCGCAGATCAACCCCCATTTTCTGTTCAATACCTTAAATAACATCTATAGCTTATCGAAGCATAAAGCCGAGCAGACACCCGAGATGATCCTCAAGCTGTCGGAGATACTCGACTATACTATTTATGAATGCAATGAGCCTACCGTCCCTGTCATGAAAGAATGGGAGCTGATAGAAAGCTACGTAGATCTCGAGACGCTGCGATATACCGATCAGCTGACTATCCTGCTGGATGAGCAGGTGGATGACAAGCAGGTTCGTGTAGCTCCATTGATATTGATTTCTCTGGTAGAGAATGCGTTTAAGTATTCGCTTAAGCGCGTGGATGAGGTGCCGGTCATTAAGGTATTGCTGGCAGTGACTGATGGTGTGCTCAGCTTTGAGGTCTTCAATAGTAAGGCGATGAACCTACCGGAATCACGGGAGCACAAGCGGGGAATCGGCGTTCAAAATGTGAAGCGGCAGCTGGATCTGCTGTACCCGAATCGTTATTCTTTGGACATTGAAGATAAGGCTGAAAGCTATAAGGTCAGCTTAACAATTAAATTATAAGATCTATGAGCGAACTGATCAAATGCCTGATAGTAGATGATGAGCCATTGGCCATCGATGTGATCAAAGGGTATGTCGAGCAGGTGCCGCAGTTGTCGCTGATCGACACCTGTAGTGATGCGATGAGTGCATTCCAGATGATGAATGACCAATCCATCGACCTGATTTTCCTTGATATCGAAATGCCAGGAATCAATGGCATCAGCTTTATCAAGTCGCTCTCCAATCCACCGGCGGTTATTCTTACTACGGCCTTTAGGGAGTATGCAATTGAGAGCTATGAGATAGAGGTGGTTGACTATCTACTCAAGCCTATCTCATTTGACCGATTCTTCAAGGCGATCAACAAACATCTAAAATCTGGCACAGCAGTCGCTGGAACACCTGTTACCCCAGAGAAAAGTGGTGGTTCTATTTACGTCTACTCCAATAAGAAGAACCTGAAAGTCTACTTCGATGATATCCTCTATGTGGAAAGTATCAAGGACTATATCACTATTCATACCGCCGAGGTGCAGATTACTTCCAAAAACACCATCACCAACTTCGAGGAACTACTCCCTTCGGGGTTTTTACGCGTACATCGGAGTTTCATTATCAATAGCTCTAAAATCACCGCCTTCACTCATCAGGATATAGAGATCGGTGATAAGGAGATTCCGATTGGCACGAGCTATAAGAGGGCTGTGCTAGAGCAGCTAAAGGGGTAGCGTCTGATCTCACGAGGTTCGTGAGGACACGAACCTTGGTGATCGGATGGCCTGGCGAGAGCAGTTGAAGAGTTGAACTTCGGAAAATTGAATGAGCATTAACCCCTTGACCGTACCAGCACTTCCTCATTTGCTTGGTGCCTGCTTAGGTCCGGGTCCAACTTGGATTGAATGGCTCTGAGTTGATTAATGTAGTCCTCCGGAAAGCCATTCTCAGTGGCGCCTTCAATCACGAAGTTTAAATACCACTCATAGGGGTCACCCATGGCCAGATATTGAGGTTCTGTGGCTACATAAGCGTAGATCAATTGCTCCTGATCTTCAATATTCAGTGGGAAAGTCATGTGCAGATAGCCATAGCCCAGCGCTTCGTATTGATCCAAAATGGGCTTGTCGGCCTGGCTGATTCTATGAATGACACCCCAGACTGAGTCGCCAGGATTTCCTGTTTCCACAAGATTCGCTTTGGTTGACCCGTCGATGCTTTGCTTGTTGAAGACTAGCTTGTATCCCTGGAGTTCGTGCTTTCCTACGACCTTTACTGATGCCACTCGCTCCTTAATCCGTTGTAGGAGCAGGTTAGAGCCGTAAGAGAAGATGTAGAAGTTTTGATGCTTCATGAACGGTCGCCAAAGCTACCTATTCAAGCAGCCTTCTTCAACCCAAAAACCGGTCTTACCCATCTCCACCTCCTGATCAGGAACTCATAGATCACCCAGGCACCTCCGAAAGTACCCAATAGCATGATAGGAGCTTTAAGCGCTAGCGACCAGTTAAGATCCATGAGATAATACCCTATGATGATCGTTATGGTCTGGTGGAGAATGTAGAAAGGATAGACCGCTTGGTTCGCATAGGACAACTGGCGACTCTGATGATTGAGAAAGCGGGCGCCCAATCCAAGAATAGCGAGTATCCAAGCCCACAGGTTGGTCACTTTGATCAATGCTTCAACGAAGTGCACTAGCATCGAATCTTCCAACGTCAGCCAAATCAGAAGTAGGCTGGTAAACGATATTACGCCCGTCAGTAACGCGTAATTCCGTATGCGATCTACGGCCTGCCAAAAGACGTCTCCAATCGCAATCATGAGAAAGCCATAGAAGAAAAGCGTGAGGCTGCTCGTAAAGTTGAACCAGTCCCAAACCAAATTATGCGTTACTTCAAAAAATGGCTCCAGTAATGCCTCGTAGAAATAAAGTGGCACAACAAAGACAAAGAGAAAATAAGGCCTGATACTGACGCTCTCTCTTAACCATGACAGCATTTTCCCGCTAGGGTGACTCCTCAATCTCACAAAAACAGGTGTGAGTAATATCGAGAATACCAGGAGATAGGGCAGGAACCACAGATGATGCCAGCTAAAGTTGCCTTCAGGATAAACGCCTTGCAGGAAAGTGCCGGAGACGAGCCAACCGCTGTAGGTACCCTGGAATACACCATCTACAAGACGCTCAACGTAGACCTGTGGAGGTACGATCATGAGCATACCGAAGGCCAACGGTATGAATAGCCGCAGGAAGCGTTCTTTGATGAATTGGCTCGCAGTGCGAAATGACAGAGCATAGGCCGTACCCATACCTGAGATGACAAACAGAATGGGCAACCGCCATTGGTTGAGGAAGATCATCGGGTACCTGAGCCAGTCGTAAATCTCGTTGTTTTTGATGTGCCACCCCCACGGCACGAAGAACATGCCCACGTGATAGAAGATGAGCAATCCAAAAACCAATACCCTGAGCCAGTCTAAGTCGTGTCGTCGCATAGTTTTGTCTTTGATGTTCCGATAGAAAAGGGTTTGGTCAGCTCAGTAGGTGCAATTCAGGCTATAAAGATTTACGCTATTCAAGAATAAATCAAGTCAGTGGCAAGGCCAAAAACCACCTGGCAAAATCCTCCCAGAAAGGCAGCTTGATTTCCAAAAGTAGCACAGAGTGAATAAAAAGAAATAGCCCAAATGCTGCTGGGAACACCCACCGGCCTTTGGACTCACGCCTCTCCAAAATTATCAATACAATCAACGTGATATAGACAGTAGAGATGGCCAATAAATAACCAGAAGGGGGTCCGATATCCAGCACATTGAAGAAAACCCTCACCATGGTAGGCTCGATCAGGGCCATACCTGCCACGATCATGCCTCGGGCGTGTATCGCGGCGTTTTGCGATAGTAGATGGCTATACCGTACCCGAATGTAAATATCACCAGGTCTTTGTAGGGGATCCATACTTCAAACGGGAAATTGGAGAGGTTGGGGTCAATCTGATGGTGGGCTAATAGGATGACAGAAATATAGAGAATCGGTACCAACAGATAGGACGCCTTACCGATGGTTCTGTGAAGCTGAAACTGCTTGCGCCTGATCAAGATTGGCTGGGCAATTAGCATCCCGACCCAGAGCGTTGCGGTAGCGGCATGGAAATGAAAATAATGAGTGAAATCAGCAGTGCCGTCAAAGAACTTAGAGAAATAGGACGGCCAAAAACCAATGAAAACAAAGGCCAACAGGCCAATGAAAAAGTAGTCGGGGTATTTGAACTTCATGAATGAAGATAGCAAAAATCTTAATGCTACTCCATCAATGGTATGTTGCAGTTGCTAGTTCAAATTCAATCTACTCTTTACACGCTAGTCTACATCCTTGGTCTGTGGCACAGACTTGAGGGGGGAGGAAATATAACAATGGATAATTATATTAAGCTATAATTCCTCTAAGCTAATTTGAAGACTATTCCAACTTTCTGAGGTAAGAGATGGCTTCATTTCATATTTGAAGGTCTGGGCGTATTCAAGTATATATTCTGCCCTTTCTTTTGAGTCGGGGTGGGTGCTAATCCATGATACATAATCCGCATATTCACTGGAGTTCTCGCTGATTTTATAGAGAAAATTAGCAAGAGGCTCAGCATCAATTTTAGCAGAAACGAGATACTCCACAGCTTGAATATCAGCCTCTTTTTCGATAATTCTATCAAATGCACTTGAAGAGAGCAATTGAACAGTTTCTCTTATAATTTGTCCACCACTATTACCCCCAGCCATGGATATCAAAGTAGCCAATCCTATTTCTTTTATTAGTTTCTGCATGACGTGATCTAGCTCAATGTGGGCCAACTCATGACTTAGAACCCCCGCTAGTTCATCAGGGTCATCAGTAGCAGTGATCAGACCACTGTATACAACCAGATGATCTCCCGGTAAGGCAAAGGCATTGACTCGATCCATTTCCACTAAATGAAGCTTGATCTTATCTCTATCTATTGCATTGGCCATACAAAGCTGAGTGACCACTGAATCAAGTAGCACAATGATATTGTGGGTTTTAATCTCATCTTGATCCTGAATGAATGTCTCCCAAATAAGCTCTCCAACCTTCTCTTCAGTATCCGTCTTCGTTTCCTCTACATTGAGAAGAGACATCCAGTTGATTTGCTGTGCGACCAATAGAGTTGCTAGAAACAAAACAATAAGTACGGATCCTTGAATTATCGCCTTCATGGTTTGCAAACTATACTCGTAATTAGACCATAGAAGTACCACTCGACATGAATACCCTTGCGTGTACTTATCGCTGTGTAAATCGTCGCAGAAAACTCTGCAAGGTTGACCAACAATAAAGTGACTATGTAGGCTATATAATTATTCGTGACTACCTCAGAATAAAATATAATTGAGATGGTCCACCAAAACCCAAAGCTATTGATAAATACGAGAGAAAGTTGTGATATAAGTGCCTGTGTACAGTGCCACCGTACGAAGAATGTTGAATTCCTGTTAGCAAAGAAAAACCCAAGTGTCGCTATTAGATTGATCACGGGAAGAGGTAAGCCTCCAATCACTGCGACAAGAGACATTAGATAACTATTTGAGGCACGTTCTGCCTCGTGCTCTCCAGGAGTGTAAGCAAATTGTTTTTTTGAAATCATATTTCCTTAAAAATATTCCAAATCCAATTGGCAATAACCAATAGGACAAGTGGCACGGCTAGGTATCCATTCCTCAAGAGCTTTTCAATACCTTGATATGCTTCGTATAATGTTTGTTTTCTCGAGATTAAATCAGTTGCCAGCCAAAGAGGAACTGTAAATATTAGTCCTGCAATTAAGAATCCAAGTGGGTTCAAAAAGAAGGCTTTAATAAATTCTCCATCAAGAATGGCGACTAGTGCTCTTGTGCTGCCACAAGAGGGGCAAGGTATGCCTATAATGATTTTCATTATGCACAATGAAGGCATTGAATTATTTAAGCGACTGGCGTACAATTGTATAATTAGCCAGCAAACTCCTCCAAGACAAAACACTGAAAAAAGTCTGTAGAATCTTGTAGTGGTCATTGTTTACATTAAGACCTGATGGAGTTTCTCTAGATTTTTTTCCCTTGTCGCGCTCATGATTAAGAACCAATCAACAATCTGCCAGATGCCAAGTCCGCCACAAGTCAATAATTTGGCAATACCCAAGCCTGTATCACCGATCATGAACCTATCTATACCTAAAGTTCCAATAATAATCGAGATAATTAATATTACAGTTGGGTCTTTAAACTGTAGTATCTGAAGTTCGCTCCACTTAGTATCATCAACGGCAATTAGTCGATCCCTGATTTGAACGAGATTATGACTTTCAAAAAATTTACCATTTGTCATTAAGAACATATCCACTTTCTGTGCTTCCATGAGATTTGTTGGTTTTGGTTGGATCTAGTTAATATTTGGCTTCAAAAACAGCCAAACCGCGAGATATTATTCAAATATCGAGTTAATATAACAAAATTAATTGAATCTTGGACTCATTAATTGGGATAGCAATTCTTGTTGATCACTACAAGATCCCCAAGTCTATAGCACACAGAACATTTCATCAAAACTACTCCTCCATCTTCCAGAAGATGATGCCGCCAGCTTGCTTGCCCATATCTGCTGACGCTACTTTCCTGGCCGTTTTGAGCTCGATTACATCCATTGTGCCGGGCTCTCCGCCGATCCCCTCAACAGAGACAAAAGCGTACTTGCCATCAGAAGAGATGGACACCCCATGAGGGATTTTGCGAGTGTTTTTTACCCGAGCCATTTCCTTGCCCTTCTTAAGGTTCCAGACACCTGTTTCCTGTCCGCCCTTGTAGGTCACGACCATATACTGGCCATCAGGGGAAATGTCGACATTGTAAGGTGCTTTTCCGGTAGGAAGTCTATCGGTGACCTTCCATTCTGCTAAGTCCACCTCGAGGATTTCATCCGAGCCATTGCCCGCGACATATACTTTGTTGTTGGTTGGGTGGGGGATGACCCAGGTCGGCTTGGTAGGGCTGTGGTACATGGCATAGGAGCGATTGGACATGGCATAGGACATGCTGGACTGGTAGTCACCATTCATTGATGCCACCTGGTCAGACTCCTTTTCAAGCGCTACGCCCTCCAGCTGCAGCGTTCTGTTGACACTCAGCGTGGTTGTATTGATCTCATAAAGCTCGCCGGACATCATCGCGACAGAATAGTGAAACTTCCCATCCGGTGAGATGCGTGATCCGTGTGGCATCACCCCGGTTTCAATTTTACTTATTTCGATCATCTCCTCAGGATCCACTACCGACACGGTGCTCGGCTTCATATCACCGTGAAGATCAAAGTTGACACAGTAGAGCAGGCCTGTAGACTTGGATACCTGCATGGAGGCCGGGAATAGCCCCAGCTGCACCGAACCTACCGGTTCGTTGGTCTCGGTAGAATACTTGTACAGCGTGCCGTAGGGGTTGCCATGTGCAAGCGACAGGTACCAGTACTTGCCATCAGGGCTGACATTGATGCCGTGAGGCCCCTCGATCTCCGCGGGCCAGGTACCTACCGCAATGGTTTCCTCCACCACGGCCTGCTTCCCATCAAACCTGATCAAAGCCACTTCATCCTCTGACTCTGCCGCGACATAGACATAGTAGTTTTGACTGTGTGCTGACAGGCAAAGCAAAAGTAAACCAGCGATCAATACACTTTTCATCATTACTTAGTTTGCACTTTAATATTTTCAGGGAGCACAGGCTTCAGCTTAGCAGACCATAGCCCACTGTTCCAGTCGGAATAAAAGATGTGTCCTTTGTGCGGCTGGGCTCCCCAGGTAAAGGGTGCGTTAGGCACATAACCTTCCGGGTCTTCGGGTACGATCCAGGCAATTTCACGACCCTGACGGTTGAGGTCACCAAGGAGCTCACCGCTAAGGTCGACCACTCTTACACCGGCATTATAGAATGCAGCGTAGAGAATATCATCTTCGATCCAGTAGTTGTGTGATCCTGCGAATGGTACCTGAAACCACGCCACTTCTTTAGGGTTTTTCAGATCCGTAAAATCTATGACGTGCAGGTATCCTGCTGCTCTGCTTGGCTTCTTTCCGGTAGGATCAAGGCCGTAGGGGAACTGCTCGTCACCCATGATTACGTAAAATTTACCTGTCTTCTCATCCTTATAAGGGAAAGCGGCATGATTGGCTTTGCTTGGATAAGCATAGCTCGCGAATTGCACCGGGTTGGAAGGCGAGCCACCTGCGATACCATTGCCTACATCTACGAGCTGCACACCATCTTTCCAGTTGGAAGAGTAGGCGATCCCGTCATGTATCCATACATCATGGATGGCGTGACCAGGTGTGTTAAGCTCAAATTCGCCAACAATTCTTGGGTTCTTGGGGTCCTCAATATTGATGGAATAGTACTTTCGGCCGGCGCTCAATGCGTAGACATGATCCTGATAGATGAATACGTTGTGAACGCCACCTGTAAGGTTTTCGGAAAACTCTGAAATGATACTCACGTCTCGAGGATTGCTGCTATCGATAATGACCAGACCATTTTTTCTATTCGAAGCGCCTTCTCGGGAGATCACACATATGGTGCCATCTTCGGATATTTTGACGTCATTGACAGTACGTGCATCCACCTTGACCGAGTCGATCTTAGTAATCGCGCCTGGGTCAGTTACATCCCAGAAATATGCTGTGCCGTCTGCACCCCATGTACCGGTGACTGCATAGTCTCGTCCATCTTTACCTTCCCATATCCAAAGGTCAGAAGTGTGCTTATCATTGACCGATCCCCGGCCGACTAGCTCAATTTCACGGCCGATATTTCTATTATTAGCACTGACGGTGACTGATGCTGCTGCACCACCGGCTACCGCATTGAGCACATAGAGACCAGGCTGATCAGCCACGAACTTACCCTCCTGGGTAATCAATCCGGAAGGTGCTGCTGAGACATCATAAGACTCTCCCGTGAACGAATAAACGATAGGAGCATCATCTACTGTTTTGCCGTTTTTGTCACGGGCGATAGCAGTCAATGTGAAGACATCACCAGACCTGCCCTCGGTCATATCCGCAGTGAGGTCGATCTTTACGATAGGGTTTTCCACTACCGTCAATTCGATTTTTGTCATGACCTCATCGACCTTAGCTGTAATGGTCGTTTTACCTTTTGTGCCAGTGAGCAGTTTGTAGTAAGGAGCCACACGCGCCACCTGGGTGTTGGAGGATGATAGCTCCACACCTACTTCCGGACGCTCAAAGCCCGCTTCATCGATGACCCTCACCTCTAGCGGTACGGTCACACCGGCATAGATATTCGATGGCACATCACCGATCTCTATCCGGGAAATAGCCGTCGGCTCGATGCTGACCGTAATCGTACCGCGCAATCTGGTGCCATCATCGGTAGGGCTGATGACCCTGATGTCATACTCTCCGTGCTTGAGGGCGGTCGCTTTTCCGGTATTGGGCTCCACAGTCACTTCATCATTTCTTGAAAAGAAGATAAATTCCTTGTCAGGAACCACATTGCCCTGTGCATCGATCACGGCGGCTTCAAGTTGGACGGACTCACCGATTTTCATTTGAACAGGTTCGTCACTGACTTTGATAGAGTAGTCCTGGGCCTGGCTAGTACCAACAGCGACAAAGACAAGAAGTAATAGGAGGTTTAGTTTTTTCATCTGGGTTTCGATTTAAGCGCTTGAAATTAAGCAATCTGACACAAAATGGTGATGATACTTTACCGCTGGTCTTTATTGCGTGTTGTTCGGGTATCTTCTCTTACCAGAAATCCGCAGGGGAGGCTGAGAGGGGAACAGGGAAAGCCGCTACGTTACACTTGTTTGGGTGCTGCAGGCTGTGGATTAAGTCAGGTTCGTGAGGACACGAACCTGGGCGATAGCCTCATCAATCTGAAGTAAGCAACTACATCGTACCTTACCTGATCGGCGCATCTGCTTATCAGCAATTTGTCAACATTGGTCTTTACTTTGCTCTGACCTACCCCGAGACATCAAAGCTCATTTCCAATATGCTTTAGAAATGGAAATCCGCATGCTCCGCTTTCATAAAAAGCCGCGGAAGAATACTCATACTTGATAGGATCTGTTGCCAAACTCCATTTTCCTGCTAACGGATTGTTATGGATATACTCCAATTTCTGATAGGTAACTTCAGGACTGTACAATTCAATAGCCAATGAGTCCCTTTGCCAAAACTCATATTGCTTGTTCACTGCAGTCACCTTATACAACGCTAACCCCGCCGGAGGTAGCATTTGCTTGAACTGATGAGCTGTGAATTTGAGCAATGACCCACTTGGTAGCTCTTTACCATTCAATGCGTTGATCCTCCAAATCAGGTGGATGTGGTTGGGCATGATCACAAAAGCGAATACATCGATGAGATGTTGATCACTTAGGAAGTTGAGTGAATCAATGATCAC
>CAYGOT010000024.1:0-58346 GCA_964351595.1 uncultured Roseivirgaceae bacterium | reverse complement strand
TCAGTGTAGAGGTCGGTGATCTCTGATTCGGAGAGGGCGCGGTTGTAGATACGGATGTCGTCGATGAGGCCGTCGAAAAACCTGGGGTCGATTCCAAAAGTAAACCCAGCACCAATGGTTATATCATTATCATTTATTGGATAAGCTTGCTCTTGTATGTCAACCGCTTGTTGACTACCATTTACGAACACTTTTTTCTCAGAACCATCATAAGTTCCAACAACGAAATACCATGAAGCTAAATCAAGGTTGGCGTTGGTTGAAGTAGAACCGTCTATTACTATCTCGTCAGATAATGATTCGAATCCAGTTCTTAATGTATATCCTGGATCGAGATCAGTATATTTAGATACTATGCCTGCTATTGACTTGTAAGAATCTATTCTTATCCATGCACTTAACGTATAAGTCGTTAAATCCAGATTGTCATTATCAGTAATACGAACAAAATCATCCACTCCATCAAAGCTTGCAGCTGTTGAAGTATTGCCAAAACGGTCGGTGGTGTAAACTTCATCATTATCCCAGGTGCCATCATTCCCATTCCCTGATTCATCATTGGCATTGCCGTTGAAGGGGTAGTGGGCGAGGAGGCCGTTTTCAAGACAGTCCTTGCCTGCATCGGTGATCGTCCAGTTATTCGGGCCGTCGATTAGGCTCTGACGATCTGCCTCGCCGGTGCAGTAGGTGAGGTCAGTAGCCGTCAGCGTCACCCCCGATGGTATGGCAGTTTCGCCAGCTCCACCATCAAGGGTAGCCCATCCGGTGAGGGTTGCGTCATAATTGGCGGTAGACATGCCCACATCGACGAGCATGTCGCTCATGGAGGTGATGTTGCTGATGTCCCAGCCGCCCAGATCTTCATCAAAATTGGGTGCCTGATAAAACATGAATTCGGTACTCGTCACGGTACTCATATCCCAATGCCCCACACCATCTACGATGGCTGTATTACCAAAGGTGAAGGTCATATCGGTGGTCGTGAGATTGGAGAGATCCGGTGCATCCGTGGCATTGACTACCAGATTGGTACAGTTGAAGAAGACATTAGAAAAAGATTCCCACTCAATGTCACCCCATTGTTCGACAGACATCAGTTTGTCTTTGCTGCTATTTTTGCCGGAGGCATTGAAGCTCATGTAGGGAAAAGTGCCTGTGATGGCGACTGTATGTGTTCCAGCGGAGGAATAAGTATGGGAGAGGTCAGTACTTGTATTGCGTTCTACAGTCCCATCACCCCAGTCGATAATGAAGTCATAGGTGTTGCCCGCAACAAGAGGTAGCTCAATGGTCTCACCAGCTCCGGTGGTCTCCCAGTTGGTAACAAAAGCAGCCGATGACTCCTGTAGCCAGTTGTTTTCGGCATAGAGATCGATAATCTCTGATTCCGCTAGGGCCCGATCGTAAATGCGGATGTCGTCTAAGCTACCTTGCATACCTGCTGGTATGCCGGGTGCACCGCCTAAATTCACCGGTAGGTCATTAAGCACTGAAGCTGACAATGTTCCTGAAACTACAGTGGTGGCCAATGGAGTGCCATTAACATACAGTGCAACATTATTAGCATCCAGACTCCCGTCGTAGGTTGCACCAAGATGGAACCATTCGCCTGTCGTCACCGGGGTAGTTGCGGATTCAACATTAAAGCCATCAGAGTCCGAGATTAATGCGAACTGGACTGTGCCGTCCCCCTGGACTAGCAGTGCATAATATTCCGATGGTGATATGGACGCAATCCCTTTTTCCAGGACGAAAACCTGACTCAGGGAGGAAAGGTTAACCCAGGCAGAGAATGATAAGGGGTCAGTTCTTTCAAAATCAAAGCTTGATTCGTTTGCCAACTCGATATAATCATCCCCATCAAAACTGAACGCTGCATCACTATTCCCAAATCGGTCTGTTGTGAGTGTTGCTCCATTGTTTGTCCCGTCGTTCCCATTCCCAGATTCATCATTGGCATTGCCGTTGAATGGGTAATAAGCGACAGGTGCTTGCGCCACGGAAACTACATTCATTAGGCAAAAGCCTAAAAGAAGAATTGAGGATTTGATAGAAATGAATGACTCGAACAACAATGAGATCGATGAATTCGAGGTGAATCTATATAATGGCATATATGTTCAATTCTTTAATCTGACAAGTTAGGCATCTCCCCCTTAGAATTCAAACTGATCTAGGGTTAATGATATCGTTGAAAATAGATGTGAGATGATAGTGGAGAGATAAAAGCTGAGAGAGTATGACACTTGGAAAACAGGGCTGGAGGGACTATTTGTCGGACGAGTTTGAGGGTAGACTAGCAATAAACCGAGCGTAATGCTATAATAGGTGGAATACTCGTCCGACGAATAATGATCCTCGGATGGCCATGTACTCCTGTAGGTGTTGTATCAACTTGCAGCAGTTGCATGATTCATTCCCCTCAGAGTCACCTGTAAGGGGCTCTGAGATTTTGAATATGATTCTATCGCATTGATTCTCAGAGTTCTCTGCGAGTAACTCTGAAGGTAGAAAGTCGTCTGATTCGTGAGGACACGAACCAGGGCTCGAGAATCAATAGCGATGGGTTTAAACCCGTCGCTATTGATATGATACTAGTGCCACTACCCCACAATCACTTCTGCCCGCTTCGCATTCCGCTTACTATCCATTGTCCTACCGGCACCATCAAAGTAGCGTGGGTCGTCGATGTAGTCCTGTCGCTCCATAGCGGCGACTTCCAGACTGTAGAAGTCAAACTCCTCGACCACCAGCCCGGTGATCTTATAGATTCCTTTACCACGAAAAGGGTACTTAGCCGCCACCGGAGGAAAATGGACAGTATCAATAAATGCGCCTTGTACATCGAGGAAAGTCCCAAAGTGCATACGACTACCAGAGGTGGTGCTGGTATTCTTAATGGTGATGAGATAGCCAAATATCGTTACCTCTTTGCCTAACAAACTTGGAAAATCTCTTACCAGAACCTTGGAACTGATTGGCTCCTTAAGCAGGGTGAAGGGGCTGTCCAGTGGAAAGCCAAGTAGCTCTATTTCTTCGAAATTCTCTTCAAACTCTGCTTCATACAATGCTGGCAGTCGGTAAGATTTGGCAGGTGTTTCGAAAAGCTTCTTAGTGGTAACAGTTTTCTTATTTCTGCCCAGCAACAGGTAAGCCTGCCAGAGCAATGACTTCTTGGGCTTTCCGGTAGAGCGGAAGGCCCCTATTCTGATAAGTAGCACTAGCTGCTCCAGAGAGATGATGACCCGATTGATAAAGTTTTCGAGGGTAAAAAATACGCCGTTGGTCTCCCTTTCCGATAGGATATGTGTCACCACATTATCTTCCAGCTCCTTGATCATGCCAAAGCCGAGGTGGATCGTCTTTCCATGAATATGACAGCCGTTGTAGCTGGTGTTGATGCAGGGTGCCTCGATGCTGGCACCATGCATGCGCGCCTCGTGCAGGTAGAGCTCCCGGCGATAGAAGCCTCCGCCGTTATTGACGGTAGCGACCATGTACTCCAGCGGGTAGTGGGCCTTGAGGTAGAGACTCTGGTAGCTCTCCACGGCATAGGACGCAGAGTGACCTTTGGAGAAGGCATAGCCTGCAAAGCTTTCGATCTGGCGCCAGACGTCTGCGGCCAGTCCATCGGGGTAGTCCTTCTTGGCGCAGTTCTCGAAAAACTTATCCCTGACACTCTGAAACTCTTCGCGTGACCGATACTTACCCGACATGCCCCTGCGTAGCACATCAGCCTCTGCCAGTGTGAGGTCCGCAAAATAGTGAGCTACTTTGATCACGTCCTCCTGGTAAACCATCACGCCAAAAGTATCAGGCATGATGTCGAGCAATACCGGATGGGCATCTTTGATCCGCTCGGGCTGACGGAAGCGCAGGATGTACTCTCGCATCATCCCCGACTTGGCCACCCCGGGGCGGATGATCGAGCTGGCGGCTACCAACCCCATGTAGTGGTCAGCCTTAAGCTTCTTGAGCAGCATCCGCATGGCTGGCGACTCTACATAGAAGCAGCCGATGGCTTTACCTTCCTTCAGCAGTTCTTTGACTTGCTGATCCTCGAAGAACCGCTTTACATCGTGGATATCGATCTCGGGAGCTTCAGGATGGTTTTGTTTGACGATCTCCAAGGTATCCTTGATCTTACTTAGTCCCCGCTGACCCAGGATGTCAAACTTGTACAACCCCACATCCTCCGCAACGATCATGTCAAACTGTACTGTAGGAAAGCCCTTAGGCGGGAGATTAGTAGCAGAATAATGATGGATATGCTGCTCAGAGATAAGGATACCTCCAGCGTGAATGCTGAGATGACTGGGCAGCCCTTGTATCCAGTCGCCATACTTCAGCACTAGCGCAGACAGCTCATCGACAGGCCTGTTGCCTGCACTGAGCTTGTCAATCTCGTGTGACGGTAGCCCAAATACCTTACCCAACTCGCGTACCACAGCTCGGTACTGGAAAGTGCTGTAAGTGGCCAGTAGCGCCGTATTGGGGAACCTATCGAAAATGTACTGTGTGATGATATTGCGGTCACGAGAAGCGAAATCAATATCAAAATCAGGTGGATTGCGTCGATAGAGGTTGATAAATCGCTCAAAGTATAGATCCAGATCAATAGGGTCGACATCAGTGATCCTTAGCAGATAGGCGATGATGCTATTGGCACCACTGCCACGTCCTACGTAGGGATAGTCATTTTTTCTGGCGAAACGTACGATATCCCAGTTGATGAGGAAGTAGGCGAGGAAGCCTTTCTGCTGTATGATGTCCAGCTCTGTTTTGATCCTATCGTAAATCTTCTGGGTGGGATTGGGGTACCGATAGTGGAGGTTGGCCTCACACAGCTGTCGGACCATCTCAAAATCCTCCTGCTCTGATCCTGTGTAGGTCTTTTGATTTTTGTGGGGGATGTCTTCCCCAAACTCAAACTGTATCTCACACATCTCCAGGATACGCTCGGTATTGTAGAGCAGGGCAGGAAAGTCCTCATACCAGCGTAGCATCTCTTCCGCAGAGAGCAGCATATCAGTGGTTTCCCCTTGTTCTGTAGCAGGCAGCTTACTCAGTAGTGTATTATTGTCAATGGCCCTGAGCAATCGGTGGGCATTGAAGTCGCGTTTGTTGCGGAAGCTGACGGTAGGCATAGCGACCAGCTTATCAGAATGATTTTTCCATTCGGAAAATCGCAACCGGGTCAGGTCCTGTGGTCTTACACCCAAGAATTCATTGTGCCGGAGCTTCCGGTTTTTAAAGCTGCGCCAGGGGTAAATGATGAATGCATTATCAAATGTTGGTGCGTATTCGGGTACGGCAAGTCCCTCATGCAAGAGAGGAGAGAGGAAACTGTTGAGCTCGTAGAAGCCCTGGTTGTTCATCGCGATACCGACGAACTGCTGTTGGGCGCTATTGCGAAAGTCGATACCCAGGATTGGCTTGATGTCATATTTTTCCGATAGGCGGACAAAACTCAGGCTGCCTGCCGTAGAGTTGATATCCGTGAGCGCAACCCTGCTAATGCCGCATTTTTGACACTCCTGGAGAAGTGTTTCGGGCTTCATAGTGCCGTACTTGAAGCTATAGGCTGAGTGGGTATTGAGATACATCAGCTGCGGCGGTTGGCGAGAAGTGGAGGTGGCTCCCCGGTGAAGGGGTTGAATCGGCTGATGGTCTTGGCTTCTATCCCTGCGGCGCGCATGACCACCCGATCCCCGTATTTATCGCGAATCTTATCCATGGCCTGATAGAGGTTGATCGTCTCCTCTATGTCGTCGAAGAGATTGATCTGGTAGTTGCCACTGACCAGGCCGCTGTAGCGCACGCCGATCAACCGTACGAGCAGACGCTTGTCATAGACCTTGTCAAACATCTCCATCACCTTTTTGATCAGGATATGATCAGCTGAAGTGTAGGGTATCGCCGACTGAAGTGTATAAGTATTGAAGTCGGAGTAGCGGATCTTGACGGTGACGCAGGAGGTGAGTTTTTCACCTCTCCTTAGCTGGAAGGCCAGATTTTCTGCCATGGCCAGCAGGATGGCTTTGAGCTTGGTGATGCTGGTGGTATCCCTGTCGAAGGTACGTTCCGTGGAGATGGACTTACGCTCAGAGTAGGGAATCACCGGCGACCGATCTATACCATTGGCCTTGGACCAGATCATGCGACCGTTTTTGCCGAGTACGGTCTGCAGTAGGTCGACCGGCATCTCCTGAATGGTATGGATCTTTCTGATGCCTAGCTGTAGTAGTGTCTGGTGGGTTTTGTCACCTACCATAGGGATTTTCCTGACCGACAGGGGGGCAAGGAAAGGTTTCTCCTGGCCATAGTCGATCTTGAGTTGGTTGCTGGGCTTAGCCTCATTGGTAGCGATCTTCGATACGGTCTTGTTTTCCGATAGGCCAAAAGAAATGGGCAACCCCGTTTCATGGACAATCTTGTCGCGGATCTCCTCAGCCAATTTCAGGCTACTGAAAAAGCGATCAAGCCCTGATAGATCAGCATAGAACTCATCGATAGAGGTTTTTTCATAGATAGGTACGCGCTCCTTGATGATCTCGGTGACTTCATTGGACTTGGAGGTGTAGTTGGCGGTGTTACCACGAATGATGATGGCTTCCGGACAGAGCTCACGGGCGAGCTTCATCGGCATGGCAGAGTGCACGCCAAACTTGCGAGCTTCATAGCTGCAGGAGGCGACCACACCTCGATCAGTGACCCCCCCGATGAGCACAGGCTTACCGATCAACCGGCTGTCGAGCAGCCGCTCGCAGGACACAAAGAAGGTGTCCAGGTCCATGTGCATTATTAGTCGATTCATCAAGTTTTCTTATTAAAATAGGCACTCAATAAATAGTGTTTCTACGGCGAATATGCTCCTAGAAGTCATTCCCGAAGGCCTGCCTGACGGACAGCCAGGGAATCTATGAACACTACAGCTTCTCAATGGAGCATAGACTCCCTTCGGGAGTGACTGTAGTGGGGTTAGCCTTAATATTTGAAACATTTGATGAGTACTTATTCCTAATGATTTAATGCTAACAAAATTAGTATATATAAGCATAAATACTATTATTTTTAGCTTTCAAATTTTGAAAGACGAATAGGAATTGGAGAGAATAAGAGAAAAACTGAATATACTGGCCGACGCGGCGAAGTACGATGTGTCGTGCTCCTCAAGTGGGAGTAAGCGCGCCAATCACAACAAGGGACTGGGTGACTCCTCGGGCATGGGTATCTGTCATAGCTATACCGAAGACGGGCGCTGCGTGTCACTGCTCAAGATACTGCTGACCAACCACTGTATCTACGACTGTGCGTACTGCGTCACCCGCCGCAGTAACGATATCCAACGGGCTGCTTTTAAGATAAAAGAGGTGGTCGATCTTACGATCAACTTCTATCGCCGCAACTACATCGAAGGGCTCTTCCTGAGCTCGGGTATTTTCAAAGATCCAGACTATACCATGGAGCGGCTAGTGCGGATTGCTAAGATCCTCCGAACAGAGGAACGCTTCAATGGCTACATCCATCTTAAGTCAATCCCTGGCGCTTCTGATGAGCTCATGCGAGAGGCAGGGCTGTATGCCGACCGTCTGAGTATTAACATAGAGATACCGACTAAGGAGGGGCTCAAAAGGCTGGCTCCAGATAAGGATCACAAAGACTTTATCAAGCCTATGAAGAAGGTGAAAAATGAGATACTCCTTTATCAGTCAGAAAAGAAAATTATCAAGAGCCTACCCAAGTATGCACCCGCCGGTCAGAGTACCCAGATGATCGTGGGTGCTAGCGGTGAATCGGATCAGCAGATCATGTATACCTCAAAGTTCTTCTATAAGTAGTTTAACATGAAACGGGTCTATTACTCTGGTTATGTGCCTGTGAGTGAGGATAATCGCCTACCGGCAATAGGTACCCAAGTGCCCATGTTGCGTGAAAATCGACTGTACCAGACTGATTGGTTGATGCGGTTTTATGGTTTTGATGTCACCGAGATCCTCAATCAGGAGCATCCCAATCTCGATGTGGATATCGATCCAAAACTCGGGTGGGCGCTGCGCAATTTGGATTACTTCCCGGTCGATGTGAACAAGGTAGAGCGATGGCTACTGGCCCGCGTACCCGGAATTGGGATGAAGTCGGTAGGTAAGATCGTCTCAGCGCGACGGTTTAGAAAACTCAACTGGGAGCACCTACAGAAGATCGGGATTGCGCTCAATCGAGCGAAGTATTTTCTGACCTGCGACTCAAGCGATTTTGAGCGTCGCGACCTGACTGGTGAGCAGATCAAGGGTATGATTCTACAAACCTCATCCAGCAAATATCAGGGCTACTACAACCAGCAACTTCCATTGTTTCAATGAAAAATACGAATCACTATACCCTGATTTATGATGGGTCTTTTGAAGGCTTTTTGAGCTGTGTGTTTGAGGTGTTCGAACGGAAGATGGATAAGGTGACTGTTGCTAAAACAGGAAGACAGGTCGGTAATCTATTTTCGGTAGAGCAGCAGGTGGCGACAAATGCTCGGCACGCAGATCGCGTGTGGAAGGGATTGAAGAAAAGGCTTCCTACCAGAGAACTTCAACGGCTCTATGCAGCTTTTCTTAGTGAACGTTCTGAGGTAGAGGACTTGCTATTGGACTATATCAGACGAGCCTTCGAGTCGGATGCCGTTGTTGCCGGGGATTATGGCAATCCTGTCGTATTGAAAATCGCTCAATTTGCTAAAAATGTTGGCAGAGAAGCGCATCGTATGGAAGCCTTTGTGCGATTTAAGCTGACGAGTGATGGCATCTACTTTGCCAATATCGCTCCTGACTTTGATGTGATCCCGTTGATCTCCGGGCATTTTGAAAAGCGCTATGCGGATCAACGATGGGTCATCTACGATTTGACGCGCAAGTATGGTATCTACTATGATCTGAATAGGGTTGAGACCATTGAATTGAGCCTTTCAACAAGTACCGCCGTTGATCAGACTGGAGCCATTTTCGATCCTTCGGAAATGGAGTTTCAGCAGCTGTGGAAGGACTATTTTCAAAGTACCAATATCAAAGAGCGCAAGAATACGCGGCTGCATGTGCAGCACGTACCCCGACGCTATTGGAGATATTTGAGTGAGAAGGGCGGGGAGGGGTGATTGTGCTTGGCCGTAGCGTCGAATTAACTTTAGGATATTTGTTCTTTGGAGGTGACTTTGATATAAAATGGAAGGCCAACACGCTGAATATGATCGAGAAGGTCGCGATTTGTTATTTGGTCATAAAGGGATATGTCTATTTTATATGGAAGCAATAGGTCGTCCAATTCTGTTGCTATCTTGGACATTATTCTATGTGACAGGTTAGCTCCTTCGAGGGTAAGGTCAATATCAGAGCCATTTTTGTAGTTCCCTTTTGCTCTGGATCCGTAGATGATGACCTGATTCACCTGTTGATACTTCTCAAATACTGAGCATATCTTTTGTATTGTTGATTCTTGAAGACCAAATTTCATTTCAGTGTGAATATCAAAGACTAGTTTCCAGATAAGATGCCTTCCATCTTCTTTTTAAAGTTGACAAAAAGATCATAGTAGGAGTCCAATATTTTCTTTGAAATCTCTTCGGCTGTTTTTTCATTGTAGGTGTGAGATGATTCATTTCTGCTTCTAATCATCTCCATCCATCCTTCTCCGTCAGTGATCAGTCCAAGTTGAAAAGCTTCTCGTGTGGCATCTTTCGAACCATAGATCTTAGTGGTTCCTTGCTCTACGATGAAGTCTTTAATGGTTTTCCAGGCTAACTCATGTGTAAATTCAAATGCTTGAATAAGTCCCTGTTCCTCTAGCTCAGAAAGTCCACGATCATTTGAGAGATTCACGGCTTTTTCAAGCTGAGATAAAGCTTTTCTAAAATTGTTAAAGCGCTGTTGCCACCTGATATCCTGCTCCATTATTGTGAATATCAGTGGTTAAGATTTATGACACAAAACTTAGAGTGAATATTTACGAACAGGTTTTCAAGCAAACTCCGTGACTTTCTGAAAAGTTAGAGTTTTGACAGTAGAAGAATGATTACTGACGTATGTGTCTCATAGAGATAGAAGATCGCACAGCCTTGTTTATACCTTTATGCTAGTTTTGAGCCTGCATGCAAGGACTGGAAGAGCATATATTAAAACACACCTATGCCAAGGAAATCATCGACATTCAACCTGTACAGACGTTGTGGAGTGGATACGGTCAAATCAAAAGGTATAGACTTAACGGAGGTGATTATCGAAGTGTAATCGTCAAGCATATTCAATGGCCTGACCAAAGTAATCACCCCAGAGGCTGGAATACAGCCATATCTCATCGGCGAAAGCTAAAGTCTTATCAAGTTGAGAAGGATTGGTACAGCAACTATGCTTCATTGACGGATGAGTATTGCAAGGTGCCGTTGCTCATTCAAGCTACAGAACAAGAAAATCAGCTCTTGCTCATTATGGAAGATTTGAATGAAAGTGGATATCATTTGAGATTAAGCCCTGACTCAGCGCGATTAGATCACGCCAAAACTGTGCTCAACTGGTTAGCTCATTTTCATGCTACTTTCATAAGACAATCGCCCGAAGGATTATGGCCCGTTGGCACCTACTGGCATCTTGATACACGACCCGATGAATGGAATACTATGCAAGATGTTCGCCTAAAGGAAGCTGCGGCTGCAATAGACCAGCGATTGAATCAAGCTGAGTTTCAAACCCTGGTGCATGGAGACGCTAAGTTGGCGAATTTCTGTTTTAGCGAATCGCGTAAGGTAGCGGCGGTGGATTTTCAGTATGTCGGTAAAGGATGCGGAATGAAAGATGTCGCCTATTTCATTAGTAGTTGCTTTGAAGAAGAGGAATGTGAGCAATATGAAAAGGTTCTATTGGATCTCTACTTCGAGCGGCTGGAAGCAGCTGTGAGTACAGATATAGATTTCAAAAATCTGAGAAAGGAGTGGAGTGATCTTTATGCTTTTGCCTGGGCAGACTTTTATCGGTTTCTTGATGGCTGGAGTCCCGGACACTGGAAGATGCACGACTATAGTGAGCGCTTAACTCAGGAGGTAATCAATCAACTAACGCTGGATGATGCTTGATCATAGGAGCCTTCGTGAGCTCTGCCAACTGGCCTCAACCGCTGCGATAGAAGCAGGTCAGTACATTCAGAGTCAGTTTGATCAGTCCTATGTCAAAAGGAGCAAGGTTGGTGGGGACTCTCTAGCATCTCAGGTGGTGACGGCAGTGGATTTTCGAGCCCAGGAAATTATACTTGGTCATTTAAGAAGCTCCATCCAAGCTTTTGACTTTGGGTTGTTGACGGAAGAGGCTGTTGATGATACATCGAGAGGTGTAAAGGATTACTTCTGGTGTATCGATCCACTGGACGGTACATTACCTTTCACAGAGCGGCGAACTGGTTATGCGGTTTCTATAGCCTTAGTCGCTAAAGCAGGCAATCCGGTGATTGCGGTAGTATATGTACCCGATGAAGAGCTGTGCTATAAGGCTATCCAAGGTGACGGAGTGCTACTGAACGATGATCAATTCAAACGGATGCAGAGATCACAAGATGACGCATTGCATATGTTCATGGATCGAAGCTTTCAATCCGAGCCTTACTTTGATTTTGTCATGAGTCAGTTGGAGCAGTATGCAAAGGGGCAGGGAATGAAGGTCAAGGCCCACGCTGATTATGGAGGTGTAAGAAATGCTCTGGGAGTGATAGCCGCTCAACAAGGCTGTTATGTCAAATTCCCGAAAAAGAGTAATGGCTGTGGAAGCATCTGGGACTATGCGGCGACCCGATTAATTGCTGAGGAGACGGGGTGTCATGTCGCTAACGCAAATGGTGATCGGCTTCACCTCAATCTTCCTGAAACTACGTTTATGAATCAGCAAGGTGTTCTTTATGCAACGGATAAGGCATTAGCAGAATATTTGATTGGATTAGGACAGCAAGTAAAAGACGCTTTTTAGCAATTGATGATATTTGGCAGGAAAGCTTATTCTTTGTGCGATTGGGCTTTTATAAGCGTCAGATGATTCCTGGTTACTATCGTAATGTCTGAATTTTGATTCGCGCGGATAAAGCGTTTTGTTATAAGTTGCGGATTCATAGCTAACCAACCCAGACGAAATGAAAAAGGCTTTACTACTCATTGCTCTTCCATACATTTTTTGGTCTTGTACAGAAAAGGTAGAAAAGGAAACAGAACTGACCATCTCTGAGGCATCACTTAGGTCTCATGTGGAGACATTAGCTTCCGATGACTTTCAAGGCCGAAAGCCTTTTACGGAAGGCGAGATTAAGACGATCAATTATTTACAAGATAGGTTCAAAGAATATGGTCTAGAGCCAGGAAATGGCAATTCTTACTTTCAAGAGGTACCCATGGTGGAAATAACGGCTACTCCATCATCTACTATGATCGTAGCAGGTGGATCTGAAGATGTAGTTTTAAATGTCTCGGAGGATTTTGTTGCTTTTAGCGAAAAATCTGTTGATGAGGTGAGTTTGGAGGCTTCAGAGCTGGTCTTCGCTGGCTATGGTGTTGTTGCTCCAGAGTATGGTTGGAATGATTATGAGGGAATAGATGTAAAGGGTAAAACAGTAGTTGTACTTGTGAACGATCCTGGCTTTGCATCGGGAGATTCGACTTTTTTCAAAGGCGAGACGATGACCTACTATGGAAGATGGACTTACAAATATGAAGAAGCTGCTCGACAGGGTGCAGCGGGTTGTTTGATCATTCATGAAACGGTTCCGGCAGGCTATCCCTGGCTGGTCGTAAGAAATTCCTGGTCAGGTGCTATACTGAGTTTGGAGAAATCGGAAGACGTTTATCAACCAGACGTACTAGGATGGATTACCCGTGATGCCGCCATCAAAATATTTGAGGCCTCCGATCAGGATATGAAAAATTATGCTGAGCGATCAAGGAGTGCTGATTTCCAACCTATTAGCCTTGGGTTAAATACTACCATATCGGTCGAAAACGAAATAAGGAAAGACCTATCTAAGAATGTGATTGCAAAAATCACAGGCACTGTAAAACCAGATGAATACATTATTTATTCTGCTCATTGGGACCATTTGGGTATTGGAAATACCATCGATGGAGACTCTATTTACAACGGAGCGTTTGACAATGCCTCGGGTACAGCCACACTGCTAGGTATTGCAGAGGCCATGTCCAAATCAGCGAAACCGAAGAGATCTGTTATTTTCCTGGCCGTTACCGCTGAGGAGCAAGGTTTGCTGGGGTCTAAATACTATGCAGAGAATCCATTGTATCCCACTGCCAAAACTGTTGCTAATATAAATATGGATGGCATTACGGCATTTGGGCCAATGAAGGATCTGACCATTGTAGGCTATGGCCAGTCGGAGCTCGAGGATATCGCTGAAGTGTATGCGAAGGAGCAGGGAAGGTATATCATTCCTGATCCTAATCCAGGTAAAGGATACTTCTTCCGCTCAGATCATTTCGAATTCGCCAAAGTTGGAATTCCAGCCTTGTACGCATCTGGAGAGTATGAGCACATGACGAAAGGAGTAGGCTATGTGGACAGCTTGAACCAGGTTTACTTATCAGGTCAATATCACCGACCTCAAGATGAGTATAATCCTGATACATGGACATTTGACGGTATGGCGCTGGATGGCAGGTTGCTGTACAATGTGGGCTGGCAACTCGCCAACTCTGCTGAATGGCCAAAATGGAAAGAAGGCTCAGAGTTTAAATCCATTCGTGAAGAGTAGGAGAGGTCTAGCGCGAAAATCAGAAGAGTTACTCCTTGATTGAAGAAATCGGGAGTTTTTGTTCGTCTGATCTACTACTGAACTGTGCCTTCCTCACCATCAAAATTGACGGTATCTCCCGAACGCATCTTTTTTCTGATCCGAGATTCCACTTCGCCGTTAACAACAACTTTACCTTCTCGAATCGCAGTTTTGCCCTCTCCGCCACTGGCAACCCATTTGAGTGCTTTTAGGAGGGTGTTCAATTCGATGTACTCTTCGTCGGGCTTTAGTTTGAATGTTTCCATATGGTTGCTGTTGCTAAAAGAATGCTTGCGTTTCTTAATGCTGCTAAGTTAAACCTTGCTAGTTAGTCTCTTACGCTCTGAATTACTTCCTGATACAGCAATGGCAATTTATTTCTAATCAATAAGTTAGCTGTAAAGGCGTGCAAATGGGGTACAAGATTGGTCTGTTTTTAACTATTTTTGTTTGTTTTAGGCTGATTTCAGGTCAAAATTGGAACAATTAGTAAAGTTGGTCAATAAGTAATTTTTGACTCTCAATTTTAACCTAAAACTGAAGCCAATTTGCGCTTTGATTTATCAGAAATCTTAGCTTTTTCGATGGCCTTCTTGTTCTTGATTCTGATCCTGTCAATCTCGTAGGCCATCTGGTATTTCATCCAAAACTCTGCCTTGATGCCCAGGGCTTCTTCCAGCCTAACCGCCAGCACGGGTGTAATATTGCGCTTGCCATTGATGATCTCTGACATTACATTTTTGGCAATGCCTAATTCTTTGGCCAAATCAATTTGCTTCATTTCCCTTGTTTCCAACTCGTCTTTCAATAGCTGTCCGGGATGCATCACTGATCCAGGGATCAGGTCATTTGCTAATATGCTTTTACTACTCATAATGCTTTGATATTTCTATGATTTCTATCCCAATTAATTCGTCCTCCACCTCGATGATTATGAGCCGAAACTGTTTGTTCAATCGTATGGAAAACTGACCTTTTCTATTTCCTGACAAACTCTCAAAGTTTAATGACCGAATCTGGTATAAATCTTTCAATCTTTCAATCACCGTCAAAATCCTCACCTTGGCCTGGTACTGCTTAATCACTTCCTTTGAGAATTTCTGCTTTCCTCTGATTTCATTCAAGGGAATGGTGTACAAACGCTCCAGTTCTTTTGTCTTAAAAGCAACCTTCATTGCAAACGCTAAGATAGGTATTTAAGATTACTAAAAAAGTAAACTTTAGAAAGGCTATTACATTGAAAACTTGGCCACTCTTTCTCTAAAAATTCTCCAGATTGAATTTGGATAATTAATTGTGCAGAAGAGCTTTTGGATCTAAGTGAATTAATTTTTTTTCCGGATTGAAAATTAATAAAGTTCGATCATGCTAGTTCTTCGAAAGAATTGACTGTTAAACTAAACCTTTTTAGGTCTATTGAGGTAGCACAGTATAAAAACAAATCTATACAACAAATTCTAGAGGGTTTATCGCGTCTTACTTCCCGATACAGAATTTAGAAAAGATATTCGCCAATAAATCATCTGTGGTAATTTCCCCAGTAATCTCGCCTAAGTGATGCAGCGACTGGCGAATGTCCATGGCCACAAAGTCATTGGTCACCTGTTTATCAATGCTTTCGATAACAGCCATGAGTGATTGCTTAGTGTTGAGCAAGCTCTCGTAGTGGCGCAGGTTAGTGACGATGGTGTTCCCGGTTTTGAAGTTGTCCAGGTGGATGATTTCTAGGATGCGTTGCTTGAGTTCTGCTAGGTGGGTTTTTTGGGAAGCGCTAATGAAGATCCATCGGTCATCATTTTTGAGCTGATCGATCATTGCCGGATCGGCCGAATCAATTTTATTCCCAACGAGTAAGTAGGGAATACCTATGTTCTCCAACCGGTTGATCTGTTGATGAATCTCTTGAACGGTCTCATTGGCCAGGTCAAACATGAAGAGAATCAGAGAAGCCTCTTTCATTTTGGAGTGCGTGCGCTCCACACCGATTTTCTCGACGGCATCCGGCGTTTCACGAATACCTGCCGTATCGATGAACCGGAAGCTGACCCCTTCAATGATCATCTCATCTTCTATGATGTCTCTGGTAGTACCGGGTATGTCAGAGACAATCGCCTTTTCCTCATTGAGCAGGGCATTGAGTAGGGTGGACTTACCGGCATTGGGCTTACCAGCAATAACGGTGGGTACGCCGTTCTTGATGACATTCCCCAAGTCGAAAGAGCTAATCAAGGCGCTGATCACGGTCAGGAGATCATTAACCAATTTCTTTAATTCATCTCGGCTGGCGAACTCCACGTCCTCTTCACCAAAGTCCAACTCCAACTCGATCATGGAGGCGAAGTGAACCAGCCTTTCACGGAGTTCTCTAATCTCCTGCGAAAATCCACCACGCATCTGGTTGAGTGCCGCTTGATGGCTGGCCTCCGAATCCGATGCGATCAGGTCAGCAACAGCTTCTGCCTGAGCCAGGTCAAACTGACCATTGAGGAAGGCGCGTTGAGTGAATTCTCCAGGCTTGGCCAACCGGGCACCCTTTCTTACCAGCAACTGGATGACCTGGCGTAGAATGTAGTTGGAGCCATGACAACTGATCTCAACCACATTCTCCTTGGTGAAGGACTTAGGAGAGATGAATACAGAGACGAGCACCTCATCGATGATGTGATCACCATCTCTAATGGTTCCGAAGTGAATAGTGTGGCTATCTACCGCACTAAGGTCAGCACCCTTAAAAACCTTATTGGTAATAGCCAATGCTTCATTTCCCGATAGGCGGATCACACCTATAGCCCCAACTCCTGATGGAGTAGATAATGCAACTATCGTATCTTGATGGCTCTGGTTCATATCAGTTGGCAAATCTAAGCTATTAGCGACAGTTGAGGCCAAAGGAGTAATGTGATTAGAATCCAGTCTTTTCAGCAAAGTAATGGCCAGACCTTGGTTGCTATGGTTGATTTTTCTTCTTTTGCATTTCAATTAAAATGGACATGAGCGTGAGAGTACTATTAACCTTTGTAGTGTTGTTTGTTTTCGGGATGGTCGGATGTCAGTCTGGCAATGATCTCGGTGTGCAATTGATGTCAGGAGATGGTCAGGACTTGGGCAGGTTCAACAAAGGGGAGAAGATCGTGATCCCTGGTGTGATTTCGAATGCTACGGACAGCACGAGATTGCTGTACGGGATTAATATGTCGCCGCTGAGAATGGTGGTCAACCCTGATGGTAAAGGCAATAAGACCATGAGCGATTTCACCATAGAGATCGAAGACAAAGATGTTTTCCTTAAGGATGGTACGAACCAGCTGGTACTAATGCGTCTTGATGGAAAGCAGCAAGCTGAACATAGCCTGAGCTTCGAACTGCAATAAGAATACCTAATATTTATTTTTCTTGAGTACCCGAATGAGCTGGTTGGCTGTCTTGTAGCCAGGCTCTATTTTCCGCAGGTTAAGCTCCTCATCAAGAAATAGGAGTGTGGGGTATCCTTCTATTTTCAGCTCCCTGATCAACTCGATAGGTGTCATGCTCTTGCCTAGTAAATCAACCTGGTATTTGTGTTCACCATTGATCTTGGTCGTATAGTAGTGCTCACTCAGATAAGCAGCTACCTCCGGATCTAAGAAGGTTGTCTTTTCCATCTTCTTGCACCAGCCACACCAGTCAGCATATAGTTCGATCATTACTGGCCTTCGCTCCTTTACTTGAAGTGCTGTCAAGTCCTCCACATTTTTCCAGTCTATATCAGCGTGCTTATCAGCAAAAGATGTCAGGAGTAGAATGGAAAAACCTAGTATGATAGCCTTAATTGGAGAGTGCATCAGCGGTGGGTTCTGTCATTTGTCTTTTGAAGATAATACCATGACTTGGTGAAAACAAAAAGGCAAGAGCGAACAGCGCCCCGGCGACAGTAGACATTGCTCCGGCAATGGACGCGTCTATAGAAGCTGCGAGATAGTATCCAAGTATAGAGATGAGCACACCGAGCACTACCGTAATGATAAGCATCACCTTAAAGTCATCAGTGAGCAAGTAAGCCGTAGCAGGTGGAGCGATCAACAAGGCCACCACCAGTATGGCACCTACTGATTCAAAAGCCGCCACGGTCGTGAACGAGACTGCACCCATCAATAGGTAATGCCAGAGTGTTGCGCTGACGCCTATCGCGGCTGCATAGGCTGGATCGAAGGTGGTCAGAAACAACTCTTTATAGCCTAGCAGAATAAAAGCAATTACACCCACGAGCACGAAAGACAAGACGTACAATGTTCTGGGTCCGAGGTTAGTGCCATCATTGAGAATCCACAGATCGAGTGGTACATAGGCGATCTCTCCATAGAGTACACACTCCTGATCCAGATCTACCTGGCCTGCGTACGCTGAAATGAGAATTACGCCTAGCGCGAATAACCAGGTGAAGGTCACCCCAATAGAAGCATCTGATTGCAGATTGCCTTTTCTATGAAGAAACTCAATCAGGAATGTAGTGAATACCCCAATCAGGCCTGCACCCAGCAGCATCGTTACTGAGTCCCGATTGCCAGCAATCAGAAAAGCAATCACTATTCCCGGTAGGACGGCATGGGAAATAGCATCCCCGACCATGGCCATCTTCCTTAGTATCAGGTAACAGCCTAGCAGACCACAGGATATGGCTACCATACTTCCTGCTGCGATGATGTATAGCTCATTCATGATTCGTAGGGGATTTTGGACATGTGAGGATCTACTTCAGGGTACTCCAATAGCTTTTCAAGCTTGGCTTCAAGCTCAGGTGTGATGATGTGCTCGATAGTCTCCGCATCATCATGTACATGGTCAGGAGCAATACGCAGATACTGAGTGAGATATAGCTCCCAGAGTCGATGGAGCTTGATGGTACGTTGGCCCTTATTTTTCCCTTCGATGGTCAACTGCCAACCCTCTTTATTAGACTTGAGATAGCCGTGCCTTTTGAGACGAGATAGGCCTGAGGCTAGCTGTCCACTGGCCAATTCACGTCGCTCGGAAAGTGCCGCTGAGGTCCGACTGGAGAAATAGTCTCCATCGGCCTCTCCAAGCTGATAAAACATCTTGAGAATGTTCTCATCTCTGATCTTCTTCTGTATGCGTCGCTGCTTGACCATTTTGTACAGGATGCCTTTGCGTGGAGCGAAGAAAAAAGAGAACATGGCGATGATGGATATGATCATTACGATCCAGGGGCCTGTAGGCATAGCGGGAGCGGTGTAGGACACGAACGCCCCAAAGACTCCAGCGAATGCACCAAAGATCGCAGCGAGTAGGAGCATCACTCTGAGCTGATCCGTCCAAAACCTTGCAGCTGCTGCAGGAGTGATCAGCATAGCAGCCATGAGTACCACACCTACCGCCTGGATGCCAATGACTACTGCCATTACAGTTAAGGTGGTGAGTACGAGCTCCAGTCTTCTTACAGGGAAGCCAATGGACTTGGCAAAGTCTTCATCAAAGGCAATCAAGGTGAGTTCTTTGAAGAAGATGAAAACAACCACTAAGAGGATAATACTGATGGTAGAAAAGACGATCACGTCAGTGCCAACCAGAGCTGCCGCTTTTCCAAAAAGGAAAGAATCAAGACCACTCTGAGCGGCATTCCCGCTATGCTGAATCTTGGTGAGAAGCATGATGCCCAGTCCAAAAAAAGTAGATAGTATAAGACCGATGGCCGTATCCTCTTTGATTCTTGATCGTGCTACGATCTGGTCAATGATGACCAGGGAAAGCCAGCCTGTAATGAATGCGCCAACCACTAAATAGACTGGATTCTTGTTTCCTGAGAGCATGAAGGCCAGGCACACACCCGGAAGCACCGAATGTGCCACAGCATCACCTACGAGTGCTTTTTTCTTCAAAAATGTAAACGAACCTACGATCGCGGAGCTGATGGCGAGGAGCACCGTACCCGTAACAACGTATCTGGTGTTGGGATCTTCAAATGACAGGAATTGTAGCAGCTCACTCATATGGCTTTCTCCCTATTTGGGAACTGTCCTTTCTTCAAGAGGTTGCCAACTTCCGATAGGAGGGTAAGCTTACCTCCGTAGGTTTCCTGCAGGAGTTGTTGTGTAAACACTTCCTCCATAGGACCTGATGCGACCAGCCTCGTGTTGAGTAGTATGATCCAATTGAAGTAGGTCTCGACCGACTGCAAATCGTGATGTACAACGATGACCGTTTTACCTTCATCAGACATCTTGCGCAGCAGGGTAATGATCGCTTTTTCTGTAGCAGCATCTACGCCGGCGAAAGGCTCATCGAGGAAATAGATATCGGCCTGCTGTGCCAATGCCCTGGCAAGGAATACGCGCTGCTGTTGACCACCTGAGAGCTGCGAGATCTGTCTGTTGACATAGGGCTCCATACCCACCTGGCGCAGTGCTGTCAACGCCGCTTCACGATCAGCTTTCTTTGGTCTGCTAAACAAGCCGAGCTTCCCATAGCGTCCCATCAAAACCACATCCATCACGGAAGCCGGGAAATCCCAATCTACTGTGCCCCGTTGAGGAACATAACTCACTTGATCTCTGACATCATCCAGTGGCTTTCCGAATAACTCGGCATAGCCACTTCCGAGTGGAATGAGTCCCATCACCGATTTTATCAAGGTTGACTTACCGGCACCATTTGGACCAATGATACCCACAAGGCTACCTTGCGGGATAGTCAGGTCAATACCCCAAAGCACAGGTTTCTTATCGTAGCTTACCGTGAGGTCATGCACCTCAAGTACCGGATTATCAACTTGTTGTATCATGCTGGTTTACTTTAGTGCTTTAGTGATTGTATTGACATTCTGAGTGACCATACCAATGTAGGTACCTTCGAAAGTTCCCCAGGGTCCCATGGCATCAGAGTATAGATTGCCTCCAACGACAACATTATGCCCACGCTCCCGACACCCGGTCACCACAGCCTCTATGGCTTTAGGTGATACGGAGGTCTCTATGAAGACGGCTTTGATCTTTCTATCGACGATCAGCTTGACCAGTTCTGAAATATCCTTTAAGCCAAATTCCGATAGGGTAGAGATACCCTGCAGACCGATCACCTCTATGTCATAAGCATCACCGAAGTAGCCAAAAGCATCATGCGCAGTAATAAGCACACGCTGATTTTCGGGTATGGTGCTGATCTCTCGTTTTACCCACGCATGTAAAGTATCGAGCGACAAAAGATAGGTCTCAGCGTTCTGCCTGTAGTAGTTGGCATTGTCCGCATCTTGCTCTATCAGTACGTCACGCGTATTGGCAACTACCTGCCTCCAGAGTGATACATCAAACCACACGTGGGGGTCATTTGCATCATCGTAGATGGGGTTGTCTCTAAGGAGCTCCTTAGGCAGTACTTCCGCTACCGCAACAACAGGCTTGATCCTCTGGAGCTTACCGAATACCTCACCCATTTTACCTTCCAGATATAGTCCGTTGTAGAGGATGAGGTCAGCGTCAGTGAGCTTTGAAAGATCACCTTGGGTCGCTTTGTAAAGGTGAGGGTCGACACCTGGTCCCATCAGTGCCTGGACGTTAACAGAGTCCCTTGCTATATTGATGACTGCATCATAGATCATCCCAGTGGTGGCCACAATATTTAGTTTCTCGCCGGCCTGTCGCTCCTGTGTAGGAGAGGAGCATGCACTGACTAGAACGATGACGATTAATATGAGTGGGTAGGTATATTTCATTTTTCAGTAACCAGAATGTTATCGGCTGTTTGTTTAGAAATATAGATCGCCGGTCTATCGTCTATTTCTATTTCTACTGAGCCATCAAACTCTACGACTTCCAGCACCTTGATCTTAGCACCAAGGTAGATGCCAATGCGATCCAGGTGCTTTAGAAATTGTGCGTCTGAGTTATCGACGGCTACCACTTGTGCGATTTGATTGAGAGTACTTTCACCTAGCGGAACTTGTTTGGCAATGGCAAGCTCACCGTGCTCATCAGGGATGGGATCACCATGAGGGTCGACCCTTGGATAGTGGAGATATTCATCAAGTCTTTTGATCAGGAGGTCGGACTTGATATGCTCTAACTCTTCTGCTATGTCATGTACCTCGTCCCATTGAAACTTCAGTTTGTCCACTAAGAAGACTTCCCAAAGTCTGTGCTTTCGAATGATGTTTAACGCTTGCCTTTTTCCGGTAGGTGTAATGTTTACACCTCTGTATTTCTCATACTTCACCACCTCTTTCGTAGCGAGTTTTTTGATCATATCCGTCACGGATGCTGCCCGCATGGACAGGTGGTCGGCAATCATATTGGTAGTGACACCCTGATGCCCGTCATTGGACAAATGGTAGATCGCTTTGAGATAGTTCTCTTCTGTGAAACTAAGCATATCACAAATTTAGATAATCAAAGAAATATATTTAGGGATAACTAAAAATATTTTAAATGCAAGACTGTTTAAGAGGCGAGCTGTATTCACACTCAGAATACTCTGGTTGGCTTAAGTGAATCGGTCAGGAGCTTTTGCCTGCATTTCTACAGCCAAATATTATTTGGTTGTCTAATTTAAATATCATTAAAACAGATAGTTACTCTATATCACTTCAACTAGTTTGTAGCTTGTTCTTATCAGATCAATTGATGAATCCAGATCTGTCAGCGAGAATATAATGCCTGAACATTCGAGGGATTTTGGCTGTATCGCTATGATATTAGAAGCTTATTTGTTTGTTTTCAAATCTGAATGAAGCTCATCTTTTGTGAGCCATTTGCAAAGTGCTTGATATGAATCAGGCATTACCATAAATGAAAAAATGGAGTTAAGGGAACTGATCGAAAATGCGTGGGAGGACAGGAGTCTTCTTGATGATAAAGAAACTGTCATTGCTGTTAAGACTATAGTCGATGATCTGGATAGTGGTACGCGCAGAGTGGCTGAAAAAGTACGCGACCAATGGCAGGTAAATGAGTGGGTGAAGAAAGCTGTGATCTTGTATTTTCCAATTATGAAAATGCAGACGATCGAAGTTGGGCCATTCGAATTTCATGATAAGATCAAACTCAAAACTGGCTATGAACAGTTAGGTGTCAGGGTAGTTCCCCACGCAGTGGCTCGCTACGGCAGCTTCATTAGCCGAGGTGCGATACTCATGCCGTCGTATGTTAATATCGGGGCTTGGGTGGGTAGTGGAACCATGGTGGATACCTGGGCTACTGTCGGTAGTTGTGCCCAGATAGGCGAGGGTGTTCACCTCAGCGGAGGTGTCGGGATCGGTGGTGTGCTGGAGCCTGTCCAGGCTGGACCTGTCATTATAGAAGATAATGCTTTCATAGGATCCAGGTGCATTGTCGTTGAGGGCATTCGGATAGGCGCAGAAGCGGTGCTCGGCGCTAATGTAACGCTGACCGCCAGCTCGAAAATCATAGACGTGACCGGTGATCAACCCAAGGAATACAAGGGTTACGTACCCGAAAGGTCTGTAGTGATTCCGGGATCTTACACTAAGAAATTCCCGGCAGGAGACTATCAGGTCCCTTGTGCCTTGATCATAGGTAAGCGAAAAGAAAGTACGGATAAAAAGACATCTTTAAATGATGCATTACGTGATAATAGCGTAGCGGTATAAACTACGCTTGTTATGAAAAGCTCAATTCTATTATTAGGGTCGGTGCTGACCTTGCTTGTCAGTGTCAGCTCAGCGCAAACACTTACAAAAATCAAGTCGGGTGATGGTCTTGAAATCGCCGCTGATCTATATCAGATGCACCCTGATACTGCAGACTTTATTATCCTCTTTCATCAGGCTGGGTGGAGTCGCGGCGAGTACCGCGAGATCGCTCCAAAACTGAATGCGCGTGGCTTCAACTGCATTGCGGTAGATCAACGATCAGGCAATGGAGTGAATGGAGTCGATAACATCACTTTCAAGAATGCAACTGGTGCGATGAAAGAAACCAAGTATCTTGATGCCTATCAAGATATCGAAGCGGTTATTCAGCACGTCAGGAAAAGCTATGCCAAGGGTAAGGTGATCATCTGGGGAAGTTCTTATTCGAGCTCACTGGTACTGCGCTATGCCGGGGAGCACAGTGACGACATAGATGCTGCTCTCGCGTTTTCTCCGGGAGAGTACTTCAAAGCGTTCGGTAAGCCGGCTGATTATATTCAGAGCTTCGCATCGACTATCAGCGTTCCTGTGTTTATCACCTCTGCTAGAAATGAAAAAGCTAACTGGTGGCCTATTTATGAGGCTATTCCAGGTGATGAGAAGAGCTTCTTCTTACCAGAGTCCCTCGGGAATCACGGTTCGCGTGCGCTTTGGCAGAAGTTTACTGACCACAGGGCCTATTGGTCGGCTGTCGACGCTTTTCTTGCCGATCTCCCATAGTTTCTCGGGCTTTCCCTACCTTTGCGCCTTTAAAACTTTATAAGGTCATAATGATTAGAATTTTGTGGCTGCTATTTGCAGTTTTCTTACTTGCCGGTTGTACCAATGAGAACGCTATCGAAGGTGATAGGTACTTTGCGAATGGTGAATATAGCCAGGCTGTAAAGGCCTATACTGAATACATTAAGCTAAATCCTACTAGTGTAAAATCGCTATACAACCGAGGGCGTGCTTACGAGGAGCTTGGGCAGTATGACAAGGCTTTCAGCGATTGGTCACAGGTCATGGAGCTTGACAAGAAGAATACGAATGCACTACTCAGCCTCTCTACCCATTACTACCGCAACGAGCGATATGATCAGGCTGCTTATCAAGCGGATCAAGCGATCGAGATCAATCCGCAGCTGGCTGATGCTCATTTCTGGAGGGGTAGATCACTCCACCAGCAAGGTATCTTTCAAGACGCTCTTAACGCGTACAATGCGGCCATCTCACTGGATGATGATAATGGTGAATTCTATCTATACAGGGGAGCTATTTACGCACATTTCAAGAATACCACTAAGGCTTGCAACGACTTCAGATTAGCCAATAACCTGGAGGTAGATGAGGCCAAAGAAGCCATTAGCAAATATTGCCGCTAGGTTCAGAAGTAGAGGTCTTCATTACCTTAATTAATCCCACTTATTGAATTCCGACTTTGCTTCGAGTTGCTTCTCGAGATCGTCAGGAAGTATCGGAAACAAGTCGAGATTGGCTTGCCTCTCTATTTCGTCGAGACTGACTACAAAAGTCTCGAGTTCCTCATTTGACTTGGCATTGGGCATAATGAAGCCAATGGCTTTGATGCCGGGAGGGGAGATGTCCAGAATCGCCTTGTAGTAAGCTGTAGGAATAGCCACTTTGTTCTTTCCGACTGTAGCCACCTTTCCGCTGTAGATGGGGCCCACGACAATGTAGAGTTCTTTATGCTCCATGGCCCAATCCCTGACCTGCTCTTCAAGTACCTTCCAGATTCCTCGATTGAATCCTGGTGTTTGAGGGCTCATGTTACTCATGTAGAATGACTCTTTCATAGATTCAAGTGACCAGGCAAAGTCAGCTGCCGGGGCTAAGTGGCCTCTATCATATCCGGTGCTTTTGTAATCTGACAAACTCGCCGAGCCGGTAGTGACTAAAGGATCTTGCTTAAAGTTGTCCGTCCGACTTACCCGTTCACCTGACAACTGCGCTGCGGTAAGCTTGTAAGCCACCCACTCCGGCTGTTCCCGTTTTTCGTCATAACTCAAAGTGTAAGCCAGGTGCTCCACAATCTGATCATCCGCGTCGTACGCCGGCCATGCAAAGTCAAAACTAGACGTGTAATAGTAAGCCTCCGGGTCATCATTTTCCGGTAGAGCAGTGTTACGATTGATCGACTCGACCTCTACTGTTTCCTCCTCTTCTTTGGTTGGTGGAACTGAGGAGGTTCCGGTAGGCTCATTTCGCTTGGCAGGAGCACTTTTTTCAGCCACTTCAGGGCTGGGTGTATCTGCCGTCTGACTTTCCCTGATGGTGTATAGTGAAGCTACCGCAATGATCACCAGGATGACGACCAGCGCAACTAATGCTGTGTAGTTGGTCGACGAACTGGCAGTGGACTTCTTCTTAGCACCTGCCCTTTTTCTAACAGGTGCCTTTTTCTTAGCCGCCGGTTTTCTTGCGGGGGATTTCTTTTGAGCCATTGACTGGTTTACTTGAAAGAGTTCGCTACAATCAACTCTTTGGTGCCATGGCTATGATCGTAAAACCCACGGCCTGATTTCACACCCATATCACCAGCCTGCACCATGTTGACGAGGAGTGGACAAGGTGCATATTTGGGGTTACCAAAGCCATCGTGGAGCACCCGCATGATCGATAAACATACATCAAGGCCGATGAAATCCGCCAGTTGCAATGGACCCATAGGATGAGCCATGCCTAGCTTCATGACCGTGTCTATTTCGTTGACACCTGCTACACCTTCATAAAGCGTATAGATGGCCTCATTGATCATCGGCATGAGTATGCGGTTGGCAACAAACCCGGGATAGTCGTTGACTTCAACAGGCACCTTACCGAGCTGCTCCGACATCTTCATCACCTTGGAGGTGACCTCATCAGAGGTAGCGTACCCGCGAATCACCTCGACCAATTTCATCACAGGTACAGGATTCATAAAATGCATCCCAATGACCTGCTCGGGTCGATTGGTTACCGAAGCGATTTTGGTAATCGATATGGAAGAAGTATTGGAGGCGAGGATGGCACTTGACGGAGCTGATTCATCTATCGTCTTAAAGATGGACAGCTTCAGGTCCACATTCTCTGTAGCGGCTTCTACAACTAAATCTGCTTGAGCAACGCCCTCCTGAACAGAGTTTGAAGTTGAGATGTTAGCGAGCGTGGCAGCCTTATTATCATTGGAGATCAGCTCCTTCTTGACCTGGCGATCAAGGTTTTTACTAATCGTAGCAAGTGCTTTTTCTAAAGCTGGCTGTGATACGTCTATGAGGTTGACAGAGTGACCATTTTGTGCAAACACATGGGCTATGCCATTGCCCATAGTTCCTGCTCCGATAACTGCTATTTTCTCCATTTTCTATATTCTTTAGTAGGGTTAATTGCTGTGTGCAAAACTATAAAGAATCAGTAGGACGGAGGCAGTTAGATAGCCTTCATCAATTAAATTCTTTAATAATTAGAAATGATACTATTGCGGCTAGTGAATCAATCAAGATTTAGCTTGATTGTCAGCTATTCTAAGAGTGATACTGAAACCAACATTGTAGCAGCAAGCGTATTGATTAGAAATGAGTAAAAATTCCTAGACTTAAATGAGAATTTCTCTTTAAACCATAGATAACTAGACAGGATCAACGTGGATATTAGCAATAATATAAGGGGTAACGTGACAAGTTCAACCACGACACCAATAATTACATGATCAAATTGGGCGTATGAAATCAGGATTAAGCCAGTGAAATACACAAAGCAGACTAGACTCCCAACGAAAGCTGATTTTTCCAATGCTTCATCCATAAGTTTACGCTTTATCCTAAACGGCTTCTTCATCCTAACGTGACTAATCACGAGTAGGTTGGACTCCCGCATTAAGTCAAAGCAGCGCCTCTCCGATTAACCTTTAAAGGACATTAGAAGCTCCTACTGCAAACCATTCCAATAGGGGTTAAGAGGAAGAATCAAATAGCCTGATTTGCAGTTTCTATATTGATTTCCGGGAATTCATCTGCATACTCATCTTTGATGCGTTGCTTCAGCTCTTCCAGTTTCTGAATCTGCACATCCAGCTCACCTTGCAGTCTCGTGTGAAGCTCATAGCTCGCCTTGGTAGGTTTGCCGTCAGCGCTCTCCACAAAGTTGTTGAGCATCAATAACTTGGAATGAATCTTTACAGGATAATTCGTAAGATCCTGATATGCACCCGCCCTGAATTGAGCGATAGCGTCTTCTATTCTCAAAAGTTGATCCTTGATCGCAGCGGCTGCAACGGCCTTATCCGACCCTTCAGCAACAGTAGCGCTTGCCGTTTCCACTTGCTCCCTGATTCCTCTGATTTCGATCACAGCCGTTCTAAGTCTGTTGATGTCTTTATTGACATTGTTAACCATACTAAACTGCTCTTCATAGTCAGCCTGCGTAAGGTCCACCCGAGGGTCTTTGACAATATCGAAATTCGCTTTGTAAACTTTATCATTGACGGTCATCCTAACTTCATAGGTGCCGGGAGGTGCTAATGGTCCTATGTCCTGGCCATGGTGGGTATTATTTTCCAGTTCAATCGGACCGGGATATCTCATGTCAGCCCATACGAACCGATTGCCTCCTTTTTTAGCCGGAACCAACACCTCTTTCTTGGAATTACTTCTTCCACTTCGCATCTCGTCGTTGGCCGCTTCGAGTTCTTCCTGAGACTTGCTGGAGTAGGAGTTGATCATTTCTCCCGACTTATCATAAAAAGCGATCTCGACTTCTCCGTCAGGCTCTTCTTCAAAATAGTAGTGAATCATCACACCATTGGGAGGGTTCTCACCCAATTCCACCGGGGGATTTTGGACGGGTCTGATAGCAGGTCTACCGGATGTATTTGATCTGACGGTCGCTCTGGGCGTAAAAAGATGAACAGGCTTCTTTTGCATTTCATCGCTGATCTGGTGAAGCACGGTCAGATCGTCGAGAATCCAGATGCCTCGTCCATGTGTAGCGGCCACAAGATCATTTTGATTGACTTGCAAGTCATGAATTGGCGTTTGTGGTAAATTCAGCTGTAGTGACTCCCAGTTTTCACCATCATCGAAAGAAACATACATGCCAAACTCAGTGCCCGCATACAACAGTCCCTTTCGATTAGGGTCTTCCCGGATCATGCGTGTATAATGATTATCCGGGATGCCATTCGTGATCTTCTTCCACGTCTTACCATAATCAGTCGTCTTGTAGAGATAAGGGCTGAAATCATCCTGGCGATACTTGGTGCCTGCAACGTACATAGTACCTGCATCATGCGCTGATGGCTCAACTACGCATACACGCAACAAGTTGAAATCCTCATTGTCTGGCGTTACATTTTCCCAGTTGGTACCTCCATCCTGAGACAAGTGAATATACCCATCATCAGAACCGGTCCAAAGCAGTCCTTGCTTGATGGGTGACTCATCTAGCGCAAATACGGTAGCATACCATTCTACGCCTGTATTATCTCTTTTGATAGGCCCCCAGTCACTACCCACTTCAGGATTATCGATAGTTGGCGTTTTCTCCAATGTGGTAGAGTCATGACGAGTCAGGTCCGGGCTAATGATCTCCCAGGTTTGTCCTTCATCTGTACTTTTATGTACAAACTGTGATCCGGCGTAGAGCGTTTTCTTATCGTACTGACTCAGGATAATAGGGTAGGTCCACTGTACTCGCAAGGGTAAGTCTGCTGAACCGTACCCGTAATTGTCCTCAGGGGATAAAGAAATCTCCTTACGTGTATTATTACGAATGTCAAACTTCATCATCCAGTGATGCTCACCAGCGAAGAATACCGTCGGATCATCCTTATCAAAGGCTAAATAGCCCGATTCACCACCACCGACATTGTAGTATTCTTGAGGATAGATCTGTCCAAAGTCGGATTTTGAAGGAATACTTATCGAAGAGTTGTCCTGCTGATTGCTATATACCCGGTAAGGATATTTATTGTCCACCCACACGCGGTAGATCTGTGCAGTAGATTGGTTGTAGATCGTTGACCAACTTTTACCGCCATTGAAAGTCACTGTGCCTCCACCATCATTGGCTTGTACCCAGTGATTATTGTCGGTAGGGTCTATCCAGAGGTCGTGATTATCACCGTGAGGAGTGCTCACTCGAGCGTAAGTCGTACCGCCATCCGTTGATTTCCACATGCCTATATTGAGTACATACATTGTATTGGCATCTACCGGATCAGCGAAGATGTGGTGGTAGTACCATGGGCGCTGTGAAAGATCAGCCTTTTGACTCAGTAGCTCCCAGGAGGTACCCGCATTGTCAGAGCGATAAACGCCGGTTTGATCATCTTCTCCTTCGATGATGGCCCAAATGCGATTGGTGTTGGCCTGAGATAAGGCCAGGCCGATTCTGCCTCGGTATTTTCCGGTAGGGAGACCGTCATTCAGCGTGATGTTGGTCCATGACTCACCACCATCGGTAGATTTGTAGATACCACTACCTTCACCACCACTACGGATCGCCCAGGGCTGTCTGCGTATCTCAAATGTAGCGGCATACAATATATTCGGATTGCGCTTGTTCATCTGGATATTGACAGCACCTGCATCTTCGCTTACATACAGAACTTTGCGCCAGCTCTGACCACCGTCGGTTGACTTGAATACACCTCGCTCTTCGTTTGGTCCAAAAGCATGGCCCATGGCAGCCACGAAAACCACATTGGGGTTGGTAGGGTGTACCGCAATCTGACCAATGTGATAGCTGTCTTTCAAGCCGACATTTTCCCACGTGACACCTGCATCCGTCGACTTATATACTCCGTCTCCGGGGGCAGTATTGCCTCTGAGTGTATGCTCACCCATGCCGACATATACGATATTTGGATCGCTATCAGCTACCGCAATCGCACCGACAGAGCCACTGTTGAAGAAACCGTCAGATACATTGTTCCAACTGTAGCCTGCGTCAGTAGTTTTATAAACACCACCTCCTGTGGTGCCCATATAGCCCAGGAACTTATCAGAAGGATATCCCGCTACTGCGACAGACCGACCACCTCGGAAAGGACCTATGTTTCGCCATTTCAGTGCCTTCATTACCTCAGCGTTAATGTCAGGGTTAGCGGATACATTGTCGTAAGTCATGTCAGGCTTCACCGGAGTTGCTGTCGGTGTGGATGAGTCCCCACAAGCAGATAGGATCAATGCTGTTATGGCTACAAAAATGAATGAATACCGATTGAGTAGTTTTATCAAGGTTGGTCGCATACTTTGTTTAATTTTGACGTTGTAGAAGGAAATTAAGAGTAATAATGAAAGCAGGCATTCAGTATTTGACGAGCGGCGCGATGAGAAGCTTTTTCTTAGGGATTTGTATAATTGGGCTCATCTCATTCTCACATAAAAGTCAGGGGCAGGGATATGATCTTAGGTTTGAAGTCGAAGGGCTTCCGGCAGGCGAAATCTACATGGGCTACCACTTTGGTGAGCAGCGCTACCTCAAGGATACTACCCAGATTCAGGCCGATGGCTCGATACGTTTCCAGGGAGAAGAATCATTAACTCCTGGTATCTACTTCCTCTACAATGCGATGTACTACCTGGAGTTCATCGCCGGCGAGCCATCTTTTACATTGAAGACGAGCAAGGACGGTGGCTACAGCGCTCTTGAAGTTGAGGGGTCAGAGGAGAACGAAATTTTCAAGCAGTTTCAGTTGGGTATGATAGGCATCCAGCAAAAAAAGCAGACGCTTACCTCAGAACTCTCAGAAGCCCAATCCAGAGAAGACTCGGCCACTGTTTTTGAGTCCATCAGAGGACTGGATAAGGAAGCATCAGAGTTCAGAAAAGGCCTGGCTAGCGCTAATGAAGGTAGCTTTGTATCAGAGATCATCTACCTCATGGAACGACCTCAGGTACCGGAGTTTGATATAGAGGACGAATTGGAGCTCTCACGAACCCGATACAACTACTACAAGGATCACTATTTCGACAATATCAATCTGGGTAATCCCGGACTTCTTCGTACCCCCATTCTTATCAAAGCCGTCAATGAATACCTCGATGAGGTGATTTTTCAACATCCGGATACCATCAATGCGGAGCTCGACTGGATTATCAGTCAGGTGGAATCTGATGCCGAGTCTTACCGATTTTGGATGGTGACTTTGTTCACCAAGTACCAGCAGTCGACCATCATGGGCATGGATGCGGTCATGATACACCTGGCGGAGAACTACTATCTCAATGGCAAGGTGGATTGGGTTGACGAAGAGTCGATAACAAAGCTGGCTGATGAGGTCACTTTCATTAAGCCTAACCTCTTGGGCAATGATGCACCACCCCTAAAGGTGCTTGATTCGCTAGAACGACCCATAAGCTTGCGAGATGTAAAGGCAGACTATACGATCCTCTATTTCTATGATCCAGATTGTGGGCACTGCAAAAAGAAGACCCCCATATTATTAGATGTATATCATGGCTTAAAGTCAGAAGGAGTAGAGGTGATGGCTGTTTGTACCGTTACTGATACCGACAAGTGGAAAAAGTACATCAATGAGGTAGGCCTTGACTGGATCAACGCCGCTGACCCTTACTACCGCAGCAATTTCAGACGAGACTACAATGTCAGGAGTACGCCTACCATCTTCGTGGTTGACAGTGAAAAGAAGATCATCGCGAAGAAACTGGATGTTGATCAACTAGCGGACTTTATTCGATCGCACCGCAAAATGAAGGAGAGTTCGAGCGATTGAAGTGATGGAAGTTTCTCCATCCTTCATTTAACGCACCGGCTTGATTATCAACAGAGCAGCAGTTTAGTAGGTTCAAAGTAAGTACATTTTACATTTCTAGCCTCACTGTTGGTTTTTGTAATTAACTCCTCCGCAGTATGGTGAGCAGATATTGAAACAGCATCTGTAGGTGTTTTTTACAGATGCTGTTTAAAGGGTAGAAGTTAATGTAGACTAGTTAGAGCTTCACGGTGAGACCAAGTTTGCCACCTGAGAAAGCATTTCCTCCACCAAATTCTAAATTCAAACCAACCTTGTCAGATAAGAAATACCGACCTCCAACCTGACCTCCCAAACCCAAGCCTGAGTTATGACTACCCTCATATTTGTCAGGGGAAGACCAACTATAAAATCCAAGGTTGATGCCTGCGTAAAAATCCCAATTCTGTGAAATATTTAGCGCGTTGTTTAAGTGATAATTTAGATTACCAGAAAATCCTGTGACGCTATGATTATAGCGATTTTTCTCCCATTTTTCATTGTATGAACGATAAGAGAATTCGCCACCGAGGGTTAGGTTTTCGTGAATGCTGTGGTCTAATCCTAAATAAACCGGAATTCCCCAGCTAGACAAGCCAACACCGAAGTTGAGTTGTGTTCTACCGACGGGTAACGAACTTTGGGCATAGATACTACTCGATAAAAATAATAATGTAGCGGTTACAAAAAGTATGTTTTTCATAGTCATGTCTTAATTCTGCTTGTTAAAGCCTTTGGATGTCTATATTGATATCCACATGCAAAAGAGGAACTATTATTGATTTAATGTATTATATAACCATAACCCATTGTTATAGATATCACATATTTTGGGGCATGAGGAACTGACTAAAGCTTGGCGTGCGTGGGACTGTTATGAGTTAATAGCAATATGCCCGTACAATTAGTCTTAGTAAAACTAAACGTCTTCCAGATTTGCCTTGCGCTTATCTTTTAACTGCCTGTAAAAAGAAGGAGTAAGTCCGGTAATTTTCTTGAATTGATTTGACAAATGTGACACACTGCTGTAGTGAAGCTTATATGATATCTCAGTAAGGTTCAACTCATCATAAATCAGGAGTTCTTTGACCTTCTCAATTTTGTGAATAATGATGAATTGCTGAATAGTGATTCCCTTCACTTCAGAAAAAATGTTAGCCAAATAAGTGTAGTCGTAACCTATTTTTTCACTGATGTAGTCCGAATAATTCACCTTGGGTAGTTCGTCTGAATAATGTACCATTTTGATGATTACATTTTTGATCTTTTCGATTAGGATGCGTTTCTTCTCAGCTAATACTTCTAATCCGGAGTTCAACAAATTGACTTTGAGTTGATGTCTTTGGTCCTGCGAGATGTCTTCCAAAATTTCAACCATACCCAAATCCACAATTACAAAATGAAGCCCGAGTTTCTGTAACTCTTCTTTTACCATCATTTTGCAGCGCAAACTGACCATGTATTTGACATATAGCTTCACCTAATTGGGATCAAATGAATAGGGAAGGTAGACAAAAGATTGCTGTGGTCTTGAAGAACCTATGCTTACACAGAAAATGGAACTGAATATCGACTAGCGGACTTTATTCGCTCTCATCGCAATATGAAGGAGAGTTCGAGCGATTAAATTGATCTGTAACAGCTCTATAATTCTCTCAAGGGGATAAAGAAAATCTCTGCTTCGGTAAGAGTAAAAGTAAAGTTGTGTTAGGCCGTATCTAATCAGAAAGCACTTCCAAATCCTCCAATTTCATATCGAGCCAGTCCAGAGTGGACTGAAAGAAGATATTGGACTTATCTCCATCGGAAATGCTCATCTCGTCGATAAACTTGCCGATCTCCAGGTCGCCTAGCGGGAAAGGGTAATCTGAGCCCAGCGTGACTTTCTCAGAGCCAACCATATCCAGGATGTACTTCAGATAGCCGGGATCATGCGTGATACAGTCTACCCAGAACTTACCAAGATATTCGCGGGGATTGATGTTGTTGTCTATGGCTACAAGGTCGGGGCGACAATTAAAACCGTGCTCGATACGACCGAGAGTCGCAAAGAATGATCCGCCCGCATGCGAGAAGTTGACCCTTAGATTGGGGTACCGCTCGCATACACCTCCAAAGATCATCGAGCACATGGCTCTGGTGGTCTCAGCCGGCATTCCTACGAGCCAGGGTAGCCAGTACTTCTCGATGTGCTCTCTGCCCATCATCTCCCAGGGATGAACCATGATGGCCATACCGAGTGATTCGCAAGCCTCGAAAAAAGGGTTGAATTTGGGTAGGTTGAGATTTTCATTGTTGATGTTACTGCCAATCTGGACGCCCTTGAGGCCAAGCTCTTCCTTACATCTTTGTAGCTCTTTCACGGCAAGATCAATGTCCTGCATGGGCAGGGTAGCTAGCGCAATGTAATGTTTGCTCCGCGTGTGGGCGAGCTCGGCAATGTGATCATTGAGGAATCTCGATAGTTCCAGCGTGTCTTTCGCTTTAGCCCAATAGCTAAACATCACCGGAATGGTACAAACCACCTGATATTGCGTGTCAAACTGCGCGTATTCATCGATGCGTAGATCAGGATCCCAGCAGTTGGCTCCAATCTCTCTGAAAAAGCGATCGCCCTTCATCATCTTCGCAAACCCCTCTCTGTGGTGCTCGAGATGTATAAACCCTTCGTACCCGAATTTTTTGCTGAATTCCGGTAGGCGCTCCGGGATGATATGGGTGTGCATATCTATCTTCAGCCGCTTATAGTCAGAGGGTGATGCCATAGGTCAATGGGTTTGTTGTTCGATAAAATTAACCCAGATGGAGCAATGCCACTATGGATTTTGACAAAAGGTATCCTGTAGCTCTGTGGCCTGCTCAAAGCCGAGCAGGAGCGCATGCTTTAATTGCTCGCAGGCTTTGGTGTCATTTCCCGCCAGGTGCAGACAGATGGCGTAGTTGTAATATACGGACGGGGTGGAGGCATCCTCGGTGAGATAAAGGGCATATAGATCAATCGCCTGAGTGTAAGCTCCCAGAGCTTGATAGCTGTCCGCCAATAAATAGTGGCCCTTGAACAGTTCAGGGTCTAGCGTCAATGCTTTTTTATAGTCGATAAGGGCCTTTTTGTGCTGTTTCATACGGGCATAGGTTCGGCCTCTGTCGAGCCATGTCTTTGCTTTAGCATCGTCGATTCTGAGCGCTGTGCTGTAGTCTTTCAATGCTCCGGCATAGTCTTCCGCCTGGAATTTGTCATAGGCCCTTTGCACGAAAAGCGTGGGATTGGTCGCTTTCTCAAACATGGAGGCGTATTGATCCGTGGTGATGTCTTCCAGCTGCGAAAGGTTGAAGAGTAGCGCCTGATGCTCAGGGTCAATCTGCAATCCCCGCTGATAGGACGATATAGCTGCCGCAGTATCTCCGGAAAGTAGCAGTGTCATGCCTTTGTTGTTGTAGTACTGAGGCTCTTCACGATTGTAGGCAATAGCCGCATCAAACTGGGTAACGGCCTTATCATAGTTTTCCATTCCCTGATAAGCCAGCCCGATGAGGTTATGCAGATCTGCATCCATCCGCTGGATGGTGCTGGCACCTGTCACATTGCCATCCGTATCTGTTTTGTAATAGACGGTGGTAGTCTCATAGGCCTTTTCGGATTGTAGCACTTCATTGGCATCTGCCAACGCTTGCTCATAATTGCCCATCTGATAATGGAGCATCCCTTTCTTGAAGCGCGCCTCAATATTCTCTGGGTCAAGTTGTATGACGGTCTCATAGTCGACCAATGCTGCAAAAGGATTGTCCTGCGCCTCTCGCACCATAGCACGCAGGTAGTACGCCTCGGGATACCTGGGGTTGAGTAGGATAGAGCTGGTGATCATACTATCCGCTACAGCAATGTTCTGCTTGCCATAGGCAGTATACGCCTTCTCATATTGCCGCATGGCCTGTTTCTGACGTTGAAACGCACTACGTGTTTCACTTTGCGCAAAGCCATGCCTTCCTGATAAGCTCAGAAGCAAAAAGACAGCCGATATGCATAGTTGACGAATCATTTTCTGATAAGAATCTCTAACGCAGAAAAAAAGTAGTGGTATGAAGTATCTTTATTGTTCTTACAAAATTAGAATTAATCCTTTGTTATCTTAAATTAGCTGATCCTAAGTCCGTATAACGATTTGAACATGAAGAAAAGAGTATTGCATTATCTGGCCATTGGAGCGCTGGCATTTACTGTTGCCTGCGGGAGTGATGATAGTGAGCCAGAACCAGACGGGCCGATCGTCGGAGCTTGGGAGCTGGATTTGTTGGCATACAATGACTTCCCAACAGGATTCACCAACAACAATGGTACAGTGATTTTCCCTCAGGAGATCGGCATAGAGGAATGGACTTTTACCTTCAACAATGACGATACTTATGAGAGCAGGATAGAGCAACCCGGACCCAATAGCATCACCACCGGTACTTATGTGTATGAAGGAGATGATCTGGAGTTGACCCCTGATGACTTTGAAAGCGGCGATATCACCGACTTTACTGTGGAGGAGCTGGAAGAAGGTAATAGCCTCACACTGAGTATAGATGTAAATGTAATAGCACTTCCGGATGCTGTGACAGATACCTTAGCGCAAGGACTGACGCAAGCGCAGTTTGATTCACTTTCAGTAGCTGTGCAAGCAAGACTTTACTACTTCTTCGAGAAGTAACCAAAATATTAAATTAGATGGCTAAGGCTGAGTTCGGATGGGCTCAGCCTTTTTTGTGCATTATCTGAAGTACTACTTTATGTGGGTCAGATCAATCAATGCATTTCAGCTGTCGCGCGTTTCCGAACGCGTGACCATTGTCACAAGTAGTGTGTTGCTAGACTCTGATAAATAATCCAAATTGGATTGATGTTCAACTACCGCTTTATCACCCGCAACGTACTCACTCTATCTCCCTGAGACAGTCGCACAAAGTAGATACCTGACCGGAAGGTCCTGATATCCACTCCCTCTTCGAGCAGCGTAGTGCGCTTCTCCAGGGTTTGCGTCATGAGCTTTCTTCCTATAGGATCGTAGATTTCCATCAGGATCGGCGAGAAGTCATTGTTCTGAATGGACAGATTTAAGAAGCCACGGCTAGGGTTGGGGTAGAGGGTAATATCTCCGGTGAGCTCCTCTCTAACGCCTGCTACTGTACGCACAAAGACAGTAAAGGATGCATTGTCGACACATAGGTCGACACCTGACCCTTCCACGAGATAGGTTGTGGTCTGGGTTGGATTTACGATTATCTGAGGCCCGAGCTGGTTGGTAAGGCTGCCATCATGAGCATTCCATTGGAAGATACTGGCACCAGAGGCGTTGATCTGTACTTCATCGCCAGGATTTGTGATCAGGCGGTTGCTGTTGATTTGAACGGAAGGGTTCATACCGACTTCCGGACTTATGTCCAGCGCAATGTTCGTACCCCATGTCAATGCATATTGATTCCATTCGTTATACTGATTGAGCTCCCAGCTCGTCGCTAGGTTCGAGCCACCATCCGGTGAAGTTTTGATGGCTATCGAATCACCACGATCATAGTTTTCGAAGAGGACACCCACCTGGAAGGCCGCCCCAAAAAGTGGTACGAGACTGCTGAAGACGACTTTAGTGGGTTGGTTGTTCTGGATGTCTTGCTGAATCTGCTGGATCAAAACCGACTGCTGGTCGATTACAGCTGCCGGGCTCGACTGAGGTCCTCTGGCATTCCAAACTACCACCGTAACGGCCGCATCATCCCTTGTAGACCCAGCATGAGCAAAACTGATGTTAACCGCACTCAGGTTTTCATAGCCCAGATCGTTGAGGTAAAATTCGGATACGGCCTTGAGACCCTGGCTATTGTGACCTGCCAGAGCACCGCCAGGGTTGGTCAGTAGCGTATCTCGGTAAGTGTCAGGCATGGGTAGACTGACGAGCTGACCTTCATAGTTGCTAAGGGAGTTGCATACGCCTTCAGCAGAAACCGTGATTAAGGCCTCTTTGGTTAATGGCTCGGCTGATCCGATTTTATTGCTTACTGTGAGTGTCACGGCATAGACGCCTTCCTGATCGTATTGCACAGTAGGGTTGCGCTCGTTTGACTGGCTCGGAGAGCCTCCTTCAAAAGTCCAGGCCCATTCGCTGGGGAAATTGGTACTCAGGTCGGTGAACTTGACTGAGCCGCCACTGAGGACAAGCTCTTTGTCAGGTCTGAATTCTGGATTGGGTATTTCCGTTACCACATCCACACAAGCTGAGGAGTTGGCCAATGAAGCTCTTCTGGGGCTTACTTCTAATACCGCTCGCATGCGAGCCTTCTGACCCTTGGTGAAGATGTTCATACAGGCATCATCAGAGTAGTCCATGTAGTTGGAGATCAAATCTGTTGATCCACAGCTCGCTTTACCAAGGGGGCAACCGCGGGTAGGGCCGGACTGCTCAGGTGTATCCGCCACGAAATCGTCCGCACCGCATGGGCCATCTCCCCAGATATGACGCAATCCCAGATAATGCCCCACTTCATGCACGGTGGTCCTTCCTTTGTTGTAGGGCTCTTGCATAATCGGGAAATCGCCCTTTTCGCTAGAGCCAAAGCTGGTATACTGGACGACTACACCGTCAGTGGTGCTCGCTCCGCCACTTTCAGGTATACCCTGGAGGCTGGATTCACTCGGAAATTGGGCATAGCCAAGCAGCGTCTCACTTTCGCCGGTAAAGTCCACGGTCCACATGTTGAGGTACTGATTGGCATCCCAGATGGTCGCAGGCTTCAACACACCTTCAATATCATTTCTTGTCCAGGCTAACTTGTTGCCATTATACCTGTGGACGCCCGGTTCGGCAAGCTCCTGTCCATCAGGATCAAGTGCCGCCAGGCAGAACTCAATCTCGATATCTGCACCGTCCGGGTTATCATTTTCACCCGGAGAGTCTACTTTTCTTCTGAAGTCTTCATTGAGTACTTCTATCTGGCTGCTGATCTGTTCGAAGCTCAGGTTTTTGCCCGATCCTGGTGATTCACCACTATGTACCACATGCACCACTACCGGAATGGTGATGATTTCCGCCGATAGGCGACCCACTCTTGACAGGCGATCATACTCCTCGAGCTTCTCCTGAATCCTAAACTCAAGTTCGTCGATGCTGCTGTAGTTATTGTATTTGAGCCTATTGAGGCTGTCCTGAACCATGGCGTCACATGTACGCATGTCTGGAACAGGCTGGAAAGTATTTTGTGCTAACCCGGCGATAACAAACGAAACAAACAATAATGTGAAACCAGCTCTAATCATATCAATCTCCTATGGATACCACCTTGTATACAAATCTATAGCTACCCCCTTGAAAGAATATCTCAGTGGTCATATCCTGCTCATCAACAGACTTAACAATGAATGGCAGCTTGAAATCTGCCAATATGGGTACGGTCATTTCGAGGGTGGCACTTGCGTTGACGAAAGACCAGGAGTCTCTGACTACCTCCTGTGGCTCATCTTCAGTGCACTTCTGAGTATTATTATCGACGATAAAAAGCTTCTCAGGATTGTTGTGGAAGATGAAAAGGTCGTCAAATGCACAGTCATCGGGTACAAGGAAACTTCCGGTAGGCTTGCCATCTTCCAGTATCTGAATGGCCCTCATACGCCAGGTCTTGCTGGTCTCTCCTGTAAATACCCGTGAATAGGTCGCCGGAGTGACGGTAATGTCTTCTTCACATCCCCAAAAAGTGACGACCGCAAGTAGAAAAACAAGTAATTGGATAGTCTTCATCATCTTTGGTTTGGAATGAGTCGTATGGTTACTACCGGACTGTCTTCGAAATCGACCAGTTCGATGTTGAGGGTGATGACATTATCAAATGGATTGATCGACCCGTTACCACGAATAGTGGCCAGCTCACTATCGAGCGTTGATTCTTCCTGCTCAGGTATAGTGATGGTATTATCAAAGTTGTCGGTAAAGGTCAGCGTCCGTTCTCTTGGAAAACTACCTAATTCCTCGATATTAATATCCCAGTTGGAGAGTTGATACTCGCGACAGTCAAAGCTACTCACCGTCAGATTGGAGACAGGAGAGGTGCCGGGTGCTCCTGTACCTGTGTAGCTACCGCTCAGAATGCATTCGTCCAAAATAGTGAAGGTTGAAGTATTGCCGATCTGGCTCTCACCCTGGCCGATGGCTATGTCTGCCGGACTGACATTGTCTATGGTCAATTCGATATCTGAGGATTCCAGGATATTGTTGGCGTTGTTGATCAATTCGATCTCGATCATTGCACTGTTGGTGCCTCTTCGGATCACCGCCCTGCCTTTTTCGGATACGAAGATATAATCAACACCCTCGCGGGCATCACCGCTTACGCTGTAGAACACCTCTATATTGGACTCTGGCGTAGGGCCTGCGTAGTGCACGGGTATTTCGATGGTCTCCAACTCGCTCTCAGGAGCGGAGGCCGCCTGCTCAGTGAAGCGTACAAAGAACGGCCCATTGAAGATAATTGGATCTTGCTCACAGGCGGTCACTATCAGGGTCAGTAGTATGACGACTAGCTTTCTCATCAGTATCCAGGGTTTTGTTGTCCCGCAAGCGCGGGATTGTTCTGAATTTCTCTCAGGGGAACGGGCCATTTCTCATAAGCATCCTTCCAGTTGGGTGTGTAGGCGCGCATAACCGTCGAGGCGCGATCTGTTCTCACCAGTTGGTACCAGCGATGACCTTCATAGGCCAGCTCGTACAGGCTCTCGTTTTCAATAGTCAGTAGCATTTGCTGCTGAGTAGTGATGCCCGATAGGGTTGGGGCGTTTGCTCGGGTTCTGAGGATGTTGACGTCCTCTTCAGCACTTCCTTCGCCCACCAGCTTATTTTGCCGGGCTCTGGCTTCTGCCCGGATCAGGTACATTTCTCCAAGTCTGAATACCACGATATTGTTATTGTCCTCATCCGCAGTACCATATTTGGCTACTGACCAGCCATTGTCATCTCCAACGAGATTTTCAATATCGAAGCGGATGCTCTGCCAGCGGTCACCTGACTGCTCCGTATTCAAAGCGAAGATCGTCTGGTTGGATGGGATGATCTCACGTCTACCAATAAAAAGGTCATTTAGACCAAAATTGGCGTCAGTGCCAGGGTCATCGGCGATCGAATACCCAAACTCCAAAATAGCTTCATCTGTGAAGTCTTCGAGCACCAGCTCTGAGTAGTCATCTACCAATTCGTATTCTTCTGAATCGATAAGAGCGCTGGCATAGCGCTCAGCCTCCGACCAGTTGCCTACGTAAAGATAGTATCGGGCTAGCGCTGCTTCTACTGCCCGCGTACCCACAAATCCCGCGTTGACTGGTTCTTCGTTGAAGTTGGCTAGCGCAAATTGATAATCCTCAAGGATGAAGTTGAGCATATCTGCTACGGGTGTTCTGGGAATGTTTCTATTAACCTCGATATCGGTACTAACCACTAAGGGTACGTCTCCATAAGTCGTCACTGCGACGAAGTAGGCATAACCTCTCCAGAAGCGGGCTGTTGCGAGCACATTCTCCCGCTGATCCTGAGGTACCCCCACGATTTCCGGTAGGCGCTCTACAATAAAGTTAGACACGTAAACAGTACCATAGACGGCACCCCACAGCGTAGCTGCAGAAGCGTTACTCGAGGTGATTTCTTTGTTACCAAGCTCGCGATACTGATTGAAAGTACCGTTGTGAATCAGCAGATCGGAGGTCATGTCACCTGCGATTACGCCGGGAGCCCCAAGCGAGCGAGCCCTAGCATACAGGCCAATTTCCACGGAAGCAACGTCACCCGGCTCATTGAGTGCCAGGTTATCTATCAGCAGATCAACAGGTTCCGGATTTAAAAATTCATCACACGAGCTGATCACTACGATGAACAGAAGTCCCAAAAACGATTTTATAGTTATCCTTTTCATCTTAAAACCTCACATTTAGTCCAACCATAATCGTACGTACCTGCGGCAGAGTAAAGAAATCTATGCCCTGTGCAGTGGTGGAGCCATCCAGCGTGCTCACTTCGGGATCACCGCCAGTATAGCCCGTCAACGTCCAAAGGTTTGTCCCTGATGCGTAGACACGAGCTCCTTGCAGCTTAAATTTCGACAAGTACCTATCGGGAATGTTGTACCCGATAGATAGGTTTTTCAACCTCAAAAAACTGGCATCTTCGATAAATCTTGAGCTGTGCCAATTGTTCCTCGTATTATCCGCTTCATATCGCGGAACATCCGTGAAATCACCAGGCTGCCGCCACCTGTCGAGCGCCTTTATCACCTGATTGTAATTGAGATCCTCGCCTGCATTGAGTAGGGAGGTATTGCTGAAGTTAAGCATGTCATTGCCATAGGAAAACTGGAAGAAGAGGCTCAGGTCAAAGTTTCTCCAACTGACATTGTTGGTAATGCCTCCAAAAAAATCAGGCTGAGCATTACCGATGATTTTGGCATCATCGGCGGTGATTTCGCCATTTCCATCAGTATCGAAATAAAGTGCGTCACCCGTCGCAGGATCTACACCCAGGAATTCTAATCCCCAGAAAGTACCAAGCGCTTCTCCCACCTTTACAATATTGGTGCTACCTGCACCGGATGCGGAGTATCCTCTGAATATAGGCAGTGTGTCGGCCAATGAGATCACCTCATTGACATTGCGAGCTATGTTGAAACTGGTAGACCATTTGACCTCACCGTCCAGGTTGATCGAGGTGATCGCCAGTTCAATGCCCTTGTTTGAGATATTGCCTATGTTGCCCTGCAAGCTTCCAAAGCCTGTGGTGAAGGGAATAGGCTCATTGAAAAGTAGGTTGTCTGTAAGGTTGTCATAATAGTCCACACTCGCCTGGAGTCGACCTGCGAAGTAACTCATATCCAGACCCACGTTGAATTCCCTGGTTCTTTCCCACTTCAGATCTGGGTTCTCAAGGTTTGAAGGACCTGTTCCTGAGGCGCCATTGTAGGTTGTCGCTCCAAAGGTGCCCAGGTATTGAAAGTCTCCAATCCGCTCATTACCCGTAAACCCGTAGCTTGATCGGAGTTTCAAGTCATCGAAAATACCCAGCTGTTGAATGAAGGGTTCATTGGCTAATCTCCAACCCGCTGAGAAGCTCGGGAAGAATCCAAATTGATTGTTTTCTCCAAATCTTGATGAGCCGTCGTACCTACCGGTAAAAGTCACAAACAGCTTTTCACGATAGTCGTACTTCAGTTCCGTGAAGTAGCTATTGAGCCCATTTTGAATAAAGAATGAACTACCAGCATCTACGATACCAGCGGATGTGATGTAGGTGAAGTCGTCACTAGGGAAGAGGCGGCCCTGGACGTTGCTGCTCCTTGATGTCCTTTGCAGAAATTCCGCTCCCACCAGCGCATTGAAATTATGCATGTTGTTAATGCGTCGGGTGTACGAGAGTACATTGGTGTTCACGAATGTCGCGTAGATGCCCGTACTGTAGACGCCATAGCCTTGACCACCAACTGCTGACAGGAAACCACCTATAGCCGTCGAGGAGGGCTCAAACTGGTCTTCTGCAACATTGTTGTAGTCGATGCTAAACTTGGTACGAAACTTAAGGTCATCTGTGAACTGGTAGTCAGCGAAGATGCCACCAAGTATTTTAAGGGCAGTAGACTGGAACCTGGGAAGTACGGCCTGGCCGACGGGATTGAAATTGGGAAACGCCGCATAATCCGGTGACCCGGGACCAATAATTCTGCCGAACTCATCATAGGGGTAAAAGTAAGGTAGACTTTTAACCGCTCCAGAGTAGACACCATCCAGGAAGTTGTCACCTTTGATTCTGTCATTGACGGTACGTGCAATCATCAAGTTGTTGCCAAATGTAAGCTGCTCTGATGCTTTCTGATCCACATTGATCGTGACTGCAAACCGCTCAAATTGATTGTTGAGCTGAACGCCTTCTTCACGTCGATAGGAGAGACTGGTATAGTAGCGTGTGGCTTCACTTCCACCTTTGGCAGAGAGTTGATATTGTTCCATGATGCCCTGTCGAAAGATCTCGTCCAGCCAGTCAGTGTTCACCTGATCGGTTACTCCGGCGATGAGACCCGATTCATCAGGATCACGACCGGCGTTGACCAACGCTTCTCTCTGAAGCTCCAGCAGTTGTTCTGAGTTGAGTAACTCTACTTTGTTGGTGATATCAATAATGCCGCGCTGGATATCCATATCAAAGCTTGTCTGATTGGCTGAACCCCTCTTCGTTGTGATGAGTACAACGCCATTGGCAGCTCTGGACCCGTAGATGGCTTTTGCACTGGCATCCTTGAGTACCTGGAAGGATTCTATATCATTGGGGTTGATTGTACTTAAGGCATTGTCATTTTGACCACCAAAGTCTCTCAGGCCTAAGGCGCCATCTTCTACTGGTACACCGTCTATGATAAAGAGCGGTCGGTTGGAAGCTGAAATGGAAGTCGAGCCCCGCACCCGAACGGTAATACCGCCACCGGGTGTTCCAGAAGACTGAGTCACTTGTACTCCGGCAGCTTTTCCTTGTAAGGCCTGGTCCATACCCGTAAGTGCAATGCCTTGAATGTCCTCAGCATCAATGGACGCTATTGCTCCGATAATATCCTTCTTTTTCTGATAAGAGTACCCGGTGACAATGACTTCATTGAGTTCGGTTGCATCTTCTTCCAGTGACACATTCAGGCTACTGAGCCCAGCTGTATTCAACTCCTGAGTGATGTAGCCGATGTAACTAAAGACTAATACACTTTCCTGATCGGGAACCTCAAGCGTATATTGACCGTCCATATCCGTGATGGTGCCCTGCGTTGTTCCTTTTATGAAAATGTTCACACCAGGGATGGATTCACCTTCATTGGCAGTGGTAACCCGGCCTGAGAGGGTGCGAGTTTGGCTCCAACCAACTGTCACCCAACCCACCAGGATTACCATCAATAGAAATCTCCTCATATTGTCGTCATTCGCTGTTTAGCTGAAATGCGTCATTTTAATCGCGTCAAGCTCTAATTTGTTCACTTTTTTGAAGGAAACCCTAATCTTCGATGCATCCTCACGGACAAACAATCTTTAAACAGCGAATCCCTTACCTTTGCTAATTTAGAATTTAGCTTGATAAGCGTATCACCCTAGATGTTTTTTTATGAAAACTGAAATGACTCCTGTACGGTTAGGCCGTTCGATTTTGAATATAGCTGCCATGGCGGCATTTCTTTTCTTGTTCTCTGCATGCGGAGATGATGAAGGACCCTCCGGTGGAACTGATGAACCAGAACTGACAGGTACCAGCGAGAGTTATTCACTATTTCCGGTAGGGTCTGACGGAAAGTCCGGCACATTAGTCTTTGCTGAAATGGTTGGCGGGAATACGCTGGTTACTATCAAGCTCAATGGCACAACTAGCGGTGATAGTCATCCTGCTCATATTCATAGTGGAACGGCTATATCGGGAGGCCCAATAGTAATTGACCTGGAGCCTGTTGATGGAGCCACAGGCGAGAGCGTGACGGTGGTTACAGAGAATGCGGATGGGACGGCTGTGAACTATAATCAGCTGGTCAATGTATTTGATGGTTACGTGAACGTCCACCTTAGTGGTACTCAGCTTGATGTGCTTATATCACAGACTGATATAGGTGCCAATGTGCTTACTGGCGTCACCAAGACCTACCCCATACTTGCACCTAATACCGCTAACACAATTGGAAGCCTTGAAATGGCTCAACGACTCAATGGTCAAACGTTAATCTCCATCAATGTAGATGGGGAACTGGCTAACGAAACGCTCGACGCTACCATTGATCAAAACTCGGCGGCCGAGGATGGGGGCGTTGCAATAGTACTCGCTTCGATCACGGATGGTAAAAGTGTTACGAATGTTGCAGCATTAGATAATGGTGATGCTATCCAGTACAATCAGTTGATTAGCTATAATGGGCATTTGAGCGTGACCAATCAAGCGGGTGAGGTAGTTGGTCTGGGAGATATAGGTGGTAATGAATTAACCACTGAATCCATCACCTATGACCTGTTGCCGGTAGTAGGTGGAGATGTTACGGGGAATGTACTTATAGTTAAAAGGCAGAATGGCTCTGCCATGATCCAGGTCACAGCTGCTGGCTTGACAAGTGCATCTACTTACAAATTGGACTTATTGAGTGAGTCGGCTGCAGAGGAAGGTAGCGTATTGAGTAATCTGAACGATCTGGAGGGCAGTGTAGGCACTGTTCAATCTACCGTGCGTGAGACGAACTCAGGCAGTAGGCTGGATTACGATGATATTCTTGACCTTGACGGTCATATCAGCCTATCGGAAAGTAATGGTAGTCGAATCGCAAGTGCCGATATCGGAGAAAATGAGCTAACGGGCGAGTTTCAGGAAGCTGTAATTGAACAGAATGGTGGATCGGGAATCACTGGGTTAGTCACCTTTTACAAAAGGAAAAGTGGTTTTAGTTTGGTGTCGGTACTATTAGAAGGTACGAGCCCTGGTGCTTCACACCCCATTCATATCCACAATAACTCGGCAGTGGAAAGAGGGACGATCGCAGTTGATCTGACTTATGTAGATGGTACGGTTGGATTTAGTGAGACTTCAGTGTCGCAGACTAATGCCGGTGTGGCGCTGACTTATGATGAGCTTATCGAATTTGACGGGTACGTAGCTATCCATGAGAGTGATGCCAATATCACTAATATCATTTCACTCAGCGATATTGGACAAAATACACTAACAGGAACGAGCAAGTCCTATGCAATCACTGAGGTGAATAATTCCGGAATTACAGGTACGATCACCTTCCTGGAAAGAAAGAATCTAACCACACTTGTGACTATGGAAATGACCGGTACAGTGGCTGGAGTGACCTATCCATTTAATATTCACAGCAACAACATCATTGATGGAGGACCAGTAGTCATTACACTCGCTGAAGTTGCTGGTAGTACGGGGTTTGGTGCGAGCAATATCAGGGAGACCAACGGCTCTATTGCAATCACCTATGACGAGCTGATTACTTCTGAGTTTCATGTTAACTTCTATGAAAACACTCCCCAGTTGGTCAACCTGAGAAGTCAGGCTGATATCGGATCCAACGAACTGACCGGCACCATGGTGGCCTATGATCTGGGTGAGCAAAACGGTAGCGGTATCACCGGAAAGGTCACTTTTATGGAGCGATTAAGTGGCTTCTCAGTAGTGAAAATGGAACTTTTTGGGAGCTCCATCTCAAACATTCATCCGAATCATATTCATCGCAACAGTTTCGAAACGGGTGGGGGCATCATGCTGACCTTTTCCAATATCGTTGGCTCGCCAGGTGTAGCCCTCAATCATGTGGATGAATTTGATGATGGTACGGTCGCCACATATGCCGACCTGATTGCGCTAGATGCTCATGTCATTGCACATGTGGCACCCGGCGATTTGACTTATGTCTCAGCCGGCAACATCGGTATTAATGGCACAGCTACGAGCGGCCGGAAACTGTCATACGCCCCTAGAAAGGTTAAGACTCCTCAGCTTCTCGATTATAATATAACTAGCTGCGTCCAATCCGGGCAGTAAAAAGTTGCCTAAAAGCTGAATACCAGGATCAGCAAAATGACCAATGTATACATCAAAAGGGAGATGTACTTAGTCCTCCATATACTGCTAAAGTTGAATTCTGCGAACTCTTCCTTGTTGTAGGTCAGTGCCTTGATATTCTCGTCAGCTGTGGCACCCGTCACTACCGATAGTCCAACGCCCGTTGCGAAGGTTACCATGAAACCAGTGAGGTTCCACCAAAGCCATGAGATATTGGGGAAATAGACCCAGAGCATCAGATTGAAGGCAAACCCAGCTATAAGTCCGACCAGTGCTCCAAGATTGCTGGTACGCATAGTAAACAGGCCCAATAGAAATACCCCAAGGATGGGGCCGTTGGCCAGTGAGCTGATCTTGTTGATTGATACGATGATGCTATCGCTAATGCCGCCTACATAGAAGGCGAAGATCATGCAAGTGGTACCCCAAAATACAGTCAAACCTTTGCTGATCCACAACTCCCTTTTCTCTGTGACAATAACCTTCAGTCCGTCTTTGATGATGTCTTGCATGGTGGTAGCGCTCAGTGAGTTGATGGTGCTGTCTAAGGAGGACATTGCAGCCGAGAAAAGTCCAACGAAGAACAAACCAACAAATCCGGGTGCAAACTGTGACTCCACAAATACGGGAAGCGCAAGGTCTATAATCTTCCCGCCGCTCTCATTTTCCGGTAGGGATGCATAAAACTCGGGGTTGATCACCGTGTAAGCGCCTAGACAAATACCCAAAAAAAGATAGGTAAGTACTAGTGGGAATCTTAACAGTCCGTTGAGGTATAAGGAGTTGAGCGTCGCAGGCGTGTCTTTGGTTGAGAGCTGCCTTTGTACTTGTGTTTGATCAAAGCCATAGTAGGCGATGTAGAGGAAAATGCCGCCAAAAAACATGGGCCAAAAGGCGAAATCATTGCCGTTGACCCCAAAGTTGTCAAAGTCTACTGCCTGTAAGCGCTCAGGTGAGATCTTATCGATCATAGAAGAAAATCCACCGAGAAGGTCTACAGAAATAATGATTACGAATAGGATGCTTGCATATAAGATGATCATTTGGATCACATCAGAGAGGATCACTGCTTTCATACCCCCAATGGTGTCGTAAATGATCGTTATAACCCCCAGGATAACTACGGACCAGAAGAAACTCATGCCCGTGCAGAAGGCGATAACATGCGAAACACCATAGATGATAACTCCTGTGGCAAATGCTCTGAGAAGTTGAAAAAGCACGCTCAGGGCAATCCTCGTACTTGCTCCGAAGCGATCTCCAAGATATTGATAGATAGAAATGACTCCCTTTTTCTTAAATACCGGGAGTACAAAAATCATGAGAAAGACCATGGCGATGGGTACTGCCAGCTCATACTGAAGCCATACCATGCCACCTCCTACTGCAAATGCTACGAAAGCGGGTGCTCCCAATATGCTATTTGTTGAGCACTGTGATGCCATGATCGACATTGCGGTAGGGAAGGCGCCAAAAGAGTTGCCACCCAGGTAATAGTCCTTTTGATTTTTTTGTCCTCTGGAAAGATACACGCTGAGCATGATCATCCCGAATAAGTAAAGTCCTATGATTACCCAATCGATGGTCGCAATTTGCATAGTGGTAAGGTTGTGTTTGGTTTTAAGGTGATTCTAAATTTAACCCAAAAATGTATAAGCATGGAAAACCTAAAAGCTTAGCGGTTCAATCACGCGATATTGGGGTTTGATATCTGTTGGTGTTGGAATGTACTTAACAGACAAGGTTGTTATTCCTAAAAGGAAAACTCCTGGAAAGCCATGCTGGACGGTTTATGGTACAATAGCACTAGTGGTCACCACCGGTGGATGGTGTTTTTGGTTTAGTTATGATCTATCGTACCCGAATGTTGAACCAACCGAAATGGTTTACATCCGTTTTTTCTTCAAAAGGTAATTAGAATGGTCTGGTTAGTAAGTTTTCTCGTTTTAGCGCTGGTATTTCAGGTAGGGCTTTTCTTTATGATAAGGAAGAAGAAAAAAGAAATGAAAGCAAACGATATTCTCAGTCGCTATAATATCAATTCCAGAGCGGATCTGTTTAAGGTACTAGCAAGTCAGGACCTTGATGAAGAGGATAGAGATAAGCTTCAGCTCCTATATGATGGAGAAGACGAGCCTCAACCGTAGAAGACTTGTCAACTCTGTACCAGCGACTTGAATATCCTGGCATTCACAAACATCGAGATTAGGCCACCAATAACATAAGAAGCAGCAATTGCACCGAAGATACCCGGAATGCCAAATAACCATCCTCCCAGAAAGGCCAAGGGAATATAAACAAGGAAATTCTGACCCAGAATGATGTAAGAGGCCTGCATTGGCTTATCGATGGTGTTGAGGTTGGCATTGATAATCTGCACTATACCCTGAAAGCCAAGGCTAAAAGGAACGATCATCAGGAAAAGGCTCAGGTTGTCAACCACCGCTTCGCTATCGGTAAAAATGTGAGCGATAGGTCGCGTAAATGGTATCAATAGCGCGGACATCACCAGACTCCATGCAATGGCAAAGAGGTTGCTACCGCGAATGGAGGTTCTGATTCGATCATATTTCTTTGCTCCCAGGTTTTGTCCTGTAAATGGCCCAATAGATGCAGAGAGAGCGATTAGCACGCTTGATGCTAAGAACTCGATGCGTGTGCCGACTCCATAAGCCGCAACGGCCGCTTCGCTGTATCTGGCCAGTAGACCCGTGACAACACCGGAGGCCAGAGGTGTGACCATTCTGGAGATTCCGGATGGTAAGCCTATGCGTAGTATTGATTTCCAACAGCCATAAAGAATTGACTTAGCTGGAATGTCGAGTGTAATTAGTTTCTCTCTTTTATACAGGATGTAAAGTGCCAGCACCATCGTCATAGCCCTCGAGATTGCGGTAGCAAGGGCTGCTCCTTCGATACCCATAGCGGGGAATGGACCGTACCCGAATATCAAAAGAGGATCGAGGACACCATTGATGATGACAGCAAACAGCATGATAAGGCTGGGCGTCTTGGCATCTCCGGTCGCTCTTATGGCACTGTTGCCAATGAATGGAATCACGACGAAGAGAATGGCCATGTACCAAAGGCGCATGTAGTCCTCTATGTAAGGGAGTATTTGCTCGCTTGCTCCAAGGAGTCGAAAAGTAGGCTTAATAGTCAGGAGACCTAGTACAACAAATGTGCTTGCCAGGACGACACCAAGAAATAAGCTGTCCGTCGTTTCGCGGGCAGCTTTCTCGTAGTTGTTGCTGCCAATAGACTTGGAGATCAACGCCGTAGCTCCAATACCGATACCCTGAACAAGGGAGAATATGACCATAATCACGGGAAAAGTAAAGCTCAGGGCTGCCAACTGATCTGCCCCCAACTGCCCGACAAAATAGGTGTCAATGAGATTGAAAGCCACCATGCTCAGAATGCCAAAGATCATGGGAATAGTCATGCCGGTGATGTGCTTCCTGATGGAGCCTTCAGTAAGGTCTCTTTTTTTCATTCGGAGGGTGCTTTCATTAGATTTATCGCATGAACCGCTGGCTGCTGTTGATTATTGGAATGTCGTTGATATTTTCCGGTTACGGACAAGAAATACGGCGTATTGAGACTAAACTATTTACTTCCAATGAAGAAGGTCAGAATGATGCGTTTAGTTCAATTGACTTTGATGAAAATGGAATTATTCTTCAGGCTAATTTCGCGCAGGTGTTTCCCGAGTATTACTCCAAACCTGACTCTCTTTCTGAGTTTTTGATATTAAACCTGTTAGGGCAGAGTTTTGATTTGAGTATATATCCTGTCTGCTATGGTGGTGCGTGGTTTGATGAGTTCCTTCAGTCTACATTCAGCAGCTGTGGAGAAGAGGAAAACTGTAGTGCGAAACTTGAGTTTGACGGTGAGCAAAATGCGACGCTACTCATTTCGAAAGATATCATTGAGGATGAGATATACGATAAATTCAATCCGGTGAGTGAAAAGGCCCCAACACTCTATTATGATCGATATCTGATTTCATTTGATAGTACTGGTCGACCAGGCAAGATCACTTCGGAGGACTGGATTAGTGATTTCAATTCAGGATCAGCTTCACATTGGTTTAGCTATTATGAAAACGGTTTAGTAGAGGAGTATTTCAATGGCGATCCTGATGCTGCTTTGAGGTATAGATTGAGGTATGAGTATGAGGGTAATAATCTGGCGCTGATAGAAAAATCCTTGCGAAATCAGCGAAATAATTCCTGGGAGATTCAGTCATCCATAGTGCTTCAGTGGGAGGGGAGTCGGTTGAAATCGGCAACTAAATTTGATGATGAAGGTCGGCAGCAATACGTTCAGGAGTTTAACTATATTTTTTACTGAACATAACTCCCGTTTACGGCGTTTGTCTGGAGATATTTAATCACAATTAGGAAGATAAGATAATGGCAGAGTTAGCAACTTTTGGAGCCGGGTGTTTTTGGTGTACTGAAGCGGTGTTTCAGCGACTCAAAGGGGTGGAGAAGGTAGTCTCAGGATTCTCCGGAGGTAATATTAAGAATCCAGCTTACCGTGAAGTAGTATCGGGCCGAACAGGTCATGCGGAGGTGACTCAGATTACTTTCGACCCTACAGTGATCAGTTATCAGGAGCTGCTAGAGGTCTTTTGGAAGACGCATGACCCTACCACGCTGAACCGTCAAGGTGCGGATGTTGGAACTCATTATCGCTCTATTGTTCTGTATCACAACGATGAACAAGGGAAGCTCGCCAATGAATATAAAATGAAGCTGGATGCCGCAGATATCTGGCCCAATCCCATTGTTACTGAGGTTGTTCCGTTCGAAGCTTTTTACCCGGCAGAAGAGCAGCATCAAAACTTTTACAATCAGAACCAGAGTCAACCTTACTGCACCTTTGTGATCAACCCTAAAGTGAATAAGCTCAAGGCAGTTTTTGCTGATAAGCTGAAGGTGGGCGTATCCTAGTGGAAATCGGCAAGCTTTCGGACTCCTCAGCCTGTGACATTTGCCGTTGATATGATGCTTTAAGTCGTATGTCGTGTCGACATTTGTCGAGATCAGAAATGATCGTTTTGAAGGGTACCCTTCAAAACGATCGCTATGCTACGCAACTACATCAAGATATCTGTTCGCAATATTAAGAAGCACCCCGTTTTTTCCCTGATCAACATTCTGGGTCTCGCCTTGGGTATTTCAATATTCATTTTCATCGATCAGTTTCTGCAGTTCGAGTACAGCTACGATCAGTTTCACGATAATAGTGAGTCAATCTATCGCGTTACTACGAACAGATACCTGAGAGGTGAACTCATAGGCAGTACTGCAGCGGCCATGCCTCCGTTAAAACCTCTCGTCAAAGAGAATATCACTGAGGTGTCTGATATCGTGAGAATCTATCATGACGGACTCTTCGTCATTGAAAACCCTCATGCGGCCAGTAAGACCATCTATGAGGAAGAAAAAGCCTACTATGCCGACCCGGAGTTCTTCCAGATCTTTGGATTTGAAGTACTTGCAGGTAACCCAAAAGCTGCATTGGACGCTATTCAGAAGGTGGCAATAAGTGAAAGTACAGCCATGCGCTACTTTGGTAAGACTGATGTGATTGGCGAGACACTCAAGGCAACCAATCAGCGCGAGGTTGTATATAATGTGAGTGCAGTGTTTGCTGATCCACCCGTCAACTCTCACTTCAAACCTGATATTGTTTTTTCTTTCCTGACCTATCTTGATGTTGTACATCCGGATTGGGGGGTAAGAACCAATTGGGTATGGAATGATTTTCGAACCTATATGCGTATCGAGAATGCTGCTCCCTCTATCATCGAAAGGAGAATTAACGATCTGGCTCAACAAACCTGGGGAGATCAGTATGCCGAAAGAGAAGTGAACTATGAATTCTTTTTGCAACCTATAGAGGAAATTCACTACACGTCAAATCTCCTCCAGGAGTTTGAGAAGAACATAAATGCAGACATTCTCTCCTGGCTTAGAGTAATATCAATATTGATCCTGATAGTGGCCTGGATTAATTACATCAACCTCTCCACCGCAAGATCTCTGGAAAGAGCCAAAGAGGTGGGGGTGAGAAAGACCATAGGAGCTAGCCGTAAAAACCTCAGCATTCAATTCTTGATAGAGGCGCTGATGGTTAATATAATGGCCTTGGCTATTGCTATGATTATGGTCTTGCTATGCAACGAGCCAATCTCAAGTTGGCTTCAACTTGACTATACCTTTTCATTTAGTGGGGAACTGATCTTGCCAATGCTGCTGGTGCTGGTCGGTGGGCTGGTCTCCGCCATCTATCCGGCATTGGTCCTGAGTAATTTTCGTGCTACTGCGGTGTTGAAAGGTAAGTTTCGAAATTCCCGATCGGGGCTCATAGTGAGAAAATCCCTGGTCTACCTTCAATTTATCATCACTCCATTATTGGTTGGTGGTACTTACTTGATTTATCTCCAGACCAACCTGCTGATCAATCGGGATATTGGTGTTAATATTGATCAGGTTGTGATGATCAAGGCGCCCAAAGTGGAATATGCCAGTCAGGACATTCGATACGATCGTTTTGTGGATCAGGCTCAGCAGTCGTCTAACATTGAGAAAGTGTCATCGATGCTGATGCTTCCTGGTGACAACATAGGATGGTACTCTTGGTTTCGTCTGCTGGGCGATACGACAAGTGCCAGTTATATGAATATTAATCTGGTAGAATATGGATTTGAGGATGTTGTTGATCTCCAATTAATTGCAGGACGCTCCTTTGATCACTCATTTGCCGATAGTGCCAACCTGATCATCAATGAATCGGCAGCAGCTATGTGGGGGTACACACCCGATGAGATCATCGGCAAGACGTTTCGATGGAGCTATTCCCCGACTATTCCATATTTTGACAAAACGGTGGTTGGTGTGATTAGCAACCATGTGCAGGAGGCCTATGAAGCCGAGGAAGTTCCCGTGATTTATTCGTTGAGAAGGTATACCCCGGCCAGATTTGCTCCGGATCATTATTTGGTGCGGCTGACTGCACAAGGTGATGGATCCAACGGGGCATTAGAGACTGAGCTGTCCGGACTGGAGTTACTTTGGTCAGATTATTTTCCCAACGACCCTTTTAATTATACTTTCCTGGATGACTCATTTGAGAGAAAGTTTGCGAATGAGATGCTGTTCAGTAAAGTGGTCAATGCCTTTGCTACACTATCACTAATTATCGCTGGTTTGGGGCTCTTTGGTCTGGCATCTTTCTCCATACTTCAGCGTACCAAGGAGATCGGTATCCGTAAAGTGCTGGGCGCTAGCGCAATGTTGATATCTCGCATGATCTTATCAGAATACTTGCTCCTAATAGGCACAGCCTACCTGATTAGCCTCCCCATACTTTACTATGTCGCCAGCAACTGGCTTGAAAACTATGCTCTCCGTGTCGAGTTGGGTCTGATTTTCTTTGTACTGCCCCTGATGGTTTCGTTAATGATAGGCCTTATCAGCGTGTCTTACCAGACAAATAAGGCTACCAGCCAAAATCCTGTAAAATCCCTGCGGTATGAATGATCGAATGGTTTGAGTATCAGCGCTCAGCTTAATTAGACTCGTTTCAAATTGGGCTAGTTGATAACAAATAGCCGATTCTCAGCTTATATCTACATATTGTATGTAGAAACATAAAAAATTGAAATATGAGCACCCCAACTATAGCAGCCAAGAATCCCGCACCCGTTGAACTGGAAGCAGGTAAGACCTACGCCTGGTGTTCTTGCGGTAATTCAGGCAATCAGCCATTCTGTGATGGATCACACAAGGGCTCTGACTTCACGCCGACCATGTTCAAGGCTGAAGAGTCCAAGACGGCTTATCTATGCCAGTGCAAGCATTCTGATAATGGAGCATTTTGTGACGGTACGCATAAGACTTTGTGAGGTGCGATATCTATAATCTAGAAGCTGATAATATGACACTTCTTGTTGTTGGTTGAATTATCATTCAAATTTTACTCAACACATGTTATAATTTCTGGAGAGTTTCTTTGAAAGGAGAATCAACTTTGATAATATGATGTTCGATTCTTAAAACAGAGCTATGAATTTCGTGTCAATTATCACTACAGTCACCCTTGTCTTATCGTCCATCGTACTGAAAGCCAAAAATCCGGAACAATGTGAACTTAACAAATTTATAGGAGACTGGTATGGACAACTTGAATATCACGGCGGAACTGTTTTTTTGGCATATCTTCAAATTCAGAAAGTGAAAGGATGTCAATTAGAGGGAGTCATAAACTGGCCCGATTATTTTAATAGCCAAACGAAGATTACAGGTAGTGTGGTTGGTGACCATATCGAACTTAAAGAAGTAGCACTTAATCGGGGAATATTCATGGATTTAAATAAGTCAACTTTCTCCTTAAAACCGGATGATAATGGAGCTCTCGAAGGTACTGCATTTGTGGACGGTGAGAATGTAGCATCTTTTGATTTTAACTCAGCTAATAGCCTATCGAAGAGTGAATTTGAACAAATAAGTGGTGCATATTCAACATCCGCAGAGATATATGGATACGCTAATGTTGTGGAACGGTCAGATCAATCTTTCGAGAAAATATATTCAGAATATATCGAGACCAATGGCGATGGAAGTCTACCCTTCGGTATCGAAGTAGATGGTCTTGCTTATTTCGAAAACCTAGAAATCCCATTACGATTCCTAATAAGTCCTCTTGGACAGCTGTATATGGAGATGAGAGTACAAAATTTAGAAATGATAATGGTCAAGACGGATAGTTTAAGCTGGACCTATGACCCAATGAAAGATCAGGTTTCTCTCAGCGAAGGAAACGGTACTAATGACTACATGAGAGTCTTCTCTGGAGGCTTGCACTCCCTGGATACGGTCGATGTGAATCGCATTTCGGTTTTTGAGGCGAATGTTAATGGTAATTCTGCATACCGCGTGCTCTATTCTGATGAGTTATCCATACCCCAGAAAGCTTTTTATATAGACCAAGAAACTCATCTATTGATCAGAGAAGAGACCTCAGAAAAGATCATACATTATGAAAACTATGATAAAATACTGGGATTTTGGTTGCCAGCCAGTATGACACAATATGAGGTTCATAATAAGGTAGGTAAATTCAGATTTGACGAGTATCGAAAGGTGGATCATATTGATGAGTCTGTTTTTGAGATTCCCGAGAGACTAAAAAACAAGATTGCCAAACCACCTACAGTCAAATCCTCGTGGGCTGATGAAGCTAAGTTGGCTTTTGATTCTCAGAACTATTCTCAATCAATTGAACTGTATACAAACGCAATAGAACAGAATCCTACTGACGAAGGATTATACTACAGACGGGGTGTAGCGCGCTATTTGACCGAGGATAATTATGGGGCCATGGCTGATTTTCAAAGGGCTATCGACCTCAACAGCACAGTAGGAGATTATTATAACCGCAGAGGCCTTGTGAAATATAGGTTTGCTGATTTTCAGTCAGCAAAAACTGACTTTGTACTTGCTCAGAAGATGGATACAACACTCGCTGTGGCCCTGATGAATGCTGCTTTCGCAGATTATCAGCTCTCCGAGTTTGATAGTGCTGTTTTCCACCTTAATAAAGCAATCGAAATTGACCCCAACAATGGTCAGTTCTATCTTAACAGAGGAGCCATACACGTCGAGCAACAGAATAATGATTTGGCTATTCTTGACTATGAAAAGTGTATTGAGCTCGAATATGGAGAATTAGCTGATTTAAATAATCGAATCGGTGTAGCCTATTCGAATCAAGAAGAATACGAGTCTTCAATAGACTACTTCAAGCGTGCTATCTCTGAAGACGAAAATAATGTCACGGCCATTGAGAACCTTGGAGATGCTTATTATTTTTCAGAATATTATGAAGAGGCTTTAGGACAGTATAAGCTAGTCTTGAGTAGTGACTCTTTAAATGACGATCTACTTAACTCGATTGCTCTTTGTTACTATTTTTTGCACGGGTATGAAACAGCTGTTGACTATCACGATAGAAGCATAAAGTTGAATACTAAAAACCCAAATTACTTTGACAATCGCGCTTATACCTTTATTGAGATGATGAAATATCAAGAAGCTATTGAGGATTTCACCAAAAGTATAGAATTGTACTCAGAGGACGCTGAGGTGTACTATCAAAGAGGTATGCTTCACGAAATTCAACATGATCAATTTGATGCCTGCAGAGATTATAAAGCCGCATCGGAGCTTGGGCATGAAGAAGCAAGTCAGCTTCTTGCCAATAGATGCAAATAGCGGAATAGTTAAGGTCTTATCTGCCAAGGCTTTATCTGATAACAATAATTCTAATTGACATAATAAAACCATGCCATACCTAAACCATTAAGAGCATGTACTAACAGTAGCAATGAACAACTATTATCCGTACCTTTGCGGCTAATTTTAATAGAAGCTTATCAATACATTCAGCAAATTAGGACTCTCAGCATCGATTCTTGAGGTCCTTGATCAACTTGGGTTCGAAACACCCACACCAGTTCAAGAAAAATCCATTCCCCTCTTGTTGACCAAAGACCCGACGGATTTCATCGGGTTAGCACAGA
>CAYGOT010000023.1:0-58999 GCA_964351595.1 uncultured Roseivirgaceae bacterium | reverse complement strand
CCGTAAATTTGGTTTCATCTTTTTCTTGATGAAACTCAACCAGTTTTTTGTCCTTAAGAAGGGCAATACGAGATTCATCCTGAGTTGAATTGATAATTAGTTCATTGCTCAATTCTTCTTGATTTACTCAGTTGATCACTTAATTACCTATTACTTCTTCTTGTGTCTATTCTTTCTGAGTCTTTTCTTCCTCTTGTGAGTAGCAATCTTGTGTCTTTTTCTCTTTTTACCGCAAGGCATAATTCAATGTCTTTAATTAGTACTAAATATCTATTTCCTTGAGATAACCATCCACTGTTGCTTGAACAGTTGGATCATCATCCAATTCCTTTACTTTTTCCAGGGTCTTCTTCGCCTTTTCTTTATCGCCAACTTCCAGGTAACTCAATCCTAAATAGAAATTGGCCTGAACATCATCTTCGTCAAGGCTCACCAGCTTCTCAAACCTTTCGACAGCTTTGTCATACTGTCCAGACTGCATCGACAAAATTCCCAGATTGTAGATCGCTTCTCGATTGTCCGCATCTTCCTCAACCACCTCTCTCAGCATCAGTATACCTCTCATTGGATTGGAAGATGACACGTAAGTCATGGCAATCTTTGTCTTAGCATCAAGGTTTTCAGGATTCTCATCTAGAATCCCTCCAAGTATCTCTCTGGCCTTTTCGGCAAATTCATTGGCTTTGTCAACATCAGGAGCAAAACTAAATGCCCTGTAATATGCATCGCCAGCGAAATTCTTACCCTCATCGCCAAAGTTCAATGCCTGCTCAGCTACCCAAGCCGCACTGTCGACGAGTCCTAAATTCAAGTAGGCGCTCACCAAAGAGTCCGCAAAAATAAAATAATTTTCTGATTTATCTGTGCTTAGCTGGCTTTTCCAGAAACTGAGGTCATTGTTAAAGTTTTCTGGAAGCTCATGAGCCGCACTTGGCTGCTCCTCAGAGCTTTGCATAATTTGGCCTGCGGCCTCTTCCTCGTCATTTTCTACAACATACTTGGGAAGGTTGTATAGCAGTATAATCAATAGCACTCCGGCTATACTGATTACAATTTGCTTGGCTAACATCTCAGGTCAGGTTATTTAACCTTGACGCTTTTTTTCACCTTCTCAACGAATACTTTTGACGGCTTAAAACTGGGAACATGATGCTCCTCGATCACCATCGCTGTATTTTTCGAAATATTTCGCGCTATCTTCTTTGCTCGCTTCTTGTTCACAAAACTGCCAAAGCCCCGTACATATATGTTTTCCCCATTGGCCATAGAGTTCTTCACTACCGAGAAAAAGGCCTCTACCGATGCTTGTACATCTGCCCTATCTATACCTGTTTTATCAGCAATCTCGTTTATTACGTCCGCTTTCGTCACCTTGTGTTTTCTTTAATCAGATAAAAACAATGAAAATCAATGGTCGCAAATTTATATTTGGCACCTCTAAAACAAAAAATTACCTGACCTTTTTTAATAGCATTTATTTGTGCTAACTCCTTGAAAATCTTTGCCAAACAAATTCTGGAATGGTATGCCAGGCACAAACGGGAGCTTCCCTGGAGAGACTCTGCTGACCCATACCGGATATGGCTCTCGGAGATCATCTTGCAGCAGACCCGAGTTGCCCAGGGATTGCCTTACTACCTCAGTTTTGTAGACACTTTCCCTACCGTAAATGATCTCGCTGCGGCTCCTCTGGATCAGGTACTGCGATTATGGCAGGGTTTGGGCTATTACTCTAGAGCACGAAATCTACATGCCTGCGCCAAGCAAGTGGTTTCTGAATATGGTGGGGTGTTTCCTAATTCGGCTAAGGCGCTCCAACAGTTGACTGGAATAGGCCCATATACCTCCTCGGCGATTGCTTCGATTGCCTTTGACGAGCAAGTGCCCGTCGTAGATGGTAATGTGTACAGGCTCCTCTCCAGGCTCTTTGATGATCCTACTGATATATCCGGGAGTGGCGCGTACAAGCATTTCTATAACAAAGCACTGGGCCTCATTCCAAAAGATCAGCCCGGAGAGTTCAATCAAGCAATGATGGAATTTGGGGCTACCCACTGTAAGCCAAAAAATCCGGCCTGTCAATCATGCATATTTGTTGCGCAGTGCGCGTCATATATTAATGGCTCAGTGAGCCAAAGACCCGTCAAGCTTAAAAAAGTGAAGGTGACCAATCGATTTCTAAACTACTTCATGTTCGAGTTCAGAGATCGCATATTGGTTAATCAACGGGCGGGTAAAGATATTTGGCAGGGCTTACATGATTTTTACTGTATAGAAGGCGATCTGCCAGAAGAAGAACTACTTTCGCGGCTGGCAGAGGCAATAGGTGATGATGTTGTCAGGGCTTGTGTGATAGAAAGCCAATCAGCTACTATTAAGCATGTTCTTACTCATCAACGGTTAAACGCGAGGTTTTTTCGGCTATCATTGACCGATAGGGAGGTATATGAGGAGTTAGCGCAAAATCATCTGCTTCTCGACTTGCCGAAGGCCAAATTGAAGAATTTAGCCAAGCCTATTTTGATTGAAAATTATTTGAAAAGCGGTGCTTTGTCGCTATTTTAGATAGGTGTTAAAAAAATAACATAGTAGATATGTCTGGAGTAAACAAGGTCATTTTAGTAGGAAATCTGGGTAAAGACCCGGAGGTGCGTCATCTTGATAATGGTAGGGCTGTTGCCAATTTTTCGATTGCAACGAGTGAGGTGTATAAGAATCGTGAAGGTGAACGAGTTACGAACACAGAATGGCATAATGTGGTGCTTTGGACTCCACTGGCTGAAGTGGCTGAGCGCTTCCTGAAAAAAGGAGGGCAGGTCTATATTGAGGGCAAGCTTACCACACGATCTTACGATGACAAAGACGGCATTAAGAGGTATGTTACTGAAGTTGTCGGTCGGGAAATGACATTACTTGGTCGTCCGGGCGGAGACGGTAGCGGTCCGCCCTCTGGTGATTCGACATCCAGTCAATCCGGTAATAGTGGCAGTGCCGCTCCTGCCTCGGAATCGAACGAAACGGATATCGACGATCTCCCGTTTTAATTATATAACCAACTAGCAAATTATTGGAACCTGACCCTGGTGAACCCCTGACGGCAAGCTTGTTACTAGCAACACAGCTGCCTTTTTACATTTTCTCTGGTTCTTTCTTTGTAATCTTATTGCTCCTTTCAGGACTGATTTCTGGTTCTGAAGTGGCTTTTTTTTCCTTGTCTCAGGAAGAAATAGCGAGGTGCAAAGGCTCTAGCAACCCCTCAGAGAAAAGCATCGCTGCGTTGCTGTTGCATCCACAGAAGCTGCTGGCAACCATATTGGTGCTCAACAATCTCATTAATATTTCTATTGTCACGCTTTCGGCTTTTGTGACATGGCAGATAACAGGGACAACCACACCGGAAGGAACCGTGATAGTGCTCCTTTCAGTAATTATAACTGGGTTCATTGTTTATTTCGGAGAGATCATTCCCAAAGTATATGCTAATCAGAATCGCATTCAGTTTGCTCGCTTAAGTAGCGCCTTGATCGCATTTTCTTACCGACTGCTCAGCCCGTTGACCTGGTTCCTAATCGGAATTGGCAATATCATAGAAAAACGAATTGAACGGAAAGGATATAATATCAGTGTGGAGGAGCTCAACGAAGCACTTGAACTCACAGCGGAAAAGGAAGCTACGGATGAAGAAAAAGGTATCCTAAAAGGAATAGTGAACTTTGGCACACTGTCAGTAAAACAGGTAATGAAGTCACGTGTTGATATCACTGCCTTTGACCGTGAGACCGACTTTCATGAGCTGATGGACCAGATCAACAAGCGGGGCTACAGCCGCCTGCCGATTTACAATGAAACGGTGGACAAAATTGAGGGGATACTCTATATCAAAGACCTGCTGCCGCACCTCGAAAAGGAAGACGACTTTAGCTGGCAGTCATTATTAAGACCCGCTTTCTTCGTGCCCGAAAGCAAAAAAATAGATAGCCTGTTTAAGGACTTTCAAGAGAAGCACGTGCATATGGCTATAGTCGTAGACGAATATGGCGGCACCTCCGGGCTTGTGACCTTAGAGGATATTATCGAAGAAATCGTAGGCGAAATCAACGATGAATTCGATGAAGAAAATGAAATAGCATACAACAAGCTGGACAGCAACACCTATATTTTTGAGGGCAAGACCTCCCTAAATGATTTCTGTAAAATTATTGAGGATGACATTTCGTTATTCGAAGAGGTGAAAGGGGAAAGTGAGTCGCTGGGTGGTTTGCTTCTCGAAATCAATTCGAAATTGCCCCATGCAGGCGATAAGATTAAATTCAATAGATTTGTTTTTACGGTAGTAGCAGTTGATCAAAGAAGAATTAAGCGTGTCAGAGTTTTTGTCAGTCCTCATTCGAAAGAGCTACAATCAGATTTTACAGACTAGTATTTTGTTTTTTTTAGGAGCGCTGCTAATGAGTTGCTCTTCGGACTATGTCCCCAAGCCTAAAGGCTATAATCGCATCATACTTCCTCCGCATGAGTACCTGGCCATTCCGGATACTTTTCCTTACCAATTTGAGACTTCCAGGTACGCCGTGTTACTTCGCGACTCTTCCTGGATCAGCGAACGCTACTGGATGGACATCCACTATCCCGAGCTGGATGCGAACATCCAGGTGACTTACAAGCCAGTGAAGAGCAAGCAAGACTTGCTCGAAGGTTATCTCAATGATTCCTACAAGCTGACTTCTCAGCATAATGTAAAGGCATACGCGATCGAAGAAAGTATCGTGGCTTTAAAAAATGGAAATATTGCCTCCGTATCCGAATTGGAGGGAGAGGTTCCCACGCAGTTTCAGTTTCATATCACTGATTCCACACGCAACTTTATGAGGGGGGCGCTTTACTTTCAGACAGCTACTAAAAATGACTCTCTCGAGCCTGTGATTGAATATCTGAAAATCGATATTATGCACCTGCTCAACACCCTAGAGTGGAAGAATGATTTTCAGCTAGACCTCAACTGACTTCCGCATGGCGCGATTCTTTGAAACCAAAATTGAGTTTCTCAAAGGTGTCGGGCCTCAGCGCGCCGCATTGCTCAACAAAGAGCTCGAAATATTCACTTATGCCGATCTGATCCAGCACTACCCATTCAGGTATGAGGACAGGACACAATTTCACGAGATCGCTCAAGTCAATGAAAACATGCCCTTCATCCAGATCAAGGGAGTGATCCGTCACATCGAGACCATCGGCGTAGGTAGAAAAAAGCGGCTCGTAGCATACCTCAAAGATGGAACCGGAGAGCTCGAACTTACCTGGTTCAAAGGTATCCCATGGGCACTGAAGCGGTTGAGCCCTGGAGCCGAATATGTTGTCTTCGGGAAGCCCAATAAATATGGCAGGAAATACTCCATCGCTCACCCTGAGGTCGAGCCGGCTAGTACCTCTAATTTAAAAGGGGGTTATCTACAACCCGTTTATCCGACTACCGAAAAACTTAAAGCGCGACATATTGACAGCAAAGCGATCAGCAAATTCATCAAAGCACTGCTCGTACAGGCTGTGGATAGGTTTGAAGAGACCTTGCCCAAGGGCTTGATAGAAGGGTTAAAGCTTATGGATAAGCGTACGGCCATGATCCATATCCACTTCCCAAAAAATGCTCAGACTTTGCAGAAAGCTCAATTTAGGTTGAAATTTGAGGAGCTGTTTTATACTCAGGTTCGGTTGCTAAAACTCAAAATTGCCCGAATCGAGAAGTTTCGCGGTATAGTCCTTGACAACTCTCAACTACTGACGCGCTTTTACAACGATCATCTGCCCTTCGAGCTGACTGACGCTCAAAAAAGGGTGATTAAAGAATGCTATCGCGACCTCAAGTCGGGTCAACAGATGAATCGGCTGGTACAAGGTGATGTTGGAAGTGGAAAAACGATCGTGGCGTTCATCTGTATGCTGGTGGCGATAGGTAGCGAAACACAAGCCGCGCTGATGGCACCTACCGAAATACTCGCTGAGCAGCACTTCAATGGTCTGTTGCCATTTTGTGAAGCTATGAACCTCAAGATGGCCAGGCTCACCGGATCTTCAAAAAAGTCCGAGCGAAAGGTCATCCACGAGCAGCTCATGAGTGGAGAATTGAATGTCCTGGTCGGTACGCATGCGCTGCTCGAAGATGTAGTGCAATTCAAGAAACTTGGCTTGGCCGTGATTGACGAGCAGCACCGGTTTGGTGTAGCTCAGCGCGCTAAGCTTTGGAGCAAAAACAAAGGGTCTTATCCACATGTGCTGGTCATGACAGCCACACCCATTCCGAGAACTCTCGCCATGACACTCTATGGTGATCTTGACATCTCCCAGATCGATGAGCTCCCTTCCGGTAGGAAACCCATCATGACCACACACCGATTTGACTCGCAGCGGCTAAAGGTATTTGGGTTTGTAAAAGAGCAAATAGACCTGGGAAGACAGGTCTACATTGTCTATCCGTTGATTGAAGAATCTGCCAATATGGACTACAAAGACCTTATGGATGGTTATGAAAGCATTGCCAGGGCATTTCCAAACACTCCTCTGAGTATCGTCCACGGGCGGATGAAGCCGGTGGACAAGGACTTTGAAATGCAGCGCTTTGTGAAGGGTGAAACTAAAATCATGGTGGCAACTACTGTCATAGAGGTGGGTGTGAATGTCCCAAACGCATCAGTCATGATTATAGAAAATGCCGAGCGATTTGGTCTGGCCCAGTTGCACCAGCTGCGGGGGCGCGTAGGTAGAGGTGCCGATCAGTCCTATTGCATACTGATGACCGACTACAAGTTGAGCAAAGAGGCCAAAGTGAGGCTTGAAACCATGGTGCGCACCACCGATGGGTTCGAAATCGCGGACATTGACTTAAAGCTCAGAGGGCCTGGTGATCTGACCGGTACTCAGCAAAGTGGGATTATGGATTTGCTGTTAGCCGATCTTAGCAAGGATGGAGAGATTCTCAGCCTTGCCAGGGAGAAGGCCATCAGTATGCTGGATATTGACCCTCACCTTGACCTGCCGGAAAATCAACCAATCAAACAGCACATCGCATCTCTGACCAAAAATGTAGTCAACTGGTCAAGAATCAGCTAGCACCTCCTCCAAACCATTCCTTGAAAGTGCTGACCCTGTCCCTGCTGACAATAATCTCTTCATCGACTTTAGCGTCAACGGATATCTTCAGCCGACTATTGGAATAAACCAGCACGTCCTTAATCGCATCGATATTGATGATGAAGGTGCGGTTAGTTCGGAAAAATGACTTGGGGTCAAGCATCTGCTCAAGGGACTCCAACTTATAATCTATAGTGTATTTGGCTTGTTGGTCAGTGATCAGGTATACGATACGCCCGTCAGCATACAGGAGACTAACTTCCTTGGTGGGAACAGAGCGAATGTGCTCACCTACCTTAACAAGAAACCGATCTTTATACTGCTTACCACCCTGTATCTGTTGCATCAATGACTCAATCGTCACTGATGATGGTAGTTGAGCCTTACTGAAGTTTTTCTGCAAAGATTTCCACTTATTGAGGCTCGCTGCTAACCCTTCCTCGGTTAGTGGCTTTAGCAGGTAGTCAATGCCATTGGACTTGAAAGCCTCAATGGCGTATTGGTTATAGGCAGTGATGAAGATAACGGGCACCTGCACTTCGATCTGCTCAAATATCCTGAAACTCAAGCCATCCGTTAGCTGGATATCCATAAAGATCAAATCAAGCTCTTCCTGATGGTCTTGTATGAGCGAAACTCCACTTTTCACGCTAGTGGCAACTCCTACTATTTCGCAATTATCCACAAGATCAGACAGTAGTCGTTGCAGCTTATCTGCTGCTGGCTTTTCGTCTTCTATGATCAATACTTTCACTTATGTGCTTTTTTGTGATAACTAGTTTTAAGTTCCCTGTACTTCCAGAAGTGGGATTTTGATAAAGGTGAGCTCTCCTGCTTTAATGTTCATGAATGGCTTGCTCGTGAAATATTCGTACGCCTTCACAAGCATATCCGACCTCTTCTGCATCTCCAGATTGGTAACAAACCGTTCGTTCAAGTTTGCCTCAAAAACGAGGTAATTGTCAGCTTCATCGATGTAGCATTTGATTCGCAACGGCCGCTCTTTCGAAATAATGGTTTTTCTGGTAAGCAGCTCTATCACGGTCGCCAGTGTATTGGTTACCACCAATTGATCGGGATTGATGTCCACTATCTGATTGTCGATCTCAATAGCGTGCTGATGCTGCTCTTTGAACAAGAAGGATAGGCTGTCTAGTGTCGGCAGCTCCTCTTCGAGTGACTTGAGTTCCTCTTGCTTGTTTTCAAGCACATATCTGTAGCGTTCTGACAAGTGATAGATGTATTTGTCCGCCAGCTTGTGATCTCGATACAAAAGGATCAGAAACTGCTCCATGCTCTCATAGAAGAATAAAGGGTTGATATTATTCTTGAAGGTCTGCACCTGAAAATCCAGGTTCTGTCGAAGTAGCTCCTCCTCCCTGATCTTTTGAATATTCTGAGAGGTGAGTAGGACTATCGACAAATGGATGGCATTGAAGAGTAGGGTGAAAACCGAGAAAATCGATACAAACGCCATGAGCTCCGTGTCGAACCCGCCCCAGCTATAATCCACCAAATAAATAAAGTAGGCACTAAGTACCCCTCCAATAATAAGAAATACACAAGCTAAAGATCCAAGCGTCTGAATCACGAATCGCGTGCCATCAATTCTGCTGGGTAGGAATTTGTTGAAGAGCCATATCCATAGCCTGATCGACTCATTGAGCAGAAAGGATAGGATCATACACAGATACATTTCTGAGTTGACAAAGTTGCTCAGCAGCTCCGCAACATTATCAAAGACCATTAGCAAGAGGATATATACCAGGAGGCCCTGTATGATGGGCCAAATCAATCTGAACTTGATGTCATGAATATATTGACTGTTCATGCTGCGACTGATTTGGGAATGAGAGGAAGTGTGACCTGGAATATTTGCTTGTCTGAAACACGAATGGGCTCCTCTGTGAAGAATAGATATCTCCGTCGGATATTTTCCAATCCGATCTTGAAGGAATCAACCTGCTCATCCTTTTTTCTATTATCGTTTTTCACAATAAGGTTCCCGTTTTGATCAGTATCGATAGACACCACCAACGGATCTTCGGCAGAAAAGAAATTGTGCTTCACAGCATTCTCTATCAGTATCTGTAAGGTCAATGGGGGAATCTGATGGGTCATAACAGACTCATGAATATTGATGCTCGTCACGATAGATTCATCAAACCGAACTTTGAGCAAATACATGTACGCCTTTACAAAATCAACCTCCTCCTTGATTGGCACCAGCTTCTTGTCCCTCGATTGGATGATATACTGGTAGGTCTGTACAAGCCTCCGAGCAAACTGCTCGGCAGGTTTTGGGTTATCACTAATCAGGGACGAAATGGTATTGAGGCTGTTGAATAAATAATGTGGGCTGAGCTGTGTTCTTAACGCTTCATATTGTAGTTCTAGTTGCTCGCGCTGTAGCTGGATGCTTTTGATTTGACCTGAAGAGTAGTAGTTGAATGAATAAATGGTGAAATCCACAACGGCGGTTAGCAATACCAGAAAAAACGCGACTATACCAAGCTTTAGGATCAAATCAGCTTCTACCGAACTCCATTCCAGCAATAACCATGGCACTAAGAATATCAGTGCAAACTGAGAGATAATTCCTAATAGAAATCTAGACTTGAACTGACTTTTCCAGCTCACAAGGGCATCCAGGTTGGGTGTGATCAGGCGCCAAAGCGCATCGACTATTGCTAAATAAACCCCTGAACCAATAGCGCGATAGAAGTCTGTAGCAGTATGATCTCCCGAGCCCCACTGAAGGTAGTAGTAGAGGCTAATGCCAAGCAAAAACGATATCGCTGTTCTCACCAGTCTCAAAGCTTGTCAATCACCCTGCGGTATTCTGAATCCGATGAGATATTACGTGCTGCTTGCTTGTAGTCCTCTCTAAGCTCAGGGAATTCTGATAAGTGCTCAGAGACCTCAATGAGAACCGCGGCAAGCTCGCTACTCGAGGAGATAGACCGGGAGCTAGTCATCACACCTCTCAGCAAGTCGGCGGTGACATCCGTGCGCTTGATAATGTCTCTTAACAACCCTCCCTGCTCCGAAGTAGAGCTGATAGACTCTACCGTCTCAAAATATGCATCCAACACTCGCGGATTGCTGGTATTGATGTTATCAATGACACTTCGCAAAACTGAGCCCTTCTCACTGCTCGAAGAGATATTTCGTGACGTGTAGAGCAGTAAGATTACTGATTCGTCAGACAAGTCAGCATCATTAATAGCCGCTCTCAGGACAGAGCCCTGCTCCGAACTAGAGCTGATAGATCGTACAGCGGAGACATAGGCACTGGTCAGTCGCTCATCGAATTCATCCAGCTGAGCTGCGGCTCGTCTTAAGACCTCACCCTTTTCAGAACTACTGCTGATCGACTCGGTAGCCCGGAAAAGGCTGATCATGCTTTCTTGATCTAAGCTTTTTCTTGAAAGTAAATCTCTGAGTACTGAGCCTTGCTCAGAGGAGGATGAGATCGTCTCAATAGCTCTAAAATAAGTTCGTCGTATCTCTTCATCATCCAGATAGAGGGTGTTGAACGATCGTAGAACTGAACCCTGTTCGGAAGAGGAGGAAATGTTGCTTATTGTCCTCAGTAATTCAGGGTACTGACTTTTATCAATACGCTCATCGGCCAGCACCTTGCGCAAGGTTTCTCCTTTTTCTGAACTGCTGGAAATCATATCAACCGATCGGAAAAAGGCCTGACCACTTACGTCACTCGCCAAGAACTTATAAGCATATCTTCGTAGCAAAGCGCCCTTCGAAGAAGACGAGGATATTTCATCGCCGATCGCACTGACGATTTCGGCCAATTGATTTCCGCTAAGGCCATTTCGCTCTAGCAAATAATCGAAATAAGTGGCCTGACTGCTGGAGGAAGATATCTGAGATATCTCTCTTAGCACTGCACCTACACCCCCTTGTGCAAAAAACCGATTGACGCGATCCAGAGCCGCCACGTCTGATGATCGTATCACCTCCAAAAGGACGTCTTCCAAAAACTGCTTCCCTTCTGGGTCATAAGGTGTATTTCGTCGATTCTCTTTATATGTGTGCTGAAGTGTGCCGTTGACATCACTCTCGATGAGTAATTCCCGCTTACTGCCGAAAGCCTTTTTACTAATTTCCAGATATCCGCCAGGCGTGATATAGGTGATATGCTTATCGTCATCAGATACTTTGATATTGCCTTTGTATCTGACATTGATGGCATAGACAGTGCCGATCATCTTGATTTCGGAGCTGTAGCTGCGCTCTCTGAGTGTATCGGGCTCGGTGGCTTTCGCTTCTAGACCGGTAAATACGAGTAGGATGCTTAGTAATGTCCACATAATGAATTTGTTATTTTTGACCGATACAAAAGTTTACATTAGTAGCATCATTTGAAATCATAATGTAACCAATCGTAGTTATACTGTCTTCAAGTTCGCAATTCATCTCACCAATCAAAATATACAATTAACATGAAATCCATACACTTAGCAATCATCGCAGCGATGCTCATAGCCAGTTGCAGCCAGCCTGGCAATGAAAACAAAAAGGAAGAAACTATGGAAACAGAAACGGCGAACCCTCCAGCACCAGGCTTTGATGAGGCTGGGTCGGACGCTCAGGCTATTGCGATAGCGGATGAAGTGATGCTCGCCATGGGAGGTCGAAAAGCATGGGATGACACTAAGCTACTGTCGTGGGATTTTTTCGGTGCTCGTAAACTTCTTTGGAACAAACATACGGGCGATGTGAGGATTGAAAGTGGTCGGGACGATCTTAAAATCATCATGAATATCAACACCAAGGAGGGTCGGGTTTACAAGAATGGCTCGGAGTTTTCTAATAAGGATTCAGTGGATTTTTACTTGAATCGTGGCGAGCGTATTTGGATCAATGACTCCTACTGGCTCGTTATGCCATATAAACTTAAGGATTCCGGTGTTACGCTGAAATACCTTAGGGAGGATACCACAGCCACCGGAGACGCAGCTGATGTGCTCCAGCTCACATTCGATAATGTCGGCGTGACTCCCGAGAATATCTATGAGGTGTATGTCGACAAATACAGTCGCCTGGTCACGCAGTGGGCCTATTTTCGTGAGTCTGGTCAGGAAGAACCCAACTTCATAACCCCATGGGGTGAGTATGCTCGCTACGGGGAGATCATGCTTTCAGGAGATCGCGGTGAGCGAGACCTGACTGACATCAGCGTTCTGGATATCGTACCCGAAAAGGCTTTTAGCAGCTTTGATGACTTTCAACTCTAGAGGCACGATATGTTCAAAGCAATCATATGACAGCTCTTAGGCGGATACTGACCATCTTCATTTTGGCCATAGTGGGATTTCTGTATCTCTCTTACCAGAATGATATACCTGTTGAGGATCTGGTTGCTCAGTATGGCCAAGCACCCTCTCAGTACATGGAGATTGATGGCATGCCCGTTCACTACAGAGTAGAAGGTGAGGGCATGCCACTGGTCTTGATACATGGTACGGCGGCTTCACTACATACCTGGGATGCCTGGACAGAGCAGCTTTCGTCAGACTTCAAAGTGGTGAGGTTTGATCTCCCGGCCTTTGGTCTGACTGGCCCATCCCCGGAAGGCAATTACAGTCTGGATTTCTATGCGGAGTTTGTGGATAAGGTCTTGGTGAATTTGAATATTGACTCGTGTTATATAGCTGGCAATTCTCTTGGAGGTGCTGTTTCATGGTATTACACCACTCAGTACCCCGATAAAGTAAAGAAACTGGTGCTTGTAGATGCTAGTGGTCATCCTCGTGTGAATGGGCAACCCACTATATTCAAACTAGCGCAACAGCCTGCATTTGCAGCGATATTTAAGTCCTTTACGCCCAAGTTCATTATAGAAAACAACCTCAAAGCAGTTTATTACGACCAGTCCAAAATTAGTGATGAGCTCGTAGATCGCTATTTTCGAATGGCTTTGCGAGAAGGAAACCGGCAGGCCTTCATTGATCGTGCAAACACAAAATTCACCACCCGCAGCGAACTCATCGAAACACTCGATGTACCAACTTTAATACTTTGGGGAGAGCATGATGCCTGGGTACCGCTATCTGATGCCTACCTATTCAACAAGGAGATCAAGGGTAGCGAGCTAATCGTCTATGAGGACGCAGGTCATGTACCGATGGAGGAAATCCCTTTTAAAACCGCCCAGGACACTAAGGCATTCCTTCTTAGGTAGTTCCCCGATTTGCCTACGTGTATCATGGTATTTGAAAATACCCTATTTGGGTGATAGGCGTTGAGCCCACTTATCAGGAATTTAGCTCATGTCTTTTCTTCCTTAGCTGTTTGAAAAGACACTGTTATCAAGGATGATGACTGGTTGTAGGGTCACCTCTCGGGGTGGCCCTCATTTTTGCAACCACTATTTAAAAGTAATTGAACAGGAACAGGCAAATCGACCCTTTCCGTCTAACTTCATAATGCCCTCCTTTTTCGTGATATCCCCATCATGATCAGCCTGATCCGCTATGCCAAACCATGGCTCAATGCATATAAATGGGGAAGTACTGCTCTTGGACCAGATGCCTAGATATGGAAAGTCTTCAAAGTCGAATGTCAGCCATGTCTTCTCATCATTATCAATCAGGCTGACAGTTTTGGATTGCAGGGATTTGAAGACCAGTGCATCTCGGTCAAAGCGGTTTTCCGGTAGGGAAAGGACATCTCCTTTGAAGGGCTCAGTGGCTCCCGCAAATAAGCCATCAGTGAGGTAGTGCACCTCTGTATCTTCTGTATGATTGAACTTGAGGTGATAGTCACTGCGCTGCTTGCCAGGCCCAAGTGGGCAATTGAATGCCGGATGTCCACCAATGGAGAAGTACAGCGGATCTGCTGATGGGTTGAGCACTTCATAGCTCACGTTGATGCTATTTTCCGATAGGGTATAGGCCAGGGTAAGCTCAAAATCGAATGGGTATACGCGTTTACTTTCATTGTCCGACTTCAGTGTGAGTTTTATGGATGTGGCCGTTTTTTCCACTTCCGTAAAACGCTGATCACGAGCAAAACCATGCTGACCCATCTGGTAAGTATTACCACGATAGTGATATTGATTGTCTTTGAGCTTGCCTACGAAAGGGAATAGAATGGGCGCATGCCTTCCCCAATGGCTTGGGTCGGCTTGCCATAGGTACTCCATACCCGTATTTTTAGCTATTAGACTGGTGAGCTCCGCACCATGTTCAGAGATAGTAGCCCTGAGCCAATCATTTTCAATCGAATGCTTGATCATGTCTCTAAGAAAAGACCACTGATGATCAAAAGCAAGCCAAACGAACCTCTTGAACCACGTATTCTGACAAAGGGTCTATTCTGCTAAGTCGAGCAGAGAATGATCCTTGGACTCAAGCAAGGAAGCGCCCATCAGATACTCGTCAACGGCCCGTGCTGCCTCGCGACCCTCGCTGATGGCCCACACGACGAGGCTCTGACCTCTGTGCATATCCCCTGCGACGAAAATCCCCTCTTTATCAGTATGATACTGATCGGACTTTACATTCGATCGACTGTCGAGTGCTACGCCGAGTTGCTCAAGCATACCTTCATGTTGCGGATTAGTAAAACCAGCGGCGATCAGCACCAGATCGGCAGGAATCAGGCGCTCTGAGTCGGGTCGTTCCTTGAGTTTACCATCCTCCCACTCAATATCTACCAACTTGAGACCGGTCAGTTCTCCTTTGTCATTACCGACAAATTCCTTAGTAAGAATTGACCATTTTCGCTCAGCACCTTCTTCGTGCGAAGAGGACGTGCGAAGGGTCATCGGCCACTCCGGCCAAGGGTTATGCGCATCGCGCTCTTCCGGCGGCTTGCTGAGGAGCTCAATTTGTGTGACGGATTTGGCCTTATGCCTATTGGAAGTGCCGACGCAATCAGAGCCGGTATCACCCCCACCGATGACGATCACATTTTTTCCGGTAGCCCAAATCTCTTCTTCAGTTACTTCAAGGCCTGCAACCCGCCTGTTTTGTTGGGTTAAAAACTCCATGGCGAAGTGCACCCCCTTCAACTCCCGACCGGGAATAGGGAGATCTCTCGGAATAGTGGATCCCCCGCAGAGTACCATGGCATCATAGTTATACAGAAGTTCATCAACGGTGACATCTACACCCACGTTCGTGTTAGGCTTGAAGTTGACGCCTTCGACCTCCATGATTCGGATACGACGATCAATCGTCCATTTTTCCATCTTAAAATCGGGAATTCCATACCTCAGTAAGCCACCAATCTTATCATCACGCTCGAAGACTGTCACGCTATGCCCTGCCTTGTTAAGCTGAGCGGCAGCTGCCAATCCTGCCGGCCCTGAGCCCACTACCGCCACCTTCTTGCTAGTCCGCACTTTAGGGGGCTGGGGCTTGATCAGATCCAGCTCAAAGGCCTTTTCTATGATTGTCTTTTCGATAAACTCTATGGCCACCGGAGGTTTGTTGATGCCTAGCACACAGGAAGCTTCGCATGGAGCAGGACATATCCTACCGGTAAATTCGGGGAAGTTGTTTGTCGAGAGTAATATCTCAGCCGCCTCTTTCCAATTGCCGTTGTACGCGGCATCATTAAAGTCCGGTATCTTATTGCCAAGAGGGCAACCATTGTGACAAAAAGGGATGCCACAATCCATGCACCTGGCGGCTTGCTGCTTGGACTTATCCTCACTTACTTCCAGATAGAACTCCTTATAGTTATTGACCCTGGTTTGGGGGTCTAGTGTGGGTGGAAGCTCTCGTTTGTATTCTTTAAATCCTGTAGGCTTTCCCATTATGCTTTCTCCTTTACTTTTTTCTTCGCCCTATTGAGTAGGACAGCTTTGTATTCTTTTGGCATCACCTTGACAAACGATGATGCATACCTGCTCCAGTCAGTCAGTATCTCTTCAGCGACTTTGCTACCGGTGAACCTCAGGTGTTTTGTGATCAAGCCTTTCATCAACTTCGTATCATCATGATCGATAGGATCAAGGTCGATCATCTCCATATTGCAGTTTTCGGCCAGGCTGTTGTGAGGGTCAAATACATAGGCGATACCGCCACTCATGCCAGCTGCAAAATTTCTTCCGGTAGGGCCAAGAATGATTACCCGGCCGCCTGTCATGTATTCACAGCCGTGATCGCCAACACCTTCGACTACAGCGTTAACACCAGAATTACGAACAGCAAAGCGCTCTCCCCCCATGCCGTTGATGAACGCCTCTCCGGCTGTACCGCCATATAAGGCCACATTGCCAATGATGATATTCTTGTTGGGGACGATCTTGGTGCGCACATCCGGGTAGACGATGAGTTGGCCTCCGGAAAGTCCTTTACCAAAATAGTCATTGGCATCACCTTCGAGCATGAGTGTCAAACCCGGCGCTGCAAATGCACCAAAGCTCTGTCCGGCCGAACCTTTGAACGAAAAACGGATGGTGCCCTCAGGAAGGCCAACCCCATGATAAATCTTAGATATTTCGTTGGAAAGCATGGCTCCAACAGCGCGTTGCGTGTTGACTATTTTGAAAGTATCGGAAACCGAATCGGCCTTTTCCAACGCCGGAGCGGCGGCCTTGATCATCCTGAGGTCAAGCACATCGTTGATTCGATGCTGCTGCTTTCGGCTATTGTGGTAAGTATCCTCCGGCCATGTCGCTTCCTGAGTGATCAGGCTACTTAGATCTACAGCCTTAGGAAGGTTCGTGGTTTCCTTTAGCTTCAGCGCATTGGCCTGACCCACCATCTCCTGCACAGTGGCAAAGCCAAGTTCTGCCATATTCTCGCGGAGCTCCTCTGCCATGAAGGTGAACATGTTGATCACATGCTCAGGGTCTCCTGTGAACAGATTTCTCAGCTCAGCATCCTGCGTGGCTATGCCCACAGGACAGGTGTTGAGGTGGCATTTACGCATCATGATGCAGCCTTCTACGATGAGGGCCGCAGTAGATACACCCCATTCTTCCGCTCCCAGCAATGCGGCAACTGCCAGGTCTCTTCCTGTCATGATCTTGCCGTCCGTTTGTAGTACGACCCGACCTCTGAGGCCATTCTTTACCAATGTTTGCTGTGCTTCGGCTAATCCCATCTCCCATGGTAGTCCGGCATGACGCAGCGAACTCAATGGAGAAGCTCCCGTGCCACCATCACCACCAGATACCAGGATCACATCCGCGAAGGCCTTGGCTACTCCCGCAGCGATAGTACCCACTCCCGCTTCAGATACCAGTTTTACATTGATTCGAGCCTCTCTATTCGCATTTTTGAGATCAAATATCAGCTGGGCCAGATCCTCTATCGAGTAAATATCGTGATGTGGAGGTGGCGAAATAAGGCCTACTCCGGGTGTGGAGTTACGCACTCTTCCTATCCAGTCATCTACCTTGTGACCGGGCAATTGACCTCCTTCTCCGGGCTTAGCACCTTGGGCGATCTTGATCTGAATTTCCTCTGCATTGGTGAGGTAGTAGCTCGACACACCAAATCTGCCGGATGCTACCTGCTTAATCGCCGAGCGTTCCCAGTCGCCATTGGGTTTCCTGGTAAACCTAACGTCATCCTCGCCCCCTTCTCCACTATTGCTTTTGCCGCCTATTCTATTCATTGCGATAGCAAGCGTGGAGTGTGCCTCATGTGAGATAGAGCCAAAGCTCATTGCCCCTGTGGCGAACCTCTTCAAGATATTTTCCACCGGCTCGACCTTATCGAGAGGAATGGACTTGCGCTTTTTGAAATCAAGAAGACTTCTCAATGTGATAACTTTTTCAGACTGTTCATCCACCGCCTTGGTGTAAGCCTTGAAGAGGTCATAGTCTTTGAGCTTCGTAGACTTCTGGAGGAGGTGAATGGCTTTGGGACTCAGTAAATGAGTTTCGCCTTGCCGCTTCCACTGATATACGCCACCAATTTCAAGACCCTGCCGCCCCCTAAGGTCATGTGCTGTTCTGTGACGCAGCACCACCTCTTTTTCAAAATCCTTAAAAGTGGCTCCCCCAATTCTGGAGATTGTACCCTTAAAGCATCTGTCAACGACTTCTTCTGATAGGCCGACGGCTTCAAATATCTGAGCCCCCTGATAAGACTGTAGCGTAGAAATGCCCATTTTGGACATTATTTTGAGCAGCCCACCGCCCACAGCGTTGATGTAGTTCTGCTGTAGTTCTTCAAAGCTTCGATCACCAAAGTGACCTTTGCGCTGTAGTGACCTTATAGTGTTGAACGCCATATATGGGTACACGCAGCTGGCGCCATAGCCAATGAGTGTTGCATACTGATGTGTTTCAAATACATCTCCTGCATCTACTACCAATCCGGCGCGGGCGCGCAGCTTTTTACTTACAAGGTGATGATGGACCGCACCTGTAGCGAGCAGTGAAGGCATGGGTGCTCTGTTATCACTGATCTTCCTATCGGAAAGAATCAAGACATTGAAGCCGTCCATTACTGCTTTTTCGGCCTTTTCACAAAGCCTTTTGATACCCTCCTCGAGCCCTTGATCAAGATTGAAGGTGATGTTGAGTTTTTTCCAGCGGAAATATTCGGGGTTGAGCAACTTGATCTTATCGATCATGGTCTGCTTGAGCACCGGTTGGGTGATGTGAATCTGCCGACAGTGCTCAGCGCTCTCCGATAGCAGGTTTTTGGCGCCACCGAGCCGCGTAAAGAGTGACATGACCAGTCTCTCACGGATGGGGTCGATTGGCGGATTGCTGACCTGCGCAAACATCTGCTTGAAATAGTACGCTGGATGCTGAGGAAAAGACGAGAGTACAGCCAGAGGAATATCAAGTCCCATTGAACCCAAAGGCTCTTTGGATGTGCCGGCCATAGGCTCCAGCACCATTTTTAGGTCCTCCTGAGTGAATCCGTGTAGTCTCTGTCGGTGCAGCAGGTCTACAGGGGTCAGGTCATCTTCTTCGATTTCGGGATCAGGAATTAGTCTTAGCTTCACCCTATTTTGCTTGATCCATTGCTGGTAAGGTTGCTGGTTGCAGATTTCAGACTTTATCTGTTCACCTTCAATTATCTGACCTGTTTGCAGATCAGCCATGAGCATCTTACCGGGTTGCAACCTTCCCTTTTGAACCACCTTGCCAGGATCTACCTGATGCGCCCCGGTCTCGGACGCCATGATCAAAAAGTCATCGTTGGTGATGGTATATCGACAAGGCCTCAGCCCATTGCGATCCAGCGTGCCCCCGATGTATCGTCCATCTGTAAAGAGCAGTGCTGCGGGCCCATCCCATGGCTCCATGAGCGAGGCGTGAAATTTGAAAAAAGCTTTCGTATTCTCGTCCATGGCTTTATTGTCCTGCCATGCTTCGGGTACAAGCATCATCAAGGCGTGAGGCAAACTCCTCCCTGAAAGCGTCAATAGCTCGACCATTTCATCGAGATTGGCCGAATCGGAATTGAGAGGATCACAGATAGGAAATAGACTCTGGATTTCTTCAGGAGAGAAGTAAGGCGATTCCATCATTACTTCCTTAGACTTCATCTTGTTGACGTTACCACGAATGGTATTTATCTCTCCATTGTGAGCGATGTATCGGAACGGTTGCGCCAACTTCCAGCGTGGAAAGGTATTAGTGGAGAACCTCGAATGCACAAGGGCAAAAGAGGACTCTAACTCAGGATTTTTGAGATCGGGATAATAAAATCTTAGTTGATCTGTTCTTAATTGCCCTTTGTAGACCATGGTAGTCGTCGACATTGAAGCGATGTAAAAATCCTCTCCGAGCAAACGGGATTCCTGGCCAAGCTCTCTGTTGGTGATTTTCTTGAGAAGGTATAACCTGCGCTCAAGCTCAATGCCCGATAGCTTGCCTTTAGCATCCGCAATAAAACAGTGCTCTACATGTGGCTCATATTTCAATGCAGTAGGGCCGGCATACTTATTATTGGTAGGGGTGTCGCGAAAAAGGAGCACCTGTAGTGATAGCGCCTCCAAGGATTTCACAAACTGCGCCTTGATATTTTTTCGCTTCCGCTCTTCTTTAGGGAAAAAAATGACGGCAAGACCGTAACTTCCTTTTTCCGGTAGGAGATAGCCGAGCCTGGAGGCCTCCTTTTCAAAGAATGTATAAGGTATCTGAATCATGATACCCGATCCGTCACCAGTCTCCGGCTCTGCTCCCTGGCCACCACGATGCTCCATACTTTCGAGCATGCCAAGGGCATTGGACACCACCTTATGAGATGGGTGGTTTTTAATATTCGCAATTAGGCCAACGCCACAGGCGTCATGCTCAAGTTCTGGTGTGTAAAGCGTGTTCCCTTTCTCCCACATATTCCGTTTATTCCGTTTATCCTTCAGTATTCCCGCCTATCTCTTCAGAAAAACGTTTGCACTAGGATTTTATCTACAATTTCGATTTGATCGAACCTTCAAATAAAGAATTCCACCAGCTACATTACAAGTTCTAATGGCAGAATTTTATATTGAGAAAAACTCGAGAAGGAGTGTTTTCAAACAGGGATGAAGCGACTTTTAAAAATATTTGAATAGACAACCATACAAATCAAGAATTTTGCAAAAGTGTGGTTGATTTTAAACCTCAAACTGCCGATCAAACAATTCAATTTTTATTAAAATCATAAAAAAAGAGTGACGCTAGCCACTCTTTTTAATTCATCCAGTTTTGTAATGTGATTAACTCACTGGCTTTACAGTTTTGATGATTCTTGCGGCCACTTTATACGGATCAGCGTTGGAAGCTGGCCTTCTATCTTCAAGGTATCCACTCCATCCATTATTCTTCATATAAAGGGGAATTCTTATTGAGGCACCTCTATCGGATACACCATAGGAGAAGTCATGAATGGAAGCTGTCTCGTGTTTTCCAGTCAGCCTTTGATCGTTGTATGCACCATACACATCGATATGTTCTTTCACAACGTCTCTGAATGCTTCGCACACTTTTTCTACTTTCTCTCTTGACGCAGCAGTTCGTAGGTAGGTGTTTGAGAAGTTAGCATGCATGCCTGAGCCATTCCAGTCAGTTTCTCCCAAAGGTTTTGGATGATACTCGATATAGAGACCGTATTGTTCAGAAAGTCTTTCCATAAGGTATCGCCCAACCCAGATTTGGTCTCCGGCCGAAGCTGCACCTTTGGCAAAAATCTGCCATTCCCACTGACCTGCTGCCACTTCGCCATTGGTGCCTTCTATATTAAGGCCTGCTTCAATGCAAAGATCAAGGTGTTCGTCTTTGAATTGTCTGCCAAATACATTTTGTCCTCCAACGCCACAATAGTAAGGTCCTTGAGGAGCAGGGTAGCCACCGGCAGGGAATCCAACAGGTAGTTTTGTTTCAGGATCCATTAAGAAGTACTCCTGCTCAAAACCGAACCAGAAATCATCGTCCGGATCATCAATAGTTGCTCTACCGTTGCTTTCATGCGGAGTACCGTCGGCATTCAACACTTCCGTCATGACAAGGTAACCATTTGCCATAGCGGGATCGGGGCAAATGAAGACAGGTTTGAGAATGCAATCTGAAGAACCCCCTTCAGCTTGCTCAGTAGAGCTGCCATCAAATGACCATTCGGGGCACTCTTCTAATGTACCACCAAAGTCGTAAGCGACTTTGGTTTTACTTCTTAGGCTCTGAGTTGGCTTGTAACCGTCTAGCCATATGTACTCGAGTTTAGATTTTGACATAGCAATTGCTTTTTTATCTATTGGTTTATGTTTTTCGTATTTCTTTATCCCATTGGGTAAAAAGAAGGGCTATTAGTAATTATAGTGTGCAAATGTCATGAAAAGAGCCTAATAAATAACCCTTTGTTGAAAATATTATAAATATCATGACACAACGGGGTTGGTATGACCTACTGTTAACAGTTACTCATTGGGACACCAGAAAAAATCAAAATTTGTAAATAGCTGCTAGGGTCATTTGAGAAGCAGATGAACTGGCTAGCGCATCACTGTCCATAAATACATCGTCTGAAGCACCGTCTAGCCTTACTTCAGCAATGAAAGTGAGCTGATCAAGACTGAAATTTCCGGTGAGCGTATTTGAAAAGACGTTCTCGCTTGGTGTCACCACAGCACCAGACTCATCGATTTCATCCTTGAAAGTGAAGTATTCGCTTCTCAGGCCTAGAGAAAAATTATCTGTGAGACCGAACTGTGGGTAGAGTGCTACACCACTATAGCCTCCTGCTGCATCTCCTGCAGCCGAAATACTATAGTCAGCAGCATTCAGGCCAAGGTAGAATCCATCAGTGATCTGATAACCGGTAGTAATATCAAGCACTGTTCCAGAAGGGGAGCCACTCACAAAGTTGAGATAGATATCCCATCCATCAGTTGGAGCGAAGTAAATCTGAGCCCCAAAGTCTGATACCCCGTTATCATCCGTGTAAACATTCCAATCGTTGAATAAGCCAACCATTACACTGAAATTATCTGCAAAGGCAAAGTCAGCTTTGAGGCCGGAGTTTTGGAAGGGTCCGTTGGTGAAGAGGTAAGAGGTGCTGTAGTTGAAGTTACCTGCTGGCGAAATGACCTCATAGCCTACGAAGGTTCCCATATAGCCGGCCGTAAGAGATACCACGTCGCTAACTGCATAGGATACATATAGGTTTTGGATACCCATGATTGCGTCATCACCATCTCCAAGATCAAATAAGGGAATAGACTTAAAACTTCTTGGGCCAAAGGACACCTCTCCTACAAAGCTTGCCTTACCAATGGAATGGCTGAGGCCAAGGTCTAGCATACCAATAGATATGGAATTTCGGTCATCAGCGAATGACGTCCCTATGTTGTCATTTCCTGAGAAGTCGTAAGTATAATAAGTGTCAACTGAGCCGCTAATAATAAGCCCAGACCCTTCATCTTCCTGTGCAAAAGCATTGGATGAAAGTATTGCTATCATGCCTACAAGGAGGCTGTTTTTGATTATTTTTGAAAAGTTCATTTGTTAATCATTTAATGGTTATTGATAATGAATGGTAGGGTCTCCACACGCTGAGTGTCCAATTCGATGATGTGGAGACCTATTTTTTGTTACTCTGTGATAATTGTATAGCCTCTAATGCCATGTTCATGGCTATCGAGACCTTCTGTTTCATGCTCTTCTGATACCCTGATTCCGGTAGTCATCTTAAGTACAGTGAAGATGACGAACGCAGCAGAAAAAGCAGTTGCGCCACAGATGGCAACACCAGTGAGCTGAGTCAGGAAGGAGTGATCAGGATTGATAGAGAATATACCTACCGCTAATGTTCCCCAGATACCACAAGTGAGGTGAACGGATACAGCTCCAACAACATCATCCAACTTGAGCTTGTCAAGCAGAACGGCAGAGAGCACCACCAATACACCTGCAATCAGGCCAACCAGAATGGCGTTCATGGGCTCGATGACATCAGCGCCGGCGGTAATGCCGACCAGTCCGGCAAGGATCCCATTAAGCACCATTCCCAGATCTAATCGCTTAAAAACGAAGTAACCCGCGACAAAGCCTCCAATACCACCAGCACATGCGGCCAGGGAAGTGGTAACTAGCACAAATGACGTAAGACCTGGATCACCCGAGAGTACAGAGCCTCCATTGAAACCAAACCAGCCTAACCATAGCAGAAACACCCCGATTACGGCGAGAGGCACGCTAGAACCTGGTTTGTCCACGACCTTTCCATCAACGTATTTGCCTATTCTAGGCCCAAGAATCATTATTCCAGCAAGGGCTCCCCAGCCACCAACTGAGTGTACAAGGGTAGATCCGGCAAAATCGTAGAATCCCCAGTCATCGAGGACACCACCACCCCACTTCCAGCTGCCAATGATCGGATAGACCAACCCAACGAAAATCACAGTGAAAATCAGATAGGAACTGAGCTTGATGCGCTCAGCTACAGCGCCAGAGACTATAGTTGCGGCGGTAGCGGCAAACATGGCCTGGAACAGGAAGTCGGTCCAATAGGTATACCCGGCACCTGCATATGCGGCCGTTACATCTGCACTTGCGGAAGTTTCCAAGCCAAAACCTGCGAATCCAAACCAACCTGGTACATCAAAGCCCGGGTACATTAGGTTAAACCCACAGACGAAGTAAGTGAGTACTCCAATGATTGGCGTTAGCGTGTTCTTGAAAAGGATGTTCACAGTGTTCTTGCTCTGGCCAAAGCCAGCTTCAACACCTGCGAATCCCAAGTGCATAATAAACACGAGCGCTGTAGCGAGCATCATCCAGATGTTGTTCGCAGTTAGCAGCGTATCCGTAATAGCTAAGTTGAGTTCTGCGGCCTCACTTGAGGTTGCCGCCACTGCATTTGCGGTACTAGCAACTGTCTCGGTAGTTGCTAGTGTGGAGGCCGACAGGCCTTTCGTTCCGCTCAGTAATGACAAATACTGTAGAAAAACTGTCATAATGATCAATAATTAGGGTTTACATTAAATATTTAGTGACGAAATAAGCTTTTCGATGAAATATTTCTAAAGCAGCCCCAATGTTATGACCATGTTTCTTAATTGTAAAGAGGACGGGTGATTATTGAACCAAGAAAAATGAGTTTTACGTAAAAAATGAAAATACTGCACTAAAAGCCTACCAGAATGGAGTCATTTTACGAAAATGACAGAGGGGCGGCCTCAGAAAGACGAATTTAATCTTTGAAGGGTCAAATTACCGTTTGAATGGAGAAACAATGGTAAAAGCTGCGATGGTTGGGAGCGGATGACTATGACCCAATGGACGTTCGGTGCAATCAAAAACAGCTACAAGCTACTTCTTGTGGAATTTTCGATTGTTCGATTTCCAGCTTTTGCTGCGCGGTTGCGTGGTGGTGGGCTTTACGCGTAGGTCCGTGCCTCTTCTTCTAATTTTACGATTGCTTTCGAGGTAGGTATTATCCGAAACTCTTGTGACAGGTATGTGACGAGCTTCCATCTTGGCGCCTCTATGTAGTTTGTGATTATAGTTGCGATAATCGAGATGGGATTTTAATGGTAGGGTAGACCATACCACTGTAGCCAATACAATAGTAAGTGCTTGCATCACAATTGGGTTAATACTCTAAAGATAATCAACAAACGACTTTCTTTAATTAGCATCAGCAAATTTTATGCAGATGGCGACTAGCGCCTCTCAGTGTCTTTTTTGATCTGTTTTAGAAATGCACTGGCATCAGTGCCCCCGGTACCAGTATCTCCAGGTCCTACTTTCTTTGATTGAGCAGCTATGTACCGGTGAAAGATTTTGAGGTGTGCGTCACGAAAGTTCAGTAGCTCCTGATGAACCTCTGATATCTTTTGGAGCTGATGATCATGATGAGCCATTGATATGAGACTGGGTATGCTTTCCAGATATTCCAGAAACAGGCGATGCTGAAGCGGCATGTATGATCTCATGAGGATCAGGAAAGCTCTGGATTGTTCTTCATCGTGCTTTACGCCAAAGGCAATATCTAACATTTGGATGAGGCTGCTTTGTGCCGCACTTCCACCTACCCAGCGTTGCGGCTCTGAAGAGACGCCATTGTATACAACACCATCAAGTGTAGCCAGAAAGGGCCGGGTCTGATTATAGAAAACGTGTGGGTCACATTGCTCGACCATTCTGCTAAGAGTAGCAATAATGTCTTTCACTCCTTGAATGATCTCATCTAGTAGCCCCAGGCTTTGATCCAGGTCATCGACCATGGTATCATAGCATCTAAGCGTATGATTAATCAGCCTAGCTCCCTGATACTCGATCATCACCGTCACAAGGAAAAACCAAGCTTCATCTACGCCTCCCCGGTACCTCTGAAGCACCGCCAGGTTGTTCAATGAGAACGGCTGGTCGGGATAGATGAGTGACCAATTGTGCAGAACCGCTGAGGCATGGGACAGCACCGGAGGTCTATCCAAGCGTTTCGCGACCTTAGACCATGGTACGGCCACTATTTCCGGTAGGATCTTTCGCGGCTCGTTAGGGTCGTTGAGATAGGCATGACTTATAAAAGAAAGCACCATCATCGCGCGCTCATAAGCCAGATGAGAGCCCAGTTGATCAGGATGAATTAAAGGAAGGCGATTGACTTCATCGGCGATCAGCCCGGCAGTGACTATGTCCGGCAAGTTAAAGGCCAACTCATCCCAGGCCACATAATATCGCGGTAATCGAGCCAAGGGAGGGCTATCCGGAAGGAAGCCATGCCTTGGGGAAATGAGATATTCCAGATATGCATCGGACATACCGAAAGTTAGTCATTTTCACAGATTGCATTTTAAAAACTAAAAACTTAGTTTAGTAACTAAATTTTTAGGAATATGTGGATAAAGCTTAGACAACTTAGGAAATTTGATATGATGCGTACGCTACAGTTCATCGGTATGGCCATTGGACTTACAGCAGTGTTTACGCTTGGGGAGTATGTCTTCCATGATTGGAGTTATGATCAGCAGCATGTTGAGCGCCAAAGAATTTACAGGTTGACAAATGGCTTTAATGGACAACAGCATATGGCGATTACCGCCAGGCCCATCGCACAATCCTTCGAGGAGCATTTCCCTGAAGTGGTGAGGACTGTTCGTACTTTTAGCTGGCACACGGGTGCTGTATCTATTCCGGATACGGAAGCGATCGCAGAAAGTCAGCATATAGGTATGATATGGGCAGACTCATCGTTTCTGGATGTCTTTTCCTTTCGCGTCTCAAAAGGGGGCGGGCGATTTGGTGAACCTGGGATGGCATTATTGACTGAAGATGCTGTTGAAAGACTGTTTGGATCGGATGTAACAGCTGGTGATGTATTGGGTAAGATGCTGAGTGTGGAAACCACCTGGGAATCCAAGCTTATCATGATCAATGGCATCATCGAATCACCACCCACCAACAGTACGATCCAGTTTGACATTGTCGGTAGTATGCCCACCATCGTGGAACATATGGCTAATGGCTATGGTAATATAAGCGGCTTTAATACCTACCTCAATGTTAGCTCCGACAACAGCGTTGAGAATATTAAGGCCGGGCTTGAGGCATTTGAGGAGAAATACCTTGGCCCACTGGCCGAGCCTACTGAATTTGGTTTTCAACCTTTAAAGGACGTCTACTTTACGGATAAGCTGAGCTTTGATTTCGGGGTTCGTGGCAATAGATACAACCTGTGGGCACTAACTACACTCCTTGTCTTGATCCTGGCCATCACCATCGCCAACTTCATCAACCTTACCATGGCCATCGAAAATGCTAAACTTCGTCAGTATGCATTGACGAAACTCCTTGGTATGGGGAAGAATAGCCTCAATCGGCAGGTATTTGCTTTGACGGGCATTCGGCTTGCAGGAGTTATTACTTTTAGTCTCATTGTATATGCTCTACTCGAGCAAACAACTAAGGACTTCCTCGGTCGGAACTACGGATGGCCGTTGAGCCTACCGGAATTGATGTTGGCATTGTTCGTCTTTTGGGTAATATTGACGACTATTTGTGCCGCTTACCCGCTTGCTTCAATTTCAGCAATTCTACCTATTGCCATCGTAAAAGCCCCGACCGGCTTTGGTGCTAAAGGGCACTGGGTGGCTAAAGGTTTGCTTTGGTTTCAATTTGCGCTAGCCCTACTGGCACTCCAGGCAAGCTGGGGGGTCGCTGATCAGTTTGATTATATCAACAGCACCGACCTTGGATTCAAGAGAGAAGGAATAATATCGGTCAGAATGGAGGAGCCCGAGAATGCTGAAAAGGCTGAGTTAATAAAGGAGACCTTGCTAAGGGTGCCCGGAGTGAGTGAGGGAACCATTACGAATCGAGACATTTTTGATGAGACGGCTAAGAATGAGTTTCAGCTAGAGACGGACTCTACGGTAAGACTCGGTTTGGTCAATTACCTGGCCATTGACTATGACTTTTTTAGGACTTTTGGTGTACGCCTTTTGGCTGGACGGCAATTTCAACACTCGTATGCTGGTGATCAGTCGAGCAACATTATGATCAATGCCAAAGCACTCGGCATGATGGGCTTTGAGAGTCCGGAGGAGGCTATTGGCCATACATTGGCCAGAGGCTATGAAGAAGATAGGCGGGTCGGAAAAATAATTGGGGTATTCGATGACTACCATTATCGGTCATTGCACCAGTCGGTAGAGCCCTTATTCCTATTGATGGATGAGAATAGCTATAAATCAAGGCTGTCGTTGGCTTTTGTACCTGGGAGCAGGCCCATTCATGAATCTCTCTCAGAGGCCTGGGATGGACTTGGCTTCAGTACCCCAATGCGATACGCCTATCTAGACGATCATATCATGGTGAGCTATGAGTCCGAGCATCAGCTTGGAGCGTTATTCAAGATATTATCCGGATTGCTCTTGCTCATGACCGTTCTGGGGATAGCCGCACTTGCCAATTTCACAGTTCATCAATCCGCCAAAAACATCGGCATCAAGAAAATTTTAGGGGCGAGCTATGCAGAGTTGCTTGTGTACTTCAACAGCCGATTTCTTACACTCATACTATTTTCTGCTCTGTTGGCCATACCTATTGGTTACTATTGGATTACAGATTGGTATGCCATATTCGAGTATCATGTGGGCTTTAACCCATGGATACCGACTGCAGCACTTATCACCGTCGCGATGGTATGCATTGCCACGGTCTCGGCCAGTATATTTCGCACCATTCTCAAAAACCCGACCGAGACCCTTCGAAATGAATAGGGCCGGCAGCAGCGCAATCTGTGCTCCGGTTCATTACTCAATTTCCCCCATTCAGTCCTTTGATCCAGCAGTTGGTCTAGTCCGGGTTTCTTTCATTCTGTCTTTTACGTTCATTTGAAGAGTGGTCGGAAGGCCAGACTGTAATAAATGAGAAATTCCTGTAACTAATTGGTCAAAGACAAGTATCCAGGACATCAATGATAGCGATGATTATGAAACAGCAGAAGATATTTACCCTCGTAATGCTCCTTACTACATTCGCCCTCCTGTGGGAAACCGAAAAAGCAATTTCCTCATCTGCTCTTGAAGCGTTCACTAGCGTGAATGCCAATGAATGGATCAAAGACAACTTTGCAGAAATAAAATGTGAGAGCGCAACAGCCCTGGGCGTGGAATTGCCAGCTAAAATCGAGGGTATGGTTTTGGCATTGGCTTCACGCACCCATTAGAAGACATCAAACTCAATTTCAAGTTCTAATCATTCGGTTAAAAACCCCGGCTCTGTCGGGGTTTTTATTTGCTCAGACGAAAGGTTTTGTTGCTGCCATCAGCGGACTCCAGCGTCAAAGCACTTGCCGTGTTAGCAGTCATCTGCCAGTCCCCGTCAATTCCCGAAGTGGCTGGTTTGGGGTTGGAAATGCTAATAGTGAGAACTAGCTCATCGCTGCTTATTGACCATCCTCCAAAGGAGTCATTAGTACCGTTGAGGTTGATAAGAAAATCGCCATTCGAGAATATTTCAAAAGAGTAATTTGAGAAATCAGAGGTTTTGTCCTGACCCCCATCGATAAAAGCGACTATACTCCAATCAGGGTTTGAGGCTGTAATGTCGGAGGGACTTATTGGAAGCAACACTGACTCGCCTTCATCATCACTGCCACATGACAGGGACCCCACTAGTATAACAGTAATTAATACCGTGTTCTTGAACATCAACACTAACCTAAAACAAACCCCAGAGTTTCTCATCAACTATCAACTATCAACTATCAACTATCAACTATCCTACTGTCCAACCATTACAAATGCACCCCAATAATAAGGAGCTTTCCACTTCTCTTTTAAGATCTTCTGTGCCGAGACGAACGCCTTTTGCTTGTCTCCGGTCTTGATCCATTCATTGTAGAAATTGGTCATGAGCTCCTGTGTAGCCGCATCATCTACTGTCCACATTGACATGATGATGCTCTCTGCTCCAGCCACCTGAAACGCCCGCTGCAGACCGTAGACACCCTCACCATTGCTTACTTCACCAAGACCTGTCTCACAAGCGGAGAGTACTACCAGATCTGTGTTGTCAAGATTGAGGTTCATTGCTTCATAAGCAGTGAGAATACCATCTTCACCATCGTCGTATTCCTCTGAAATCTGCCCAGAGGCAATAAAACTATTGGCTCCTGCCAAAATCAGCCCGGATCTGAGGAGAGGGTTTTCAACATAAGTATCTACCTCTCCACCAGCCTCTTCGAGCTTTTCGCTTTCAAGGAAAAAGCCGTGGGTAGCGATATGTAGTGTTCTTGGGTTGTTGACAGTCTTGATTTCTTGTTCCGTGGCTTCATTTGATAAAAATAATGCAGGATCAAGCTCAGCTTTGGAGTAAATCTCAGCGATCGATTCGACTTCTACTTTTGTTCCTGGTAAGAGCGCCATGAGATTGCCGCCACTCATGTAGCGCTGAAGGTTGCCTCTCAGCCCACGGCTAAGTCCCCCACCGTTGGGGTCGCCGAAGCTGCGGGTACCAGCGTCACCTCCCCGGCCACCTCTGGAGCCGCCGCGTGTTCCGCGTACTTCTCGACTATCTCCTCGACCCTGACTCACTGCCTGCGCTACCTCTGAGGCAAGTGCTTCCCGATCCACATCGTCTTCTATGACACCAAGGTTATAATTGGGATACCCAAATAAATAGGCCCTACCAGTTCCATTAGTTGTTCCAGCATCACTGAGAGTGAGATCTTTGGTGTTGGTGATGATCTTTAGATCAATCTCATCTATCAGGAATTTACCAGTAGCGGAATTGAGCAAAGTATATATTGAGATCTGATTGTAAACTCCGTCAGGAGAGAAATATACCTTTTTTATGTCTCCAAGTCGATTAGCAATTGGCCTCCAGAATAGTCGGTAAGAGTAGTCTTCATCCATTTTGAATTTGATCGCATTGCGATAGTTGGAGAGAAAGCGATTTTCCATTTCAGCACCATTCCTGAGCAAGACCATTTGAGGATGATTCTCAGTTTCACTCGTCACGATCAATGCACCATAAAACACCTCATCCGTATATTCGCCTCCTTTCGATGGTTTGAAGTTCCTAAACCTGATCATCTCGATGGCCGCCTCCCCTGGTTCAAGTTCGGCTTTAACATCCCGCCATGTTTTCTGACCTTGCGTATATGCCCCTGCAAATACAGACGAAGCTTCTCCAAGCTCTTTTTCCAGCTGATTCGCTGTTTGCGTTAGCGAGTCTATTTTCTGATTACGATCATCCAGGCTTTCGCTGGTAGAACTGTATAGTTTTGATAACTGTTCCTTCTGGTCGACCCATGTCTCGTACTTTTCTATTAGCAGACTATCGCCACTGTTTAAGATCGCCGCGCGCACTTTATTCGTAGCATAAAAAAGCAGGCCTTTGGTGGCGAGCTGGTAGTCGTACATGAGTCCAAGCAATGGCTCATCATCACGGCTCATCTCCACAAGGAAGGAATTGAATTGCTCAAAGGCCGGCTTGATCTTATTGTTATAGAATTTGGTCTTTTCTTCCTCGCTCAGGGTCGGGAAATAGCTCTCCAACTGCTGGAAGTAGTTGGCAAAAACCTCTGAATAGAGCTCCTGGGCATCATCAAAATTCTCCTGATCCCATTGATTGATGGCAAGTTTGATCGTCATGCGAGCATATTCCGGGTGAAACTCTCCCAGCTCAGTCTGCACTATTTTCTGAGCTTCTTTAAGGTACGCTTCACCTTTTTCGCTCTCACCGCGCATCATGTAGATCTCACCAAGGTTATATATTGATTTTGCGTAGGTCTGGCTCCTGCTGCCAGATACTTCTTTGAAACCCTGGACAGCCGTATTTGAGTACTCAAGCGCTTTGTTGAGGTCTCCCTTATCTTTATAAACATTCCCCAGGTTGTTGATGACGGTGAAATATTCGAAAGTGGAATTGGCTCCCAGCGATTCGAGAGTAGCTAATGCCTCGCTATATTTTTCCTCAGCCAAATCCCATTTTTCTTGTCGACGATAGCTCAGACCAAGACCGATGGTGCTGATTACTTCATTGTAAGAACCTTCACCATAGAATTCTTTGGCCAGCTCGATGGAGGCTAGCAAGCTCTCTTCGGCAGCTTCATAATTGCCCATGGCGAGATAGGTTTTGGCAATATTTCCATGAACCACATCCTGGACATCCGAGTTGTCTCCTGGCAGGCGTTCTACTATTGAAAGAGCTTCTGTTTGTGCCTTTTCTGCACTGGGGTAGTCGCCAATCGATTGTAAATAAATCGCATAGTCGTTTAATGTTAGGGCACTTTCCCTACTGGCATATCGACCTTGTATATCATATGCAGCTACCGCTTCTTCAAAATGTCGTTCCGCCTGTCGCCTTGACCCAAGCTGACCGTATAGGTAGCCCAATTGACTAAATGTTGCGGGCTTAACAGGATCTTCGTCGGCCAAACCTCGGGAAATCGGTCGAAGCAGTCTTACCCCTTTGCGCAACTCGTCAAATGTATTGACATATCCGTAGTGCTGGGCAGCTGACAGAGCGGTCTGAATATACTGCTCACTCTTTGCACCGTAGGTTTTTCTATCACTTTCCAGAAGGTCGTTGTAGTATCCTTCCGCCTCTTCAAAGAGCCCCATCTCGTCCGCATACTGAGTCAGCAAGAAGACGATGTTTTTGATGCCCTCCGTATTATCCGCGTCAACTTGCTGTCGCAAGTCGAATTCCTTTTTGGAGTAATCATAGGCCATGTCGGTAGCACCCACATAATAATACCCCTCACTAAGAAAAGAATACATCAGGGCAGTCAAGGTATCCTGCTTGGATTCAAATAGTTCGAGTATCGTCTCCTCTTCATCAAGAATACTCTCATAGTCATAGTCATTGTAGTAGCTCTCAAGCTGTTCATAGAGCTTTTGTTCTTTCTTGGAGGCAAAGGGATACTGCGCTTGAGCAGCGAATGAAAAAAGAAGCGCAAGGAGCAGAATAGAGGTACGTGATTTCATTGGAAACTATTTTTATCCAAAATAAAGGTAGGAAAAATAGATGGTATTATTCCAGCAAAGAATTGAATAGAGACCATAGAGCATTGGTTGCACACACTGGTCTGGTGATATGAGATATTCATCGAAAAAAAATGTTTTAGCCAACGGTAGGGTTCATGATTTTATTATATTCCAAGGCTGATTTGTACAATTCCAGAGTGGCCGTTAGAAGCTTTCTTGATTTATTACAAAACCAGTTTTAACCTAGATTATTCAGCGGCTATAGCTCTTGAAAATATGATATTACCCAACCTAGTTAGCTTTCACAGGACTTTACTTTTTATTCTCTTTTTTGGATACTCTTTATCAGGAATTGGGCAAAATAGGGCCATTCAATTGGACGGTACTACCACCCTATTATCGGATATCAGTGGAACAGCCATTAATGTTCAAAATTTCACAATGGAGGTGTGGTTAAGAACAACCTCTGCTGGAGATCAGAAAATCATTAATTCAGGAGGTCATCATCCTTTAGCTGTAATCAGCGGGAATGCAAGAGTATGTATGCAATCGGGTTGCGAAACCGGCCCATCAATCAACGATGGAAATTGGCATCACTTTGCTATTAGTTACAATACTACTACCAATCGATGGTTTGGAGTAGTAGACGGGACGACCACATTTGAAGATCTAGTTGGTCCAACAGGTAATTTTGGTTCAACCATAGAAATGTCTTTTGGCTCACCATTCAACGGAGATCTGGATGAAATAAGAATTTGGGACGTCAACAAGACACTAGCTGAGATACAGACAAGCAAAGATCTTGAGATGGAGGGCAATGAACCTAATCTGGTCGCACTCTATGATTTCGACACTCCCGGGAGTGAGTTGCAAAACAAGGTAACGAATGGTTTTGCAACTATCTCTGCCGGAACCCCCACATACGTTACTTCTGGTCCGACATTGGGACCAGCCAATTATGCCCTCAGCTTTGATGGCAATGACTTTGTTCAGGCCACACATACGAGCGAGCTTACACTAAGTGATTTTACGGTAGAGGCTTGGGTAAAAACTGGACAGTCAGCAGCTTCTTATCGCAGAATAATTACCAAGCCAGTGGGTGGTGGACAGAATTACTCACTAGCCGTTCATAATGGTAAAGCTCATGTAAGGTTTGATGGAGGAGGAGGACAATTTGCTGAAAGCAGCTTTAATGTCAACGACAATAATTGGCACCATTTGGCAGGTGTTTTTGACAATACCAATAATACGCTGAGAATATATGTGGATGGGTCTTTGGCTGGGGAAAGCTTCCCAACAGCTGATCCAATTACAGGAACAGACGGCTTGCAGTTGGGAAGGTTCAGCAGTACTATTACTTCTTACTATATAGGTGAAATGGATGAGGTGCGGGTTTGGAATACACCTCGCTCCGAATCACAAATCAACGCCTTCAAAGATGTCGAACTAACTGGGGATGAGCCTGACCTGATTGTCTACTACCCAATGGAGGTTAATACCACACTAACTGATTTGGCCGCAATAGGAGGTGGTCAGAATGGTATTATTTCCGGACCTGCGCAGGTCGTCAGCAGCGAGATGTTTGGTGAGGCTTTTCTTGATAGTCAAGCACCTTCTATCACTTCCATCATAGGCCCTTCGAGTCCGACCTTCACCAGCCCAATTGCAATCGCCATTACATTCGATGAGCAGGTGACCAACTTTGAAGCAAGTGATCTCGCAGTGGTTGGAGGATCAGCATCCAATCTTACAACTTCTGATAGCATCAACTGGACAGCCGATATTACCCCACTTACGAGCGCTACAGTGACGGTCGACCTACCGGCGGATATACTTACCGACTTCACAGGCAATGGCAATGGGCCGGCTATGCAGTACAGTATCGTGTTCACCGCTCCCGAAAATGCTATTAGCCTCAATGGTACTAATGACTTTGTAGATGCCACGGCTACTTCAAGTGGCCTGCCTCAGGGCAATGAAGCCCGAACAGTCGAAGCGTGGGTGAAAACCACGCAAGCGACCATTGGCAATATTGTTAGTTGGGGAACACGCACAACAAACCAAAGAAATAGCATAGCCATCAGAGACCAAAGCTTTGGTTTCATTGGTCAAAATAATGATTACACAGGCACTGTTGACATTGATGATGACAATTGGCACCACGTCGCATTTACCTACAGTGGGGGCTCCAACGGAACGATAAACCTCTATGTCGATGGAGTTTTGGACATAACAGCCACCAATGTCAACCTTAACACAACTGCTCAAAACTTAAAACTAGGGCAGAATGCCAGTCCGAGTACTGATGAGTTTTTCAGTGGAGAAATAGATAACGTCAGGATTTGGAACGTTGAACGTAGTGAAGCAGAAATAATAGCGGCGATGACCACCGAATTGTTGGCCACACCTGGCCTTGTGGCAGCATATGATTTCAATGTGGTTTCTGGAACCACGGTCAACGACATCAGCGGTAATGGAAACACGGGCACGTTACAGGGAACGCCTCCAACAACTGTGAGCTCCACCGTCCCTGTGTGCGCTCCTAGCGGAAAATTCACCGGCAACTCAGACAGTGACTGGAATGATCCTGCCAACTGGTGCGGGGGTGTAGTACCAACATTGAGCAATGTCACGGAAGACGTCATCATTTCTCAAGATGCCAATATCGCCGAATCAGAAGACCTGATACTGGACAACAACAACTTTATTGTCCAGGCTGGAGCCCGGCTCGACCTGAATCTTGGCAATAACATCCTCAACCTCCAGAATGGCGCCACTTTCACCAACGACGGTACGGTCTTCTTTGCTACAGGTACTCAGATCAATGACCCTAACGGAGACTTTATCAACAATGGCCTGATTACAGGCTTTCCTACTTTTAACAACAACTTTATCAACCAGGCTCCAGGCACAGTAGCTCCAGGAGCCTCTCCTGGCTGTACCAACTTTGCAGCAGACTTCACCAACATAGGCACGCTGGAGATTGAAGTAGATGGTGTCACCCCCTGCACTGAACATGATCAGCTCATTGTCGTTGGCACAGCATTTTTGGGAGGGACGCTCGATGTGACATTGGGATATACCCCTACCAGCGGCGATGAGATTGTCATTATTGATGCAGGTACGGTCTCTGGCACCTTCACTACCGTCAATCTCCCCAGCGGTGACTGGACGCTCAGCTACGATACTCCATTGGCAGGTCAGGTGAGTATCCAGTACATCGATCCAGCAGCACCATTCATTAGTAGTCTGGAGTCAGGTACAACGACCACCTCACCCTTTGAGGTAACCTTTGATTTCAGCGGATCTGTCCTGGATTTTGAGATTGAGGATATCACGGTCAGCAACGCCATTGTTGCTAATCTATTCACAGGCGACAATATCAGCTATACGGCTGAAGTCTATCCTATCAACCCAGGAACAGTCACAGTTGAGCTACCTGCTGGTGTGGCTAGTGGTAACCTTGCCGCCAATTTCAGCATTATCGCAGACCCTCCTCAGAATGCTCTTAGTATCGTTGATAACGGCAATTATCTACAGTCCACTTCTGGGCTTTCATTTGTACCTAATGATGAGACGGATGACTATACTATGGAAGCGTGGTTCAAGACTTCAAATCAAAGTGTCAACCAGTATTTTGTTGTGTTTACAGGTGAAAATGGCACCTCAATAGAACCAACCGTTCAACTAGGAATAGTAGGATCACAATTAAATTTTGCTTCCAGGTCCGGAGAGAATGCCACCCCTTTTGTCAATATTTCTGGAGGTACGATAGTAGACGACCAGTGGCATCACGCTGCGGTATCTGCGGACCAAACAGGTTCGTTAACCACAGATTATCGTCTCTATCTTGATGGAGTCGAGGTGGCCTCTTCGTTAAATACATCTGTCTTTGACGCTAGCAATGACTATGTCGATAGGGACTTCTTGCTCGTTGGTGCTGCTTGGAACGTTGATGACTTTCAAGACAATACCCAACTTCTCGGAGATGTCGACGAGGTGCGGATATGGGATGATGCCAGGTCTCAGGCAGAAATAGCGGACAGTAGATTTGGCTCAATAGATCCAGCCGTAGAGCCCAACCTCACTTTATACTATAGCTTCAACCAAGAGGTGGGCTATGGAGATGTTGCCGATCTCACAAGAAATGACGAGGTAAACGGGTTTTTATTTGGTAGTGCAGATATGGTGTCATCCGATGCTCAAGCACCTGTTATTTATCAAGCCACAAACGCATCTATCAATGGATTCACTGCCAACTGGTTTGCGCTAGCCAATGCTACCAATGTGACCATCGATATTGATGATGATGCGGATTTTCTAAGTCCTTTTGCTACGGATATTGCCGTCAGCAACCCCACGGCGGGTTCATTTTTAGTAGCTGAGGATTTATCAACTTACGTCAATCAACAGCTATACTACCGATTGCGCTATGAAGATGGCGGCTTTACCAGCCCCTATTCAGACGTGGTTGAGTTTATGATCACTCCGGGTAATGCACTGGATTTTGATGGGACAGATGATCACGTGCAGCTTGGAACCTACACAGACTTAGTGAGTGCAACAGAATTCACCTTCGAAACGTGGTTTAATTTGGATCAATATGCCGATAGCAGGGCCTTCATCACCAACAGTTCACCGGGGTATAGCACAGCAGGAGGGCCTAGGATCCTAATTTCCACTGGAAGCACAGCTATCGAAGGTCAAAATGACCTCAGAGTTCATGTTGAAAATGGAGGTATTGTATATGCTCACACCAGTGATGACTGGATTCAACTAAATAATTGGTACCATGTGGCAGTTGTTTATAATGGAGCTGGAGCGACTGATCAGGACAAACTGAGAGTATTTGTAAATGGCGAGGAAAAGTCCTTAACATTTGTAGGCTCCTTCCCAACATCAACCAGCACAAATACTAACCCTTTTGGACTGGGCGCTACATATGATGGAACCGGTGGTTATTTTGATGGATCTTTTGATGAAATCCGTATCTGGAATGTAGCTCGTTCTGAATCTGAGATCCAAGAAAACCAATACAGCACCTTAGCTGGAAATGAGACAGGCTTGGTCTCCTACTATCGCTTCGATCAGGGCCTAACGGAAACAGACAACACGGGCATTGACGTTCTCCCTGACCTGGCAGGAAATAATGATGGCAGTCTTGAAAACTTTGATTTGACAGATGCCATCGTACCAATCATCTCCAACTGGGTGGCCTCTGAGGCGATGATGGCACCCGGTCCAGCGGTATTCAATGCTACACAAGTGACGACCACTGAGCTGGTGGTAGATTTTACTGCACCGTCTGGGGCTGTTGATGTAGTGGTGGATGTATCCGAAGACCCGAGCTTTATGAGTGTGCTGTATGCCGAGGATGTTTCAGTCGGTACCACGGGATATGCTACCGTCAATGTGAGTTCGGCCCTATCAGAAGGCCTTCAGTACTACTATCGCGCCAAGGCCGTCTATGCTGGAGGTGCTGAGAGTGACTATGTGATCTCCAATGCCTTTATGGTCACGCCGGGCAATGCCCTGGGCTTGGAGTCATCCAATAGTGAGTACGTGACATTCGCTACTAATCCTGTCCAGGGAGATGTGGCCAGAACGGTAGAGGCATGGATAAATACCAGCAGCAGTGGAGGACAGCAGACTATCTTGCAGCTGGGCAATGGCGGAGGTGTTCCCAACAGGTTTACTTTCACAGTGACTAGCGGAGGAAACCTGAATATTCAAAGTGGAGTGCAGTCTCTGACCGGGACGGAAGTTATCAATGATGGTCAATGGCACCATGTCGCTGTAGTCTATGATCCATTGGCCAGCCCTGACATGACTTTGTACGTCGATGGCGATGAAGATGGTAGTGCGGATTTTGCCTCAAGTCTCAACACGGCCAACTCCTATACCCTCGGAGCGACCTTCTCTATTGGCAGTTTCTTCGATGGGTCTATCGACGAATTGAGGATTTGGAGTGTGGCCAAATCCGAGATAGAAATTCAAAACAACCGATTCAAGGAATTAGTAGGAAACGACACGGGGCTTGAAGCCTACCATCGCATGGACGAGCTTTTCGGGACGACTATTTCCGACCTTACCAACAATGGGTATGATGGCACATTAAATAATCAAGATGGAGACGAGTGGGTGAACTCTGATGCCATGAAGCCCCAAACCTACCAGGCCACTGATGTTTCAGTTAACGGCTTCCGTGTCAACTGGCAACCAATTACTACAGCCGCTCAAGTATGGATTGACTGGGATACCGATACGGACTTTTCGGATGCGACCTTTGTCGATATAGCGGTATCAGACCCTACCGCAGGGAGCTTTTTTGTTGCGGAGAACTTAAGCACACATATCGGCCAACCGCTTTATTATCGACTCAAAGTGGATAATGGTGGGGTGTTTAGCCCCTATTCAGAGCCTGTCGAGTTTTGGGTGACGCCTGGTAATGCACTGGACTTTGATGGCACGGATGATTATGTAGTTATCCCTGCATTTGATTTTAGCGCCTCCAATACTATGACCATCGAAGCTTGGATAAAGCCTGACGATCTAACAACGAATAATCACTATCATATCACTCGGCAAAATGATGGCGGAAATTTAGATTGGCTATTTAGTTTTCAGGATTTTGGTACCGTGTTGTCCTTCGGCTTGAATGCGGGAGGGTCGTATTCAGAGCTGGATGTGGCCATTGACCCTAATGACTACACAGATGGCGAATGGCATCATATAGCGGCTATTTATGACGGAACCAATAAATATATCTACAAGGATGGTGTACAAATTGGCACAGAAAGTAAAACAGGCAACATCTCTTTCGTTTCTTCATTCAATAATATCGGAAGTAGTCGAGGTACACAGGAATACTTCAATGGCCAAATGGATGAAGTTCGTATATGGAACGTATCTCGCACCGAAACAGAGATCAGGGACAATATTTACAGAGAATTGGTTGGTAATGATACCGGTCTTGTAGGCTATTGGCGTTTTGACGAGTCAACCGGGACGAACTTACCTGATCTTTCTGGAAGTGGCAATGATGGAACTTTAACCAATATGGCTGGTACGGAATGGACCCCATCAGGCGCCATGACCCCAACCCAATACCAAATCTCTGAAGCCTCCGACCAGGGCTTCCGGGTTAACTGGCAAGCGACCAATGCCCCAGGCAATGTCTATGTGGATGTCAATGATGCTTCTGATTTTTCGGGTACGGCAGTAGTGGATGCAGTACAGATAGGTACAGGTACTGACACGACCGGTACAGTTGTCGCCAGCCTATCGGCCAATCAACAATACTTCGCGCGCATCTACATCGAGGAAGGCAACTTCCAGAGCGCCTATTCGGATACGGTGAGTTTCTATACCGGACCGGGTAATGCATTGGATTTTGATGGTACAAATGATCATGTAAGCGTTTCTACTTCTACAGATTTCGAGTTTACCGCTGGAACAGTTGAGGCCTGGATCAGACCATCCGCGTCATCCGCTAACAAGATTATAGCTGCCGTCAGATCTTCTGACTCTCAGACCCGGTGGAGCCTCCATGTCAATGAAGGTGGTGATGTATTTGGCTTATGGAATGGCAGTGGATACAGCACCGTAGCTGCGACGATTGTAGCAGATACCTGGTACCATGTAGCCTTTGTATTGGGAGCATCCAATACTGAAGTATTTCTTAATGGCACCTCCTTAGGTTTCACTGGTAACGCAATGTCGGCGGTCACAGGCGAGCCCTTTGTATTAGGATCTCCAGGAAGCACCAACCCGACCGAATTTTTTGCAGGAGAGATGGATGAGGTGAGAGTTTGGAATGTGGAGCGTACGCAAGCTGAAGTATCATCTTCTGTTTTCTCGACATTGTCGGGTGATGAAGCAGGGTTGGTTGCCTATTATCGATTTGATGAGTCCACCGGAACGACCCTCCCTGACCTAGCGGCGAATGGCCATGATGGAGCTCTACTCAATGGAGCCACCAATACACCTGCGGCTGATGGTGCAACGAATGGTCCTGCATGGATTACCTCTACAGCCCTGACGAGCACCACAGCTCCAGTAGCCCCCGACAGCCTGATCGCCTATCGTGCTTCAGCCACTGAGCTTACAATTGAGTGGGCCGATCAGTCCAATGATGAGACGCAGTTTATTATTGAGCGAGCGGATGATGATGGGTTTACCACAAATGTCACTACGGTTGGTAATGTTGCAGCGAATACAACCTCTGCTACCTTCAACTTTGGTACGGATCAACCCTATTTTTTTAGGGTGACTGCCAGCAATAGTAATGGCACAAACGCAAGCGGGATCGAGTTTGGTACCACCGAGCTGCACCCTGGGTATGCGATGAGTTTTATTAATGGTACAGATCGAGTTAATGTTACCAATCCCTCAGTGTTCAATGGAAACACTATCACTGCTGAGGCATGGATCAAAACAAGCAAAGCAACAGGTCTGGGAAGAGTTGTCGTTCATGGAGATGGTACAAATCAACGCTGGTCTTTAAGTATTAATTGGCCTGGATTCGACGGCAAGGCAGTATCTATCATAGTTGGCTCAACTACTAGTGCGATCGTTACTGGTACTTCTGATGTAAATGACGGCTTGTGGCATCATGTAGCGGGTACATATAATCTCTCGACCGGTGAAGCAAAAATATATGTAGACGGCCAACTTGAGAATACAGACTTTGCGGTAGGGACGCCACATGGTGGCACGTTTACCGCAATTGGTAATTGGGGCCCCACCGTAGACAATCAAGAGTTGGATGGGGAGATTGATGAGCTTAGAATTTGGGACATTGTCAAAACGGATTTCTCGGATCGATTCACTTCAATTGATGGGGACGAGGCAGGCCTCATAAGCTACTACCCATTTGATGAGAATTTTGCAGGAGGAACAGTCTTTGACCGCAGTGTGAATCAAAACAATGGTACTCCTGTAAACTCTCAAGCTTACTCAATATCAGGTGCTATTGCCCCCTCAGGCCTGGTCGCCACGGATATCTCCAACAATCAGGTGGACTTAACATGGACAGACAATACCGATAATGAGACGGGCTTCTTTATAGAGCGATCTGATGATGGGTCGACAGGCTGGGCGCAGGTTGGCTCGACCAATGCTGATGAGACTAACTTCAGCGACCTCACCCTTAGTGGGCCCGATGATGACTACTTCTATCGGGTAAGGGCAGAGCTGCCGGGGGCGGTAGCTACAGGCTATACTCCTATCGAGGCTGCTACAACGAGCTTGTTGCCGGGCAATGCGCTGACACTCGATGGATCTACTGAGCAAGTGACGGCATCAGATCCGATGTATGACTTTGGAAGTGCATTGACATTAGAGGCCTGGGTGTTCATTCCGTCGGATGGAGTTGGAGCTATTATAAGCCATTTTCAGGAGACTGGTAATTTCAACGGATTCTCCTGGGAAATCGGGGCGAACACTGCGGGTGTGATGGACTTCTATTCTCGCAACACCGGAGATCCGCTAACATTTACCGCTGATCCTTCTGCTACGGCCATTAACAATAATGCATGGCATCATGTGGCTGTGACCTATGACGGTGCGAATATTATTTTCTACATAGATGGGGTGGCTTCTGCACCTGTGGCGGCTACTTCTTCCACAATTGGTTCAGCAGAAAACGACATCCACATCGGCATAGATTCTAACCCAAGTCCTACTAGAGCACTGGGAGCCACGATTGATGAGATACGTATCTGGGATATAGTACGTACCCCAACGGAGATTGCGAATAACGTCAATAAAGAACTCACAGGCACAGAGCCTGGCCTGGTAGCCTACTATCAGTTTGATGAAGAGTCGGGCACTGAGGTTTGGGACAGAACTGCCAATCTCAATAATGCTACGAATACTGATGCAACTATTGTAGCCTCTGGCGCCATGGCCGGATCCGTCCCACAAGCAGCCACGGATGTCATCGCTTACAAAGTCTCGGATACTCAGATACAGGTCGAATGGACCGACAACACAGGTGAGGCAGGTTACCGTATCCTCGCGGCTGATGATTTTGATTTTACGACAAATGCCCGACAGGTGGGAGAAGTAGGCGTGGATGAGACCTCATTTGTGCATGATGTTAGCCAGGGAGAAGACAACTTTTATCAGGTCTTAGCCTATTCAGGATCCAATGTGGTTCCTTCCGATACCACTTTTGCGACCGTTGAAGACTATCCGGGCTATGCATTGGAGTTTGATGGGGTAGATGATTATGTAGCGGCAACCATTTCTACAGGCATTCCGGTTACCACAAATGCTGATTATACCATAGAAATGTGGGTGAAGGGCACACCGACGGCTGGTACTTACATATATAGTGAGTATGATCCCCTACAGTCCAATACACTTTTTGGCTTTGTAGCTGGCAATGGTGGCTCTGAGGATCGCATAAGACTCTTCAAAAGACGTGCGGACGGTGTAATACAGCTTGATCAAACTAGCACAGCGACAGTTTTTGATGGTAACTGGCACCATGTAGCTTATGTAAATGATAACCCCAATGGCATGCTCTACATTGATGGACAGCAAGACTTCACAGTAAGTGCAGGAGGTGTTATACCAAGTACTGATGTAAGTATAGGCAGTGCTAGAAATACTTCAGCATATTACAGCGGATTAGTAGATGAAGTTCGGCTCTGGGCGGATTCTGTGAAGTCAGATTTTTCAGATCGTTTCCTTCGGCTCGAAGGCAATGAAGCCAAGCTTGTAGCTTATTACCCGTTTGATGAAAACACAGGTATTACTGCTAGTGATAGAAGTATCAATGCCAATCATGGTACTTTGACCAATGGGCCTGTATATGTCAACTCTGACTTCACTTCACCGACCAACCTCATCGTCGAGCGTACCGATAATGAAAATGTCCAGCTCTCGTGGCAGGACAATACGACCAATGAGGATGGATTTACGGTAGTGCGGGCTAGTGATGCCAACGGTACCAATGCCACCGTGGTAGCGTCGCTCGATCCCAATACACTGTCTTTCACTGACAACATCGGCACAGATACAAGTGTCTTCTACACCGTCAATACCTACCGGGGAGATGATGAAAGTGAGTCCGCTCTAGAGTCTGGTACCACCACAGCATTTCCTGGATATGCGCTTGATTTTGATGGTGTGGATGATTACACCAACGCGCCAGAGTCAATCGGAGCATTACCAGATCTCACCATATCTGCCTGGGTTTATCCAAGGGATTTCGGAGTATCCAATTCGTGGGTTTACTGGAGGGGCAATACTACCGTAAACCAAACCGGTGGAGAGATCTATATCACCCCCGCAGGGATTGTGGCCTACGGAGAAAGTGACGTGACATATCAATCAGTTTCTGCATCAACGCCCATACCATTGAATGAATGGAGTCATGTTGCAGTCGTAAAATCTGGTGGAACAGCACAAATGTATATCAATGGAGTAGCTGATGGAAGTCCCGGCACAATAGATGGGACTCCACCAAAAGGTGAAATATCCTTAGGCGCTCGTGTTCGCTTGTCAGGAACTGATGGATTTTTTGACGGAGCGATTGATGAGGTCAAAGTCTGGAATGTGGCTAAATCTGCCTCCTACTTTACCAACGGTGAGTATATTGGTCGGCCAACCTTGACTGACCCTACTTTGGTACTCTACTATGCCCTTGATGAAAATATTGGGGAAACTATCGTCGATCGTTCAACAAATACAATCAACGGGCAGTGGTTTGGTCCGGTAGGTGCCTTCACAGCACCTGAGTGGATCTTGTCAGGTGCCGATCCGGGACCCGCACCATTGATCACTTCTTTTTCTCCCGTCTCAGGCCCGACAGGTACTACAGTCACTGTGCTTGGCAGCAATTTCAACCCTGCATACTCGCTCAACGAGATTGTATTCGGAGGTATCAGTGTCGCTACTATATCCGGTGACGATACTCAGCTGACTTTCGAGATTCCGGTAGGTGCGACCTCTGTGTCGTCTATTGAGGTAGTCGACTCAGACAAGGATAAGTCATCGAACAGTCTTCAGTCTATATCTTCAGCTATTGACAGACAATTTGTGGTAACGAATGCGCCTCCTGCAGGCCTGTCCTACAAGTCGTCGCTGGAGTTTGTCAGCAACAATGAGGAGCCCTATGATATACTCGTGGGCGATCTCAACAATGATGGTCATCAGGACCTGGTAGTCGGCTACATACAGCACGCCAAAATCAACGTGGCGCTAGGTGTTGGTGATGGCACGTTTGGAAGTTTTAATGAATACTTGTTGCCGGGGGGGACCAACTCTACTTCCATTGCATTGGGGGACTTTGACAATGATGGATTCCCGGATGTACTGGTAGGAGATGGCTTTACCAATCAGATGATCGTCATGCCCAATGACGGTACTGGCCAGTTTAATGGCACGAATCAGTTCGTTGCGCTGACGGATGCCGCAAGTGATGTAGCGGTAGCGGACTTTGACGGTGATGGCTATCTGGATATCGCATCGGGTATGTATAATTTCACTCCTGAGGCTACCGAAATAGCCGTAGCACTAGGCAATGGTGATGGCACATTTGGTTCCGCATCCTACTTCACAGCCGGTACAAACCCCGCATTGTTGGTCACGGGGGACTTCAATAACGACGGCTTTGCAGATATTGTGAGTAGAAGCAGCGATGATGATCAATTGTCTCTCCTGGCTGGTGATGGTCTTGGCGGTTTTGCTGGAGCAAATACCAGTGGCTACTTTGGCAATGATCCAACCGAGCTGGCCATAGCGGACGTCAATGAAGATGGTGATCTTGATATCCTTGCAGGTACCTTTGGGGCGTACTACATATTTACCGGTAATGGTATAGGTGGCTTTAGTGAGACTGAAGTGACTGTTGATGACAGTTACAACCTGGCCGTCGGTGACTACAATGGTGATGGCCATCAGGATATGGCGCTGAGTAATGGGGACAAGCTGACGATCGATATTTATCAGGGAGATGGGACAGGTGCTTTCACATTGGCTCACAGCTCTCCGCTATCAAACTATAATGACCAGGTCGTGACGGCAGACTTCAATGAAGATGGCTATGCTGACCTGGCCACCACGATCCTGAATGACTATAGCGTGGAAATAAAGCTCTGGCAGACGCCACCAATGGTGGTCAATACAACCAGTCCATTGGCGAATGCCGTCAACTTCCCGGCCAATGGCAATATCGTGCTCAACTTCGATGACAATGTAGACGGGGCATCAGTTGACGCTATGAGCGTACTTGTTTATAATGATCAGACTGGATTGGTGAGCGGTACTTTTAGTGGAGGCGGTACAGCTGCTATTACCTTCGATCCTGATGCCGATCAACCCGCTGGATCTAAGCTCAATGTCATCGTGACAGAAAATGTACTGAGCACCACTGGTGCAAGTACTCAAGCTACGACATTTGAGTTTCGGGTAGCCGTAGCGGGAGGTGGAGCATTTGCCAATACTACCGGGACTTTCCCCGCAGACACAGATGTCAACTATAAATTGGCAGTAGCTGATGTCGAAGGTGACAATGACCTTGATATCTTATTTTCAAGCTTTGGAGGTGCCAATGATCTGTTGATTAATGACGGATCTGGTGGTTATACCGTATCTGGCACATTTCCTACGACCAGCGCCAACAGCTGGGGTGCTACTTTCGGTGATGTCAATGCGGATGCTGATATGGACTTACTGGTTATCAACCGTTTTGCTGACAACAACTTATATACGAATGATGGGTCTGGCGGATTTACAGATGATGGTGCTACTGATCTTCCACAGACTGGTAATGACGAATATGAAGCCAAGTTTGGAGATCTCGATATGGATGGTGACCTGGATATCGTGATTGCCAAGCGTGGGCAGTCCAATGCCATTCAGTTCAACGATGGGACAGGCGACTTCACCACCGGAACAGTACGATTGTTTAATGATGGTGATAACACGGAGGATCTGGCACTCGGTGATGTCGATGGCGATGGTGACCTTGATGTGGTCTTTGCCAACCAGACCAGCGGGACCGCTAATAAGCTGTATATTAATAATGGACGAGGGGCATTTACCGACAAAGGGGAATTCCCAGTGACCTTTACCAATACTACGGCCGTGGAGATGGGTGATGTCGATGGCGATGGAGATCTCGATATAGTATTTGCGAATAGCAACACGTCCAACTACCTCTATACTAATGACGGTGATGGCAACTTCAGCCTTGCCACTGACGCATTGACTTCCAACAGCAACCCAAGTTCAGATATTGCCTTAGGTGATATTGATGGTGATGGCGACCTAGATGCTATAGTGACGAATGGTACCAGCAGCAATCAGACGAATGAAGTGTTCGTAAATGATGGTACCGGAAGCTTCTCACTTTCTCCCAATTTATATCCAACCGTGGCACTTCAAAGCCGTGCAGTTTCTTTAGCGGATGTAGACGGTGACGGTGATCTGGACGCGATCATTGCCAACAACGGTGGCATCAATGAATTGTGGATCAATGCTATGGTGATGTATCAGGAAAGCACACTGCCAGTCGCAAATGCGATCAATGTACCTGCTAATCAGGTGATCAGCATTGACTTTGATGCTGATGTCGACCTCACTAGCGTGAATAATAGTACGGTTTCACCTAATCAGACTTTTGACGACAACATTAAAATCAGTGGAAACCATACCGGTATCATCGAAGGCGCCTGGGCCCTTGGATCAGACAATAGCATCGTAGATTTCATGCCATCTGTTGATCTCAAAGCGGGTGAATTATTGACCGTCACGGTGACCAGTGACGTCCGTGGAACTGGAGGTGAGATTGCAGCTTCCGACGCATTCCAGTTCACAGTCATTACCGGAGGAGAGAGTAAAGAATTTGACCCAAACAACACAACATTTGGTACGACAGAGCAGTCCAGAGCTGTGGCGCTTGGTGATATAGATCAGGATGGCTTTGTGGACATGGCGATCGCTGGTGGAGGTGTTACGGATATACTCGTATACATGAACGATGCAGGTACTGGAGATCTTGTAGACCCCTTTGACGCTTCGACTACACAAACCATTACGGGAGGCGTTACTGAATATAGCATGTCTTTGGGTGACCTTGATGGCGATGGCTTCCTTGACATGGTAGTGGGTACGACCGGAAATATTCTGGTTTATCTCAATGACGGTGCAGGTATCATTGACAATGTTGCTGACTATACGGGATCGATTTCTGGCAACAGTTTTGATATTGCTATCGGCGATATCGACAATGATGGGGATAATGACTTCATCACACAGCACACCACGACTAATGCGGCTATCTACTTCTATGAAAATGATGGCACTGGCACCAACTATACCGCTAATCTTATTGAAAATACTGGACGTTTTCCAAGTGCGCTGGGACTTGAGCTCGGAGATATTAACAATGACGGGTTGCTGGATCTTGTGGTGGGCAATACAGATACTACACCTGCGGGTTTTGAAAATGCTCGAAGTGCGTACTATCTCAACACAGGAGTAGCACCTTACCTGAGCTCATTTGGTCTGTTTGGGTCTACAGCAGCCCAGATGGACGATATCGCCTTAGGAGATGTAAACAATGATGGCTACCTAGATCTTGTGGCAGTAGATTCTCGCAACTCTAGCAGACTCATCTATTTTGAAAACAATCAAACAGGTTCGCCATTTTCTGCCAGTTCTACCTTTGGTTTTCTTGCTGCCACAGTGACCACAGGTTTTTCACAAGACCTGGCACTCGGTGATTTGGATCATGATGGAGACCTTGATCTCGTGGTGGGTTATGCCGGATCCGGCTCTACCATGTCAGACCGTGTATTTTACTATGATGGCGGTAGCTTCGAAAGTGTGGCCAACGATCCGGGTCTACTTATCAACTCCAATACCGGAGATACCCATGGTGTAGCACTTGCCGACTTTGACAATGATCAGGACCTGGATATTGCCCTGGCTAAGAACGGGTCACCCAACCTGGTATATCTCACAAGAGACCTGCTTAACTTAGAATCTACCACGCCTGTGGCTAACGCTACCGGCGTACCCGCCAATCAGGTGATCAGCATCGATTTTGACGCAGATGTCGACCTCACTACCGTGAATAATAATACGGTATCCCCTAATCAGACCTTTGACGACAACATCATCATTAGCGGTAGCCAGACAGGGACCATCGAGGGTACCTGGGCGATAGGAGGTGATAATACGATCGTCGAATTTACACCTGCTACTGACCTCAAGGCAGGCGAGCTGGTGAGTATCAACATCACGATAGATGTATTGGGTACAGGAGGTGAAGTAGCTGTAGCCTACACCAGTCAGTTTCATACAGAAAGTGGTGATATTCAACCCAGCTTTAGCCCGTATGTCATTCCTGCTGAGTTTGAAAATACAATATCTGCAACTATTGGAGATGAAGATGCTGATGGCGACTTAGACGTTTTCCTTGGCAATGAAAATGGACTGATACAGCACTATAATGATCCTGGTTTATTGGATCAAACCTCTCTGTACGGAACTTTTACAGAATACAGTGATATGCACACTGCGGATGTCAATAAGGACGGTTGGCTAGACCTGATCGTTTTGGACATAAATACTGATCAAGTCCAATTATTCCTCAATGATGGATTAGGTAGTGTATCATCTACTAATGGTACAATAGGTGATACACAGGTGTCTCTCAATGATGGTCAGAACTACTTTGATCTCGGAGACCTCAATGGTGATGGTCATCCGGACCTATTCGTCGGTGGCACCACTAGTGCAGGCAATGGCAATAGGGTTTATGTTTATGACAATGCCAACACAGAGTATGATTTGCTGACTACACTGCCTGACTTGACCGTTGACATTAGCGATGTACAATTGGCAGATGCGGATAATGATGGAGACTTGGATGCATTCACTGCTGAAGTGAGCGGGGACTGGAGCGTGTGGATTAACAATGGTGCTGCAGGTTTCACCAAGACAACATTTAGTGGTGGTAGCCAGGCGAGTAGGGTAAACATCAAAGTAGGTCCGCTTGATGCAGATAGTTTTGTGGATGTGGTACTCTCCGATGCGAGTGGGAATGTGGAGATATTCCTCAACAATGGATCGGGTGCTTTCAGCTTCAGTACTGTATTGATCAATTCCGCTGGACATAGTGCGATTGAGCTGGCGGATTTCAATGGTGATGGAGATCTGGATATCGCTACGGGATCTGCCGCTAGTGGTGATCTTCGCTTGTATGACAATGATGGTTCTGCATCATTCAGTGAAGATGGGGTGTATTCGGCGGCTTTAGTGGGAATGTCCGGACTGCACGTTGCTGATTTCGATAAAAACAGCTCTTTGGATTTATTGGCAATCACAGGTAGCATGTCCGGTACTATTTTCAACACGGTGTTTATCAATACGATTAACGCGCCGGATAGCCTCTACGTCTATGAGGTAGCCGCCGGCGATCTACAGATCAACTGGGCAGATCAGTCCACTGGTGAAGACGGCTTTACGGTAGTGAGTTCCTCGAGCTATGACGGACCTTGGACACAAGTCGCTACCGGCATTACGGACACTTTCCATGTGCATACGGTAGGTGCGGATGTCCGAAACTTTTATCGTGTAGCAGCCTACAAGGGTGCTATTTCTGATACCAGCAAAGTGGACTTTGGTACCACTGTGGCATTCCCGGGGAATGCAATAGATTTTGATGGGACCGGGGATTATGTAACCACTGGAGATGTGCCCCTTGCCAACAATAGTTTTACACTAGAAGCGTGGGTAAAAAGGTCAAGCACTGGCACCTTCCAATATCTGTTCTCCATGGGTACATCCGGTGCTAATCAGGGACTACATGTTGGTTTTAATACTGCGAATCAAATGCAATTCAACTTTTTCGCAAATGATCTACTGACGACAGCCACTTTCACTGATAGTGATTGGCATCATTGGGCATTTTCATATGATGCAACAAGTAACGCTCGGACGATTTACTTAGATGGTGCGGTAGAAGACTCAGATGTGGCTGGTGCCGATTTTCAAGGAACGGGGAATTTAACTCTTGGCGCGTTTTATGATAATAGTCAATCACTGAATGGCGATATGGATGAGGTCAGGGTTTGGAACTTTGCAAAGTCAGACTTCTCAGACCGATTCACTCGTCTGGAGGGCAATGAATTGGGTCTAATGGCTTACTATGCATTCGATGAAGCGGCCACTGGCACTGCTTCAAATGTTGTAGATGTAAGTGTCAATGCCAATAATGGACAGGCGCAGGGTGATCCGCAGTATACGACTTCCTTTGATGAGACCATCACTGTGACTACTGACGCTGATGCCGGGGCGGGCTCACTTCGTCAGGCAATCACAGATGCTAACGCCTCTTCAGCAGGGATTGTGACGATTGATTTCAACATTGCTGGGGGTGGACCTCACACCATTTCCCCTGCTACCACATTGCCTACTATTACCAAGGCCGGAGTAACCATTGACGGTACCACAGAGCCGGGCTACACAGCCTATGACCCTCAGATCATTATTGACGGTGGCGGTGCAAACTTTAATGGACTGACTTTCGATGCTGCCGGTTTTGAAGTGTACGGACTGGAGATTACCGGCTTCACCGGTTCTGGTCGGGCGGGCATATTTGCCAACAATGATGCGGCTGACGACTATATTATTGGTGCCCCGGGAAGAGGTAATATCCTCAGGGGTAATGAAAATGGTGTCCATATTATTAGTGCGGATAATGGACTTATTCAATCCAATCGCATAGGGACTACCGCTGACGGAACTACCGCAGATGGAAATGTAGGCTTTGCCATTAGATTATCTAGTAATGCGGAATTAACAACCATCGGAGGTGCAGGTACTGATGAAGGAAACCTCGTTTCCGGTAATGAGGATGGTATTTGGATTTCCGACAGCCCAAATGCAACCATCCTGGGTAATTATATAGGTACCAATCCTTCTGGTACGAGTGCCTTAGGCAATATAGGTACTGGCATTAGGCTGGATGCATCAGATGGGACTGTTGTTGGTGGTTTGAACCCTGGAGAAGGAAATCTTATTAGTGGAAACTTTAATCCATCAACAGGTTCGTCATATGGTGTAAGAATCATCGACGGCTCAAATTACCAGATTTTAGGTAACAAAATAGGCACAGATATCAGCGGTACGTATGCCATTCTTAATAAGAATGATGGCATTCAATTTGGCTTTAGTGGCGATGTGGTTTCTAACTCATTGATTCAGGGCAATCTAATATCCGGCAATGAAGGCTGGGGAATCAGAGTCCTCAATGGCAGTGGCAATTCATTCTTTGATAATAAGATCGGTACTGATATTAATGGTACTTCACCCATACCTAACATCAATGACGGCATTTTACTTGATGCCTTTTTTACGGGTTCGGAAGTTGATAATAATATTGTAGGAGGCACTGGTTTAAATCAGGCTAATATCATTGCTTATAATGGCCGAAGCGGCATATCTGTGGCTAATGGTGAGACATCAGCGAATGGTAACCAGATCATTGGCAATAGCATTTTCTGCAATGGAGATTCAGCAAGTGAAGTGGGAATTAGTCTTTCTGATGGTGGAAACAACGAACTATCCCCTCCGAACATTCTTTCTTTTGACGGTAGTAGCATCTCCGGAGATGGCACAAGCAACGGTGATGAAGTACATGTCTACCGACAAACCTCTGTCTGTGGTACCAGTCCCAACCCGCAGGGTGAGGAGTACCTGGGTACGGTCACCGCTACAGGGACTACCTGGTCGGTCACCGGATTAACCTTGAGTCCTACGGATATACTACTTGCTACAAGAACAAATAGCACTGATGGTACATCAGAGTTTAGTGCGCCAACCGCTACAGAGCAGATGACGATCACCACGCTGGCAGCTGTAAATGGCAATATAGCACCTGGCACCCTTGACAATATTATCTACAGTCTAAGCCTTCAGGCTGGGCTTGATGACATCACCTTGAGTGAAGTAGCTTTGACGACTTTTGGCGATTACACTGCGGCAGATATTACCCAGTTTGACTTGATATTTTCTGAGGATGCCGACCTTGGTACCACAGGGGACAATACCACAATGGGTACTATCGTGGCGACTTCCAGTGGCGCTGGTGAGCTACTTACTTTCAATCCGGCCGGTCCAGACCCTGTGATTAATGGTGGTACTACCAATTATCTATTCCTTACGGCTAATGTTGCCTCCTTACCAGAATCAGTAAGGACTGTTGCCGTAGCGACACCACTGTTCAGTGACTTTACCTTTGTCGCTGCGGTAGATGTTGCCAGTGTACTGACAGCTAGCGATGCTGTCTACCTTGCACCAACTACACCCGCACCACTTGGTGTTACGGGTATTTATTTTGACGGGGTAGATGATGAGGTGACCACAGCACTACCAACTACCGCAGTTGATGATGTCACCTTATCAGCCTGGATCAAAAGCCCAGCGCCATCAGGTCTTGAAGTTGTATTGTACAATGGTAATTCCGGTACGAATGGCTATGGTATCTCCCGGGAGTCGGTTACTGGTAAGTATATGATCATGCTTGGTAGTATCGGTCAATATGCCATAGAATATACCCCTTCGGTTAATGAATGGGTACATGTCGCTATTGTAAGGAACGCTGGTGTGTGGAGTGCTTATATCAATGGTGTATCGACGGCATTATCCAGTGCTCCCCCGGCACCAGCAGGGGCACCTACCGGAAATTTCACAATAGGTAACGGGACAGGACCTGGATTTGAGTTTGGTGGTCAGGTGGATGAAGTGAAAATCTTCGATGCAGCCCGCACGGAAATCCAGATCCAGACTGATATGTACAACACGGCCACAAACACCTCCGATATGGTTGGGTATTGGAACTTCGACGATGACCTTGCTGCTGGCAATCAGACAGTAGCAGCTGACATCCAAACGAACACCACGGCTAATGATGGTACACTTAATGGGGCGTTTTGGTCCTTGAGAGTAACCAATACCAATGATGACAGTGACCCAGGTTCATTGGAGTACGCCATAGCTCAGTCAAACACCGATACGGATACTGATTTCATCGATTTCTCTATTGATGAAGCCGCACCTTGGATTATAGCCCCTGCCACTTCAGGCATGCCGATTATTACCAATCCTCTTATCATCAATGGTGCTACCCAGCCGGGCTGGATTTTTGGAGACGAAAATGCAATGGTACGATTAGACGGTAGTGGGTTGAGCGGCAATCAGACTGGACTAAGAGTAGACGCGGATAATTCAGCTATCTACGGCATGAATATCACGGGCTATACGGGCTCTATAATTAGCAATCCTCAAAATGCAGGTATTACAGTCAATGGAGCTAGTAATGTCATCATAGGTGGACCGGACAAAGGAAACGTCATTCATGGTAATGCTAACTCGGGGATCTATCTGGTCAGCTCCACTAATGCTACCATCGAGGGCAATAGGATAGGTACTATTAATGGTACTGACCCATCTGCTAACACGCAACATGGCATAGCTACAGCGGGCACCAACACAGGGGTCGTGATTGGCGGTAGCAGAGCCCAGGGACGCGGAAATATTATTGTGGCTTCCGGTTCCGGCCGCAGCGGTATTAACTTATTTAATGCCGACGGGGCACAAGTCTATGGCAACAATATTGGTGTTGGCATAGCAGGTACAGAGACTAACCTTGGAAACGTCGACAACATTACATCCTTCTCTGATAATGTTATCATTGGCTCAATCGTGGCGGACTCACTTAATATAGTGGGCTATGCATCTGGTGATGCGTTCGAAGTTTCATCGGGAACAGTTGGTGTTCAAATTATCGGTAATACGTTAGTCGGCAATGCCAATAACTTCAACTATGCCACTGGCACCAACAATGATATAGCCGCTCCGCTCGTCGATGGTATCAGTGCCTCTACCGCGTTTGGTACCGGAGACAATGGCAATGATATTCACGTCTATAGACTCAATGGAGCGAGTATAGAGTTCATCGGTGTAACTACTGTGAGCACAGGGGCCTGGACTTTGGCTGGTTTAAGCTTATCAGGAACAGAACAGATATTCGCCACCCAGACCAATCCGACCGACGGTACCTCTCAGTTTGGGTCCTTTGCTCAATACGACGTGACGAATGTCAACGATACAGGTGCCGGATCATTGCGACAGGTGATCACGGATATAGAAGCCTCTAATAACGATAATGCTGCGGTCACTTTCAGCCTATCCTCTGAGAGCACGGGCCCATGGACCATCAATATGGGAAGCACCTTCCCGAATATCACAAAGGGTATTGATTTTGATGCTACTACCGTACCGGGTTATGATTTCTCTTCTGGCATCATGCTTACGCTCAATGGTGGGGGTACAGTGGGTCATGGCCTCAATCTGGCACCAGCCGCGGGAGCAGATGCATTTTCAGTCCGTGGATTGAGATTTACAGGCTTCACCAATGCAGCCATTTCCAGAACTAACGTCACTCCGGTATTTGATAGCTATATCTTGGAGGAGAATATCTTTGTCAATTTGGCATTATCCTCTACCGAAGAAGCAGTGACCGTAGATGAGGCGACTAATGCCATTGTAAATAACAACTATTTTGGTGTGGACTTCAATGGTTCGACGGCTGGAGATATTACCGGAAACGGTCTGCTCATTGAATCAAATGTCACTAATATCAATATCACCAATAATGTCTTCAACAATATAGAATACGATGCGATCTATCGTACAGGGGGTGTTGGGGCAGATACCATTAGTGGTAACTATATAGGATTGACTGCTGATGGTAGTACTGCTGATGTGACTCCTTCTATGAGAAGTGGAATCATACTGGAGGGTGGCGGTACCACCCTGGTGTCTGACAACTACATAGTGGGCACTGGATATAAATCAGGTACGGATGCCGCACTAGTTGTACTAGTGAGTATTCAGGATCTATACGTACGCAACAACGTCATTGGAGAAGATGTAGAAGGTGATGCGCTGGGTAATTCTGGCAAGGGAATCCGTCTGCCAAGCTCAGGTAGTGTTTCAAATGTGCAGATCGGTGGCCTTGTTGCTGATAGAAACATCATTGCCAACAATGGTGAGGAGGCTATTCTGGTCGAAGGTTCTTCCACCTCAGGGGTATTTATCCGGGCAGATAGTATTTTCAACAATGGTGATGGTATTGTTCTGAATGGTGCCAACGGTGGAATTTTGCCTCCGACCATAACTTCCGTAACTGCTACTCAGGTAGACGGTACCGGTACGATTGGTGACAAAATCCATTTATACCTCGATGATGGTAACGGCCAGGGCTTGACAATTCTTGATTCTGCGACTGTAGATGGAGCAGGTGACTGGTCTATATCCGGCCTAAGTTTTACAAGCGGTGCAGCAGTGGTTGCCACGATGACCAATGCGACGAATGGTACTTCAGAGTTTAGCATTCCGGTAGGCCTCACGGTGGTAACCAGCCTGGCAGATTCCGGTTTGGGATCATTGCGTGCTGCAATTACTACCGCCAATGCATATCCGGGAAGCACGATCACTTTCGACATAGCTGGTGGCGGACCATGGGAGATTAACTTAGTTTCAGAGCTGCCTGATATTACTGCTGTGGGTACGATCATAGATGCAACCACTCAGCCAGGGTGGAATATTGCTACAGGTACCATTCCTCATGTCATCGGAACCACGGGTCTGTTTACTGGTCTCGATATCAAGGCTGATTATGTAGAAGTGTATGGACTATGGATCAGTGGGTTCGACCTTCAGGCCATCAATCTCAACTTTGTATCATCTAATAGCAATGGCTATGTATTGGGAGCAGCTACCAAAGGCAACATACTCACAGATAATGGTAGTGCCGGTATATCCATTTTGTCACATCTTGGTGGAGGCTCGATTCAAGGCAATTATATTGGTATCCTTCCTGATGGCACAGTGGCTGGCCAGGCCAATAATGTCGGTGTACTTATTGGAACGAATGCTGATCAGGTAGATCTCGGAGGTATTTCGGCTGGTGAGAGCAATGTGATTGCCAACAATACGAGTATCCAGGTGAGTATCAGCAATGCCGATAATATTGATGTTGTTGGAAACATTATAGGACTCAACCCGGCTGAGACCACAGCCTATGGTGGATCTACCGGAATAAGTGTGGTGGCCTCATCAAACAGCACAATCACAGACAATGTAATTGTCGGTGCGAGCACATCAGGAATATTAATGAACGGTGCAGTTAGTACCATCATTCAGAGGAATAATATCGGGGTTGCCTCGGACGACACTACCCCGTTTGGTAACACATTCAATGGTATCCACATCGTGGATGGTACGGCTTCTACAGCCAATACTATAGGATCTGGCTCCACCACATCGGATGGTAACATCATCGCTCATAATTCAGCCGATGCGGTTTTCGTTGAGGGTGCTAATAGCGATGGTAACCTTATTCAGCGAAATTCTATATTTAGTAATGGCACGGGTATCGTGCTGGGAACAGGCGCCAACAATGATAAGGTCGCTCCGTCGATTGATGCCATTGTTTCGTCATCAGCTGTCACCGGTACCGGTAGTGGCACAGACGTTATTGACCTTTATTTAGCAGATGCTAATGGTCAGGGAGAGACCTATCTCGGAACGAGTGCTGTCGCCGGAGGTACCTGGTCAGTGGGTAGTTTATCGTTAACGAATGGAGATGAAGTAGTTGCCACAGCTACGAACCCAACTGATGGAACATCACCATTCTCCGCAGTTCAGTCCTTTGTTGCCGAGATTAATGTAAAAGACGCGCTGAATAACCCTATTGCTTCTGGTGCGGGGGCAACTGATTTAGGTACTTTGCAAGTAGGTGTGGCGTTTCCTGTGACGATCACTATCGAGAATACGGGTAACGCTCCTTTGAATTTAACGGGCACCCCGGACTTGATAGTCGCCAGCGGAGATGTGGGAGATTTTAATATTACTTCACAACCCACCGCGTCAATTGCTGGAGCAAGTCAGACGACATTTACTTTTGAAATCACCCCATCTTCAGAGCCTTCTCAGACCGTTAACCTGTCTATCGACAATGATGATGCAGATGAAGATCCTTATACGCTATCCTTTACTTGGGCGGGTGATGCTGTAGCTCCGTCAGTCACATTGAGCAGTGGAGAAACAGATCCGACCAATACCTCACCCTTCGTATTGGATGTAGTTTTCAGTGAAGGCGTGGTTGGATTTAATACCGGGGTTTTGACTCTGGGTAATAGCACAGCGAGCAATGCTCAAAACCTGTCTTCAGATGGTAAGACCTGGACAGTAGATATAACTCCACTGGCAGACGGTTTAGTGACCATTGACCTGGCGGCTAATCAGGTGACAGATAGCGTTGGCAATGACAACACAGCCGCGACCCAATATAGCATCACCAGTGATCAGACTGGCCCAACGTTGGTAATAGGTAGCCCAAGTGTGACAGATGCCAAGAGTGCAGCGACAGTAGACTTTGGAGTAACCTATAGTGGAGCAAGCACGGTTAACCTGACTTCTGGCGATGTGGTGATCAACCATACGGGAACGAGTGGTGGAAATATTACGATAGTGAATGGCACGACGACCACCCCGACGATCCAGATCGACGGAGTGCTGGGTGATGGCAGCTATACGATCAATGTGAATGCAGGCACGAGTCAGGATGTGGCACTGAACAGTGATGCTGGGGCCGGGCCAAGCGGTAGCGTTACGGTAGACAACACTGTACCAACGTTGGTAATAGGTAGCCCAAGTGTGACAGATGCCAACAGTGCAGCGACAGTAGACTTTGGAGTAACCTATAGTGGAGCAAGCACGGTTAACCTGACTTCTGGCGATGTGGTGATTAACCATACGGGAACGAGTGGCGGAAATATTACGATAGTGAATGGCACGACGACCACCCCGACGATCCAGATCGACGGAGTGCTGGGTGATGGCAGCTATACGATCAATGTGAATGCAGGCACGAGTCAGGATGTGGCACTGAACAGTGATGCTGGGGCCGGGC
>CAYGOT010000022.1:0-61370 GCA_964351595.1 uncultured Roseivirgaceae bacterium | reverse complement strand
ATTGGACACTTGGTCTTAAACTGGATCTTCAAGGCGACTTTGAGACCAATATTTTCAAAGACCTGGACACCTCTTTCAAGCTAAACAGCCTCGGGCTTGGTGAAATCAACACTGCGGGATTGAAAATTGGTTTTGGCGGGCCAAAGTTTTTCGACTTCAACTATGGCGATGTGAACCTATATGGAGGGTTTGACAAGTTTGATTTCAATTATGGTGACTACACTATTGGATTGGGAGTGGATACCCTATTCAGTTTCAACATGCCAGATCTTGATCTCGCGTTTAGCGATCCGCAGTTGGACTTCAACTATGGTGATTACCAGTTTGGCTTCTCACCTGATCTGATGTTTGGCGCTATAGGTGACGTCAAAATCGATATTGGGCTGAATGATTATTCTTTTGGACTGGCCGGCCTTGCTGATCATAATATCAACCTGTCTTTTGATGGGGTTGACTATCAATGGGGAACCAATCTTGACCTGTCATTTGGGGTAGGGGAGTTCATAAAGTTCGATGGATATGATATGAGTTTTGAGCTCAATCCCGTGAATGGTTTCGATTTGGGATATGAGGGATATGGTATCTCACTTTCACCTGATTGGGATTTAGGCCTGACACTCGGTGTGCCTGACAACTTCCTGAATATTACCCCTGAGTTGATGGATTTTAACTGGGATAATATCAACCTGGGCTTTGGCATAGAGAGGAGTCTATGGTTCAATATGGATCCTTATGGTTTTGAGCTTAATCCTGAAGCGCTGGCACTGTCCTTCGAAGACTTGAGCTTGGGTATAGGCCTTGATCAGTCGCTTGAGTTTATCAAAGGGCCGGATATTTCTCTGAAGCTGAACCCTCAACTTATCGACTTTAAGATGCCCGACTATGGACTTAATTTCGATACGAAGATTCTGGGTTTTACGAGTCCTGACCTGTCTTTCACTACGGCCGATTTGATGTTTGATATCGGGGATTACAAGTTTGGCCTGACGCTGATTGATGAGATTCCTTCTATTCGGTTATTCGATGGCCTTGATCTGGATATGAGCCTCAACATGGATCGGCTGGCGCGGCTACAGTTTCAGAATCTTGATGTGAGCCTTTCACCTGATTTGCTGTTTAATCTCAATTATGATAATAACCTCAACCTGTTTGGTAACTACAGTATGATCAAAATGGGCTGGGACGATTACAATATTAAGATTGGTCTGGATACCCTCATCAACCTTGACCTCAGCCCGTGCAAGGTGATGTTTTTGCTACAAGATCCGTCTGGTAGTATCCCCGATTTCAAGCCTGGACTATACAGTATTTGCGATGAATATCTGCTAAGTGCCAATACTGGCGGTCTGCGATTCCAGCACGGACTGAGCAGCATGAAGCGATCTTTTACGATCAACGAGCGCATGGAGGAGTTTACCTTCGATGAGTATGAGCAGGATCGATTTACAGGCCAGCTGGCCCTGGGCAATGGCTACAAGTATAAGCTCAACTACCTCCGACCTGACGATGGCTTTGGAGGAGGACTGGGTAGAGTACTCGACAACAATGACTTGCACATAGACCTGGGACTTCCTGACATGAAGCTGCTGGCGATGCGTACCGACGAAAAAAATAAGATTGAAGGCATGCTCAACAAAGCTGATATAGGACAAGTACCCGGCAGTCTTTCTGATAGCTACAAAAACGATCTGGATGCCTATGTTCTGTACACGGGCTCCTTCCCACCAGATCTGAGAGGAGAGGCTCTGGAAGACCTGCTCGGTATATCATTGGCGTCTACCTCCGAGGAGGGCGAAAACCTCGAAGGGTCGCCGGATATAGTGCCCAACGAGCCTAAGTACATCGGTACGATTGCTGATAAGGCTGGCGGCTTTCTTCGGGGAGATTTCAAACTCGAAAAGAGCGGCAATCAGACGATTATGACTGGCAATGTCAAAGGGGACAAAGTGGTGTCAGTAGAGGGAGCTTATGAGTTCAAGGCCTCACCCGATACGTGGAGCCTAAAAATGGGGAGCCGTCCTCAGCCCATTACGATCAAAGCAGGTGATTACGCCAACTTCCAAGGATACTTGTGGCTTGACCCGAATCAATTGGAGATCGGATTTGCTGCCTCCGGAAAATTCAAGCAATCATGGGATGTAGAAGTCGTCGAAGTATACCTGGAGGCAGGCTATGATGTCTCTACATACTTTTTAGGTACACTCGATCCGCTTGGGATCGACGAGGCTGGCGTAGATGTCAAAGCTTATTTCAAGCTCGACTGTAAGTTGTGTGAGCCAACAGGTATTGGTGATGCGATAGGCGTGGGCTCATGTACGGATAAAATCACCTTGGCATCTGTGAAATTTGCCGGTAGCCTCAGTGGAAATATCGATTCGGGTAGTATCAGTGGACGCCTATCAGGGACTGCCACCGTTTTCGGTATTGATTTAGGAGAGTTAGAAACCAGTACATCACTGAAAATCAAATGAGAAGCTTCTTGATCATAGCATTCCTGTTTTTGAGTTCTGGCCTCCAGGCCCAGCTCATTGACCGTGTATTGGCCGCCCCTGATTACAGAGGTGAGGGAGGTATTGCTGTCAAGTGGCTGACAGAAAAGGGTGTGTATCCAGGTGGATTTAGGATTTATCGCAAACAGGATGCAGCTCTCGATTGGAAGATGATCGGTACCTCGATCAAGCAGGAGCCTAATATGGAGCGACTGAAGCAAATGAATACTACCTTGGTGCAATCCTATGCCGTGTTTTATGAAAAGGAGTTTGATTATCTACAAACGGTTCCTGCTCATAGAGCCGTACTCTACCTCAACCTCTCAAGAAGCCAGGAAATTAGTGAAATGCTCGGCATGGTCTATTATGATGAAGACGCGGGTCAAGGCAGCACCTATCAGTACAGGGTGACGGGCGTCTTGAATGACAATGAAGAGGAGGAAATCGGCCTGTCTCCGGCAGTACAACCAGGTGTATTTGCAAAACTACCTCCTCTCGACAGCATCTCAGTTCAGAGGTTTCCTGATCAGATCTGGCTCAACTGGAAGATAGACGAGACAGTATCTACCACCACCGTCATAGAGCGATCTGTGGATGGTGGAGCATACACTCAGGTCAGTGAGCTGCCGCTGTATGTCAGTAAGAGTCAGGACAGCCTTGGCAACTGGGTATTCCCACCTGTCTTTTACACCGATACAGATGTGGACTCTCTGACTACCTACCAGTATCGGTTGGCCTCAGTGGACTACTTCGCACAGACAGGTGAGTTTTCTGAAGCCATAGTTTCCAAACCTGTTGATTTCGTGTTCCCACCCGCGCCCCAGGGTGCCACCATTGCGGTAGATGATCGCGCGATGATGGTTCAGCTTGATTGGGAATATCCCGCACCTCCCGATGACCTCAAAGGATTCGTGGTGCTGAGCAGAAAGGAGCTGGATCAGGTTCCGACAGTAATCAGTGATACGCTGGCTCAGTTGATGAGGAGCTCAACTTTCCAGGTCGACGGTACCGGTGAGTACTTATTCACGATAGGGGCTATCGATGAGTATGGCAACCTATCGGAAAGCATGCCACTGGTCGCCAAGGTTGATGATATGCTCCCTCCAGACCTCCCGACAGACGTAGAGGTACGCTGGGAGGAGGGTATTAGTACGCTCAATTGGCAAGAGAGCCCATCTGCGGACATACGGGGATACTTTATCTACAGAGCAATAGGTGAGCAGCCACCAGCGGATGAGGAGGGTTATAAAATAGTCAACAGTCGACCCTATGAGCTCACGCAGTTTGTCGATACTACAGGAGCACCCCTGGCAGGAAGTCTCTGGTATGCTGTAGCGGCTGTGGACAGCAGCTACAATATCAGCCAGATCACCGCTCCGACTACCTTCGTCATACCTGATGAGACTGCCCCGCAAGCGCCATTTATGAAGGCTCCATTAGTAGGTGAGGACGTCATCACACTGGAGTGGATGCAGAATGTGGATAGCGATCTTGAAGCATGGCTGATCCATCGTCAGGCCGCAGAGGATACCATCACCATCGAAGTAGCACCAGAGATGACGCGCTATGCGGATACGGATGTCAGCGCAGGCAAGACCTATCGCTACGCAATGGAGGCAAGAGACATCCAGGGTAATGTATCGCCGAGGAGCAATGTTGTAGAGACAATTGCACCGGGGATTGACAAGAGCATTTTCAAAGAAATCGAGCCAAAGAACATCTCGCTCAGGTTTGCCAAAAAGAACAAAAATGTGACCCTGGACTGGACCCAGACATTCAATGGGCAAAATCTCGGAGTGATTGTTTACAAGGGTACAGACAAGGACGACCTGCGGCCCTATTCCGGTAGGTTACAACAGGCGGGCTTCACCGACGAACGCATCCAGTCGGGTACCACTTATTACTACCAGTTGCGAACCTATGCGAGCAACGGGCTCAATATCAAATCAGATATCAAAGAAATCAATATCAAAGCAGAAGAGAAATGAAACAGCACTACCTCATTCTTTGCACCATAGCCATTATGCTAACCCTCGATGTGAGGGCACAGGTGGGCATCAATACACCTACGCCAGAGGAGACTTCTATCCTTGACCTCAACACCTCCGAGCGGGGACTGCTCATACCTAGGATGACTTCACAACGGAGGATGGACATCATTAATCAGATCGGTACGCCGGCCGAAGGCTTGCTGGTGTACGATACCGATGAGGAGATGTTTTACTTCTACAATCCCAACAACGGTGATGGAAACAATACCAATGGGGATCAAAACTGGGAAGCGGTCAACCCACTCAAGTACAAGGATCTGCGCAACAATCTGCAGGGAAGCGAATACCTGCGTAAGATGGAGACTCATCCCTCTGTGCAGAACATCAGCTTTTTTGAAGCGACACCTGGCACAGCGACACCACCGCGGCTCTATATAGATGGGCAAGTCACCATAGGGGCCAGCAATACAGCTCCGCAAGAGAGTAGAGGGCTCTATGTAGACGAGAAAGTACAGGTCACAGATGATATGGACGTGAGCGGCACTGTGACGGCCAACACATTTGTCGGTAACGGAACGGTACCCATTGGAGGGATCATCATGTGGAGTGGTACCACGGCACCTACTGGATGGGCCATATGTAATGGAACCAGCGGTACCCCCAATTTGAGCGGGAGGTTTATCGTATCCTCTGGTGGTGGATTTAATGTTGGCAATACAGGGGGCGAATCAAATACGACTTTGACAACTGCTAACATGCCTTCGCATACACATAGTCACACACTCGGTACAGCATCGGATAGTCATACTCATGGTCTCACAACATATGAGGTTGATGGTACAGGAAGCCCAAGTGGAGATAATGATACAGGAGATAGAATTATTTATGACAGTAGTGCGGAAAGTGAGAATTCACTTGCAAGAACGAGATCTGACTCTCACAGCCATACTGTCACTGGTGATATAAACGCTGCTGGCCTGGTAAACCCAACTTCATTCACCAACCTCCCACCGTACTATGTATTAGCCTATATCCAACGCAAGCAGTAAGCCTTGAAATACTTCCTTACCATATTATTCATCTTGAGCTTGCTCCGAACCCACGGTCAGGAGCAGCAGGGCAACCTGCACCTCATCGGGGATGAGATGATCGTGCTGCCAGGCACGGGCGTGCACATCAAGGGTGATCTCAAGGATCAGTCCGGCGACTTGCTTTTTAACGGTCAAACGGTCACGGGTACCATCATCAACGGTGATACCATCTATGTCGCCAGAAATATCGTCAATGAAGCGGATAATCAAATTCTGATCACCGACAATGGCTCCATCGTACTCGATGGCGATACTATCCAGATCATCGAGGGCAATCCAGTGCTGTTTCATCAGCTGATCCTGGACAAGGATACGAGCGTGGTGCCTTATCAATACATCCTGGTATCCGACTCACTCAGGTTCCTGAGTGGGTTTATCAATCTTGATAGTGCCATTTCGGGAGTTGATCTGGGCAATTTTGGTAAGGTCTATGAAGAGACCAATGATAAGCGGTTTTTCGGTCGACTGGGTAAGTCGATTGCCCGCAACAGAGGGGTAAGTGGCCCTACCGAGAATATCGCTGGTCTGGGCTTGAGCCTCACACCAGACGGTTCGCTGGGAGCTACCACCATCGAAAGACAAAATGGCCCTCAGGCCGGAGCAGCGGACGGTTCCGTCAGTCGGTACTACAGGATCATTCCTGCTAACAAGGAGCAAACACTGGATAATCTGGTTTTCCAGTATTTCGATGCAGAGTTGAGAGGACTGGACGAGGCGGACTTCTCTGTCTGGGAGTCAGCCAACGAGGGAGTGCTCTGGCGCCAGTACAAGACCATCCTCGACAATCCCGGCAATACCGTCACAGGTGAGGCCATAGTTCTCGGCAGAGAAAAAAATGTCATTACCATAGCTGACAGCACGTGCGCGGTGGTACCTGTGGTGGAGATCTCACCCCGCGATACCATCGCGACCTGTGAGGGCGTGCCGGTGGAGCTCGATGCTGCCAATCCGGGGCTCTTCTTCCAGTGGAACACAGGTGCCACCAGCCAAAAGATATCCGTGAATACGCCTGGGAAGTACATTGTCCGCGTTACCGACACCAACGGTTGCTTTGGCATGGATACTGTGGTAGTGGTAGAGAAGCCTTATCCTGTGGTGGGTTTCAATCAGGCGTTCACCTGCTTGGGGACGACATCATCATTCACAAATTCATCAACATTGTCTGATCCAGAGGGAGTTCTGAGTTACTTCTGGAATTTTGGGGTACTTGACGATTTGGCAGATACAGCGGACATTGAGGATCCTGAGTATACCTATGAGAGCGAGGGAGCCTATCAGGTGACCCTGACCGCTACCTCAGACTTTGAGTGTGCTACTACGCTATCAAAGACCTATGTCGTCCACCCACTGCCAGAGCCAGCCTTTGCTACCGCTAATGTGTGCCAGGGACTGGACAATGTATTCACCAACAACTCGACCATACTTTCGAACATCGGAGGGATCAACTATAGCATCACCAACTATGATTGGGATTTTGGGGTACCTGATGTCTCCACAGACATTTCTACAGAGGTCACACCTACATTTGACTTTCCGGAGGCTGCTGACTACACCATCAAGCTCATCGCTACGAGCAATGCGGGATGTATAGATTCTGTGAAGCAGGACGTGATGGTCTACCCACTGCCACAGGTTGATTTCACGGCTGAGGAAGTCTGCGTGGGTACGGACCTGTCTATCGACAACCTAACTACTATTGCCGATGGTACCATGACCTACACCTGGGATTTTGATGATGGTAGCGGGTCCAATACTGAGCCATTCCCGATTAAAGAGTTCACAGCTCCGGGTATCTACGATATTGAGCTGACAGCTACCTCTGATCAGATGTGTGAGACCTCCATTACCAAGACCATCGAGGCGCAAGCCATCCCTCAAGTCAACTTTACCCTTCGGGATGCATGTGCCGGTGAGTTTATTAACATCAGCAATTCGACTACCATCGATAGCGATGATGCTCTGCTCTACAACTGGTCGATTGAAGGACAAGGTGGCAACACTACCCGGCAGCCGGCACTTATTTTTGAAGAGGCAGGAGACTACACTTATAAGCTCGTGGTAACTTCCGACAATGGCTGTGCCGACTCACTGACCCGCGAAGCGATCGTCTATCCAGTACCCGTCGCTGACTTCAAAATAGACAATGAATGCGAGGGTGAGCCGATCAGGGTCATCAACAAATCGACTATTTCAGAGGGTGAGCTGATCTATGAATGGAGCATCGATGGTCAGCAGATTTCTACTGAGGCTACTCCCACATTAGCTGACCTGGGGGCGGGTACTTACGACCTTACCCTTGAGGTGAGTACAGAGGAGGGCTGCAATGCGACCATCACCCGACCGCTGACCATCTATCCACTACCCGTGATAGACATCCCGACAGAGTTGAGCACTTGCGGAGACCAGCTGATCTTGGACGCTGGCAATGAGGGTGCTCGCTATCTCTGGTCAGACAACTCAAGCAGTCAGGAGCTTACGGTCACTCAGCCGGGTACATATTCTGTGACTGTTACTACACCTGATGGCTGTACCGCTTTTGCATCAACTACCGTAAGTTTTGACAATGAGTTTTCACCTAACCTACCGGAATCGGCCATCGGTTGTGACTCAGTGGTTCTTGATGCCGGTAACCCTGGCAGTCAGTCTTACCTCTGGTCTACTGGCGCGACTACAAGGACCATTACGATTTTCGCCAGCCAGACTGTCAGCTTAGAAATCGTCGACCAAAATGGCTGCCCTGGTAGTCAGTCGGTGGAGGTCACTGTCAACCAAAGCCCCGAACTTAATCTGATACCTGAATTCTCAGCATGCAACGGGGAGGAGATCATTCTGGATACAGGACTGGACGGACTGATCCACGAGTGGAGCACCGGTGAAAATACGACTAGCATAGCTGTCACTACCTCAGGTGTTTACACAGTGACGGTCACCAGTGATGAGGGTTGTAGTACTACAGCATCCACCACCGTTGATATTCTGGACAATCCGATCATCGATCTTGGAGCTGATGGGGTCTACTGTGATGAGGTGCTATTGCAGCTACCGCCATCTGATGGTACCATCTCCTGGTCTGATGGCTCTACCGGCAGTGAACTGCTGGTAACTGCTTCGGGAGAGTACTGGGCCCGCATCGAGAGTCCCAATGGATGTACGGCTACAGACACAGTGCTTGTCGAGATCGTATCGAGCCCACTGCCTGCCCTCGAGCCGCTGGTGACCGCTTGTAGCGGTGAGGTGATCACCCTTGACGCACAGAACGAAGGCATGCGCTATAGCTGGTCAACGGGCGATACGACGCGGACCATCGATATTCTGGACTCAAAAGAAGTATCCGTGCTGATAGATGCAGGTCAAGGCTGCACTTTGGAAGAAGCCGTGAGCGTGGTTTTCGAGCCTCGTGTAGAGTTTGACCTGGGAGCTGATCAGAGCCTTTGTGCCGGGGCTGATCTGGAAGTCACAGCGCCTATCGCGGAGGCTGAGTACAGCTGGGCTACCTCCAATGGTGTATTCTCCAATGATGCTACAGTTCGACTAAGTGAGGCGGGACTTTACTGGCTGGAAGTAACTACCGCTGCGGGCTGCCAGGGGACTGATAGCCTTTCCATCACCGTGACGCAGGATACAGTGATCAGCCAGTTTTTGATGGTGTCGGAGGCCTTTGTTGGTGATACCGTGAATTTTAAGAATATCAGCATTCCTCTGGCCGCAGAAGACTATTGGAATTTTGGTGATGGTGTGCAGAGTAGGGTGGAAGACCCTCAGCACATCTATCTGAGAGAGGGTGTCTATGATGTCAATCTCAGGGTGGAGTTGGAAGCTTGTGTGGATGACCTATCCAAAATGATCACGGTCGCAAGTCCTGAATCAGGTCGTGTGGAGCAGGGCGAAGAGCTGAACGCCGAGAACCCCTTCGCAGAGATTTTTATTAGGGATACCATCACTACGGCTAATGTTTTTCCTAATCCGTTCATGGATGTTTTTGCTCTGGAAGTGGAAAAGGCCAAGGACGGCCCACTACTGGTCATGCTTTACGATATGAGTGGAAAGCTTTGGTTTACCGAGGAGTTTGGATCGCTCAGTGAGCTGGCGAGGCAGTACAATATGTCCAACCTACCCTCCGGGCAATACATACTGGCCATACGTACACGTGCCAGTGATGTCTACAAACAATTAATCAAACGCTAATTGAACTCAATGAAATCATTGAACCTATGAAACTACTTAAATCTATAGCGCTGTTGATTGCTGCGGTCATAGGGCTATCGCTACCCGCCCATGCGCAGGAGCCTTGTCTCTCAGGATGGAACTATCGGGTGCCAGTCACCCTGACAAACACAGGTCCAACTACTTTGACAGATTACCAGGCACTGGTCACAGTCAATACCAGCGACCTGATCGTCAATGGGAAAATGCAGATCAGTGGAGGGGATATCCGGTTCCTCAATAGCGCAGAAGAAGTGCTTCCTCATTGGATAGAGGATGGCACGGTCAATACTACTGCCACCAGGATATGGGTCAAAGTGGATGAACTATTGGGCTCAGCTACCAAGGATATCTACATGTTTTACGGTAGTCCATCCGCACCTAACCTGTCTAGCGGAGACAATACTTTTGAGCTGTTTGATGGATTTGATGACATAGCCGTCAACCCAAATAAATGGAATGTCTGCGGGGACGGATCTGCAGTAGTCTCCAATGGGCGATTGACATTGTCTTCCTCTGCCACGGCTGATGAAAAGCTATTCATCGTAGCGGATCAGGTGGTAGTTAGCCCGGTCATCATAGAGTCAGATGTGATCTCCGTCGACAATGGTCAGACCATCATAGGACTGATTGATGGTAGTGATAATGGATTTGGGATCAATTATGAAGTAGATGGCCAGCCTTCTATACTGATGAGGGAGATCAATAGCGACGGAGGCGGTTGTTATCAACTGGATGACGTGCAAGACCCTGCTAATCAGGACGCGCTCTCCGCCAATGTGACTCAGGGTACATGGGCATTTGCCTGGTATCCCGGGAATAGTCAATACTTTGACTGGCCGGGTAATGGAGACCCCAGTCCATTAATCAGAAATGAAGATGAGCATACTACTCCAGGTACTTATTTTCCTTTCATCGGACACATCAATCAGGGCGACCTCAATGGACCCGCGACCACAGCTACCGGAGACATTACGATCAATTGGACCAGGGTCAGGAAGTATACGGCCAGCGAGCCCACCTTTGCCCTAGGCTCAGAAACTGTTATTATCAATGAAGTGACAGCCTCAGGTACCGAAGTGGTGTGTGAGGGGCAGACCATCGAACTCTTTGCGGAGGCTTTGCCGGGTGCCGTATTCTCCTGGTCCGGCCCTAACGGCTTTACTTCCACGGATCAAAACCCCACCATTAGCTCAGCTACCCTGGCCGCAGCAGGCACCTACACCGTGACAGCCACCGTCCCCACCAATTGTTTTACAGTAGAGGATGATATCACGGTCGGTATAGATGCAGCCACGGTGGCTGGTACACTTTCAGGGGCTAGTACAGTATGCACAGGTAGCAACAGCGGTTCTATCACTTTATCCGGTCAGACGGGTGATATCCTTAGATGGGAGTCGTCACCCACAGGCGAGGTTCCCTGGGCGACTATCAATAATACTACCACCAGCCTGGACTATCTCAATTTGCTGAATACTACGCACTACAGGGCGATTGTTCAGAGTGGTAGTTGTGATCCGACGGCTACCAATGTTATTGAAATTACGGTAGATCAAACAGTAGTGCCCGGCAATGTGCTTGGAGCTGCTATAGGTTGTATAGGCGAAAATGAGGGTGTCCTTCGGATGAATGACTTCACTGGCAATGTCGCCAGATGGGAGCGCAAAGCTGAGTCGTCCTCTGTCTGGGAGGTCATCAATACTACTCGAGATACGCTGGTTTATGAAAACCTGACAGAAACAACACAGTTTAGAGCGGTGATAGAGCTAGGTACCTGCGGTGAAGCGCCTTCAGCACCAGCGACTATTACGATAGTGCCGCTACCGCAACCACAGTTTCAAGCGCTGAGCGTGTGCAAAGGCAATACCACTGCATTTACCAATCTATCTTCTATCAGCACGGGAACCATCGAGAGTTATCTGTGGGACCTGGATGATGGCTCCAGCTCCGTGCTTCCAGCGCCTAGCCACGAATATGAGTCAGCCGCAACTTTCGACGTTAGTCTCACGGCCACATCGGATCAGGGCTGTGAGAACTCAATAACCCGGCAGATTGTGGTCTATCCATTGCCGGTAGTCGACTTTTTTGTCGAGGATCATTGCCAGCGAACATCGGTAGAGATCGTTCCCAATGTGAGCATTGCCACAGGATCGGTGATTCTATATGACTGGGAGTTTGGTGATGGCGAGGATGAGCGATTCACGGACGATGACGATTTCCAGTACAGATATGATACTGCCGGCACTTACGAAATACTGCTTGAGGCTACTTCAGAGTTTGGCTGTACTTCAAGGGATTCGGCTGATGTGATTGTGTTTCCACGGGCGGTATTGTCCTATGAGGCCGCTTCAGTATTTGAAGGTGATCAGACTACTTTCTTCAACAACAGCACCATCGAATCAGGGAACCTTACTTATAGATGGGCATTTGGAGATGGAGGGTCCAGTTTAGGGATCAACCCCTCTCACACCTATCCTCAGTCGGATACTTTTAGTGTGCAGTTGATCTCTACGTCCAGCTTTGGTGGTTGTAAGGATACTATCAGACAGGAATACATTGTCAAGCCTCAGGTGTTTGCAGACTTCAGAGTGGATGATGTTTGCAAAGACTACCCAGCCATATTTTCCAACTTGTCTGAAGTAAAAGAAGGGACACTGTCCTACCTCTGGGACTTTGGAGATGGCAATATGAGTACGGAAGAAGAGCCAACACATCTCTTCGATCTACCAGGTGAATATCGGGTGCAACTGGAAGTAACGAGTGAGCAGGGTAGTAAAGACATTAGGGAGCGCACTTTGATTGTGTTTCCAGAGCCGGTAGCTGATTTCTTCGCCGAACCTGAATGCGATCAGGATACGGTCAACTTTAAAAACCTGAGCACAGTACTTCGAGGTGACCTTACTTATCAGTGGGATTTTGATGACGGCTCGACCAGTACGCTCAATTCTCCGGATCATGTTTTCCCAGATGATGGGCTATATGATGTTATGCTGGTCGTGCAGACCAACCGAGGGTGTATAGATACTACCTCTATCACGATAGAAGTTTATCCGCTACCGCAAGTGGCATTCTCAGTAGATACGGTATGTCATGAAAACACTTCCATCTTTATTAATGAAACTTCGATCACATCAGGTTCGATTAATGAGATATTGTGGGATTTCGGTGATGGGACCAATAGCATAGTCAATGATCCACAAAAGGATTATGCCAATCCGGGCACTTATGAAGCGGGACTTAAGGCAACCTCCAATCAAGGATGTGTATCTTCCGCCAGTAGTATCGCTCACGTAGCACACCTACCTGTTTCAGCATTTGAAGTAGCTAATGTATGTTTCGGAGAGCCTTCCATTTTTGTTAACACCTCCACTTCGCAAGAGGGAGAGCTCAGCTATCGCTGGAACTTTGGGGATGAATCAACGGATATCACAAAAGAACCTGAACATACATACCTTCAGCCTGATGTGTATAGTCCAAGCCTGGAGGTGTTCACCACATTGGGCTGTGTAGACCAATCCTCCCTTGCTACTGAAGTGTACAGTTTACCTACGCTCGTCACCAGTGGAGACACCACTGTGAGCCGCGGTTTCCCCGCCCCACTGGAGGTCATGGGAGCAGCGGACTATATCTGGGAGCCAGGTGTAGGATTAGACTTTCAAAATAGCCCTATGCCGACAGCCACACTTCTGGAGAGTCAGCAGTACCGAATATTTGGTGTGGATGATAATGGATGTGAGAGCGAAACGAGCCTTGCGGTGACTGTGATCAACGACTTTATCATCAAACCCGCAAATGTGATCACACCGGACGGCAACCTGATTAACGATAGCTGGTATGTCGAGAATATCGAGTCTTACGAAAATGCCCAGGTGACCGTCTTCAACCTATGGGGTGAGGTCATCTTCACCACTATCGGCTACCGCAATGACTGGGAAGGCACTTTCCAGACCGACGTACTTCCGGAAGGTAACTATTACTACAAAGTCACGAGCCCTGATCACGAGAAAGTGTATAAGGGTACACTAACATTAATGAGAGCAAGATGAGAAAAATAATATTCCTAATCGCTACGGTTTTGGGTTATCAGACGGCTGTGGCACAACAGATCGCTCCATTCAATCAGTACACGGAGTACCCTGTGATCTACAATCCGTCTTTTCTCGGAGCTGACTCCACTTCCAACGTTCTGATGCTTTATCGCAATCAGTGGTCCGGTGTAGCCGGAGCTCCACAACATGGATTGTTGTATATCAACACTCGTCTCAATGAGCGCACAGGGCTTGGCGGCTATCTGCTACATGAGTCTGCTAACATTCTAGGTTCAACAGGTGTGTATATAACTGTATCACATCGTGTTGACTTATCAGAAGATCACTCTATCGCATTTGGACTATCTGGTGGGGTTCTTCAGAAGAGAGTTTTGTTTGACCGCTTGGTAGCCCAAAACCCTGATGATCCGGCGCTACTCGAATCTGCACAGTCACAGGCGCAGGCTGATGGATCCTTTGGCATTCGGTATGCTTTCAAAGACCGGTTGGACATCCATATAGCTTCTCAGCAGATCTTTGGCGGTGACTTTGTCTTTACGGATCAGTCCTTGGAGAAAAGCTCGGGTTTCGAACTTTTGAGACATTTTTATCTAGGAGGTATGTACCATTTCCCAAAGGGCAAGTTGCCCGTGGATTTATCCCTTATTGGTACGCTGCGGAGTGTACAGAGTCTACAAACGCAGTGGGATCTCGGTGTAAGGGTTGGCTGGCAGGACATCTTGAGTGCCACAGTACTCTATAGAGATGATTATGGACTCGGTACCTTCTTTACGGTCAGGGTATTCGAATCTCTGGTATTTGGCTATGCTTATGAAATCCCTACCAACGGGATCGGGTTGAGCCAGAGTCAGGGTACACATGAGATTAGCTTAAAAGTCAGCCTATAATTCACTTGAATTCAAGTTTGCAATTCCTTTAAATTGATCAAACAGGTGTACCATAAAAAACCTTTTTATGCCAGATAAAGAGGATTGAAGAAAGTTTATCGCTGGAATATTGAGTGAAAGTTGACGGTCGGTATTACTATTCCTATGTCACACTTTTTACTTGTGCAAACCTCAGACCCCTTTGCCGCGCTCCACCCGCAAATCGATTCTTGTCATTTTCTCATTAGCCTAGGCTAAGCCCCCCGCGCCGTAAGGATAAAAAGTCAAGCCTTCCATTTGCCTTCTCAGAAAGGTGTCTGGTTGTGTGTCACAATTAAATAATTGTTTCATATAACCATTTTGAAAATGAAAAATCAAGCAAATGAAGAAATCTACATTTACGTCCTTCAATTAGAGAATGACATGATCTATGTAGGGCAGTCTATTAACATAGATAGACGATTCAAAGACCACTCAGGAAAGAGCAGGGGCTCCAAGTGGACCAAGCTCCACAAACCCATTGATATCATCAAGACCTACAGAACGGGCATCAAGGACCCAGAGCTTGCCATGAAGTATGAGAATGATGTCACCTTCCATTGCATACGAGAATACGGATGGCAAAGAGTGCGAGGTGGAGACTATACCCTAATTGACGAAAAGCAGCATCTGTTATCACTTATTTTCGATAGTGGCTTAGGTAATGAAGTGTGTCCAGTCAAAGTAGCCGATGGGATTAATGTGCCGGAGCTAGGCTATCAGGGGTTTACGCTGGCCCTTGAAGATGGGAAGTATTTTGTGGGGACAACCAGGCACGTGAACCTGGCTATTCTCAGCGAGACGAATGGCAAAGGCGCGGAGTGGACAAGACTATTTAAGCCAAAAGAGTTGATAAGGCTAGTAGCTTTTAAAGCTGACAATGTAGAGGGTATAGCTGACCTTCATGAGCAAGAACTCAAGCGCGCTATGTTGGAGCATGGTTATCAAAATGTAAGGGGAGGGTCATTCAAATTGATTCATCCTGAATCGCATCGTCGAATGGTTTATGAAGCATTCGGTATTAATGATGATAAGAAATGATGAGGGTACCTAAGAACAAATCGATGAGACCATTAAATGATCGATCACATTCAAATAACTTGTAATCATGACTATCCAATACGCATCAGATTTACACCTCGAGTTTCGAGATAATGAGCTTTTCATTAAAGCCAATCCAATCTTTCCGAAAGCTGAAGTACTCGTGCTAGCCGGTGATATTACCTTTCTGGATAAGAGATGGCTTGAGAAAGAGCTCATTCTCAAACTGTCACGGGACTTTGAGAAGGTATATATAGTTCCGGGTAACCATGAGTTTTACCATGCTTCTTTCCCTATCAGGAATGTAGTTCCATCATTTGAATATGAGGTAGCTCCGAATATCCGATACCTCAATAATAGGGTGGTCTATATTGGTAATGTCAGAATGGTATTCACGACACTCTGGACGAGGATATTCAGATCAGAGTTTATCGAGAAAAGGATATCAGACTTTCATCACTGCATCTATGATGAGCGAGACTGGGTGAAGTACAGAGCAATTCACCACAATGAATGTCACAAGGAGAGTTATTCCTTCTTAAGTAAGGTCTTAACAAAACCCCATGAAGGCCCCACAGTTGTAGTGAGTCATTATGTTCCTTTTAAAGCGTCTTATTGTGATTATGATTTTGAATCTGACCTAAGCGAGTTCTTCCACGTTGATTTGTCGGACGCGTTAGAAAATTGGTATGTTGACCACTGGATTTATGGACATAACCACTACAATCAAGAGTCTTTCCAAATCGGAAAGACTTGGTTTCATACTAACCAATTGGGTTATGTGGCGAGGCGTGAGTTGATTGATAGTTTTAGAAATGTGGCTACTATAGAAATTTGATTTTTATTAGGTTATAAATACAGATTGGAATAGCTTCGAGTGATTCAAACATAGGTTTAGGTGGGATGAATCAGGTATCGGTGATCGTCTCAATTTTGCATACTGACTGGCTATATAGAAATCATAATTATCTATGTGGTAGCCGTCATTATTTTAGTTGAAGGTCGAATCACGTTATTTCTAGCCTTATTTAAAAGTTCCCCTTTTAATTTCTACATCTTAACTTAATTCCAATATGGGCTATTTTCTAGATCAGGCTGGAATAGCATCTCTTTCGTTTTCATTAATAGCACTGATATACTTAATTCATTGGGAGTTTTCAATGATACTTGCGTTTTATAACTTCTGTCGGTTCTTTGGGATTCCAATAAATATTTGTTCCTGTTGGAGAATGACTAAACGGGCGAGAAAGTCGCGTGTGAAGTATGAACGCCATCTAAAGGTAACTGCCGTACCTAACTGCGGTAGGTTGTATACTACAAACTTCCCAAAAGATCTTTTACCTAGTCCAATTGAGATAATGTTGAGTATTCGAGCTGCGAGTCATAGAGCTATGCGTCTTCAGGGCTACAAAGACTTTAACTCGAAGTATGGTGATACAGCAAGAGAAGTTCTGAGACTTGATGAGTACATCCCTAGACGAAGAGCAGCTGACATTATTGGTCCACAATTGAATATGCTGGCTGTCATCATGCTGGTAAATTCCAAAGTACTGAAGCAATTTGGAATACCGGAACTTGAAAGTGTACATGTAGATCCCACTAAACGAGTTTTGGTACTTCTAAAGGAATGTTTTAATAAGTACAAGAAGGAATTGATTGAGTTTGCCAATAGTGACGTTGGCAAGTCGTGTATAAGTGTTGATTCTTGGGGCAATCTTCATGTTGATATTAACATAGAGGGAACCATAAGTAGGGGTGCAAATGAAAAGCAGAGTTTAGCTAACCTAATATGTGTGTTGTCAAGACACTATCAAATTTTTGATCGAGTACCTGAAGCTGGAATTAACGATTTGGCAAAAGCAGCTTATCAATTGTTTGATATTCCATGGAACCGCCCTAAGGCAGATGAGTTTTATAAGGCCATAAGAAGAGTTGAAGAAAACCAACAGGAGGTTCTGGACATTCTCAAAGCACTGCCATTTGTAAAAATCTGAAAAAGTTGGGCTCGAAAACCTAGAATCTACCATTCTAGCCTTTTTTGGTTCCCTTTGGAGTGCCATAATTGCCATTAAATATTAATGCGCACTCATGAATACTATTAATGATGATTTTAATTTCCGATCTCTAAGACAGACCTTAGAAATATTGGACTGCAGCAAATTCTGGTTGTATAAGCTCCTCTCCAAAGGTATTATCAAGGCTTATTATCTCGACAAAGATGACAAGGGAAATCCTACAGGTAAACCCTACTTCAACTTAAGCGAGATTCAAGAGAATTTCTGCGATCAGGAGAGGGCTAATAAGGGATGAAAATAATCGTATGTCGGTATCCTATTTAAGACGCAATCGAAGTATGGTGGCATGATTTGATTGGCTCGGCTCAGGTTATTCTTGTTGTGATGAGAAAGTTCCTAGAGCACGCTTCAACCCGCGTTTATAGGACTAAGTTTATTCTCATCCTCAGAAATGATTACACTTTTTAGAATCATAATTATAAGCTTTTGTGACCTCCAAGCGATGGAATAGAATAGTTGAAATCAGTCACCATCAATTCTGAAAAAGTGATCGGCTTCATAACGAATTAAACCAATTACACAACTGATGAATTTTACAATCACCATAAACAGAACTGCGGAGCAGAAGTAGGACGTCACTGCAGTAGCCAGAAGTGTCAAACGAGGCATTTTATGAAAATCTAATTGCCTCTTTGACATCTGGTTTTGCTCACTTAAGGTTCGCAAAAGAAAAATGGCACGGCCAAAATCTAAATCAAAAAAGCACAAACCGATTACTGTACACTGCACATCTGCAGAGTACATAATAGTCAAGTCTAAGTCTGCTCAATGTAGATTGAGCATGAGCCAATTCCTTCTTGACTTAGCTCTTGATAGAAAGATTACCAACAAGCTTAATGATCAACAGGCTAGAGCACTTTATCAGTTGGCTGGGATGGCTAATAACCTCAACCAAGTCGCCAAACATCTCAATCAAAATAAGCCGTTTACGCAGGCCTGCTACGATAGTGTTGAATCGATAAGGAGAGTATTAAAAGAACTCACGAAATAGATAGAATAGATATGATAGGTAAATTCATGAATGGTACAAACTTCCGAGGATGTTTTGACTATTGTCTGAACGAAAAAAAGAATCCCGAAATTTTAAAGATGAATGGTGTTTATGGGTTTACACCGGATGAATTTGATAAACAGTTCAGAGCGATTTCAGACATGCGACCCAACGTCCTTAATAAAGTGTGGCACATAACAATTTCGTTTGCTGCTTCAGATAAAGTGACGACCAGTTTGATTGACAAAGTCTGTCAAGAGTATCTACATAAAATGGGCCTGACAGAACATCAATATGTTGTCATGAAACATAATGATACCAAACATGAACACTTGCATATCGTGGCAAATAGAGTAGGAGTTGATGGGAAGCCACTCGATGATTGGAATACAGCAAGAAGGACACAGCAGATCATGGAGAAACTAGAAAAGAAATTCGAGTTGACCGTAGCAAAGGAACAGCAAAACATGAGGAAAAAAGAAATTGAAAAAGCGATAACAGAAGCTATCCGAGAAAAACGGGGTATCGATGCTATCATGCGAAGGGTAGAGGCTCTTGGATATAAAGTCATTTACAATAAATCTTCACAGGGCAAGGTGCGAGGAGTAAGCATTGTACATAAGAAGAAGGGGATCAAGTTCAAATTGAGTGAGATTAACCGGAAGCTAACCTATGCACGGTTACTTCATATTACAAGAGGCTTTGATGACGGTGAGGACATGATAGACAGTCGTGATAACGATTTTAAAAAATGAAACAGGATAATATTGAAATTCTTCTAAACGAACTAGTTAAACGAGATGAGCAGCGAAGCAAATCATTGGAAGAAATCTCTCATAAAATAGATTCCAATAATGCATTCGATGTTTACAACGAGTTCCAACTCCTTAATAAAAACAACAAGACTCAGCTTGGCCGGATTTTGAGTGGAATTGAAATTACAGTTGCAAGTTTAAAAAAGATTTCTGTTGCTATCAACCAAATGCGAATTGAGGCTCAGAAGAAATCAAACAGAAGCTTATTCGCAATCTTGACCCAAAGCCCAAAGGCTGTGTTCTTCACTTTAGCACTGATAATAACTATCCTCTTGATGGGGGGTGGATTATTTGATCAGATGACTTATATCGATAGCATGAAAGATTCTTATTACAAATATGAAATGACAAAGTATTATGACATTACCCTCGAAGAAATTGAGGATGCTTATGATAAAAATGAGCAAGGTTTTCAATCTGCGATAGACTCGATCAAAGCAAGTAGAAGCTCTAAATAGCATATTCCACAATAAATAGACGATAGAACCATGTCAGAAAACAAAGTATGCCTTCCAGATGAACTCATGGTATCAACAATGACAAAGGTCATTGACCTTGCCATGCCTCAATACCAAGGTGAAAAGAAGAAAATCTATATATCCACAAAGGAAGCAATGGAATTGCTGAATGTGAAGTCTACTCAAACCATGCAGGAATATCGCAATAATGGTGTATTCGATTATTACTCAATTACAGCTAAAAACATCATCTACAAGCGCTCAGATATTGAAGCGTATATAGAGACCAAAAAGCAAAAAAGATTCCTATGAAGGACGAAGAGATAGTGCTAGCCGGATTTAATCATGGCTACTTGTTAGCTAGCAAAGCACCTCAGTTATATAATGAGTATATCCCGATAAGCAGGTCATTATCACCATACGCGTTGGCCTACAGAAAAGGCGCGATGCATGCAATCCAGCAGATGAAGGAAATGGAAAGGGGTCCGACTCAAAAGAAACCTGGAAAACAGAACAGGGGTAATGATATGGGTAGGTGAAGTACTTAGCCAGTTAATCACTCAAAAGATCCAGTACTTCATCAAAGGAAATAGCTGGATTCGCTTTTTGGAAATAGAGTTTATCCAGTTCTTCAATTTTGAAGTACATGAACGAATGAATTTCATATTTATTCATCCATTGATTGAACTTGTCTCTGACTGTCATGTAAGCATCTTCGGATTGAGTGCCAGCTTTTAGAATGACATCCAGGTATGACCTTCGGCCTTCATGATCCCAATCCCCAAAATCGTTTTCAACAGCAGTCTCATAAATCTGAATGAAGTATTGATAAACATCGTTTGGTAGATCTTCAGAAGGCTCCATCGAAATGTGGAACCTGTTGCTCATGGGGAGTGTCTTGTGCAGATCGACCCAATGCGCCAACTCGCGATATCCAGATCTGTGAGAGAAACGGATCATCTTGAAGATTAACTCAAGTTGCTTGTCAAGATCATCTTCTTTGGAAAGGAATCTTAAGCATAACTTTTCTACTCCAGAATACTCTACATTATTGAGTAGATCTAGTGCATGAACTTTAGAATTAAAACTGAATTGGTCTATAACGTCAACTATCCTCGCCGGCTCACCATTAAGGTCGACATAATGATCCAATAGCTCATTTCTGGGATGATCACGGCAACTTTTATTTTGGATAAGCGATAGGAAGGAAGGTAAGCATTCGACGATCTTGCGACGAGCACAGAAGGAAGCCAAGCTAGAAATCACTGAGTCTGGCGCATCTGCTTTTAAGATTTCTAAGACTTTTTGTTTAGTGGATGCTCCACCGCACTGAGATTCCACCCAAAGAATTAATTCCTGAGCAACATCAGATTCGCCTTCATCTTCATTTGCAAGTCGCTTTCTTATAAGAACGATATTTGATGCCATATGTAAAAAGTCCAACTTGAGATGATTAGCAATTTCAAAACCATGGGATCTAACTAAATACGCTATGAACATCTCAAGATTTCGATAGTAATAGGTGTCATCAGACATGGTTAGTGCAGTCTTGAAATCACAATCAGACAATACACCATCCGTCCATTTTTTGAGATAGGCAATTTCGGTTTCACTCAGAATTACTTGGTGGTGAGTTTCCTTGGATATTATAGTTGAGACCTTGTACCATCGCCATCTATCTTCATCATTTACGAAATCGAGAAAATCACACATAGAAACGTCCTCTTCGTTGTTATGAGATAAATCACGGAGAATATCAAGGGCAAGATTTTCCTTTAAATCAGAGTTTAAGGTATCTCTGGCTATACGTCGAGCCATGTCTTTTTTCTTTAAATTGGATTTGTCGTGAGCATCAAAAATGCCCTGTGCTCGCTTTATTAGTGCTTGCTTGTCAAATAGGTAATAAAGATCCTCTCTATGCTTGATCTTCATTTGTTCATCCCAGGACGGCTCTATTGGAGCATAAAGAAATTGATCTCCGGAGTACTCATTGATTCTTGTATGAAACCAATCATGAACATCTTGATTTTGACCCCCGAGCAGATTTCTAAAACCTCTAATAAAGTCATCAGAAACCTCACCCGATGCATAACACTTGAATACTAGCGAGGCTTCCTCAATGTCAGCCAACTTAGGCAAAAGCCAATACTGTCTATCTTCACGACTTGAGCATTCGGTAAATAACTCTTTGAATACTCGGTGTTTAAGTCCGGATTCCTTCGCGATATTAATCAATATCTTTTCGACCTCTCGTTGATAACACCTCTCGGCTTCCGTAAGAAAATTTATAAAGAGAACAAATAAGTCTATGTCACCCAAGTTGAAATCTTTACATTTTTCAGCGATCAATTCAATAATTGATTCGGCCTTCAGCTTTGGAGTGTCATTTAAACACTCGATTGCCCAATTGATTAGTTGGATCAATGAAGCCTTTTCTTTGATCGAAGAAATGGCTTTCTCCAAATTCTCGGTTTCGGTCTGTGTGTAAACCTTTCTTGTTCTGACCCTGGTATTTTTCAGAACACCTAGCTCTTTTTGTAGAGGGATTCCATCAATCAAAAGTGTGATGTATTTATCGGCAAGGCCATTTAATCTAATGAAGTAGTAACAAGCGGCACGTATGTATTGACAATTTGCATAGTCCGGTTTTGATTGCAATATGGTGAGAACTGATTCATCCTTCATTCCAAATCTCACTAGCAATTTGACTGTTCGGTAGCAGGTATACTCGTCTAGTCCAACGTTTTCAAGTGATTTATGAAGTAACGCGATCAATTGAAGCTTTTGATTCTTATCGACTTTTAAATTGTCAAGAATCTCAACAGTATGAAAAATGACTCTATTGTCTTTGGATTTCAGCCTATTCGATACCCAATGGAATGTTTCAGAACTGCCAGCGATAAAACTAGCAATATCTGCCGTTGTGAACTTCTCACTTCTTAGCCACAACTCTCTAGACTCATACTTTTCGACTATATCATGAGCAATTTTCAATCTTAGCGTTAAATCCAACTTCTCTTTCTCCATCCTGAAAAGTAAGTCCGGCTCTATTTCGACGAGCCACTCCAGAAGGTCTTTACAAAGCCTTGATTCCTTATCTAGGATGCTTACCAGAAAAGTTAAAGTATTGACCCATTGAGGTTTGACCATGGAAAATGATGGTGGAAAAGCAATCAGCTTTTTTATAAATTCTAATCCCTTGAACCCGAGGAAAATTGCGGCGAAATACTCCCTAAAGTTGTTGTGTTCAAACTCCCACTTGTTGTCATCGCCTCTATTGAATAAGAATGAGAATTGAACCCGTCTTAATATTTGTTCATCGGTGACTATTTCTTGCAACTCCGTCAATTCATCTAAAACTCCTTTGTCTAAACACTGACAGACGAAGGCGATGCGGTAAATCTCTTTTTTGATTCGACTATTGTAGGCCCTGAGATCAATTCCGGAAATCTTGAACTTCTTGAAATCACTCTTTATTTTCTCATTGGTGAGGTGCTCAAATAGGTCAGACCTTCTATTGGGTAGATAGCCATTGTCAATATAGAGCCGTGTGATCTTGACTAAGTAAAACGGAGATTGTATAAGATCGTATAAGTTGCGCTCCCAAATTTTTGTGAAGTATATTTCGTCACTCTCTTTGAGTTGTTCGGATAAGTAAGTTTTTATCTCAGCGTACTGAAGTGGTGCAAGGGAATAAACTTCAAATTGGTCTAATGGGCCAAAGCCATTATCATCCAATACATACTGATTATTTCGACAGCTTACAACAATCTTTATATGCTCATGACTCTTAGAAAACCTGTTCAGCTTTCGAATGAAATGGTCTATTTCGTTAGTATGGATTTCATCGAGACCGTCGAATATAAGATTAATTTTCTCCTCTGGAATTTGATTCCAATTTTCGCACTCACTTTGAAGCAGCTCTTCAATTCGCTCACTGGAGTAACTATCTAGTTTGATGAGGAAGGGATAAGAATTATTATCTTCAGATATTTGATGGGCTAAATGCTTTAATTCAATACTCTTTCCAAAACCTCCAACTCCAAGGAGTACAATCTTCCCATGTAAACAGAGAGATTCAAATAAGGTCTTAGAGCTCGTATCAAGGAATCGTTTTCTCGAGTAATCATCACCAAGATTGGTAGAGGTGTATTCACGAAATGAGACCACCGACCTTTCTAGGTATCCAGTCACTGAGCTATATCGAATCGGCTTGACCTCTGCTAAAGTATTATTCTGAACTAATAGTTTACCCAGTATACCTTTTAGCGATTGTAATTCTTCTGAGACTTTTCCAACACCTTCTTTGATATTGATAAGGTCTTGTGATTGTTGCCAATCAGAGATAGACTTTCTTAGCTCATCATACTTTGTGAGTTCTTCGAAGTATATTGACATGAATATTTCGAAAAAATCTTCAGGGAGCGTTTCTAGATCGATGTATTGAGAAAGAACATGTTGATCAATTTCGCCATAAGCAAAAAGAATTTCCCGAAGGTGACTTTTTAGCTCCGGATTCTTAAACACTTGTTGAATGTCACCACCAAAAATTTCTGAACCGTAGTGTCTATCAACGCTGACCAGAGTGTTGAAAAGTGCTTGGTCAAAGTCTTCATTCGAAGCGATCTTTGACCAGAAATCATTAAGTGCTTTCAACAGATCAATACTTGTCTTTATTGCTCCTAATGCCTTTATGATATCAGTTCCTTCCATTCAGTTCAATTTATAAAGCTAAACTGTATGTAATAACCAAATAGTTGAATCATATTGACTAAAAGTTGATCAAAGGTTCAAATCAACAATACACATATGCTGATAACATACTTCTGATCGTAAGAAAGTAGCTCTAGAAGATTATTGTCTATGATTTGGCCATGCGTGCAAGGGTGTGCCGATAACTGAGATTTCGGAATTTAGAATGAAGCATGAAGCATGGAGTTAGGCGTTTGACCCATTGAGAAATGTAAAAATTAATAGACCAAAAAGCCTGGTGATTAATTGAATAAGGTGTTTGAACATGACTTGCATGTTACATTTGAAATTCACGTAATATATCCCGCTGACCTTGTTGCCAGATGACCACTGCCATTTGGGTATTGGAAACTAAAAGAAATGAAGACATTCCTAGAACCGGATAGAGGTTCTACACTCACTGTTATTCCTTATGTAAACGTGAGCCCTTTTTTCCAAATTTTGGGTCGAACTCATTGTCTTAGAATAAAAAACCAGAGACGACTAATAACCGAATTACCTAGTCTGTGGTTTCGGTAATATCCGCTCTAAGTGTCAAATTAAGACATTAAACGCGTGCAAATTGCGTGCAAATAAAAAAGCACTTATATCATCTGAAGACATAAGTGCTTGATTATCAATGTGGGCCCACCTGGGCTCGAACCAGGGACTTACTGATTATGAGTCAGTTACTCTAACCAACTGAGTTATAGGCCCTTTCAATAGAATTTTTAGTCAAATGAATGAGCTATCGAACTCTTTTGAAATCGGAGTGCAATATTAGATATTTGCCGCTCATTTAGCAAGCCATTGAAACTACAAAACATCAAAACAATCATCTTTGACTTGGGCGGAGTGATCATCGACTTAGATACATCCGCCACGGTCAAGTCTTTTGCTCAATTAACAGGTCAATCTGAGGCTCAAATGCTTGATGTTTTCCAGCGCAATCAGCTTTTTCATGATTATGAAAAAGGCTTGATTTCATCAGACAATTTTCGGGATGAACTGCGAGATCTGCTACTGGAAGATGTAGATGATCAGGCCTTAGATCAAGCATGGAATGCTATGCTTGGAGCCATAGAGCAGCCCAGACTAGACTTGATGCTACGGTTACAAGAATCTTATCAAGTGATGGTGCTCAGCAATACCAATGAGATCCATGAGCAAGCTTTTCATAGCATCCTCAGACAAGTCAGTGGCAAGTCCCATCTCAAAGAGTTTGCACATCGGGTCTACTTTAGTCATGACATTGGAATGCGGAAGCCGGACGCAGAGATTTATAATTTTGTGGTAACAGAAAATGCAATCAAGCCAGAAGAAACTCTTTTTCTAGATGATCGGTTAGATAATCTTGAAGGTGCCAGGGCGTGTTGTTGGCAAACGCATCAAGTAAAATTCCCAAACGAGATTCTATCCTTATTCTGAGCCAATGCTAAAGAAAAACAAGCAGCTAATTATTCAGATTAGCCTATTTCTACTTACCATTTTCACCACCACTATGGCAGGTTTAGAATGGTTGGGAAGGTCAGTCTGGATGGAAGACTTTCAATGGTCTGAGTTTAGTGATGGTTTTGCTTTTTCCTTCCCGTTCTTGCTCATTTTGACTGTACACGAGTTTGGGCACTATTTCACAGCGCAATACTACAAGGTGAAGGTTACGCTTCCGTACTATATTCCCATGTGGTTTTTAGGGTTTGGTATTTCCATCGGTACGATGGGTGCATTTATCAAAATCAAAGATCATATACAGAGCCGCAAGGAGTATTTTGACATTGGAATAGCCGGGCCATTGGCTGGTTTTGTGGTAGCGGTACTCGTGCTGTACATTGGGTTCACTACGCTACCTCCACCAGAGTATATATTCGAGATACATCCCGAATACGAGCAATGGGGTCTGGATTATCCCGATCATGCTTACGAGGATAATGAAGGTATCAGCTTTCAAATAGGGCCTACCATCATGTTTTGGCTTTTTGAAAACTATGTAGCGGATCCAACACGAGTGCCTAACGCCAATGAAGTTATGCACTATCCCTTGTTGTTTGCAGGCTACCTCGCTTTGTTCTTCACAGCACTCAATCTATTGCCGATTGGCCAGCTGGATGGGGGACATATACTGTATGGACTGGTGGGAGCGAAATGGCATAGACGAATAGCTTCGACGCTATTCGTTGTGTTCGTAACCTACGCGGGTATAGGCATCATCAACCCTCATGAGATGGATGACACCTTTGCTCTTTATCTGGTAGGGTATTTGGCGTTGCTCTACTACTTGTTTTACTCCATGACTCCCAACAAGAAAAACAGGTTGATGTATGCTTCAATCGTACTCTCAGTACAATTCTTCATCAGCTTCTTTTGGCCGGACTTCAAGGGGTATACAGGTTGGCTGGTCTTTGCCTTTCTAATCGGTCGATTCCTCGGGGTTCACCATCCGCCGGTCATTGATGACAGACCTTTATCGACAGGGAGAAAAGTCCTCGGCTGGTTAGCTTTGTTTGTATTTGTACTCTGCTTTAGTCCGAGCCCCTTTGGAGCCGAGTAGCGCTACCGCAAAATGATCTTTCGCGTCACCTGCTGTTGGCCTAGGCTGAATTTTACCAGGTAAATTCCAGATGATAGACCTGCCAGAGAGATCGTTTCTCGTTGACGAGGCTGGTTAATATGATATAGCTCTTGACCGGTAATATTCATTAATATCATACTACTAAACCCTGATGATTCTATAGTGATTTGATCATGGGTAGGGTTGGGGTAGATATTGATCTGATTAACCAATTCTTCGTCAATGGCTGTAACTATTGAATCGGCACGAGCAAACTTAGGTCTGATCATTAGGCTGCCCGGTACTCTTGTGTTTTGCTCCCATTCACCACCCACATTGGCAAAGATGCGGTCTCCGGTATCATTGTTCTTATCAAGACCTATCCCTACAAAACTGTCGGTAAACTGTTGGAAGCCAATAAAAAAGGTATCACTGACTAGCACGGGTGTTTCGAATGAATAGCTGACAAACTCATCAATGGTCGACCCGAAATTCGCTGTAAAAGACTGCTTAGCGAGAATACTGCCAACCTCACCAGTCAAGTCTTTCATTACCAATAGTTCAATCGGTTGCCCATTAGACAAAGGAAAAATTTGAGGGAAATAGATATCTATATCCGAGAGGAAATCTGCTTCCGGAGCAAAATACTGAATAGCCAATTGGCCTCTGGATTGATTGATACCGGCAGCAAACTCAGCAGTACCATCATCATAGGCGAAGTAGTCATCAAGCACAAAGGACGTACGGATGGTGTCATTGACCCGATAGTTGATGCCATCAATGACGTCATCACCACTTGTGATAAAGAAAGTTGTGGTCAGGTTCAAGGAGTCTTCTTCCAAAGGCCATGCGTTGGTATTCGGTGCATTGGCAACAAAGACCCTGCGCTCCAGACCGCCAGGCACAGGATTGACTACAGTTTGGCTATTGAGCACGTCGATTACTTCTCCTGTCTCTTGCCTGCTTATGATGGCATTGTACTCAATGGGCTGTATCTGATTATCCAGATTGTAAAAGCCCACAAACGGGGGCGTGACAAAGCTTTGCGGACTGTTTCTAAACTGAGCCATGGGTATGGCGGAGTAGCCATTGAGTGTGTAGGAGGGAAGGCTTGTGAGTGCTCTATCAAAGTAGACATTATCCAGAATGTTACGGCCTTTATTGAGGTAGACATAGTCAATAAGAAAGGTATCAAATGGACCTGTGAGCCGGTTGAAACTCTGAAATCTAAACCTAAAGCCAGCGTGAAAATATTCCTGCCTATTGAGTTGGATGAGCACCTGTTCAAAATCATCTTTTTGATTGTCTAATCCTCCTGTGATACTCCATACCGTTGACCAATTGCCTTCCACATCATAAAACTGGAGTCTTAGCGAATCTTCCGTTTCGGGTATTTCACCATTTCCTTTCAGCTGCCAAAAGAAGCTCAGCCACACCGTTGCTTTTTGACTTTCTGCTATTGTTCCAAGATCGATAGATTTTGAACTCAGACTGTCGGCTGGTCCGACAAACTGTGTGGTGGGGTTGTGGGGAGTGCCCGAGAAGGTGATGCCATCAAAAACGGCAACCCCAATGGAAGGTGGTCTTATACCCAGTGTTTTGCTGATCCGGCTGTCGATCCCACGCCACTTAGAGGAGTCAGGAAGCGCGTCTGAACTAGAGAAGTCATCCCAGAAGGGTAGGGCAATAGTATCTTCTGATGAAAGTACTCTCTGATTTGCGGTAGCTCCCAGCGGCCTCAATGTCAGCTGCGCATGGGCAGAAAGCATCCCTACAACCATCAGAACACAAAAGAAGAAGAATTGCTTTTGTCTTGTCATTGAATAGATTCAATAATATCGAGGGCAGAAACAGTATCCCGCTCTACCACCCACAGATCAATGGACTGACCCAGCTTTACCTTAGTGCCGGCGGTCGGTCTCTGCTTGAAAACGCTCCCGGCAGCAATATCTTTTTCCTCCACCGTAATATTTCCATCTTCATCCTCGACTTCCAATTCGGCCTTGCCATCTTTCTGATAGTAAACATCACCTACCTTCAGTCCACTCCCGATGATAGCGAATTGAGCATCCTCGAGGTTTTGCCCTATCAGGAATGGAGACTCAAAGATTTGATTGCCAAGACCATCACCAACTTCAAGGTCAATCTTGGCACCTTTTGGCACGTATTCACCCTCAGTGATGGCGCTTCCTTTGTAGAACTGTTCCAGTACAGCGTTGGCAGCAATATCCGGCACATAAGTAATGTCCCCAAGTAGCAGGTCATAAGTCCTCAGCACCAACTGCGCATTCTTGACAGACCCATCTATCAAACGGGGCATTCGGACTAGCGGAGGACTTTTAGCATTGAGCGTAACATATACCTTTCTGTTCTCTTTCACCTGAGAATTAGCCAGTGGAAATTGCTTCAGGACCGCCAGAGGTGCATAATTGGCCGAGTACCCTGAATCTTCTGTAATCTCATACCTCAGGTTTCTTTTAACTAAATAGTCATCCAACTCCTCAATCGTAGCACCCTCAAGGTCAGGTACGGTGATCGTCTCGCCATGATTGGTAGAGGCCGGCAGATAAACGAAGAAGAAGAAGAGAATGAGGCCTATACCTACTACACCCATTATAATGAGGTGGAGTATCAGGTCTTTGTATGAACGTCTTCCCAATTTCATAAGTCAAAAGGCACTTTTGGAGTGAAGATAATGATAATTAGACAGTCTTTAGTTTACGTTGAAAGCCGTACTCGATGATTCCATCGATGAACTCAAACGGCTTGTAACCATTGAGTGCTGTTTGGTGAAATATAGCTGTGGCAGGAGTCATTCCCGGTAGGGAGTTGACCTCTATGATGACGGTCTCCACCTTATCAGGAAAAATCTTCACAAAGGCGTCTATCCTGCAGTAGCCTTCTATATTCAGGATACGCGCTACTTTTTCCAGCTCAGCTATGACGATTTTTGAAATTTCGGCTTGTCTTTGGCTGTCTTTAGAATAGCGCGGCGGGGTGATGTTTTGGCCTTCACCTGCCAGGAATTTTTCCTCCAGCGAGAGCACCTCACCCGAAGCAAGTGCTTCTGATGGATGAAACATCTCGAATTTCAATTCCCCATCATCCTTGGCATGTGTCAACAAGCCTCCTGTGATCTCAAGGAAATGGTCGGCATCACCTTTGGCAATAAGCGTCTCTATCAGGAAGTGATGCTTGTTGGGAAACTCTTCGTTTTCCTGTAGTTGTAATTTTTGTGCTGCTCCACGAAGGAGTGGCTCGTCCGGACGGAATATCTGCTCACTAAAGGCTATTAATTCCTCGCGATTGCTAATTTTTTTTACTGCCGAGCTGCATCCGTCATCCGCTGGCTTAGCAATGAAGGGGTACGGAAAGTCCTGCTCTATTTGCGCAACTACTTTCTCCTGATTGGCTTCAAAATCTCGCTTGAAAACCAAACAGTGGTCTGCGACCAGTACACCGTGATTTCTCAGCCGTTGATTGGTTTCGAACTTGTTGATAGTGGTGCGACTGCTCTCCGGGCCTGAGCCATTGTAGGGGACTCCCAAGTCTTCCAATCGCTCTTGCACCGCACCGTCTTCACCGGGACGACCGTGTAAGGCAATGAAGGCGAAATCAAATTCTTTGGCAAGATCGTTATATGACAAAGCCTTCACCCCAAAATCACGCTCTCCACCATACTTCAAGGTGACCGCTGAGGCTTCTCTGACTATTTGATCCAGTAGCGGATGCCTGTGATTTTGATCTACTTTCTCTTTGATATCATCCGCATTGTCCTTCAGCATCACGTTGATCGGAAGCTTGTACAACCGGTGATTGTCTTCATCTCCTGTTAAGAAAACCGGAACCGGCATATACTTCGGACTTGAAGCAAGTTTTTCATAGATATTCCTTCCACTTTCTACCGAAATATGCCGCTCCGAAGAGTATCCGCCCAGAATAACGGCTACTTTCTTTTTGTCAGAAGCGTGTGCGGACATCTCCGATATACGTTGATCAAGCCTGGTCAAAAGGCTGCTAAATTCGGTATTGTGTTTTCCCGTTTTTACACGCGCAGATAAGGATGTTCTGATGATATAAGTCAGGAACTTAGATGGATTAAGACCGATCTCTGCAGCCTGATGAAAGAAGAATGATGAAGGCAACATGCCCGACGTTGTATTCGGATCATTTAAGAATACTTGTCCATCATTGGTAATGAATCCATCCAATCGCGCATAGACATCAAATTGCAAGGAATCAAAGAGCCTAACGCATTCAGCGCGGATAAGATCAATCTGTGCATCAGGAAGTTGAATGGGGGTAATTTTCCTACTCATTCCCGGTAGGTACTTAGAGCGGTAGTCAAACATCTCCTGACGCTTCACAATCTCAGTAGGAGGCAAGGCGATGGCTCCCTGACCTTCTCCCTGAATGACGATACAGGAAAACTCCTTGCCATCAATGAAGCTTTCAAGGAGCACAAACTCCTCAGCATTTACACTCTTCAGTCGAGCATGCTTAGCACCCGAAAGTGCTGCTTCATCCAGATGTTCCCAGAGATCTTCAGGGTGGAGAATCAGCTGAGCATTGAAGTAGACGGGCATACCGATACCCTGACGTATATCAACTAGGTCTGCTATTTGATGCTTTTTTTGTTGGGATGATAGCTTAGCCCACTCAGCGAGGGTGATGGTCTTATTGAAAAATGCTTTATCAATAGCTGCTTCTATCTCTTTAGTTTCTTTTACTATCGTAACACCTATTGAGGAGCCCTGATGAGGAGCCTTAATGACGAGGGGTAAGCCCAGGTCTTTAACCCAGCTCTCAGCTAATGCTGACCTATCCTCAGTTTCCCAATCTGCGCGACTGACCAGGGCATGATCGGGTGAATTGAATCCGTATGCTTTGAGAAGATCTTTTTGAACGGCCTTATTGATACCAATAGCTGAGGGTAATATGCCTGCACCGGTATAAGGTATGTTGTACCACTCAAGTAGCCCCTGGAGATTGCCATCTTCGCCGTAGGGTCCATGTAGTGCCAGAAAGGCTATGTCCATCAAGCGCGCCAGCTCATGTGGGTGTCTACGAGTGCCCACTTTGCTAATCAGCGCCTCCAGATAGTCGTCATCATGCTGACCTAGTGATTCTATATATACCTGAAAACCATTGGGTGAAGAGGGGGTGAAATCAACAGGTGGGTAAAAGTCACGAATAGTCCCTTGATAGACATATTTCCAGTCGAGTTCTATGAAATTGCCCAGACTATCAACGAATATGAGGACTGGCTCAAATATGGATTTGTCAAGGTTGTCATAGACTGTCCGTCCGCCGGCAAATGAAATTTCTCTCTCTCTTGACTGTCCGCCAAAAAAAATCCCTACTCTCATAAATCTTGTGGTTCGATCAAATTTAAGGCAATTAATGCCAAATGATGACCCTTTGAGTTGATTTAAAACTGGGGGTGATTATTTGCATTAGGTACATGCCATTGTTCTCGTTGGCAGTCAACAATTCATAGGTTTGGTTGAGGGTGTTTTCAAAGGTCTTGTCAAAAAGCACCTGACCTTTCATGTCTACCAAACGAATAGTCGCGGGCTCAGTCCGATCCAGGTTGAACTTAATCAGAATGAGATCAGTGGCTGGGTTCGGATACACTCGCAGCTCTTCGGTAATGCCAATGGAGGGGCGGCTGGATGGAAAGAGCTCAATGTCACGGAGATAAATAGAAGTGCCCTGCTGACTCACTGCTTTAATGGCGATACGTACTTCTTCAAAGATCAGATAGTTGCTTAGGTCAATAAACTCACGTCTCCAGTCATCGTCTCCCGGCTCCCATCCGGTGGTGAACTCGGCGGTTGCCAACTGCTCTCCTGATCGATTGAGCAGTTCTTGATCGAAAACACCATCACAATCCCAGTCAATTGCCACAATCAACCGATCATTTTTTCCATCAAGATGAGGATAGGCGACATCAAAGCTTAGTGATAATCCATCCAGTTGTTCTGGATAGATAGTCGGGCTTACCAGCCAAAATTCTTCGTTCAATTCAGTCCCGGTATTTAAATCTACATTCATGTAGTCGTCATTAAATTCCCAGCCTGATTGACCTTCCGGACTAAAATTGAACCAATCAGGGTTGGAAAGGTCGAGGCGATAGGGGAAGCTTATTTCTGATGGGTCGAAATAGGTATAGGTTGTGAATTGGTTATTTTCCAGCACCTGATCGTCTGTGGTGACCAGACTCACTTCAATATCTAGTTGTGAAATGATACCTTGTGGTAAGCCGGATAGATCTAAAGCCACTGTAGTGCGCTCAAAAGGATCGAGGTTTACTCCTTCATAAAGTACCGTGCCGCCTTCAGCACCGTTGATAAAATAAGTGAGCTCAAAACTGGTGACCGAATTGTTGCCGTTATTACTAATCGTTACTTCCTGACTTATCTCAGCTTCGCACGTGACAAATGGATAATTGGAGACTTCCTCAATGGATAAATCAAAATCGGCATTGGGTCCTGCACTGATTAGTACATCATCAATGTAGAGCCTATTACCATGTCCATTTTGCCCGATGAATGCTATGCGGATGAAATTATCATCAAGGAATCTAGAGAGGTTTACACTTGCTGTTTTCCATTCATTGCTGCCTGTAGGAATAAATGCCTGGTCGCTGGGTTGATTGCTGCTATTGAGTCCACTACCGTAACTCTGAAAAACTGTGTTTTCCGGTAGGTAGGTCAATCCACAATCAGTAGAAACTACCACAAACATGGCCTCTGCCAGGTTTTCAGGGGGATGATTGTAAGCATAGCTGAATTCTAACCTTGGGTTGGAGGAAGGATTAAGCTTAATGACCGGACTTTCAAGTCTGCTGGTGGTGCCCAGCGCCTCCGAAGATTCGAAAAAGTCGAATTGAGCAGCTGTATTATTAGCCGATTCTTTTGGTGCCAGGGATAACAATAAAGCAGAGCCATTTTGAAGAACCCAATCGTTGGTGGATTCAAAGTCAGTGTAGTAGTCCCCGGTGACAGGTACTGTATGGTGGATGGTTTCCAGAAGCAGGTCATTCTCAGGATTGTCATCACTATCGTTATTCACAGACTTGACCCGCACCTCGATGGCATAGCTGCCTACCCCGGGGAGATCCGCATCGCTAAACTGTACCAACTGCAAGCCGCGAAAGGGCAGATTAGCTGAATTGATTTGTAGCTCTTCAACAAGCTGACCCTCAATGATGAGTTGAAGTTCAAAGCCCTGTATCACATTGTTGCCGTAGTTCCGCACTTCTACGATTGGACTGAGTACTTCTGCGCAGCTACTATTGTAGAGCGATACCCATTGTCGGATACCTAAGTCGTTATCAGAGAGCGTAGGGGGAATGAGACCCAAAGAATTGGCCAAAGTCACTCTTCTTGGGCTGTTCTCCAATATGACATGCATGCGTTCTTTTTGATCGTTTGTAAAAAGATTCATGCAGATGTCATCCGTATAATCCATGAAGTTCTGGCCCATATCCAGGCTATTGCAAGTTTCGTCCGGACTGGCGGGACATCCATTGGTGCTTCGCTCTTGCTCGGGAGTATCGGCACAGTAGTCATCTGCCCCACAGCCACCGTCTCCCCAGATATGTCTTAGCCCCAGATAATGACCGATTTCGTGGGTAGCCGTTCTGCCCTGACTGAAGTCATCGGCATTGAATCCTGCACCGAAGTATTCATAGTCAATGACCACACCATCAGTGTAGGGATTACTCACCCGATCGACATCCATACCCTCAAGATTAGAGACAGGAAACTGCGCATACCCAAGAAGTCCTGATCCCAGATCTGTCACCCAAATATTGAGGTAGTCTTCTGCCGGCCAATAGCTCAAGTCACTTAGAAGCTGTCCGCTAGATAATGAGTAATTGGCGCGGCTGCCTGCCACACGCACAATCCCTGTGGTGGGAAGTCCCTCCGGGTCACGCACAGCAAGCTGAAAGTTGATCATGGCGTCCGATGCTGCCGGGAGAAACTCTGGGAATGTTTCACTGGCGTCATCATTTGTTCTACGGTAGTCGGCGTTGAGAACATCAATTTGACCGAGTACCTGGTCGGTGGGGATGTTCGCTCCATTGCCCAAACTCTCACCATTGTGAATGATGTGGACCACTACCGGGATAGTGTACTCTTCCTCAGTTGATCTGAGGCTGGCACGTTGAAGTCGCCTTTCCTGGCTTTTCTGAGCAAGCCATGTCTCAAAGACCTCCGCTTGCTCGGCGCGATAGGTTACGTTTTGCGGTAGCATCATCGTACCACATTTCTCCTGCGCTAGAGTAGGTAGAGAAAATATGATGATAAAGCTAACTAGAAGTAGGAGGGCCTTCATTCAACGAATTAGAGGATCAATAGAAAAGTCAACGTCTCAAAGGCCAGTAGCTTATCCTAAACGGCAACATTTATTGCCAAAACAGCTGTGATCTCGGGAACACGACGTTTGATTGCCTCTTCCACGCCAGCCTTCATCGTCATTGTCGACATTGGACATGAGCCGCATGCGCCCAGAAGTTCGAGGTGCACTACTTTCTGATCGTCAATCTCGACGATTTTCACATCACCGCCATCAGCTTCAAGGTATGGGCGTATAGTCTGAAGGGCTTGCTCAACCTTTTCAACTAATTCGCTGTTTTCTGAGGTTATAGATTCCATTGTTTCAGACCTTTATTTCTACTTTTTCTGTTTTATCAAGTTGCGCATTTCTAATGGCTATTTGTCTTGCGATCGATTTAGCTAAGCCATGAAAAGCGTTGGCGGTTACGTCATCTTTGAGCACTGCCGGGTAGCCCGAATCTCCACTTTCGCGGATGGACTGTACTATCGGTATCTCACCAAGAAATTCCACATTATGTTTCTCCGCAAGCTTTTTCCCACCTTCCTGACCAAATAAATAGTACTTATTGTCAGGCAACTCTTCAGGAGTAAAATATGCCATATTCTCTACAATTCCCAGCACAGGCACATTGATCTGAGGCTGCTTAAACATGCCCAATCCTTTTTGTGCATCCGCAATAGCTACCTTTTGAGGTGTCGTGACAATGATGGCACCCGTCACGGGTACAGTCTGAACCAGCGTAAGATGAATGTCACTTGTCCCAGGCGGCATGTCTATGAGTAGATAATCCAACTCGCCCCATTCAGCGTCACCTAAAAATTGCTTCAATGCCGAACTAGCCATTGGCCCTCTCCATACCACAGCATTTTCTGCTGGTGTGAGGAATCCTATTGATAGAAGCTTCACGCCGTATTGCTCTATCGGAATAATGACATTTTTCCCATCAACCTGCTTGATGCCCGGCTGCTCATGCTCACAATTAAACATGGTAGGCACAGATGGTCCAAAAATATCAGCATCTATCAATCCTACTTTAGCTCCGGTCTTTGCCAGCGCTACCGCCAAATTAGAAGCCACAGTAGACTTACCTACGCCACCTTTTCCTGACGCTATCGCAATAATATTCTTAACACCGGGTAGCATGGGAGAATTATCCCTGATACTGGTTACGTTGGAGGTCATTTCAATGTCAACCTCTATATTTTCATCAACATTAGCGACAGCCTTTAGACAGTCGTTTTTTATAAGCTCTTTCAGTGGACATGCCGGAGTAGTCAACTCCACCTGAAAGCTCACCTTATTTCCCTCTACCTCCAGGTTCTTTATCATCCCTAGGGTCACAAGATCCTTTTTTAGATCAGGATCATCTACTGTTCCAAGGGCTTTAAGTATGTCTTCTTTATTGAAATTCATAGAAATCTAATGTGCATTTGAGTGCGATCCTTGCAATTTAGTAGTTACTACAAGGATTGAACAAAGAAAGATTCAAATAAGTTGAGTTGGCTTTTTTATAAATTGCCCCTGCGGGAAACTACCGCGATTCAGGAACTATGATCAATCCAAAAACCATTGATGAAATAAAGAGCCGCATGGATGTGGTCGAAGTGGTTTCGGACTTTGTCCAGCTGAAGAAATCCGGATCGAATTATAAAGCCTTAAGTCCATTTACTCAGGAAAAAACGCCTTCCTTTTTTGTCTCTCCGGCTAAGCAAATCTTTAAATGCTTCTCTACCAGCAAGGGTGGTGATGCCATCAGTTTCATCATGGAGGTTGATGGTCTGAGCTATGTAGAAGCGCTAAAGTACCTGGCCAAGAAATACAATGTGGAGCTCGAAGAAGAGCAGACCTCCGATGAGGACCAGCAGCGATACAACGAGCGAGAGAGCCTCTTTATCATCCTCAACTTTGCCAAGGACTATTACAAAGACTTGCTCTGGGAGAATGAAGAAGGGCAGGCCATCGGTCTGAGCTACTTTAAGGAGCGTGGATTTACTGAAGAGACGATCAAGGCATTTGATTTAGGTTATAGTCTTGATATCTGGGATGGCCTGATTAAGGCTACCAAGGACAAGCAGTACAATGAAGACCTGCTGGAGAAGGCCGGCCTCAAAATTGTCAAAGACAATCGTAGCTATGACCGATTTCGCGGTAGGGTAATCTTTCCTATCCACAACGTCACAGGTAAGGTAATCGCCTTTGGTGCGCGTATCCTCAAGAAGGCAGAGAACCAACCTAAATACATCAACTCTCCGGAGACCGAACTCTATCAAAAGAGCAAAATCCTCTACGGCATTTCACAAGCCAAGCAGGAGATAAGAATTGAAGACAACTGCTATCTGGTAGAGGGCTATACCGATGTAGTCAGCATGTATCAAAATGGGGTCAAGAATGTGGTGGCTTCCTCTGGCACTTCACTCACGGAAGATCAGATCAAGCTGATCAGTCGCTACACTTCGAATGTGACAGTGCTGTTTGACGGAGATAAAGCCGGTATCAAAGCCTCACTGAGAGGCATTGATATGCTCCTTGAAGGAGACCTCAATGTCAGAGCCGTATCCTTCCCTGATGGGGAAGATCCGGATAGCTATGCTCAGAAGATGAGCACTTCTTCTTTTCAAAACTTCCTCAAGGAAGCGTCTGTCGACTTCATCGTTTTTAAGGCAAATCTACTTGTCAAGGAAACTAAGAACGATCCTGTCAAGAAGGCCGAAACTATTCGGGATATCGTGACTAGCATTTCGAAGATCCCTGATCCTATTAAGCGCACGGTGTATATCAAGGAATGTAGCGACCTGCTAGATATCGACGAGGCGGTGCTCGTGACGGAGCAAAACAAGATTCTGGTAAGAGAGCGGCGCAACGCTCATACCAAGGCTCTGCAGGAATCTGTAGATGAGATCATAACGGATACCCCGGACAAATCCACGGCTGCCAAACTGGCGATTGAGGATGCAATAGCCGTGCAAGAGCGCGAATGCATCAGGATGCTACTCAACTATGCTGATCAGCAAGTCAAGGATGAGGATGATAATGATGAGCTGTTCATCAGCTACTTCCTCCATGAGCTAGACGATGTTGCTTTTGAGACGCCTGTCTATCAGGAGATATTACAGCACTTCGTGGTTCACCTAAAGGAGGGCCAACTGGTCAATCAGCAGGTGTTGATGGGAAAGGTAAGCGAAGAGGCTCAAAAACAAATGATAGACATACTGGCGGACAGGTATGAGATAAGTAGTTTATGGCATGATAAGTTTAAGATTATCGTCCCCAAGGAAGTAGATTCGTTGAAGAAATCAGCCTTTACCAGCGTATTACGGCTGAAGTTTCGACTCGTACAGAAAATGATCAAAGCCAATCGAGAGAAGCTGATGGAGGATAAACCTGATAAGAATGAAGAAGATATTCTGCGCATGCACAACGAGTTGAAAAAGCTGGAAATATCCATTGCAAGTGAGCTGGGCAATGTTACGGCTAGATAATGGTTAGCGATTGAAACTAATCGGCCCCTCAGTTAATTATATACATGTTAGTTTTGCGGCCATAAACGAAACCAAGAATGAACGACCAAAGCATGCTTGACGGCATAGAAGAAGCGATAGAAGCCATCAGGAATGGTGAGATCATTATCGTAGTAGATGATGAGGATAGAGAGAACGAGGGCGACTTTATCTGTGCTGCTGAGAAAATCACGCCGGAAATTGTGAATTTCATGGCGAAAGAGGGGCGCGGTTTGATTTGTGCTTCGTTGGTCGAAGATAGATGCGATGAGCTTGGCCTGGAGTTGATGGTAGGTAAGAATACCGCGGCATACGAGACACCATTTACTGTATCCGTTGACCTTATTGGTAATGGCACGACTACCGGAATCTCAGCGACAGACAGATATAAGACCATTCAGGCCTTGGTCGATCCTAATACTAAACCCGAGCAGTTGGGTAAACCCGGCCATATTTTCCCCTTGAAAGCCAAAAAGGGTGGCGTACTGAGAAGGACAGGTCACACGGAAGCGGCAGTTGACTTTGCCAGACTCGCAGGCTTGCAATCAGCTGGAGTCCTGGTCGAAATCCTCAACGAAGATGGCTCAATGGCGAGACTTCCTGACTTGAGAAAGGTGGCAGACAAATTCAATCTTAAGCTTGTTTCGATAAAAGACTTAATCGAGTATCGCCTTGAGAAAGAAAGCCTCATTGAGCGTCAGATTGATGTGCACATGCCTACTGATTTTGGGGACTTTAAACTTTACGCCTACAAGCAGAAAAGCACAGGCGAAAACCACCTGGCATTAGTGAAAGGTGCCTGGGAAGAGGGTGAACCGGTATTGGTAAGAGTGCATTCTTCTTGCGTCACAGGTGATATATTCGGCTCATGCCGGTGTGACTGTGGAGGCCAACTTCATGCCGCAATGCAGCAAGTAGAGCAGGCAGGTAAAGGAGTGGTGCTTTACATGAATCAGGAGGGCAGGGGCATTGGTCTCATCAACAAACTAAAGGCCTACAAACTACAGGAGCAGGGCTATGATACGGTAGAGGCCAATTTGAAGCTGGGTTTTGAAATGGACTCGCGCGATTATGGTGTGGGCGCTCAGATACTACGTGATCTTGGTGTAACAAAATTGAGGTTACTCACTAACAACCCTAAAAAACGCGTTGGTTTGATGGGTTATGGCCTGGAAATTGTGGAGAATGTGGCAATCGAAATTAGTCCAAACAAGCACAATCAGAAATATCTGGAAACGAAGCGGGACAAGATGGGTCACAGTATTTTGAAAAAGTAGGATGATAAGACGGCTGACGCTGATACTAACATTAATAATAACTGGACAATTACTTTTTGCCCAGAGTTTCCCCTCGCAGATGTGGCATGAGGGCTGGATGGTGAATTCCGAGCAAGACACACTCAAAGGTAATATCAAGTATGACATGACCGCAGATGCAGTCCAAATCCAGGTGGATGGGGTGATGAAAACCTACAGCAGTCGCAAAATGCTCTTCTTTGAAATCTTTGATGAATCTGTCGAGAACTATCGCCAATTCTATTCATTGGCCTATGCCATCAACTATGATTACAAGGTGCCCATCCTCTTTGAGGTATTGTATGAGGGACCATTGACGTTACTTGTAAGAGAGGCTATCGTGGAAGAGACGGTACCCCAAATGCAAACCTACGCGATGGGCGGCTACAATACGCGCCAGCGACTAGCTTACACTTATTACTTCCTTGATAGGAAGGGAAATATCACCCTTTACAATGGTAAAAAAGGTGAGCTTGCAGCGCTGATGGGCAATAAGATGCCGAGCGTCAAAGAATTCATCAAAGACAATAAACTCAAAACAGACAGAATGCGGGATTTGGTGAGAATCACCGCATTTTACAATTCACTCTGACTATGGGCAAACCGCTGATTCTCGTCGCTAATGACGATGGTATCGATTCACGAGGCATTAGGAAACTGGTAGAGGTAATGCAACGCCTCGGTGAAGTGGTGGTGGTTGCGCCTGACAGCCCTCAGTCCGGGATGGGGCATGCCATTACGGTAGGTGACACCCTCAGATTGACAGAGTCGGATATTTTTCCAGGGGTAGAGGCGTACAAATGCAGTGGTACACCGGCAGATTGTATCAAGCTTGGAAAGCATCATGTGCTCAAAAGCCGTAAAATAGACCTGGTCGTCAGTGGTATTAACCATGGAAGCAATACGTCTATCAGTGTGCTGTACTCCGGTACTATGTCAGCTGCTATCGAAGGTGCCATAGAAGGCACGCCTGCTATAGGTTATTCGCTTTGCGACTTTAGTCCAAATGCAGACTTGTCTCATGTGGATGAGTATGTTGAGAAGATCGCTTCCGAAACATTGTCGAAAGGACTACCCAAGGCAACAGCGCTCAATGTAAATATTCCGCACAAGCAGAATGAATCTATCAGAGGGATCAAGATTTGTCGTCAGGCCAATGCGCGATGGGAAGAGGAGTTCGATCAACGCCGAGATCCTAACGGCAGAGACTACTTCTGGATGGTAGGCAACTTTGTCAACCATGACAAGGGTGAGGACAATGATGAGTGGGCTATCGCCAATAACTATGTCTCCATCGTACCCTGCCAATTTGATCTCACAGCCCATCACGCCATTACCCGACTCAATGACGAGTGGGATTTTTAAATTAAAACAGCTAAATCCTCTAAAACCAAAATACCTTCCAGCGCAAGAGCGGTGAGTGCCTTGCTTCAAAGCATGTGAATGCCTACTTTAAGTAGATGAAAAGGATATTTAGCTTGGCCCTGACGCTGGGGCTGTTTCTGCAAGTCGCTGCACAATCACCATTGAAAATATTCATATCTGTCGATATGGAGGGCATAGGAGGGATCGGTACCCCGAAAATGGTCAGCAGTGACGGTAAAGATTATGCAACCGGACGTCAGCTGATGACGGATGAGGTCAATGCTGTAGTGGCTGCCATATTTGAGTTTGGGCCAGCGGAGGTGCTGGTCAACGATAGTCATGGTGATATGCAGAACCTTCTACATACTCAGCTTGATCCTCGTGTCAGGTATTTACAAAGCAACATCAAACCTCTGGGTATGGTACAAGGCCTGGATGACACTTTTGATGCTGCTATTTTCATTGGCTATCATGCCAGAGCCGGCACTGAAGGTGGGTTTCTGGCCCATACCGGATCAGGTTCGGTCAAAGGCTTGTGGATCAACGGCACTGAGGTCGGAGAGGGTGGTCTCAATGCGCACTTTGCCGGTGCGCTTGGCGTCCCGGTCATCCTGGCCAGTGGTGACAATGTGTTTGTTGAAGAGTTTACTAAGGTGGTGCCGACCCGTACAGTCACAACCAAGACTGCTGTGGGATCAAGTGCTGCTAACCTCATTCATCCCGACAAGGTCAAAGAAATGCTGAAGCAGGAGACATTAGCGGCATTGAAAAATCTAAAATCTGCCAGGCCTCTTGAAGTAGCTGAACCTACCACGCTAAGAATGAAATCTGCGCGCACCACCCGAGCTGATATTGCGATGAGCATATCCGGTATGAAGCGCATCGACGGTGTGACTATTGAGTATGAGGCAGAATCCATGGATGCTGCCTACCGACTCATTCGGGTACTATATAAGTATATCTCTTGGTGAGGAAATGGCTAAGTAACCCTACTCTATCAAGTTGTTTTCAGAAGAAAAGAACTGTCTGATTGGGTTGGTCGAAACCTCAGGCAGTAAACATTTCGAGAACCTCAATGTGACAGCTTTGTAAAGTTGACATAGTAGGGTTTAGATGCTCCTGTTATTCTGACTTCAACACATCCGAAGGGTTGACCCTGGTCGCCTTGTAGATCTGTGAGAAGACAGTGATTCCAAGTGACGAAATGATAATAGCAAGGGCTAGCAGCACAGTCAAAGGGTTCAAAGGCTTGGTGATGGAGAACATGCTGTGCCCTGTGCCATTGATGAAGTAGGTGGCTATGGGTACCCCAATAACGAAGGATACCAGAATGATAGGAGCGTATTGTTTAGCGATGGTCGTCACGATATGCTGCCACTCGGCACCCAGTGCTTTGCGTATACCAAATTCCTTGAATCGCTTCTGGATACTGAATGATAGCAAGCCATAGAGGCCCAGACATGATAGAATAATGGAAATGATCGCGATGGTGATCATGAGCGCTATGTTCGTATCTACATTGTGATAGGCTCTATTGAAGATTTCGTCCTGATAGTATTTTGAGTAGGGATCATCCGGAGCGATCTGATGGAAAGCCTCCTGCATAGCCCCGTCAACCATCACCGTATTGCCCTGCTCTGTTTTGAGTACTAAGTAATCATACTGAGGTGTCTCATTGGCCGTGAAAATCATGGGGCGAATCTCATCGTAACCAAAGAAAGTATGATGGAAATTGTCAGTGAGCCCTACGACTGTTCGATCTACACCGTCAAAGGTTAATGTTTTTCCGATAGGTGAATCCCAGCCCATGCGATCAGAAAAGGCCCGATTGACGATCATGCTTCTGGACTCCTGAAGCGACTTGTTCTCCTCAAAATACCGCCCTTCCAGCAGCGGGATCTGCAGGGTCTCCAAATAGCCTGGACTTACATCATAAGCCAGGGTCTTGATCTGATCTTCCAGCTGACTCACTACCGTAAATCGATTGTCAACACCGACGTGCCCTGAAGCTCCTACCGCGGCGATTACCGAATTGTTGGTGAGGGCGGTCTCTCTCAGTAGGTCATACTGTTTTTGATCATTGACTTTGATGGCAAGGACATTGTTGGGTTCGTAACCCCAATCGAGCTCCTTAATAAACATCGCATTGTCAGTAAAAATGAGGCTGCCGATGATGCTGGTAAAGGCGATAAAGAGCTGCAAGGTCAAAAGGACCTTACTAAAGAGGTTAGAACTCCCAAACTTCAAACTGCCTTTGATGATGGCATTCGGCTGAAACTTAGATATGTACAAGGCGGGATAGGCACCTGAGAAAATACCGGTCAATAGAAAAATGGCCAGGAAAAAGCCAAAGGCAATTTGTGGGGAAGAAAATGCAAATGGGATCTCAATACCCGCCATGGCACTAAAGCCAGGTTGGAAAAAGTAGTAGCAAAGTGCTACACCCAGCAGAATAGAAAACAACGAGACCAACAGGTTTTCAACCAGAAAGAGTATAATGATACCTTGTCTAGCACTGCCCATTACTTTTCTAATAGCTATTTCTTTAAGTCGCCTGGTCGCGGTGGATACGGCCACATTCACATAGTTGAAGCAGGCCATGATCAGTAATAAGGTGCCGATGAAAGGCATACCATAAACACCATCCAGACTATTGCCATGAGCGACCGATTGATGTATTTCCCAAGCCCGATGACTCAATTCCGATAGGCGGATGAGCTCGAACCCATCCACTTTCAAATCACCATTGGCTGCATTCTGTATTTCAGCATAGCTGGCTAGCCGCTCATCAAGTGCTGTGGGACTTGACTCATCCAGCACCACAAAAGTGGCGCTATTGAAGGCTGACCAGTCATTTTCTCTTTGATCTTCAATGTCAAAATAATGCTCCAAAGGAAGCAATATGGAAGGGCCAAAACTGGCATTGGAGGGTCGTTCTTCGAATACTCCCGCTACCACGAATGTCTGCTTAACGCCCTGGGCAAACTGAAGCTTCATTTCCTTACCCATCGGATTGTATTCACCGAAATACTTAGTAGCCACATCTTCGCTGATCATAATATTTCCTCTGGTTTCGAGTGCAGATCTATTGCCGTACCGGATAGGAAACTCGAAAGCATACATGAAGCTAGGGTCAGCAAAGAGCACGCGTTCCTGAAAAACATTTCTGTCAAAGCGGACATTGGCCTGTGCATACTGCATCCGCACAGCAAACCTGACCTCAGGTTGGTCAGCTAACAAGCTTTGTGAAAGTGGGAGTGGGGATGGTCCATGCAGGACCAGTTCATCTTTTTCGATCACCTTACTGACTACCTGGTAGGTGTTGTTTAGATGAGGATGGAAGGAGTCAAGATGTAGTTGAAAATCCATCCAGACGTAGGTGGTGATGGCACAGCCAATGGCTAACGCAAGGCCGAATATGCTAATGGCAGAGGTTACCGGGTTTTTAAGAAGTGCCCGAGAACTGGTTTTGATGTAATTACCGATCATGATATGAGTTCCTGAAGTTGTAGTTGTTGTGAGTATTTTGAGTCTGAGTAAACTGAGGCAGTCGGTGAGCAACAGTATTTTGGCCCTTGACGATCCCTTTTCTTCGAGTCGCTCCTGATAGAGCTCCAGCGTGTCACCTTCAATATCATCTAGCCTGCCAAGAGGAGCGCAAAGTTGAAGTAGCCTGAGCAGTATTTTTGGAGGTGCACTCATTTGGATGAGGGGTTCAGTTCGAATACCCCCGCTGGGATATCATTCCAGAGCTGCTGACGATCATCCATGGCTTGCTGCAAATTCTTCTGTCCATGGACAGTGACCTTAAAAAAGCGCTTGGGCTTACCTCCCCGCATCTTGGTGGCTTCACCCAACTCCGAAGTAAGGAATCCCTTGTCTTCCAGACGGTACAAAGCAGTATGCAGTGCGCCCATGCTGACAGATCTATTGAGCCGCTCTTCGATCTCCTTCTTTATGGCCAGGCCATACGCCTTGTCATTGAGAACGCCAATGGTCAGCATGACGATCTCTTCGAATTCTCCTAATTGATGCTTTGACATATTTATTTTCTAATTGCAGGTAATATGGATATTCGTATTATACCTGCAATTAGAAAATAAGGTTGCGAATAAAGAGAATTTTTATTCTGATGGGTGCAAAAACTAGAGATAGAGCAATGCCTATTCCAGAGAATTACTTCTAGCAATGCTTAACGGCCTCAGGGTAAAAAAACGAGTAGGCGTCTACTGTCTCAGCCGTTGTGGGTGTTGTCATCCACAACTACAGTGGAGCCTGACAGGTCTTATAGCTCACGGCTTATCTGAGTTCTAATTTATCTACCATCAACCTTGACTAAAAGGAATTCTTGAAAAGACCCTCTGAATGATGGGAATGAAGAAGTCCAGTGGCTCGGTTTCGTAGTTAGGATCGAAGGAGCATTGGTCCCAAAGTTCACAGAACCTAACTGCACTTTCATAATAGGGATGATCCTTAAACTGCTCACGACTCCTTCGCTCTTCTGCTGTCAACAGGGCATTGTAGTGCATTTGAAAAACCCCATGATGCCGCACGGTCCAGGTGACTTCTTCGGATACGAATGGGCGAAGGATCTCGGCCGCTACCTGACCATGCGTGAATGGCGCCAACACATCGCCTATGTCATGAAGCAATGCACCGATAATCCAATCATCACTGGCGCCATCTCTGTGCGCACGGGTGGCGCATTGTAGCACATGATCAAGCCGGCTGATATGGTAGGCGCCATCGTCTTTGGCCATTTCTTTCAAATGGTCCACCAGTCGCTCCGGCAGCTCGTCGTTAGTCTTAGCGTCATTTGCGGCTATTATCTTGTAGTCCTCGACAGTTCCCTGGTTCATCGAGGTGAAGCTGACCCTCTTATTTAACAATTCATTCATACCTGAATTTAGTCAATGTGCCTCAATATAGGACGCCATCTTATGGTCATCTGAATCAGAGGAGCATCGTCCAAACGATGCTCACTACCAGCAGAACGGCAAAGCCAAAATTGATTTTGGTAGCCACCTTATCAGAAGACAGCTTGCTGGCAATGAAAGTGCCGCCATATGCCCAAACAAGATTGGTACAGAAGGCATAAGCCATGCTCCAAAACATCAACGCAAAAAAGCTGGGGAAATAATCCGCTCCTGGGCGCGTATATTGGGATACCAAAGTAATCACCGCAAAGTAAGCCTTAGGGTTGATCAGGTTGAGCATGATGCCTTGCAGAGGGCCGAGTGGCTTGGCCTTAGCAGAATGGAGCGGCGGAGCGGTTGCTATCTTATAGGCCAGGTAAAGCATGTAGAGCAGGCTCACCCATTGGAAAATCGTGTGTACCAGTGGATATTGATCAAACAGCAACCCGAGCCCCAGCGCGACCATCATGAAAATGATGATCATCCCGATGATCAGCCCCAGAATATAATAGACCGTCTTCCCAAAACCGAATGCAGCCCCACTTGCGGCAATGCTTAAGGTGGCAGGCCCTGGCGTAGCAAACAAAGCGAAAGCCAAAAGGAGAAAGGGGATAAAGGGCTCTACGAGCATTTGAAGTCGTTGCTATCGGGTTGGTTTAATCAATTAAGCGCAAGACTTCCTCCAACGTATAAATGCGCTGTGAGTTGGCGCCAGAGAGGTCCATTAGACTCACCAAACTCATCCCTCCATTCGTCTGGATCATGGGCCATGTCGGTGGCTCGAATATCCAGTTGCCGTTTGCATCCCGCATATGTGACCTATCGGAATTGAAATCGCGTACGTACTCCAGACCATCGATCACTTTGAATAAAGGTCGGTCTTCTGGTTTCATTGTCGGGACGTCTTGAAAAGTGCCTGAAAGGTATTTTTCAGCATCTGTAGGGAAAGGTAGCGTACTATCAAAGTCATATATGAAATGAGCATCAGCTATGGAGGTCATAAGTATTACATGATAGTCCCACCAGACTGGCGCGTCTCCTTGCGCTGACTTCTGGAAGTGAAGTGGGCTATTCCTGCTAAGGCTAGAAACAAATAACACTCGCCTAACCGCATCACTTAGATCAGGGTGCTGGCATAACTGCCAGATGTTTTCCTCGCAGTAGTTGGCGGTGTATTTTAGTTCATCCATGCTGTTATTTCAAGGGCAGGTGGCTAAACCATCCCTACCTGACACAAGCCATACACTCAATCTCAACTCTTGCGCCCAGTGCCAGCCCCGAAGCGCCTAGGGCACTTCTTGCCGGTTTATTATTAGGGAAGAATTTCGCGTACTCCTCATTCATAGCTGGCCATTCGGCAATATCTGCCAGCATGCAGGTGCATTTGATCACCTGATCCATGGAGGAGTTGTTCGCTTCCAATACCGCTTTGATGTTTTCCATGGTTTGGATGGTTTCAGGACCTATGCCACCTTCGACCAGTTCTGTGGTTCCTGGGAGATTTCCCAATTGGCCGGAGAGGTACAGCACATTGCCATATTTCACGACTTGTGAAAAGGGCAGGTTCATTTGCTTGAATGCTTCAGGGGAGATATACTCTGCTTCGATGGACGCCATTTCTGCCGGCTGAGCGTCAGGAGCTTTTGTTTCCGGTGTACAGGACCATGCCATTAGCGCTACCGCAATAATTATCAGGTTTTTCATATCAGTAAGGTTAAGGCTAATATAATGTGGTTTCCTTCAGGATATCGTGATTAATTTGGCTCGTACCCTAAACTGGATTCGGAATAGCAGGTTCTCCGCCGATGAACTTTTGGAAAGTCTACTCCGTGCGGTTAGGACTTTCCAAAAGCTGAATGCGGGCTATATTCAAGGGCTGTGTCTATATCCCAGACAGACCTTAAGTGCGGATCATTGTTCTGTTGCCACAGACCAAGGGCAGACTCCAAATAAAGCTAATGTTTGATGCGATTTGGATCGGATCTATTATCAAAGAAATTGAGGATTACGACTTCATTTTCATTGAACCGATAAAATACGGATACAGGTTTTTCTAAGACATATCCATAAATCCCTTTTTCAGGATTATGAAGAGTGCCTATTCTGGGAAATGCTGAAATCACATCATAAAATGCAAAGACTCTTCTCACAAACCTTTGAGTCGTATGTTCTCCAAATTGTTCGGTGAGGTATTCTTTTATTTCTTCGAATCTTCGACTGGCTCTCTTAGTGGTTTTTATTTTTCGAGCCATTTAGAGTTCTTTTCTTTGAGTTCTTCAAGCTCCAGGAGATTGGATTCATCCAAGCTTTCATTATAAGCTTGAAGAAGCTCTTTTTCTTGAGAAGCTGTAAGTTGAATTGGATTATCTTGAGCTTTCATCTGATCGTTTAGTATGGCGTAAACCATTTTGAGTAGATGCTCATCCTCTGAGTTTTCAATGAGTTTATATAGTTGATCTTTGATGTCCAAATGCTTCTTCATTTTTCTAATTTAATGAAAATAGAAAAAGAAAGTTACGTAATTATTAATGCCTGTAAGCTTGTGCCTATGTCTCACACTTACGGTTGGACAGTGGGCAATAATCTGGAATCTTCGTAAGCCCTTGAGTACGGATTATTGTTCTGTGTGCCTCAGATCAAGGGGATAGTGTTTTACGCAGATGGTTGAGCAGTGGGTAGCAACCTGCTGTCTTCCAAAGCAGCTGTCCTATGGCCTGCGGTTTTGAGGTATTCCTCACTTCCGGCAAAGGCGATAAACTTTTCTGCGGATGGATACCTCACCAGCAAGATGGCATCCCAGTGTTCTTCCACAGGGCCGATGAGAAAGCTATCACTAGTACCCAAGTAGACTACTTCACCGCCCGCTTTGTGCACTAGGGGTAGGGTAGCTGCTGAGTACAATTGGTAGGCCTCCTGACCCGAGATCTCATGACCAGGATCGAGTGCAGGAGCATTCGCATAATCTGCGACTTTCCTGTACTTAAGCATATTGAGCATCACGATGGTGCCTTTATCGTGGTAGTGCTGATAGAATTCTTTCTGGGATTTTTCGGTTGGTAGGAGGTGTGGTTTCATTGCGATTTGTATTTGACAGCCTAAGCTAATGACCTGTTGGCTGAACTCATAACTTATGCCTTTACAGCTTTTGCCACTTTTGATCTCATGACCAACAATCCATCAACGAAATATTACCTACTAACCCGGTTGGTACAAAATCACTTTTGGGTTATTCGCTGGTGACAACCCCAAAGAGGGCGAGAGGCGTCCCCGTCAATATAGCTTCGGTTCGAGGACGGGATTAATAGTTTAGGGAAGGCTGCTAACATCAATTAAAAACGTACTCGCTAAGCGTAGCAGGAACGAGCACTCTTTCAGCTTTTCTGGGGTTGAAAAAAAGGGTAGGAGAAAGGTGAATGTGTGCGGTATAAAAGACTATCAAAGCATACCGATGGCATGGCTTTTTTACATGCTGGCAGCACCTGGACATCATGCCCATTCAAGCCCTTATTCCTCCATACGGACGGAAACCTCATTGAAAGTGTGTTTCCATTCCTTTTCTCCGGCAAAAAAACTTGACCAATAATTCCATACCAATTGATCACGGTTGTCATAAGATAAAACACCTCTAAAAAACCTATCAGGTTTTACCGCTCTTGGAGAGACAATTCTGATTTCTTTGGCCTTCTTGTCAAGGTACCATTGATCAATTCCGATCTTAGGGAAGTCGTTGGCGATTACGGCTGCTGTAAAGCAACCCAAGTCGTAATCATAATTAATTATATAAGCATAAGTACGTTGCACACCTGTTTTCGAATTTGTAGTCTGTGTTTCGCAATGTATGCACGAATTTTCCAAAAAGTAATTACAGGTTCTGAAGCCTCTTTCAAGGTAGCTACGTTCAGTTCCTGGAAACATAGTCTCTTCTACTTTCCATTTACCTATTAAAAAATCAAGATCTTTGATCGATTGGGCATGTAAACTGAGGCTGGTCAGAGCGACAAATACGGTAAAAAAAATTGAGCGTTGAGATTTGAACATCGGTAGTATGATTTTGTGAACCTGAAACTACCCAAATCCTTCAAATCATTTAGTTGGATTAATTAATCGCTAGATACTTTTCGATGAATGGTGCTAAAAATGATTTTGAATGGTACCAATAAACCTTACTGAAGTGGTAAGAAAAGATCAATTCAAGCTTGCAAGGTAGTTTTACAAAGACTTGGGTTACAATCACACGAAGCGACTATCAAAGATTTTTGGCAAGAAGGAGGAGATAAAGTTATCTTTTGGAAAAAGTTAGTTTGAACTTGGGAGATTACAGACCAAAAAAGGAGTAAAATCTCTTTCTCGCTAGAGGTTCTAACTTTTCTCAGATTCATCCATTCAGCATCCAGAATATGGCATTGATCTGAATAAGCAAACCATTCACGATTTGAAGGAAAAGTATTCATTTGGTGCTGTAATTAGGGGTATTTGACAACATTATGTTAAATAGAAATGTGTGAGCGTTGGTTAGCCAAAATACCAGGCGTGTAGTGGCCTGTTTCGCCTCCTTAGTGTCACTTGTAGAGGACTCTGAGTCCACAACTATTATACAACAAGAACTCAACGTTCCTTTCAGGTGACACTGAGTGGGTTGGAATTCCTAATGAGTGAAGCATTCATGACAGGTCGCTGACTATTATACCCTTGTCATAAAGAGTTTTATAGTTAAATTGACCATAAGTACTTTAAACAATCCTATGCCCAAACAAGACAACTCCAATACCTATGATGCGATCGTGGTAGGCTCTGGCATCAGCGGTGGCTGGTCAGCCAAGGAACTTACCGAAAAAGGCCTCAAGACGCTCGTGCTTGAGCGAGGCAGGATGATCAAGCACCTCGACTATCCTAATGCCACCCTCGACGATTGGGATATGCCCAATCGTGGTGCACTCCCTGACGAAGTGATGGAAGCGTATGACAAGCAAAGTCGTACGGGCTGGATTGGTTATACCAACAAGGACAACTTTGTCAACGACAAGGAAAATCCCTATGATGAAGACAAGCGGTTCGACTGGATTCGGGGTTATCAGGTAGGCGGCCGTTCGCTCACCTGGGGCAGGCACACCTATCGCTGGAGTGAGCTCGACTTTGAGGCCAACGCCAAAGAAGGTATAGGGATCGACTGGCCCATCCGCTACAAGGATATAGCGCCATGGTATGACTATGTGGAGCGCTATGTAGGCATTAGCGGCGAGGCGCTGGGACTACCACAGTTGCCCGATAGCCAGTTCTTACCGCCGATGGAGCTCAACTGTGTGGAGCAGCATCTGAGAGATAATTTAGCTGAGCAATTCGGTGGCCGGGCCATGACCAGCGGCCGGGTAACTAACCTCACCGTAGCGCATAATGGGAGAGGGCCATGTCAGTATCGCAACCGTTGTGATCGTGGTTGTCCATTTGCTGGCTATTTCAGCAGTGTGTCGTCCACACTCCCGGATGCGGAGAAGACCGGCAACCTGACCATCAGGGAGTATTCGGTCGTACACTCGGTGATCTATGACGACCAGACGGGCAAAGCCAAAGGTGTTCGCGTGATCGATGCACAGACCAAGGCCACCACAGAGTACTTCGCCAGGGTGATCTTTCTCAATGCCTCGGCCATTGGCTCTACCGCCATATTGATGAACTCCATTTCCGATAGGTACCCCAATGGACTGGGCAATGAGAGTGACCAGCTCGGACGCAACCTGATGGATCATCACTACAGAGTAGGAGCGATGGGCTTCATCGATGGCTTTGAAGACAAATACTATAAAGGTCGACGACCCAACGGTATCTACATCCCACGATTTAGAAACCTGGATGATGCCAGTAAGCGCGATGACTATGTACGAGGCTTTGGCTATCAGGGCGGTGCGAGTCGCGACAACTGGGGACAGTCCACCTATGCTGATGGCTATGGCGCTGACTACAAGGAGAAGCTCATGCGGCCCGGGCCTTGGCACATGGACCTGGTAGGTTTTGGGGAGATGCTCCCTGATCCTAGTAATCGCATGTACCTCAATGAGGACAAAAAGGACCCATTCGGGCTACCGATGGTGACCTTTGACTGTGAGTTTAAGGAGAATGAGCTCACTATGCGTAAGGACATGAAGGACTCGGCTGGAGAGATGTTGGAGAAGGCCGGATTCAAGAACATATCGACCTTTGATGACCTGGGTGCACCCGGGCTGGGTATACACGAGATGGGTACGGCACGGATGGGCAATGATCCAAAGACGGCTGTGCTCAACAAATGGAATCAGGTGCATGGTGCTGAGAATGTGTTTGTGACCGATGGCGCATGTATGACCTCATCCGCCTGTCAGAATCCATCGCTTACCTACATGGCATTGACAGCCCGAGCAGCCAGTTATGCCGTCGATCAACTCAAAAAAGGAAACTTATAATCATGGAAAGAAGAGATGCAGTCAAAAATATGGTGCTGGCTTTTGGATATACCTTGTCTGCGCCAGCATTAGCGAGTTTGGTTTCCAGCTGTGCCTATGACCCCAAAATCTACTGGATACCTCAGCAGTTGAGCAAGCATCAGGCGGCTACTCTAGAGGCATTGGCGGAAGCCATCCTACCGGAAACGGATACCCCCGGAGCTAAAGATCTGGGAGTCCCCAGGTTCCTCGACTCGCTCCTCGCCAATGTAATGTCTGATGAAGATACGGCTAAATTCAAGGTTGACCTGGATGCATTGATGCAACAATGTGAAGCTAAGTTTGGACAGGCCTTTGAGCGATGTACTCAAGAGCGAAAGACCGAGTTCCTAGATGAGCTGGAAGCTGATAACCCTTTCCAGTATCCCAGAATCTGGGGTACCCAAATGCTGCCTTCGCCGGAGAAGAACTTTTTTGGTAAGCTCAAAGATTTGGTGACCTGGGGATATTTCTCGACCGAGCTGGCAGGGGAGACTTTGTTGGCGTACGACCCTATTCCCGGTAGGTATGATCCTTGCACCACGATCGACAAGGATACCAAAGCCTGGACATTAGGCTAGTAAAGCTTATCTCCCGTATTTGTCCAGAAGTAATGGTAGAAGTCCTTGTCTCTGACCCAGCCTAGTCGTTCGTAGAGCTTCTGTGCCGGATTGTCTTTAGCCGTTTCCAGTGCTAGCCCTTTGAGTTTGAAGTCTGCCGCAAACCGCTTGGCCTGATGTAATAGCCGCTCACCGATACCCTTGTTGCGATGCTCTTGAGCCACATACAAGTCATTGAGGATATAGAATTTTTCCATGGTCACCGATGAGTAAGTAGGGTAGAGCTGCGTAAAGCCAATACCGAGCGTCTCTTCCACTGCCATAAAAATAACAGACTCTTTCTTCTCGACCCGTAGTTGCAAAAACATCCTTGCACCCATGATATCACTTTCCTGACCATAGAATTGGCGATAGTCGTTGAATAGGGGCATGAGCATATCCAGCTGGTCTTCCGTAGCTTGTACTATTCTGATCATATCATTGTCAATAAGGCAAAAAAAATCCCGCATCGGGCGGGATCTAATTTATGATATTTTCTAACGAAGTGCTATTGCCCTCCGGCGTTGGGCTCTGAAGGTTTCACCACACCACGGATAGTCAATCTGACCGTTGGGTTTTCCAGAGCATTGGTTGTTAGGGTCACATACTTCGTGAATGCACCAATACGGTTGGTGTCATACTTTACCTTGATCACGTTTGACGCGCCTGGCTCAATCGGCTCGCGTGGGAATGATGGCACTGTACATCCACAGCTACCTCTCGCACTGGAGATGAGTAGTGGAGCTTCACCCGTATTGGTGAAAGTAAACTCTCTGACTCCATCGGCGTTTCGTGCGATCTCACCATAATCCACGGTGGTCTCTGTGAAGTCTATCTGCTGCGCATAACTTGACGAGGCAGCAAATAATCCAAATAGAAGGGCAATTAGACTTAATCTTTTCATTTTACTATTCTTTATTTCAACCACAATTTAGATATAGCTGTGGAGAATTTCCACTAAAGCCAACGGTCTTTGCAGGGAGATATTGTTTTGATAGATTGCAGCATGGGTAAGCCCAAAAAGGCCAATGACTTCTTCAAAGCTCCGACTTATCGCGGCGGTAATGCTGCGATGAAAAGGTTCATAGCTGAGAACCTAAAATACCCCGATGAAGCATTGGAGTCCAAAGTAGAAGGCACGGTAGACTTAGCTTATGTGGTAGATGGGCTTGGTAAAGTCATAACTGCTGAAGTGAAGAAAGGCATTGGGCATGGCTGTGATGAAGAGGCCCTGAGGTTAGTGAAGTCCCTGGTTTTTGAGAAAGCGATAAATCGAGGGTTTAAAACTACCAGCAAGCGAAACATTAAAATTCACTTTAAACTGCCCAAGCCAGTTAAGCGCAATAATACGACACAGGTCAATTATCATATCGTGAGTTCCAAGCCTAAGCCACCAACTCCACCGTCTCAGAAGAAGTCAGGGTATAATATCACTGTCACAATCAATAAGTAACAATCCAGAGAAACTATTCTTCCTTAAATCATTTATATATGGGGTTGGTTTAACTGGTACTTTAGTTTATCATTTGGGTAATGATAAGAATTGGTAGATTGATGAATAGTTTACCGTGATGTAAGAAATATCTACAATAGTATTCTAGGATACGTAATTATACATACGGAATCTAACTGTACATTTTCGAATTCAAGCCATGAATCTACGGCTTTTCTAACTTTCTCTAGATTATACGGCTTATTGTCGGGATCTATAATTTTTCTTAATTGACGATAACCGATTGGAAAGTTACCATAGCGACCATTTATCGTTGGTACACCTGATAGTAAGGCCGCCCATTCTGCGTCTTCAGTCACTGATGGGCCATAAGGTGTTATAGTGGAATAGTCGGTCTCTTCTTCCAATAATAAGAATGCATTACAAGCTGATGGAATTTGTTCTGCAAGTTTAATTACATGTTCGGATCGTGTCTTCTTAGGCATTCCTGGACCCATTGGATAGTATTGCTCTAAAATTAGAAATGGAACCAAAAGGATTGTTAAAAGATGAAGTTTCTTCATTTGTAAATATTTGACTCCAAAAGTTATACCGATTGAAATCGGGATAGCAAGGATCAATGCAATTCTGGAAACGGCTCTGATCGAGTGGGATAATGGATACAGGTAATAGGGTATTGCCCATAAGCTGAAATCGAATACTCTAATGCCTAAGAGCACAACTATAACACATGGAATTATAATCAATTTTAACCCTTTTTCTTTCCAGAATTTGTTCAGACCCCAAATGACCAATACTAAAGTAACAATGCCAATACCATGGGCATGACGAGTCCAGTCTGATGTGAACCCATAAAGCACATGATACTTAGGAAATGTTAATAGTGAAATGAATTCCATTGCACTATTCGGGTTATACTTTCTTCCTCCCAATTCGATCCAGATAAGTCCATAGTGGTAGATCAACGGAGATAGCAGGACAAGGGCACAAATTGTACATGTTAAAATGGATTTCCAGTGGGAACGAATTATTTCAAACAATACAATTCTGTTATTCTTATCTAAAATGATCAATATACCAGCTACTATCAAGTACATTGAAAAGAAAACGAGAGAATATATTGCGCCATAAGCCTGAAGACAGCAGGATAGAAAAAATGTGGCTGACCAGATCCAGAACCACTTTTTATTATTTCTTTTGCTGTGTTCAGTAAGTTTTAAAAGCGACAGTAGGGCCAAGAAAATATAGAAAATAGGAATCATTTGTGGGTGACCAATATGTCTCATAATACCAAAAGTGACACAGTATGAAGCCACGGAGCAGGAGAATGATCCTGAATGGGTCACAGCTTTGAGAAATTTATAGATTACGAAGAAATTCAAAATGTGAATACTTATCATCCATAGCTGCCATGAGGTCCATTCGTCAATACCTATGGCTCTCCAAATCCAATAGAACGGCCCAAAACCAAGCATTAAATCCGTGTATGCACTTACGTTTGTTGCCGGATAGAATATTGGTGGATTCCAAAAGTTAGTGTGAAGTTCTGATCCAGTTATGAATTGATAACCGTGCTCGAGAGTGAAATGTACAAGTCTGATATCTCCTAAGTCAAACCATGTCATTTCCAATCCTGTGGAAAACCAGGAAAAAAAAGTAAGCACAATTCCGAGAATTAGGAACAGCAATGGAAGAATGAAGTCTTGATTAAAAGTAATTGTGTTCATAAATCCAATAATTTTATTTTTCGTTTAGAGCAGCCCCGCGCCTAGCTGCTCGGCTTTGTCAAAAATGACCATTATTTTAGTAAATTTTAGCTAGTCAACTCACTTAACATAAGCCTCTATCGTGCGGGAAGTGGTAAAGTGCCGGTAGTGCGCCTGGATGGTTGAGGGTTTCAAGATCGCTCTAGACAAGGTTTATTTTGAGGTGTCCAAGTTGTGGTGTTGTTCATGCTGCATAATTTGGACTGACGGATATTAGGCAAGTTACGGGGTTAGATAGTGCTATGAATAGCGCAAATGACGGGTCAATTGTGACAATTGACCATTTTAATTCAATACTACAATTAGGACATTGAATAAAATCTATTATCATTGCAATACTACATTTAGGAGTTTGCTATGAAAAAATACCAATTGGGAGAATTTGAAGAGATCGTACTATTGACCGTGGGAGTGCTTTATGATGAAGCCTATGGTGTGGCAGTTAAGGATAGGATAGAGGAGAAACTTCAACGTAAGGTAAGTGTGGGAGCCCTTCAGTCGGCCCTGCGAAGGATGGAAGACAAAGGCTTTCTTATCTCAAGAGTGGGAGAAGCCAACGAACAACGCGGAGGCAAGCCCAAGCGCTATTTTACCATTACAGCCTATGGCAAAAAAGCCTTGGAATACAATAAAGACGTCAGAACAGAGCTTTGGAACGCTATTCCATCAATCGCCTTTGATATGAAACTGTCATGATCAAGCGACTGGCGGATGGACTCTTTCGCTGGTACTGCCACCCTGACTATTATGATGACATCCAGGGTGACCTGGAAGAACTATATCAGCGCAATCAACAACAACAGTTTTCACAATGGAGGCATCTGGTAGCGGTAGTGCTGCTGTTCAGGCCTTCTATTATTAGGTCATTTAGTCAAAACTCAATTATTAAGGAAAACGCAATGTTTAGAAACTATCTCAAAATCAGTGTTAGAACCCTGGTCAAGCATCGGTTCTACACGTTCGTGAATGTCTTTGGACTGGCCATTGGCTTAGCCGCCTTTCTGCTCATTAATGAATATGTGCAGTTTGAACGCAGTTATGATCAGCACTATGAGGATGCGGATCAATTGTACAGGCTAACAACTGATCAGGTAACTGAAGGAGTATTGGGCGTCAGGGATGCTATGTCATTCGCGCCTTCTGGTAAGGTACTTACAGACGAACTGCCTGAGATCAACGACTATAGCACGACGTATAATTACCGTCGAATAGCCTTTAAGCAAGGTGACAATGTGATCGAAGAAACCAACATCGTGGGAGCTGATGAGCATTTTCTTGATTTGTTCACCTATGAAGTGCTCTATGAGGATGGCTCTGACTTGCTGGTGGAGCCAAATACACTAGTGCTTACCAGGAGCAAAGCACTCCAGTACTTCGGGAAAGAGGATGCTGTCGGGGAGACGATTTTCGTTCACAGCGGTCTTGAACGACCATTTAAGGTAGTAGGTGTGATCGAAGATATCCCTCAAAACACCCACTACAAATTTGATATTCTGCTATCGATGGCTACCCTGAAAGAGCAGATGGAAGATGATGACTGGAGTGGATATAACTATTACACTTTTATCAAACTGACCGAAGAAACCGACTACACTATCGTAAACGAGAAATTGTTGCCGCTTTCGAAGAAATATCTTGGAGATAATGCCAATTTGATATTCACTCTTCAGCCGTTAGGCGAAGTGCACCTGTCGGCCGACAGAACTTATGAGCCGGAACTCAACGGTAATGCCAAGGCAATCGGGGTATTGGCTATCATATCAATTTTCATTCTCATTATCGCCTGGGTCAATTATGTCAACTTGTCTACAGCAAAAGCCATCGATCGAGCCAAAGAAGTGGGGCTCAGGAAGGTCATTGGTGCGCACAAGCGACAGCTGCTCATGCAGTTTTTTATTGAGGCCATTATCATCAACCTGCTCGGTGCGTTGTTGGCCTGGTTTATTGCGGAACTGTCTCTGTCCTATTTCCAGGCCTTGGTGGACAAGCCGATATTGAACCATACTTGGGAATCTACACGCTTTGTCTACTCATTGATACTATTCTTTCTGGCCGGCGCATTTATTTCTGGTTTCTATCCGGCAATGGTCCTTTCCGGTTTTAAGCCAGTCGAGGTGCTCAAAGGTAAGTTTCGCAATTCCGGTAGGGGTGTGGTATTGAGAAAAGCGCTGGTTGTCGTGCAATTCGGTGCATCTTTGGTGCTGTTAGCAGCGACTTTTACGGTCTATCAGCAGGTTGATCATATGCGTAATAGGGATATCGGAATGGACATAGATCAGGTGATTGGCTTTGCCAACACGCGTGTGTCAAGCGACCAGGAGGAAGAGCAAGCTTCTCGTCAGGAAGCCTTTATGGAACATCTGAAATCCAGCAATACCATAGTGGACGTTGCTCGTATGTCCAACCTACCCGGTGGTGGTTCATCAGACATCAATTCCAATGCCGGCGAAGTTTCAATTATCGGAATGACCGAGCCAATGCAAGGCACTACGTACATTCAGGTTGTGGATGATCGCGCCCTCGACCTGTTGGAAGTCAATTTCCTTTATGGTAGAAATTTCATCAAGGATATGGCGACCGATACCGCAGCACTGATTGCCAACGAGGCTTTCATCAGACGATTCAACCTGCCGGTGACCGAAGACCTTATTGGGCAGACCGTTCGATTTGGTGCGGGACCCGACCCTTATGAGGTGAAGATCATCGGCATAGTAGCGGACGTGAGTAGAGGGAGTTCGAAAAACAAAATTGAGCCGACAATCTACTACACCCGGGAAAACCCATCTCGGAGTATTGTGAAAATATCCCCACAAAACACCAGCGAGGCTCTTGCACATATCGAGGCTACCTGGGCAAGTTTCTTTCCGACAGCCCCGTTGAAATACACCTTTCTCGACGATCGCTTTGCACGCCTCTATGCGGAGGATAAGCGTTTTGGGGATGTGTTTGCATCGTTTGCGGTATTCGCCATGTTCGTAGCGTTGCTGGGCCTTTTTGGGTTGGCGAGTTTTATAGCCGTGCAGCGACAGAAGGAAGTGGGTGTCCGCAAGGTGCTGGGCGCCTCCATACCTCAGATCCTCTTTATCTTCTTTAAGGATTTCTTCGTGCTTCTCGGTATAGCGACTGTAGTAGGAATACCTACGGTTTATCTGGGCATGGAGCAATGGTTGGATAACTATGCCTTCCGCATTTCCTTCCCGTGGATGGTGGTGATCCTTTCGGCGGTTATCGTGACCATCTTTGCATTTCTGACCATCGGAGTACAGATTTATCGTGTAGCGATACTTAATCCTGCTAAGACGTTGAAATACGAGTAGTCAGATATCTAATGGTTGCCAACTTTTGGTATTGGATGGCTAGGATATAGTTTAGGTCATTTTGAATACGATCAAGTTCAAGTGTATCGCGATTAGTATGATGGATTAATTAAATCTATTGGTAAAGGCCAAAGAGGAAATTAGATTTACTGGCGACCATCATAGGATATGCGATGAAGAGAAGAAAGGTATTGCAATTATCGTCGATTGCCACATTCGGGCTTCTTCTGCCTCGGTCGGGATATGGTCAGAACCGAAAACTCGGCGTGGCGCTGGTGGGACTTGGCTACTATAGCACAGATCTGCTGGCCCCAGCCCTCCAACTTACCCAACACTGTGAACTGAGAGGTATCGTGACGGGTAGTCCCGCTAAAGTGCCGAGATGGCAGAGTCGGTACAATATTCCCGATAGGAATGTCTATGACTATGACAACATGCATGAGATCGCCAACAATGATGATATCGACGTGCTCTACATTGTTTTACCTACCGGAATGCACAGCGAATATGCCATCAAAGCAGCGAATACAGGCAAACATGTCTGGTGCGAAAAGCCTATGGCCAGAACGGTGGAAGAATGTCAGGCTATCATAGATGCTTGTAGGCAGAACCGGGTCAAACTCAGCATCGGCTATCGCATGCAGCATGAACCCAATACGCAAATGATAATGTCCTACGCTAAGGATAAGCCATATGGAGATATTACTAATTTGAAAGCTGAAGCGGGCTATTATGATGGCAGATCCAATCACTGGAAACAGCAGAAGGCCATGGGTGGAGGAGCCACCTACGACATGGGTGTCTACTGCATCAATGCAGCTCGCTATGCTACTGATATGGAGCCAATAGCCGTAACAGCAACAGCAAGTACAACACGTCCGCAAATCTACACTGAAGTTGATGAGACAATGGACTTTAAACTCGACTTCCCAAATCCCACTACCTCAAATTCTAAGACCACCAATAGAATGTGG
>CAYGOT010000021.1:0-61482 GCA_964351595.1 uncultured Roseivirgaceae bacterium | reverse complement strand
GCTGTGTTACAGACGAATAATCAGAATCAGATATGATTACATCAACATTGGCAGTCGAAAAAGCCGTGGGAGAGACACGTAGATTGACCGGATCGGAAGCATTGCTTCAGTGCCTGATCGCAGAGGGTGTGGAAACCATTTTCGGGTATCCAGGAGGTGCTATCATGCCCATCTACGACAAGTTGTATCACTATAGCGACCAACTCCACCACATACTTACACGTCATGAGCAAGGTGCATCACATGCGGCTCAGGGATATGCTCGTGTCACGGGTCGCACAGGTGTCTGCTTTGCCACCTCCGGTCCAGGCGCAACTAACCTGATTACAGGTATCGCAGATGCGCAGATCGACTCTACCCCTATCGTGTGCATTACAGGTCAGGTGCCCTCGCACCTTCTTGGCTCTGACGCATTTCAGGAAACTGACGTGATCGGCATCTCCATGCCCGTCACAAAGTGGAACTATCAGGTCACAAGAGCGGAAGAAATTCCGGAAGCCATAGCAAGAGCATTTTATATCGCCAACAGTGGTCGACCCGGCCCTGTATTGATCGATATCACGAAGGATGCCCAGTTCGGCGAGTTTGACTTTTCATACAAGAAATGTCAGAAGATCAGGAGTTACCACCCCTACCCTATTATCGATGAACACAAGGTTTCCGAGGCTGCCGCGATTATCAATCAAGCCAGGAAACCATTCATTCTGGTAGGACATGGTGTGTTGATCTCAGAGGCTCAGTCTGAGCTCCTCGCCTTATCGGAAAAAGCTGGTATACCGATGGCGTCTACGCTGCTCGGACTATCTGCTGTACCGAACAATCACCCGAACTATGTCGGCTACCTCGGTATGCATGGCAACTATGGGCCTAACGTAAAGACGAATGAGTGTGATGTGCTCATTGCGATCGGCATGCGATTCGATGACAGGGTCACAGGAGACCTTAACAAGTATGCTAAGCAAGCCAAAGTGATTCATATCGAGATCGATCCGTCGGAAATCGATAAGAACGTGAAGACGACTGTCGCGATCATAGCTGATGCCAAGCAGGCGCTAAGATCCCTTAACGCCCAAGTTGCTGAGGCTGAGCACAAAGCATGGCTCAATGAATTTCGCGAATGCGATAAAATTGAGTTCGAAAAGGTGATTGGTAAAGAAATCAATCCCTCCTCAGGTGGCATCACCATGGCTGAAGTCATCAAGCGCATTTCTGATATGACAGAGGGCAAGGCGATTGTGGTAACAGATGTAGGGCAACATCAGATGGTAGCCACGCGCTATTATGAATTTGCGGATACGGATAGTAATGTGACTTCCGGCGGACTGGGAACTATGGGATTTGCGCTACCTGCTGCCATGGGTGCAAAAACGGGACAACAGGATCGCATGGTCATTGCCGTCATAGGTGATGGTGGATTCCAGATGACCATCCAGGAACTGGGCACTATTTCTCAGGGTGATATCGGGGTGAAAATACTGGTGCTGAACAATAACTTTCTCGGCATGGTACGTCAGTGGCAGCAGCTCTTCTTTGATAAGCGCTACGCTTTCACTGAACTGACCAATCCTAATTTTCAGCTCATCGCTCAGGGATATGGCATCCATACTCAGAAGGTTGAGGAGCGAAAAAACCTTGACACAGCGTTAAAAACCTGGCTCGACTATGATGGCCCATCGTTTTTGGAAGTAGTAGTTGAGCAAGAGGAAAATGTGTTTCCCATGGTGCCATCAGGTGCGTCAGTTTCAGATATCAGATTGGAATAATTAATAAGATTACTATGTCAAATTCTATATATAGCGAAGATCATTCTGATAAGACAGAAAAAGAGTTTACCCTATCCGTCCTTACCGAGGACAAGGCGGGTCTGCTCAATCACATCACGATCATTTTCAACAGGCGCAAGATGAACATCACCAGTCTCAACGTCTCAACGACGGAGGTGAATGGGGTGAGTCGGTTTACGATCGTCATTACTACCACCCGGGAAACCATCGAGAAAGTCGTGAAGCAAATCCGAAAACTGATCGATGTGCTTGGGGCATTTGTCTACGAAGAGCATCAAGTCTACTATCAAGAAATAGCGCTCTACAAGCTGCCAACAAGTATTTTTATGGGAGGTCTAAAGATTGAGAACCTTGTCAGAAGTCATGGCGCTCGTATACTGGTGATCGAAGAAGATCATATCGTAATTGAAAAAACAGGACACAAGGAGGAGACCCACAGGTTGTACAAAGAGCTGGAGCCGTATGGCATACTGGAATTTGTACGCTCTGGCCGGGTCGCTATCTCCCAATCCAAACGTAAAACTGAAACTTTCCTCAAGGAACTAGAGGAAACCAAATCGAATAAACTAATCCTAAACTCGTAATCGAAATTTTTAACAATCAATACAATGGCAAAAATCAATTTTGGAGGAACTGAGGAAGAAGTGGTAACCCGCGAAGAATTCCCTTTGGCTAAAGCACTTGAAACACTCAAAGATGAAACCATCGCTATCCTCGGCTATGGCGTGCAAGGGCCTGGACAGGCGCTCAACCTCAAAGACAATGGCTTCAACGTGATCGTTGGACAAAGAAAGGATTCAAAGACATGGGACAAAGCGGTCGCTGACGGCTGGGTACCGGGAGAGACACTTTTTGAGCTGGAAGAGGCATGCGAAAAAGGAACAGTTCTTCAGTGCTTGCTTTCAGATGCAGGGCAGATTGCACTTTGGCCTACCGTAAAAAAACACCTCACTCCGGGTAAAGCACTTTACTTTTCTCACGGCTTTGGTATTACGCACAATGATCAAACTGGTATCATACCTCCCGCTGATGTAGATGTCATTCTTGTCGCACCTAAGGGGTCAGGCACTAGTCTTAGGAGACTTTTTGTAGCAGGTAAAGGCTTAAACTCTTCTTTCGCAATTCATCAGGACGCAACTGGCAATGCACGCAACAGAGTCATTGCTTTGGGTATCGGTGTTGGATCAGGTTATCTATTCGAAACCAACTTCAAGAGAGAAGTAAACAGTGACCTTACCGGTGAGCGTGGCAGCCTGATGGGTGCTATCCAGGGCTTGTTTGCAGCACAGTACGACCTCCTCAGAAAGAAAGGTCACTCACCTTCTGAAGCTTTCAATGAGACTGTAGAAGAGGCGACCCAATCACTTTATCCACTAGTCGCTGAGAACGGCATGGACTGGATGTACGCCAATTGCTCTACCACTGCACAGCGCGGTGCATTGGACTGGTGGAAGAAATTCAGAGATGCTGTCGCTCCAGTATTTGAAGATCTATATGAAAGTGTAGAATCAGGCAATGAAGCAAGGATTTCTATCGAAGCGAACTCTAAGCCTGACTACCGTGTGAAATTGGAGGCAGAGCTAGACGAGCTGCGTGAATCTGAGATGTGGCGTACAGGGGCTACTGTCCGAAAGCTTCGACCTGAAAATAAGTAAAAAGTTATTGTTAAGAGATTGGCTTTGGAGCATTAGAGTGAAGCAATTGTAGCACTTGGCTGGACAAAACAAGACACCCTCCTCTCCTCCCTCAAGGGAGGAATGTGTCCCCTTGAGCCGTCCGCGGAAGCGGGGACTATAGGGGTGTTAGCCTAGTATGTACTTGCCTAGACTGTAATGTTTTTGAGACATCCTCAAATTTCCCTTCCATGACCACAGCAGTGAAATCAAAATTGATCAGCATAGAGAAAATACTCCAGGCCAGAGCCAGGTTGAAGAATGTGGTGCGCAATACGCCTACAGAGTACAACGCAGGACTATCTGAGCGGTATGGTGCCAACATCTATCTTAAGCGTGAAGATCTCCAGATCGTGCGCTCGTACAAGATTCGTGGGGCATACAACAAAATGGCGAGTCTTTCTGCTGATCAAAAGAAGAAGGGTATCGTAGCGGCCAGCGCTGGAAATCACGCGCAAGGTGCTGCGCTCTCATGCAAGTTGCTCAGTGTTCATGGAAAGATATTCATGCCGACACCCACGACCGAGCAAAAGGTCAACAAAGTCAAATCCTTTGGAAAGGATATGGTCGAGGTAGTGCTGGTCGGAGATACCTTCGATGATGCCTATGCTGCTGCCATGAAGGACTGTGAGGAGAATGGAAAGGCATTTATCCACCCCTTCGAAGATCGCAAGGTGATCGAAGGTCAAGGTACCGTAGGTGCAGAAATCATGGATGAAGTCACCGGACCCATCGACTATCTGCTGCTACCCATCGGCGGTGGCGGACTATCAGCTGGTGTTGGCAGCTACATCAAGACCCTGAGCCCCTCCACCAAGATCATAGGTGCAGAACCCGCTGGTGCGCCTGCCATGCACACCAGTCGCGCCAATGGCAAGTGGACTGCCTTGGATCACATTGACAAGTTCGTTGACGGAGCAGCGGTGAAAGCTGTTGGTAAACTCAACTTCGATATCTGTCAGGAAGTTTTTGACGATATCCTTCTCATACCCGAAGGCAAAGTTTGCACTACGGTGCTGGAGCTGTATAACAATGAGGGTATTATCGTCGAACCTGCTGGTGCGCTGACGACCGCTTCTCTGGACCTTATCAAAGACGAGATCAAAGGCAAGACTGTAGTATGCGTCGTGAGTGGAGGTAATAATGATATTGTGCGAATGGCAGAAATCAGAGAGCGATCTATGCTCTATGAAGGGCGCAAGCAATACTTTATTGTCAAGTTCCCCCAGAGGGCTGGTGCTCTTCGTGAATTCCTCGTGGAAGTACTAGGACCTAAAGATGATATTGTGCTCTTCGAGTATACCAAGAAAACGGCTCGTGAGAATGGCCCTGCGTTGATTGGTATCGAACTCAAGAAAAAAGAGGACTATGATGCGCTGATCGCACGGATGGACCAGTACAATGTCAACTATCAACTCCTCAACAATCAGCCAGAACTGTTTGGGATGTTGATTTAGCACATCTCTCCAGTACTTTTAGCCCTCATATCATCGATAAAAACTTACGAATTTTTCAAAACTTCGTGAGGCCTACTTCATACAAACACCCGGCCCTCAAATTGAATTTTTGTGGAGAACTACAAATTTTTACATCAATTTTTGTAGTTTAGTGTGAATATTGATAAAATAAATCGCAGTAAATCCATGCAACGACTCTTGCAGGCTACATTGGAAAAATGGCTTTTTCGTAAGAAGGTCATACTTATCTATGGTGCGCGGCAGGTAGGAAAAACGACATTAGCCAAGTCAATTCTCAAAGAGTATGGCGATTTAAGAGGCTACTACAACTGCGAGCTACCATCCATAGCCCAGTTATTATCAGAGGAGCCATCTATGCTCAGGCAAGAGTTCGGGGAACAAAAACTCATAGTGCTGGATGAGGCGCAGTTCGTACCAGACATAGGCCGCAAGCTCAAAATAATATCTGATGAACTACCCGAACTACAGGTAATAGCCACTGGTTCGTCAAGCTTCGACCTGGCACAAAGAACGAGCGAACCACTGACGGGCAGGGCGCTGACATTCTTGCTATACCCAATATCCTTTAGTGAAATGCTACAGGAGCATCGCCCGGTAGAGCTAAAGGCCAAGTTAGACACCTTGCTCCGCTTCGGGAGCTATCCTGAACTAGTCAATGCATCCGCAGAAGAAGCAAGAATCCTACTAGATGACCTGTCTGCCAGGTATTTGTACAAGGACGTTCTGATGTTTGAAAATCTCAGAAGAGCAGACTCACTGCACAAACTCCTCCAATTACTCGCACATCAGATCGGGTCAGAAGTCTCCACCCACGAACTGGCCAAAGCCCTAAAAATAAATGAGCGAACCGTCAGTCGATACATTGATCTCCTTGAAAAAGCATTTGTGATTTTCGGCCTTTCATCACTTAGCAGAAATCTGAGAAAGGAAATTGCTAAGAAAAAGAAAATCTACTTTTATGATGTCGGCATTAGAAATAGTATCATCCAACAATATCAACCCATGGATATTCGGAATGACCGAGGTGCGCTGTGGGAAAATTTTCTTATTGTAGAAAGATTGAAGCTCCTCAGCAGCCGTCAACTCAATCCAAAACAGTACTTCTGGAGAACACACGACCAGCAAGAGGTGGATTATTTGGAAGAAAGCGATGGTCACTTAACGGCATATGAATTCAAATGGCAGACGAAAAAGAACAAAATTCCAACTGCCTTTGCAAAGGCCTATCCAGATGCCTCTTTTCAATGGATTGATCAGTCCAATTTCACGGGATTTGTCAGTTCATAATGTAGATGATTGATACTTATGAAGGCTTATTTCTTACCAGAAGCTTTCACAGCCTCCCACATCTCCTGAGTCATCACCCCACGAAAACCGACGTGATCCTGACCTGTATCAGGGCTGGATTGCATTCTTGCGCTAGCGCGATAGCTACTACAATAGCTCTCATTGCATAAAAAGGAGCCTCCACGCTGCACGCGCTGTGGCATATAAGGCTGCCGCGGATCATACGGTTGAACTGCGCCTTGAGGGTCAGTAAGGATTCCGGCAATGGCGCATTCTTCGTAGTAGCCGGTATTGTACCAGTCTGAGGTCCACTCCCATACATTGCCTGCCATGTCGTAAAGTCCATAGCCATTTGGCGCATAGGATTTCACCGGAGCTGTGGTGAAGTAGCCATCATCCTGAGAATTATGCTCAGGAAACTTGCCCTGCCAGGTGTTGCCACACACTGTAATGTCCTTGCCTTCACCCCAGGGATATAGTTTATTGATTAATCCTCCTCGTGCAGCGAACTCCCATTCTGCCTCAGTCGGAAATCTCTTACCAGCCCATTCCAGATAAGCTTGAGCATCTTCCCAGGAGATCTGCACAGCTGGATGGTTCATCTTATCCTCAATGCTGCTCCCCTCACCTTGAGGTTGCCGCCAATGGGCATCTTTGACCCAGCTCCACCACTGCGCCCAGTCGGCCAGATTGTCGGTAGCCACAGGTGTGAAGACCATAGAAGCTGCTACCAATACACTGTCATGAGGCTTGGGTGTTCCCGGTGGCACCTGTGCTTTCAACACTTCCCAGTCGGGTGCTTTTTCCGCTACCGTAATGTAGTTGGTGGCTGCTACGAACTCGGCGAATTGTGCATTGGTCACTTCTGTGGCATCCATCCAATAGCCGCTTACACGCACTCGATGCGCCGGGTACTCATCCGCTCTTGCCTGCATATCACCTTCTATCGCTCCCATGATAAACTCTCCACCTGGTATCCACACCATACCGGGAGGGCCGTCTGCAGGCACTGGTGAGTTGTTTTCTATGATGGTATTTGATTTTTCCGAATTATCATTGACAGCAGGTTTATTCTCGCAACTACCGATTGCGGTAGCAATCAACAAAACCACCAGATTGCGGTAGCCCAATAAATTCAATCCAAAAAAACTGTCTGGTTCCATCATTGCAATTTGAGAGCGCCTTTAGTTTTTAGTTCGTGTGTGATCAGCTTGGCGATTTCAGCAGCCTCTTTATCAATCGATTTGGGATCCTTTGTACGAGTTTGTCCGGTCCAAATCAATTGTTCGGTTGCTACATCATATAAGTTCGATTCAAGAAAGTAGGTAGATGCAGTCTCGTAATACCCCGGTGTGTAGACCGTGTTGTAAACATATCCATAGTAGCCTGTATATCCATAATTGTATGCGGGGTAGGCCGGGAATCCGACACTAATTGACGAACCTGTAGCCGCATGGTAACGCTCCTCTTTTTGGACATCAAGGACGGCCATGACCAAAATGGCGTCAAAATTAAACTCTTCTATTCTTTTGCGAATGTGTTCCTTGACTTGCTCGTCCGTTAGCTCCATCTCCTCAATCAATTCATTCCTACCAGCCAATGGAAAAATATCAAAGGTAGCGATGACAGGTGCGCCCGCAGCTCTCAAAGCACCGGCTAATTCTGTCTCCAAGACAGCTCTACCATTCATATTGGGAGAAAGTGTAACCACACCGATTTTCTTGAAATCTTTGGTGGTAGATGATGGGTCTTTCCAGGAGCCAACTAATTCGGTGGGTTTGCAACCACTAAACAAAAAACCTACAGTCAGCAGAATGATAATAGCAGGTCGTGTCATCATTAGGTGAACACTTCTCTGAATTGTGAAAGATCTCGTCATGCAGCGAAATTAAGGTATTCCTATGCAGGGTAGGGAATAATACACACAAATTAATGCTACTCAAACTTTCAATTTGTCATGATGAAAACAGCTTTTTATTTGCCTTTTAATCACTAGGCCATTTGATTCAATCTTCACTATGCTTAATATTAAGCATAGTGAAGCTCACATTGATTTTGGAAGAAATACTCATTATCAATAGCTGATTCACATTGTTTTTTATCCCCTGCTCATGAGAACAATATCGGTACTCTTATTCTCCTACTTGCTGTTTGGTACAAACGCCTTCGCTCAAAACCGAGAGTCTATTACAACAAATGAATTACCAACCGGCTGGTGGAAAATACCAGAGACTTCTGTCATTTATACTTTTGGTGGGTACGTAAAGACCGACATGATTCATGATTTTGACCCGATTGGATCACCAGACTTTTTTGATGTTTCTCAAATCCCAACTGATGGCAGTAAAGGAGCGGCTACAAGGTTTAATGTTAAGGAAACGAGATTGAAACTTGATGTAAAGCATACAGAAAAAGGCTTAAGAGCATACATTGAAGGAGATTTTTATGGCTCAGGTAGTTCGTTCAGAATAAGGCATGCCTATGTGGAATATAAGGGTTTATTGGCTGGTCAAACATGGTCAAACTTTATGGATGAGAACATTATCCCATCTACTTTAGACTTTGAAAAACCAGCTGCCTATGCATTTGCAAGACATGGAATGATACGATATAAACACGCCATTACTGATGACACCTATTTTGGTGTAGCATTAGAGGAGTCTACGGCTACAGGTCAGGCACCACAAGAACCCGGTCAGTTTGAAAACCCACTTCCTGATTTAACAGCACGATTTAGAACCACAAAAAAATGGGGACACATTCAAATATCTGGATTTTTAGCAACTATCAGATACCGATATGATAGTGAACGCCAGGACGACTTGACGCTCTATGGAGGTAATTTATCTGGTCAATTTAATATCTCAAAAAAAGACAAAATCATTTACCAAGCTGTCTATGGACCAGGAATTGGCAGATATCGTGGCGGTCAATCAGTAGCATTGGATCAAAATGGAAGTTTAAAGACGCTTATTGATTTGGGCCTCACATTTGGTTTTCAACACTTTTGGAATGAGAAGTTGTCCTCCCTCTTTGTGTACAATTATGGTAATGTCGATAATACAGAAGGGCAACCGGAATCAGCCTTACAAACAACTTCCTATTTCGCCACTAATGTTGTCTACAATGTCATGAAAGGCACCTTCATTGGTCTTGAATATCTTAGGGGTAATAGAGCTGATTTTAACGGTGATGATGGCACGGCCAACCGTTTACAATTGAGTGTGCGATATAGCTTTAATATGTAATAGAATTCATAAAGAATTACCAACAACTGAAATTTAGAAATAATGAAAAGAGTATTAGCATTAACTGTTATTCTCACTATGATATTTACCGTATCGTGTAAGAAAAGTGAGGAAACGACAACTGAAAAAGTTGTAGAAGAGAAAAAAGAAGCTCCAACTCACTGGAGTTATGATGGTGAATCAAGTCCAGAGCATTGGGCTGAAATTGAGAAAGAATCAGCTTGTGGTGGGAATCATCAATCACCTATTGATATAGTAACCGCAGACGTGGTTAGTCAAACTTCAGCTTTAAAAGCTTCAGACGTCAATTATCACGGTGCTACAACAATTCATGACGTTACTAACAATGGTCATTCAGTACAGTTCAATTTTGATGATAAAGATAATTATGTCAATTATGAAGGCACGCGTTATGATCTTGCACAGTTTCATTTCCACGCTGCATCAGAACATTCAGTAAATGGTATGCACTTTCCTTTAGTAATACACATGGTGCACGTAAGTGAGGATAAAGAGTTTGTAGTGTTCGCCGTTATGGTTTCTGAAGGAGAAGAAAGTGATGCTTTTAATTTCTTAGAATCCTATTTACCTGTTCAACCTGGTGAAACAAAAGCTATAGGTAAACCACATAGTTTTTCTAAATATATGTTGGGTGATTTCTCGCATTACTATTATACAGGCTCGTTGACTACTCCACCTTGTACAGAAGGGGTAAATTGGTTTTTATTTAAAGACCCTATTGAAATTTCTCCAGCTCAGGTCAAGGCAATAGCCGATTTAATGCCAAGAAACAACTTCAGGCCAACTCAGCCACTGAATGATAGAAAAGTGTATTTGAGCGAATAATTAACAATTGAGGGCATAAAGCAATTCAAAAGTACTTTTTGAATTGCTTTATGCATTGTGAATATCAAGAAGTCTTTATTTCCGAACGGGACAGGCATTACAAAAAAAAAGACCGCTTCTGCGGTCTTTTTTTTATTGCCTTCAATGCTGATCCAATCAGTTGTTGATTATATCCATCTCTCCAATCAATGGGATATTTTCGAAGATAGCGGCTCTTACGATATTTAAAATGAACACCTCAATTTGATAAAACTGACCAGATACTTTGGAACCTGAGACTTTGTTCAATTTCTTGTAATATTTGGTGATCAATTTATCAGTTGCCGCTTTCTGCTTGATAGTAGCGTTTATCACCTCATCTATTTTCTCATCGGACATGCTTTCATAGTTGTTAACATAATCGTTGATGAGACTCATTCGGTTTTTTCCAAGAGCCTTTCTCTCTACTTCATATTCATCATACACAGTCCAAAAATCAGCTGCCGCTACTTCATCCAACTGAATAAAATTAGAAATAACTGCCTTCTTTTCCATTCCGAAAATAGACTGTATAAAATCAATCTCCTCTTGGTTTGATTGCGCGGATGCCATTGTAAATACTCCCAGTACTACAAGGCAGGTACCTATTAGTTTCTTCATTGTTTTTCAAGTTTAATTCAGCGGCAAATAAACAACTTATTCTATCATGAAATGAAATGGATCAGCAGATTATCATTCAAGTATTGAAGAGGGCTGCTGACGTGTAAAAACCAACCCTCCATTCATGAAATGTCCATGAGGGCTAATCTCTAAGTGCACAAACCATTGTTTCTGCGCTATTGCGATTACCAGTTCCAGTTTGCTACTCATGATTGACTAATCTCCACATCAGCCCAAAGACAGTTTTTCACTTTATACCTTTACTCTCAAGTCTTACTTATCACAACCTATATGAAGGCACTTAAGATCATATCACCGAATGAACAAGTCATAGAAATAGGTGAAGTCCCACAACCAGCTCTGGAGCAAAACCAGGTACTCATCAGGGTCAAGGCCGCCGGCATCAATCGAGCTGACTTATTACAAAAAGCCGGAATGTACCCACCACCAGCTGGGGCCTCTGAGATCCTTGGGCTTGAGGTCGCTGGTATTGTCGAGCGATCGGGTAGTCAGGTAACAAAGTTCAAGGAAGGTGATCTGGTTTTTGCACTACTCGCCGGAGGTGGCTATGCCGAGTATGTAACTGTACATGAGGGGGTGGTGATGTCCCTACCGGAAAACCAGTCGTTTGAACAAGGGGCAGGTATAGCCGAAGTGTTTTTGACAGCCCATCAGGCGCTCACATGGCTTGGAGAAATGAAGTCAGGTGATAATGTACTGATCCATGCTGGTGCCAGTGGTGTGGGTACTGCGGCTATTCAACTCGCCAGGTTGGCTGGCGCTCATGCCTATGTCACAGCAGGGTCTCAGGAGAAAATAGACTTTTGTAAGTCATTGGGAGCGGTAGAGGGAGTCAACTATAAAACCAGTCAGGATATGGCTGCTGATTTGAAATCATTGACCAATGGGAGCGGTTTTGATGTCATCCTCGATTTTATTGGGGCTCCTTATGCTGAAGTGAACACAAAAACCATTGCCATTGATGGGCGGTGGGTTCTGCTGGCCTTTATGGGCGGTACTAAAGCTGAGATAGATTTGACCAGAGTGTTGATCAAACGAGTACAGTTAAAAGGGTCTACACTTCGGGCAAGAAGCATTGAATACAAGTCAGCGCTCGTCAACAGTTTCTCTGAACTCTACCTCGATCATTTCAAGTCGGGCAAGCTAAAACCTGTTATTGACAAGATCTTTGACTGGCAGGATGCAGAAGATGCCCATCAATACATGGAGAACAATCTGAATATGGGTAAGATCATTCTCCATGGGATGTAATATTTGGTTGTTTCGCTAGCTCAAAAGGAAAGACAACTTTCCAATCTTTGGCCATGTCGATGACCGTCCATCCATTGGCGGCTGCCTCATCAAGACCTTTATCCAAGCGTCCGATATGCGACTCGCGATCATAAGCGAACTCTCGTTCCGCATCGGTGTGATGCAAATAGAGGCCCAACCTTAAACCATCTCCTCCAGTGGCATATTGTATCATCTGGAGGTCGCCATCCGAGTTGCCGGAAGCAAGGACAGGCCTACGCCCGATGAACTTACTGATACCAACCGGCTTGCCTCCTTTATCGTCGATAAAGTCGATTTCCGGTAGGCGCCTGATGACCGGATCACCATCGTTGTAATCAAACTCCGTCTTGATAGAGCTGCCTACGACCTGATCCTTTGGGATACCGTAGGCCTCCTCTACCCATACGCGCATAAACTCCACTCCGCCACCCGAGACGATGAAGGTCTTGAAGTCATTGGCTCGTAAGTACTGTAAGAGTTCCAACATGGGCTGATATATCAGCTCATTGAAAGGTTTGTCATACTTTGGATGTCTCGCTGTGGCTAACCATTCTGCAACGATCGTCTCAAATTCGTCCGTAGTGACGCCTGCATGACTAGCCATTACCAATTGCAACAGGCCTCTTTCGCCAGATTGCAGTAATGTCTCCATATCGTTCTCTAATACCGCCTGGAAAGGCTGCTCAGTTGCCCACTCGGGGTGCTCTGGAGCCAGCTCTTTGACCCGATCAATGGCAAAGAAAAGCTGGAAATACATGGGCTGCTCAGCCCACAGGTTACCATCGTTATCAAAGGTAGCAATGCGATCCGCTACAGGGATGAAACCAGGGCTTTGCTCGTTGGTGGCGTCCTGCACAAAAGTCATGATGGCTGCCTTGGTAGCTCCTTCGTTCCAGGATGGGAGGGGGTCAGTAGGTTTCTCAGCCTCCGATGCTGCCACATTATTGGTTATTTTCTCATCACAACTCGAGATGAAAAGCATCACCAAAACAATCAGAATGTACTGTTTAGGATATTTCATAGGTCATGTAGTAGTCAAAAAAAACACCCATCAAGATGGGTGTTTTCAAAAATTGATTCAATTAATATTATTTATGAGTGCCGGAAGTCATCGCCTCAATTTGCTTCTGGACAGAGCTCAAACTCCAGTCACCTGCAGTCTGGCTTGGTGGGAATTCCTGAAATGTCTTTAAGAAATTGAAAGCATAGCCCTGCATGGCAATAAGAATGAAAGCACGATCGATATACCAGTCATAGTAGGTATTGGACCCTATAAGCGCTTTCTCAAATGGATCTCTTCTCAGGTTGAACAAGTAGGGAGCTCTAAGCTCTACAAATGGTTCTAACCAGATTTGAAGCTTGTCGGCTCTGTTTTCCATAAACATGGCCTTCCAGTCTTTGTATCTCAACGCAGCAATGGATCCTGCATCATCCACATAGATAAATCCTGTTCTTGGTGATTCGTCCACCTTGCCCATTAGGTAGTCCAATTGATTGACTCCATCTATATGGTTTTTGTATGTGCGGCCACCCATGGTCACACCATTCTTGATTTTAGTCGTAACGTCCGGATCTCCGCCGATTGCAGCAAACGTTGGTAACCAGTCCTCATGCGAAACAATGCCATTCAATGTTACGCCAGCAGGGAATTTATCTTCCCATTTAACAAATGCTGGCACTCTATAAGCACCTTCCCAGCTGCTGTTCTTTTCCCCATGGAAGGGAGTAGTACCAGCATCAGGCCATGTATTGTAGTGAGGGCCATTATCCGTGGAATACATGACGACTGTATTTTCAGCAATACCCAGTTCGTCGAGGAGATCCAATAGCTCGCCAACATGCCGGTCATGCTCAACCATACCGTCAGAGTATTCGTCTTGTCCCGAGATACCTCTGTTTTCTTCTTTCACGTGAGTTCTGAAGTGCATGCGCGTTGCATTCCACCAGGTGAAAAATGGTTTGTCATCTTCCACCTGCTTCTTGATGAAGTCTTTAGTCGCGGCAATCGATTCGTCATCAATGGTTTCCATTCTCTTTTTGGTCAAAGGACCCGTATCTTCAATCCTCTGACCACCTTTGCCATCAGACCAGCTATGGATGACACCTCTGGGTCCATATACCTCTGCGAATGTCTTGCCATTTGCGAGTACCAGATCAGAAGGATAATCCATGTTTTCTGGCTCTTCTTCTGCATTGAGGTGATAGAGGTTGCCGAAAAATTCATCGAAACCGTGCATAGTAGGTAAATGCTCATCTAGGTCACCCTGATGATTCTTTCCAAACTGACCTGTGCTGTAGCCTAAGTCCTTCATCACGGTGGCCATGGTAATATCACTCATCTGCCAGCCTTCCTTGGCGCCCGGCATACCCACCTTGGTCATCCCTGACCTTACTGGTACTGATCCACCAATGAAAGCTGCACGGCCCGCAGTACAGCTCTGCTGTGCATAATAGTCTGTGAATCCGACACCTTCCTTGGCAATCCGATCAATATTAGGTGTTCTATAGCCCATCATTCCACGGTTGTTGTGGCTGATATTCCATGTACCGATATCGTCACCCCAGATCACCAGGATATTCGGTTTTTCATTTTTCTTCTGTGCCATACCGACGGTCACCAATAGGCATAACATCAGGGTAGTCCTTAGTTTCATTCTTTTAATTTTGGTTTAGTATTTGTTCAGTACTTGACGATACAGCTGTACGGTATCGATTTTCTACGAGCTGGATTTTAAAATTATCAAAAATTAATCGGCAATGGAAAATTATTCTATTGAACGAGGGTTTTGGGTGATCAACCTTGTTAAATAAGCGATAATCAACCCTTTTTCACTCTCTTATACTGATCCTTCCAAATTCTGAATTTCAGTGCTAAATAGAGATTAAACTTCTGCGGATCACTACTGAACAGCGCTGAGAATATATCAGCAGATCCCAGTGAAAACATGCCATAGCGACCGGCAAGACCTACACGGGTGCCACTGATGGAATTAACCGATAGCGGAAGCTGAGCACCCCATTTTCGTTTTTGATATCTCAAGGTGAGGAAATACTGATTGGGTCGGTTAATCTGGAATACACCCTGGCCCTTCGTCCTGATAAAGGTGGAGAAATTAGCATAAAAGTGATCCGTAATTCTTCGATCTATCTGCACGGAAAACGTCGAGGGCAGGCTCATTCTATATTCATCTCTACCTACGGACTCATCAAGTATGGACGATAGGGTATCTGCTAGTGCCTCAACTGATGAAATAGCCCTTATATTGTCCAAATCCAGCTCAAGAATATCTGCAATGAATTGACTGTTGGCATTTTTTATCTCGTATTTCAGACTTCCATGATCAATGTACGACAGGCCCACTTTCCAGGTATAGCCTGGATCAAATTCATTGCCTGTCAAGTCTTCATATCCTGTTTTTCTGAATTCGTATTCTACGCCGAGATTCAATCCAAAAGAGATATTTCGCAAGAGACCAATCTCTCCGTTTAATACATCATCAATGGAAGAACTGTATCCAAAAAAAACATCACCATCAATCCCACTCAATCTGGTACGATCCTCTACCGTAAAATTCAAATCATTTATGCTAAAGTACCCCGACCCTGTGCCTGATATCAACTTTGGGGCTATACCCACGCGCATTACGTGGTTGTCTTTGCGCAGGACTTCACGCGCATAGTTAAAGTTGTACTCAATCCAGGTATTGAAGTTGGCCGATAGGTCGCCATTGACGAATGTCTTACCATATTCACTGCTATCTTCAAAATCATCAATGATAAGATTCATTATATCGGAATCGTTGGTCTCAATGTTGGTCTTAGCTCTGACACGAGTAGAGAAGCTCACTGAGGATTTATCATTGATGCTGTAAGAGACCGAGGGCAGCATTACCCCTACGTTAATCAGATAGCTGTTCTCTCCATCAGTCAAGCCACGAAAGAAACTCCCCTTGCCCACTTCATTGAATTTATCCGCTACCGCCAAATTGGTAAAGAACTCAGCATTGTATCCGATAAGGTCGGCGCTGATAATATTAATATCCCATTTGTATGGAGTAGAAGCTAATGAAGCAGGCTGAACATGCAGCGCATGAACCCCGGCATAGTTGTCAGTAAAGAGTCCTACATACTCCTGTGCCCTAGAAGGAATAGAGGCCAAAAAGCCGCCAAAAATTATAGCAATTCTGGTAATGAAGTAAAGACGCCTCATAAGTGATGTAAAGATAGCAGTAGCTATATTCTAGCCAACTTTATTCGACAAATGAAGCTAAAAGGGAGGTACACGATTCAAATATTGGTATCAACAGCTCACCACTCCCAGCCAATAGTGGTTTGTATCACATAATCAAGATCAGTCGCCCCGTCAGCTGGTTGGTTGTCGTAGTTGATCGTACCTCCTATTTTGAAAAACAGATCAAAGTCAAACTCATATTTGGCATCTGCCGTAAAGTCAAATCTCCAACGTCCCTTTTCTGAAAAACCAGGATAGGCAATAGCATTGGTTGTTATCTTAAAATCACCTAAGTCATAAATCTTCAATTCTGTGCCAAAAACCCCCTCCCATGAAGTCCTGTCTTCTGTTTCGCTAGAGAAGCTCTCATAACTGCGGTTGACACCCGCTCCTATACCCCAATATGCTGAATTTGTTCTGATGATATAATGACCATAACCCAACTTCACATTGACACGAGAATCAAGTTTTTGTTCGGTATTCGACAGTGTCGTTACTGACACGCTCATATATCGATTGTTGGGAAGAAAATAATTGTAGTTAGCAGCCCCGTCTGTTCTTCGGATGGTATCAGCATTTTCTTGTACGGATTGGAGTGTACTAAACTGCAAATCAGCAGACCATTGTTCAGCTATGTAAGAGGACGTTACTCGTGAAGACAATTGCCTGAAGCTATTGGCTTTGGTGATATTCGTCCCGAACTCAATCGAAGCATTGAACCTATCACCAAACTTCTTCTTGACAGGTCGGAGAAATACTATATCATCTCGATTGCTCATCCTGATGCCATTATACTGAGAGTTGATCTGTACCGCTCCTGTGGAGTCCGAGCTGAGTTGGCCGATGTATTGTTCTCCATTGGAGAGTTGTAACAAAAATCTTGTCTCGGTGTATAACCGCTTAATCTTATCCCACTCAATCTTGAAATCAGTGTCGCTATAGTCCGTCTCTATTTGCAGTACACCCTGATCCATTGACTTTACCTCGCCAACGACGATGTTCCCGTTGACAAAAATTAAGGAGTCATTTTGGGCACGAGACTGGAACCCCGCCAGGAGCAAGAGTATTGTGACGGACGCGAAGAGAAGAATTTTACCCTTATTCATTGTTGACTAAAAATTCCGAGTCAATATCAGCTTTTTATACGAATTATACGATGGACTACTTCACGTCATTGGTGACAAACATGGCCTCCCCGTTGAGCATGACATTATCATCTACTTTGTCTAGTGTGATAATCACTGGCTCAAGTTTACCATAGTTGAGTACTAGCAAGTCCTTACCCTCTCGTTTTGTTATCGACCATGCCCCTTTTTTCTTACCAGAATACTTTTTGTCATCAGCCCAGGCCATGGGTACTGCTTTGGTCGTGAAGGTATGATCAGCATCCAGCCAAAGCTGAAAGACCGTTTTTTGCCCGCCCTGATTCTTCTTCGAGTAAAGATACTTTCCTTCCAACTCGGTGTTCCAGTCAAGGTCAGGCTGCAACTCATCTAATGAGTTAGGTTGAGTATAATCAACCTGAGCCGCCAGTTCAAGCAACATGGCCTTGTTTTCCTCAAAGCCCTTGTTCACAGAAAGCAAAAGCCAGGTAGTGCAATTTCCATAGTCTCCACATGACGCTACGGCAAGCCCCCTTCTCTGCCCACCTCCCGTTCCGGTGTATTCGATATTAGCATATCTGAGTTCTCCCTGCCGCTGGATCTCTTCCTTAACAATGATGCTAATCGATGGACTTAGTGATAATCCAGTTTGCCAGTTCTGCTCTATTTGGTTATAGCTGTTTTCCCGGCCAAAGACATATACCTCTGACCCTTCATTGTTTTCTTTGGTGAGAATGAGAATTTCAGTTTCCTGCGGCAGATATCCTACCCAGCCGGAGGGAATTACAAATCCTACACCCAACCTTGGGGCATTAATCGCTTCGCCTGACTTATAATATTTACTAGGCGCAACTCTCTCCTGGGCATTGGCGCAGTAAGCCAATATCAGCAATGTGGCCATAAGTGTAGTTTGAATGTATCTCATCGCTTATTCTTCATCTAATTCAACCTCAATGTTGTCGGTCAGCGTCTATGCTAATCATTGTCACATTACTTCCGTTACATATTACTCAAATCTAAGAAGTTCTGGCTTGAGACCTCTGAATGTGTCAAAAAGTAGTGGGTCGTCTACGTTAATATCATAGAAAAAGCTGTCGACGTTTTCTATGCTTCGTAGAAAATAGCCAGCACTGATCTGAAGGGTTTGAATCGCAAAGCTCTCATTTCGGATACGAAAACCCACACCGGCAGCACCGAAAAAATTATTTCCCTCCATAAGGCTACTATTGTCTGCGAGCCATCCGAAATTGGCAAATACATAGCTCGCCAATTGGAACCCATACCATTTTCTTGGGTGGAAAATAACCGACTCAAGATCGATTGAGAGCAATTGATCACCCTCCACATCGTCCAAATCTATATTTCGCTCGTTTCTCGAAAAATCAATATTAGGATCACCGACGCGATCAAGCGCTCTGAGAAACCTGAAGTTTACAAACTGACGAAACTCTCTCCTTGGAAAAGACTTCAGAGGAGAAAAGTATCCAATTCTCAAATCGTATAAACCCTCTCTAAATTTCCCTTTGTCAATAAGTCCTCCCAGCCTATGTGATCCGGCCAGGTAACCGAGCTTAGGAAAGTACTTGCCTGCGGCTATCCGATAACCCAGATAAGGAAGGTCTCTAAACTCACCAAATGAAAATCCCGGATTAATCTCAAATATTATTCCGCTAGGTACGTCCTCCGTGATACCAAAGCTGAGGATCTTGGAACTCTTCTGATATACCTGCTTGGTAAAAGAAATACCTGCCAGGTACATTGTGATGTCATGATAGAGATAATTGCTATCCGCCGATACGAAAGGACGATCGTCAAATGACTGGTTATAGAGTCGTTGAGTGACAGTGATGTTGCTTCGACTCTCCTTCCCTCCTACCTGAAATGACCTGCCCACCCAGCCATCTTGAATATTCGCCTTGTAAGGAAATATTTCGTTAGCGACATCCACCGAATCTTTACGAAAGCGGTTCACATTGACACTTGATAGTTCCAAGCCGCCAATCCATTTGACACCCGGAGCGTAGAGGTCTCGCTGTGAATAGAATTCCCATCCCTTCCGATCGTAATTGTTGAGCCATCTCAAAGTAGTATTGATATACAGACCGAACAAGCTCGGATCATTAATCTCCAGGTCAATGCCTGATGATGGATCTCTGCTTCCGTTGTAAATGTAGGTAGCCTGAAGCTTCCTGCCCGAGCCCAAAAAGTTGCGTTCACCAAGCTTCAGCTTAAACTTCGACAAACTGCTCGGCGAACCACCCACTATAATCGAAAACCGATCCTGTGTAATCACAAAGACATCAACTTCTTCGGGGTTGGTCTCAGAAGTATGCACGACAATCAGCGCATCCTGGATATACCTCAGCTGTCTAATGAGTCGCTCTGAGTCAGCCATGGCATTAGCTGAAACTTTATCTCCTTCTTTGAACATCAGTAACTTTCTCAAGACTCCAGTTTGAGTATTGACGTGCAAGGCATTGGCCGCTCTACCGACCCCTGTGGATTTGGTCAACGTCGTATCAAGAACACTTCCATCCAAAACGGCTACTTTTTTGAAGTTGATGGAACTGATGCGCTTGTCCTGGTAAGCATAGAAAGGGGCCTTACTATCGACGAAATTGGAAGTGTCGTCTACCACGCGCTGCTCCTCTCGTATCATCAGATCATAGAGCATGCCCGTTACTTTGTGTCGCTCTGACTTAGCTCGGAGAGAGTCATAGAAGGCCTTGCTCTTCTCCTGATTCAAATCCACTATCGAAACACTATCGCCCGGACTGTATATGATGATCGTATCACGCTCGGTAACGAATATCGTGTCCTGAAGCTCAACGACAAATCGCTTTGGAACTCTAATTGTATCGATCGGCTCAAGCTCCTGTCCGTATGTCCATGAAATCGTACAGAGTAACATTAAGCATGCCCTGAAGCTTCTATTCATCAATGATTGAAATACTCGAGAGTCCATCACCTGGAAATCCATCAAAAGAAGGGGGTATTCGTCCTTTGCACAGCCACTACCTAATAAGATGCGTCAAGTTGATAAATGTACATTCCTTTTTTATTCTACCCGAATTAGTTTCTTAAAGAGATGACAAGAAATTGATCCAGTTTGGCTTTGGCTATCACAAGGTTCCAGCAATCTTTAAACAATGAGGAGCAAGAAACTATTGCACACGCAGCATTATTAACAACTTACAGATAGCCAATGTCATATCTAAAACCACCCGATCAATGGAGCAATTATCTAAACTCAACAACCTTTCATGATTCAGTGATTAAGTTACTTCAAGTGAGCAGAAGACTATTCAGCTTAATCATCACATTCTCGCTTCATAGAAATACGCGCTGTTCATCAACGTCGCGTTTGCATTGATTCTAATACTTATATTTGTGTATTACATCCTACCTAATGCCTAATAAAACCTGTACATCTTTATCCTCGATTTCATTAATCAGCGTGGCTGAGAAAAGAGTTTGGTACGTTCTCCTTCTGTTATTGCCACTTGGTCATTCCTGTGATTATCGCAAATCCTTAAATCCAGTCACCCATGCTCAATTCGAGACTTTCGTCAATAGCACAGGGTATATCACTGATGCCGAAAAATACGGCTGGTCGATAGTTCAGATTAACGTTTATGACTACATCACTGTCGACAGTGCTAATTGGAGAAGACCTGACGGAGTAAATGCTCCTGTTACGAAAGATTTGCCGGTTACCCAAGTGAGTTACAATGATGCCATAGCCTATTGCAAATGGTCTGGAACAAGTCTTCCCAGCTACGAGGAGTATTGGGAATTGGTAAAAAAAGATACAAGACTCATTGTTTCGGAAAATAATCGAGCTATCTCGAATGTAAATAAAGTGAACATCGTGGGTAATGTATGGGATATAACAGAACCGCTAAATGAGGATGCCGTGCGGCTGGCTGGAGGCTCGTTATTCTGCTCAATAAGCACGTGTCACGGAACCGATAAGAATAGAGCCCTGTACGTCGATAAGGAGACAGGAAACATTCATATTGGCTTTAGTGTCATCGAATAATGAATCTGCAAATTATAGTGTTTAGTCTGCCGAAAGATTACATTAGCCGACTAAAAAAATGCTCCCAATGGAAATGAATTACGTCAATAATTGTCCGCATTAGAATTAAATTATGAAAAGAATGAAATCCTTTTTACTACTTGGTTTATTCCTCATCAGTTTAACCAATCTAGTAGCACAAGAAAACATCAATAGGGAAATACTCCCAATCGTCGAACCCGAAGCTAAAACCTACACGGAGCTAGATGTGAGAGATACCAAACCTCCTAAAAGGTTTGAGGTCAAAGCACCTGAAAAGGCACCTAACGTAGTGGTTGTCTTAATTGACGACTTAGGCTTTGGAGCAACAACTGCCTATGGTGGCCCCATCAATACCCCTACAATGGAGAGGCTGGCTAAAGGAGGTTTACGTTACAATAACTTCCATACTACAGCGCTTTGCTCGCCTACACGTATGTCCATTAAGACAGGTAGAAATCATCATACGACAAACACAGGTTCCATTATGGAAACAGCTACTGCCTACCCTGGTAACACAGGCGCTTTACCGAGCAGTGTTGCGCCTTTAGCCGAAATGCTGAGACTGAATGGATTCAGTACTGCAGCTTTTGGTAAATGGCATGAAACTGCAGCCTGGGAAACCAGTGTTTCTGGTCCATTCGACCGTTGGCCTACCCGCCAGGGGTTTGATAAGTTTTACGGGTTTATTGGTGGAGAGACAGATCAGTGGGCTCCACTGATCTATGATGGAACTAAAAAGATAAATCCTCCAAAAATGGCTAATTATCACTTCACCACCGACATGACCAATCAGGCTATCAACTGGGTTAAGGCACAACAGTCTATGACTCCTGACAAACCCTTCTTTGTATATTTTGCGACAGGAGCAGTTCATGCCCCTCACCATGTATCCAAGGAATGGTCGGATAAGTATAAGGGTAAATTTGATCAGGGATGGGACGAAGTACGTGCCACCACTGTGAAGAATATGAAATCCATGGGACTGATCCCTGAGAACACCAAACTAGCTCCTAAGCCAGAAGACATTAAGGATTGGGACAAATTAACAGATGACGAAAGAAGGTTATTTACACGACAAGCAGAAGTTTTTGCTGGGTTTATGGAAATGACCGACTATGAAGTTGGTCGCTTGATGGATGCCATTGAAGAAATTGGTGAAATGGATAACACCATGGTGATTTTCGTGGCTGGTGACAATGGAACCAGTGCCGAAGGAGGAATGGTGGGTATGTATAATGAAATGACCTATTTCAATGGCGTTGAAGAAAAAGTTGAAGACTTGCTTCCACTCATTGACAACTGGGGATTAGAAAACACCTTCCCTCATATGGCGGCTGGTTGGGCTGTTGCATTTGATGCTCCTTTTACCTGGACAAAGCAAGTTGCTTCTGATTTTGGTGGCACTAGAAATGGATTGATTATTCATTATCCTGAAGGCGTAACAGATAAAAACGGTATCCGAACACAGTTTTCTCATGCTACCGATATCGCGCCTACTGTACTAGAAGCAACAGGCTTACCTGAGCCTAAAGTTGTTAATGGTGTCCCTCAAATACCTATTGAAGGAACTAGTATGCTGTATTCTTTTAATGATAAAGATGCCGCAGAAAGACATACTACCCAATATTTTGAAATGTTCGGTAACAGAGCCATTTACTTCGATGGATGGTTTGCAAGAACCATTCACAGAGCACCTTGGCAAACTACCAACTTACCTCCTCTCGATACGGATGTATGGGACCTTTATAATGTGAAGGAAGATTTTAGTTTAACTAATAATCTAGCCTCCAAATTCCCGGAAAGATTAGATGACATGAAGAGCCTATTCATGGCTGAAGCCGAAAAGTATCATGTATTACCTATCGATGATCGAACTATTGAAAGAACAAATGCAGAATTAGCCGGCAGGCCAGATCTGTTGGCAGGTCGCACGAGTCTTTTGCTCTATGAAGGAATGGAAGGAATGATGGAGAATACTTTTATCAATATTAAGAACAAGTCTTTTTCTGTTACTTCAGATCTTGTAGTGCCTAAAGGTGGTGCAAATGGAGTAATCCTAACACAAGGAGGAAGATTCGGGGGCTGGTCTTTTTACTTAAAGGATGGCAAACCTGAATTCACCTATAATTTCCTAGGATTGGAAAGATATGTAGTATCATCTTCGCAAAAACTCTCTGAAGGTCCAGTGACCGTTAAGTTAGAGTTTATATATGACGGAGGAGGCCGAGGAAAAGGAGGACTTGCCAAGTTATATGTAAACGAGAAAATGGTAAAAGAAGGACGTGTAGAAAGAACCCAACCAAATATTTTCTCTGCCGATGAGACGGCAGATGTTGGTCTGGATAATCAAACGCCTGTAGCTGAAGGTATTGGTTATGGCCCGGCAGAAACTAAATTCACTGGAAAAATTGACAAGGTTGTTGTTGAATTAAAATAATAGCCGACTATTCCTGAATAGGCGTTACAGTTTACAACTGTAAATAATTAGATAGCACCGAGGTTAACCTCGGTGCTATTTTTGGTTTTGTAGGTTTTGATTTTAATGGTTTGTTGTTTGAGCAGGAATGCTATTGCTTGATCAATTTTCCTGTTATGATTTTATATCCATCAGAAAGCTGGAAGAGATCAACACCCTTGCCAAGGGAAGCTACGCCGACCCTTTGCTGCCATAGAACCAGGTACTAACTGATGCTCTTGAAGTCAACACATCATTTGTCCACGGTTGCTCGATCCGGCTACAATTCATGGGTTCATACAAAATGGGTGGCATTTTAGTATCCACTGGGCTATATTGATCATCCTATCCTTGAAGATTTTATGCACCAACTTAGTTTCGGTATTACAACATTCGGTATTAAAACACGAGACATCTTTCAGCATAATTTGGTCATTACGCTTTTGATCATCGCGAGTGCACACCTTCTCTATGCTCAGACTGAGCAAATCGATATAGAAGCGATCCAGAAAAAAGGTAGCTCATTGATAGATAAGCGCCTATATGAGGAGGCCTATTCAACACTCAATAAAGCTGGGTTATTGCTAGCTCCACATCAGAACAGCCTCAAAATTAGAAATGACTTGTTACTCAGTAAACTCTTTATGTACCAGCAGGAAGCTGAAGCTGCAATACAATATGGTAAATCAGCATACGATCTGGCTTCAAGGCTTCATCTGGATACGCTGATATTGCAAAGCAATCTTGCGATCGGTGAGGCCATCTACTATGCCGAAGGTAACGCCTATAGTGCCATTTATTATTTTGAGGAAGCAGAACGAGCACTCAACTCCTACCCCTATACTGTTGAAATCAAATATAGAACCTATTACAATTTGCTTGTTTGCAACAGAGCTATGGGGAAAATTGATAATGCGCTGCAGTACGGCGCACTTCTGGAAGACTTGATCAACACCCAGTCAGGTGAATTAAGTAGCCCGGCTATTGCTAGTTGCTATTTCGTAATCGGAAATAACTATCGGGAGATGTACTCCACCAAAGCCTTATACTATTTCCTCAAAGCAGACAGTATCATGGAGGCAAAGTCGGGCCCGGCCAATTACTACCAGCTCAACTATTATTACCCACAGATGGCCATCTACTACAACCAGAAGAGAGACCATGAAAAGGCACTTCATTATTTAAAAGAAATAGACCTACGCTCTCCTCAATCCTATCAAACTAACAGACAAAACATCATCAATCAGGCATGGACTTATCTGCAATTAAAAGATTATCATACAGCGGATTCCTTGGCGCTAGCCTCTTTACCCTTAGCCAAAAAATTAACTGACTCGGTATTCACTTATAAGACATTAGGAAAAACAGCTCTGGATAACGGTGATCCGGTCAATGCATTGAATTGGTTCAATATAGCTTTAGGCACCTTATACCCGGATCAAATCAATGGTCACCTGCCAGAGGAAAATGAATTGGTAGACCCCTATAATGAACCGGATATCTATGGTTATATGGGCAATAGCTATCTCCTACTTGCCCAGAAGGACAAAGATCCTCGTTGGCTAAATGATGCCCATAAATATCTTTGGTTTGGTCTCAAAACCGCATTGCTCAACAGACCCTCCGTCAAACATCACAATGCTCAAATCACGTTATCACGACACATCAAGCCTATTTATTCATGGGTGCTTGATTACTACCATCATCAATATTTGCAAGAATCATCATTGGCTTACATCGATACTGCCGCCATGTTGATCAATCATGCCAAGGCCACTATCATCAAATCAAAATCGAGGTTATTCCAGAGTTATCAAATACCCGATAGTCTAAAAGTCGCGAGAAGCCAGGTTGTCCTTCGAATCAATGAGCTGCAGCAGAAAGCCGGAAGTGCTGATAGCATATTTCATTACTTCTCCTATCTGGAACGAATTGATAATGAGATTGGGAAGATTCAGGATATCTATGAAGCGCCTGTATTCCACGAATTACCCGAAATCGATAGTGAATCCCTTAGCATTAATTACCTCTGGGGGGAAGATGCCCTGTATGCCGTGACTGATGGGAAGGAAAAGAGATTTATCAAAGTCTCAGATATGGGAAAGCTCGATACGCTAACCCAAACCTACTACAGCCTTGTCAAACAACCTGAATACGAGAACTTCAATGCATTCCAGCATGCAGGCGCTATGCTATTTCATTCCATACTTTCACCGCTATTGACTGATGACCTACCTAAGCACATCGTTGTAGTCCCTGATGAAAAATTGTTACTTATTCCTTTTGAAGCACTGCCAGTGACCGACAAGGGCACGAACTATTTCAATGCGGATTATCTGGTAAGACATATGGATGTTGCTTATACATCCTATTTGGAGGTAAATCAGCAAAATACAAGCAAAGAGATCAACAAATCGGCGATCAGTTTTGCGTACAACTATAAAAGGGAAACGCATTTTCCCGGATATCTGAAAAATGTGGAGCAGGAATCTGCTGTGTTCAATTCCATCCTCGGTGGTAATACATTTACTGGTGTTGAGGCTACAGAATCCAACTATAAAGCCATCGCAACCAGTAGAATGCAACATCTCGCCATGCATGGTAAGGCTTCAGAAGACATCCCCTACATTCGATTTAGAAATGAAAAAGATGCTAATAATGATGGGAAATTGTATGAATACGAAATTTACAATACCCAAATACCGGCCGAATTGGTCATACTGACCGCTTGCGAATCCAACATGGGAGAAATTGCCTCCTCAGAAGGCAGTATTAGTTTATCCCGTGCCTTCATGGGAGCTGGAACCAATACCGTAATCTCCAGCCTCTGGACGCTCAATGATGAGGCTTCCCTAGCGCTACTTGAACCCTTTCTAAGGAACTATCAAAACTCGAAAGACCCATTATCAGCCTTATCGAAAGCTAAACGATCCTACCTTAAGAACGCAGATGAACTAGTAGCCCACCCGTATTTCTGGGCGGGACTGGTAGGTAATACATCGTTAAGCGTAGTTCATGAAGACAGTTATAAAATGACCTACTTCGCCATCATATTACTCCTGTGCACCTTAATTTTATATTTTGGCTACAGGTACTATCAAAGGTGTTTATGACCGTCAGTACCTAAAGCATGTAAATGATGTTTTCTATGCGTATTGATCTGGATATCCACTGCCACATCCAGAAAGTAGTCTGGACTCATCAACTTAGTACCTTTAAATACAACCATTTTCTCAATATGCATAAAAAAGGTATCGTTCGCCAGGTCAGCCGGCATACCCAGATAGTAATAATCCTGACTTATGTAACCATTGGCAATGCGAGTATCATTAGTCTTTACATAGCCTGCATTAAATAAACTGGCATTAGGAAGCTGATTCTGATGACCCTTGATGCGACTTTTGTCAACATATTTGAAATCACCTTTATTGTCTTTAATGATGGTATCAGGCAGCATTAATTTAATGCCTGTGTTGAAATAGATGTAGGTGGTACCCGTATCACCTTTTATGGTATCACAGTCCAATATGTAATGAGGTTCGAGCGTGAAGCTGACCTTATCATTATGAGTCAAGTTGAGGTCTTTCACCTTGCTCTTATGTGACATATAATGAACCTTCTGATTCTTCACTTTACTTTCGAAGAAAACATAGTTTTCAAAGCTGAGTATGTCGAGTGAATCCGTTGGTTTCCTAATTTTATTTTTAGGGTACAATGACGATATGATCTTATCGTTGCAGCGACTGCACGGTGGGGGTGGGTCAGAAGGGTGACCCTGAACATGTGATTTAATTGTTGTTGCCATTGTATCAGTTTTGGCTTCAAATTGTTGATTGTCAGATGGAGGCTGGCATCCATCCAGCGACCACATCAAAATCACGAATATTAACAGTAGGTACTTCATTGTCAAATTGGTTTAGTTAAGTAATTGGTTTGCCTTATCGGCATAAGATGTTTTTTGGTCGATCAGTGGTTGAAGAATCTTCTCCGCCTTATCTCGCTTTTCTAATTTCAAATAACAGAGTCCGGTATACCATCGTGCAGGTACTTTCAGGTCGGTTGAGCTATCCAGGACCTGCGAGAAGCTTTCGATGGCAGGGACATATTTCGCATCCAGCATCAGGGACAACCCCAGATAAAAACGATCCTCTTCGGTGATAGCGTCCAATTTTGAAAACCGCTCAACAGCCAGGCTGTATTCCTCCCTGTCGTAGGCCTGATAAGCCAGCTGCCGATCATCAGCGACATCAACCTGTCCGCTACGCTCTACTGGGTAGACGATGTTAGGATAGGGTGACAGGTATTCATCAACATTTGTGGGTTTGTCATTCAGAAAGAATAAAAGAATTCCCAACCCAAAAATGATACTAATGCCCGCTGCGGCTCTGAAAATGAAATTGGGCCTGAAAAACGACGAAGTATTATCCACCGCTACAGGAGGCAATGTCTGTTCGAGCTGCTTAAGCTCTAGCCTCAGTTGATCCCTGCCTGTTTGCCTTATACCAGCCTGATATTTCTTCAATTCTTCAAATAGCCTTTGGAATCCGGTATCATTCGCCAGTCTATTTCTGACTTTTTCAGCCTCATATTCAGAGAGTTGCCCGCCCTGATACTCCTCTATCAAGTCAATATCTTTCTGATCAAAACTCATCCTGTCACCTCCTCTTCACAATAATCCCGCAGCTGCTTTAAGCATTTATACTTCTGGTTTTTTGTCGAATCCACATTTTTGTAACTCAACTGATCGGAGATCTGATCCATGGTCATCTGCTCAAAATAAAAGAGGCTCAACAACTCCCTACACCGCTCGTTCAACCTTAAAAAATTCTTCTCCATGATCTTGAAAAATGGCTCTTTACCTGAATCGGGTTCTTCAGATAATCGCTCAAGTATCTGTTCATCCTGTTGCGTTAGCTTTACCCTCGTCCTGAAAAACTCTCTCAATTTGTTCTTGCCGATGGCAAACAAATAGGTCTTGGCCGAACTGGAAAGCACTTCAATTTTCCCTGAAATAAGGTTCTCGTAAAAAATAACAACAGATTCCTGATAGATCTCCATGGCCTGATCAGCAGTCACATTATATCTTCTAATACTCCATTGGATAAATTCCTCCCTATGCTTTACATAAGTGTCAGCAAGAGACTCCTTCCTATGTTTTAATGAATAGTCGCCATGACTATCTTTTACTATATCCATACATTGATGAAATTATTGATATAAGGTAACTTATCAATAATCTAAATATACGCGATTTGTTGGAGAGATAAATTGGCTCATAAAAAAGCCATCTGCTTATTCAGCAGATGGCTCCATTAGTTTTGCTGAATTGATCAGCGCTTAATCAACTTACCGTTGACCATGTTGCCGCTGTTCCCTATCTGATATAGATATAAGCCGCTATCATAATGACCGATCATCAAGCGTTTTTGCCACCGTCCATTCACAAGGTCAAGCTTGCTGGTATTCATCAACTTACCCTTGAGATCATATACTCTGAGCTCCGGAGTACCTTCGAATAAGTCATATGACATATCTATGTTCACAACATCCATGACGGGATTAGGGAAAATTTTCACAAAACCACGTAGTATTAACTCATCAATACCTGTGATAACACTTATTTCTGCTATTTCAGAGCGCGCTGAAGCACATCCATCCACCGTCACTTGTACACTGATGGCATAATCCCCAGGTTCCTCTATCGTAAAAGAATTACCTGTGATATCAGTGAGCACATCATCTCCATCGAACCATGTATTGCCTTCATCGGCGCTAGAGGTCAATGTCAGTAGCTGGCCCCCATTGCTCGCAACGACATCTATCGTAGGCTGGGCAGGGTTAGCACAAAATGTATGGCTGACAGGCGCAGCAGGGCCAGTGCCCTCGTCACCTTCCTGAGTAGCGGTCACAGTAACAGGACCAGCACCTGTTAGCGTTAGTACATTGCCATCTACTGTTGCAGGACCTACCACCAAATAGGTGATGGGTAAGCCCGAGTCCGAAGCAGCATCCAGGACAATAGGATCACCACCTACAGCTGCATCTGCCGGGGCGCTAAATGTAATTGTCTGCTCTGCTTCCGTGATCTCAAGGTTAATCCTCACTTCAGTCGCTGCATTATAATTACTATTACCCGCCTGTGAAATCACCAACTCAATGCTGCCCGCTCCGGTGACCGTCAAAATACTATCAGCGTAAGTTGCCGGACCGGATACTTCGTATGCAGGTACCAAACCCGAACTGGCAGAAGCAAACACTTTGAAGCTCTGTCCCATAAATATTCCATCGGTGATCTCGTCGACAGAGGTTACAGTGATTTCCTGATCCGCTTTCACGATTTTAATGCTTTGGCTTATTGGTGTTGCAGCATTGAAGTTCGCATTGCCCACCTGCAAAGCGGAAATACTAATAGTCCCGGCTCCTATTACATTTATGGCCGTGCTATCCTCATTGAGTTCGCCCGGGCCTTCTATGGTATAGCCTACCGGCAAACCTGAAGTGGCCGATGTGACCAGGGCAATACTCTGTCCTCCAAAAACGGCATCTAATATTTCTGCAAACGTGATGGTCTGGTTACCCTTGGCAATCGTGATGGTCTGCTTCACCGAATCAGCTGCCAAATACGAATCATTGCCATCCTGATAAGCGGTAATAGTCGCTGTTCCCGCTCCGGTGATGATTGCCGTACCTTCTTCAATAGTAACGGGACCGGTAGCCACAAACGACACTATCAAACCAACATCAGAGGTGGCTGTCAATGAAAATGCCTCATCTGTGAATACTTTATTGGTCAAAGCCTCAAAGCTGATCTCCTGTGGGAGTTTATCTATGATACCATCACAGTCATTGTCCTTACCATCGGCTCTGGCCGGTGCTCCGGGAAATACATTGATATCCGTATCGTCACAATCTGTAGACAGGTCTACATATCCAGCCGGTTGCGTACATCCTGTCTGGGTCACTCCAGCGGTACCAAAGGCGTCACCATCAGCATCTCTATACCACACTTTGTTGGGATTGATCGCAGCATTCGTATCATCACAGTCGGTATTATCTAATACAAAACCCTCAGGTGCAGCGCACGACACTCGGGTCTCTCCGTTAGGGTTGCCAAATCCATCACCATCCGTATCAGCATAGTAGGTAGCTGTGCTCTCATTTTCATCAGTAGGGTCATTGCCTACCGCAACCTCTTCCCCATCAGTACAACCATCTTCATCCGTATCGGTCAAAAATGGACTGGTGAGATATACCTGTACTTCATCCCCATCACTGACCTCATCATCATCCGTATCCGCATCATTAGGAAGCGTACCATACACCTTTACTTCATCAAAGTCGCTCAGACCGTCTCCGTCTGAGTCAAATACCAGGGGGTCCGTACCATTTTGAACTTCTTCGAGATCTGTCAATCCATCATCATCTGAGTCCGGGTCGTTAGGGTCGGTTCCCAGGCCAGTGGCCGAGTTGGCTTCTTCACCATCCGTAAGACCATCGCTATCAGAGTCAGTCACATTGGGATCTGTGCCTAGGGATAGTTCCTCGCCATCATTAAGCCCGTCCCCATCAGTATCACTAACCGTTGGGTCAGTAGGCTGATTTTCATTGTTGTATTCGTCTCCGTCACTGATGCCATCATTATCAGAGTCTGTTACAAAGGGACTCAGGATATCCGGATTGAGCAGATTACTCAGTATGGAATTCAGACCAGAAGCGGTCTCTTGGCCATCCAGTAGTCCATCGCCATCGACATCCGGGTCAAGTGGATCAAAGCCTGTAGCGTCATCGCCCGGGTCACCCGCATCTATGTTGTCGACTTCAAATCCGTCGGTCAAGCCATCATCATCTGTATCCGGGTCATTTGGATCAGTATCATAAAGATTGATTTCATCACTATCGGATAGCCCATCACCATCTGTGTCCTGAGCTAGCGCTATCGACGAAAAAGCAAGTATCACTGCAAAGAGTATATATATTCGTTTCATGGTCATTTGCAATTATCGTTTCAACATTACTCTTTTCACAATTCTCTGATCACCTATACCATTGATCACAATCATATAGACCCCATTATTAAGCGTAGTACCATCGATCTCAAAACCATAGTTTTGATTAGCAGATAAACCTCCTTCGAAGATATCCAAAATCCTCATTCCGGCAAGATTGAACATTGTAACGGTCACATGCGCATCGTTGGGATTATGGATCACCAGGTTCACCCTTTCTCTAAATGGATTAGGATAAAGATCGATACTCATTTGAGCTATTGACTGAATACTAGCCGGATCAACTTTGTCGTCAACCTCGGATTTTTCACCGACTGACACATTATTACTACGGCGCAAATCGCTTTCATTCGAATCAATTTGAAGGCTTTGATTGGCTACCAGCATAGATTCTGCCGTTGTGGTGAAGGTCGCCAGCGGACTGAAATTACTCGAAGCTCCAGTACTACAGTCACTCCTTACTCTCCACTCATAATCCTCTTGCGGAATAAGTCCTGAGATGGTGAGTCCAATAATATCAGTATCCAATATTGTAGTCCAAACCTGACTCCCTACAGCTCTATACTGAAGATCATAGGTTTCGGATCCATTGTCGAGCCATACTATATCAGCTGTCCTTGGTCCGGTATTGATGGTTTCCAAACCTGTAGGTATCGTACAAATAGATTCACCCGGTACATTGAAAGAAATGATCGTGCTGAAGGGCGATCCGACATTGTTAACATCATCGCAGATCGACTTGACCCTAAATTGATAGGTTTCACCCGGCGCTAATTGACTCAGGGTTACAGAAGTGTTGCTCGTCTCAATTTCCTGCCACTGTGTGGCCCCAAGAATACGATATCTGTAAACATACCCACCATCAGGGGTGGCAGAGCCGGTAGCATCCACCCACGAAATCGAAGCTGTCAAATCAGGTGAACCAAGCACAGTGCCCACTGTAGGAACAGGGGAAAGACAAGGATCTCCTGGAGTTTGAAAGGTCGTGATACCGCTGTATTGGCTTACAATAAAATTATCGGGATCACAGATGGCTCGAATCTGATATTCATAGACCGATCCCTTCACTAAATTGGTCAATACGATTTGATCCGTAATACCATTGGAGGTCGCAAGCGACCACTGAGGGCTACCCTGTAGCCTGTATCTCAATTGATAATAGGCTGCATCGCTCACATCTGTCCAGCTGATATTGGTGATGTCCTGCTGAGCATCTACCACTATTCCGGTAGGTAGCTCGCATGAAGGAGGTCCATCGGTACTAAAAGTGCTCACGGCCGAAAAGGCTGATCTTAGGACGCCATCTTCATCACAAACGGACTGAATCCTGAACTGATAAGCCGTTCCCGACTGCAATCCCTCCACATCACTCGAATTGCCTACTACTGGGCGTGTGGTCCAAATCACTGATCCGGCCAATCGGTATTGAAGATTGTAGTAAAGTGCACCTACACCCGGACCCCAGCTGACAGTAATGCCAGTGGTGCCTACCAACGGCGCATTGTCCAACTGAGGGACATCACAGGTCGCCACACCTCCGGTAGTGAACTCAGAAATCACAGACCACCCGGAAGATAGTGTGGCACTACAAAGCTCTCTGACCTGATACTGATAGGTCATCGACTGCTGGAGTGTGCTGGAAACAAACTGATTGGTTGGTAATTCTACAAAATTCCAAAAGTTACTTCCAGCCAATCTATACCGCAGCAAATAGTCTTCAGTATCAGGTGCCCCGTTCCACTGTATGCTGACACTACCTATGCCTGGAGTGGCCGACACATTACCGGGCACATTGCATACTACCGGAGTACCCCCTGCTACAACAGTTTGTACAGGTGTATATGCGGATACCACCGACCCGTCAGCACTACATTGGGTTGCTACCGTAACCTCATAGGTGAACCCCTCCTCCAGGCCGAGTAGGCTGGTGGGTTGGCTCATCGGCTGAGTACTCCAAAATTGAAATCCAAGCACCCTGTACTTAACTACATATCCGGGAGCTACGGCCTCATCCCATGACAGCAGGATCTCACCTGACTGACCTGTACTTGCCACGAGGTTGGCTGGCCCCTGGCAAACAACTGTAGTAGGTATCACAAATTCTGCTGGCACTGACCAGGGTGAAGTGATACTTCCGGTAGGCCCACACTTACTGCGTACCTGATATTCGTAGCGCGCCCCTTCGAACAGACCTGTCAGGGAGATATTCTTCGCTTGTGACTGTCTTACATTCCAAACTAAAGCATTCTTATTCCGGAATCGGAACTCATAATTTAAGGCACTTTCATCCGTCCAGCTAATATCTACATCTCCGGTCTGCTGACCATCGTGTACGACTACACTGCTCACTGAAGGTGTCAGACATGGTGTATCTGGTGGCAGGGTGGTGAATTCCAAAGTCGAGCTAAAATCGCTCCCCGGTGTATTATTCACACAGACCGACTTTACCTGATACTCGTAGACCGAACCCGGAATAAGGCTATTAACCTCAAGGCTTGCCGTGACCGGCTGGAAGCTCGACCATGCCGCGGTAGACTTCCTTCTATACCTTACATTGTAAAAAATCGCGTTGGTAGGTGTCCAGCCCAGTATAGCAGTTGTTTGCGTAACGTTGGTTGCAGTCAGATCAGCTGGGATGGCACATTGTGTTCCCAGAGTTTCTCCCTCGATAAGGCTTCCATACTCCGACAGTAGCCCGCCACCACAATCGGCCTGAATTTGCATTTCGTACTTGATACCGTCATCCAGCCCGGTAAATATATGGCTGGAGGTCTGGGAAGCAATTGCCGGGTCAGACCAGTCGAAGACACCCTTAGGCCGAATGCGCAGATTATAAGTCTCCGCAGGATCAGCAACCCATGTGACTTCCAGGCTATTGTCAGTAATGGCGCCAAGTGTCAATGCAGGTGCCACACAGGGATTGTCTATCTGAAAAAGTATGGACGAACTGTACACCGGCTCGGTAAATCCATCACAGGAGGTACCCACCTGTACCTGATAAATACCCGGCACTAATCCTGTGAAGGTATTGCTAACTGCTGACAGGCCAAGAATTGTGGCTTGTGGCCATTCCGAATCATTATTGTTTCTCAACCTGATCCTGAGATCGGTAAAATCATTGGCCGGTAGGCTCCATGATACCTGGGCGCTCTGACCATCTATAGCGGCCGTCACATCTGTCGGTGCGTCGCACGCGGCAAACTGGAAAGTCTCAAAGTTGAGCGACTCTGTCCACTCACTCACGAGCCCATTGCCACAGTTGGTCCTGAGCTGGAACTCATAAGCAGTGCCAGCTTCCAAACCGGTAAGCTGTACTGTGCCTACTGTTTGGTCAAGGGTCTCCATCCAATTGTTTTGGCCTGCTACTGTAAAGCGATAATCGTAGCTGACTCCAGCCTGAGCACTCCACTCAAAAGATGCGGTGGTTTCTTCTACTGCTGTGATTTGTAAGCCTATCGGTAAATCGCAAACAGGGATAACCACATTGTTATCTGCGGCATGTATGAAGCCAACAGACCTCCAGATGGTACCATTGCCATCGGTGCGAATACTATCCTGGGCGACCTGCCCTACTATTCCAAAATTGGTGTAGGCACCACCACTCGACGTACCTCCGCCCATGGAATTGATCACAGCCTGATGAGAGGTCTGTGACCAACCCACGAAGGGTATAGCCAGGGCCAGGAGTATTATTAAACCTAATCTTTTCATAATCATGTGATTTATGGGTTTAAGAATGACTTCCAGCCAGCTTACTGCTGCTGAGTTGTTGTGGTTACAGCATCATTTTGTACCAGTTTAGCGACTAATGTTTCCAGATTTTTCATTTGGGATTTCAGCCCATCCACTTCGGCGAGCGAGGCTTTCAATGAAGCGTTCTCCGTCTCGAGCGTACTGATCTTGGTGTTCAGCTCCTTGATGGCTTCAATGAGGACAGCTACCATTTGTGAGTAGTTGACTGACTTCATGCCTTCTTCATTCGTATGGACGAACTCAGGATATACTTCCTCTACCTCCTGCGCGATTACTCCGATTTGTAGTTGCTCTGACCGGGACTTGTCAATCCAATTGTAGCTCACACCACGCATTTTCATCACGTTGCTGAGGGCATTGTTGAGTGGAAGGATATTGGTTTTTAATCGCTTGTCAGAAGTGGTATTGAAGGCAGTAGCATTCATATTTGCAGTGGTATTGATATCCCCCGTAGCGCCTATGCCACCATTACCCCATAAGTGAACATAATTGCCACTTGTGCCGTCAAGTGCTAAATGACTCACTGAATTCAAATCGCCATCCACAAATTCACCATACATGCGAATACCCGTAGATTCAGAGAGTCCTCCTAAATTGATGTTGCCACCGTTGTTGGTATTGGCACCTCCACCTTCCAAGTTCGAGTTAGCGTTAAGGTAGTCTCCAACGTTAATATTACCGGCAAAAGAAGCTGAACCATTATCACCATCCATGTAAATGGTAACAACCTCAGCATTTCCATTGTCAGAGTTGCGTAGTGCTAACCAGCCTGCATTTCCATTAGTAACACCTTCATTAAAGCCCATAGCTGCTAGTGCAGGCAGGTAGGATCCTCCTCCGCCATCCGGAACTTCCTGATTTCCATATATCGTGAAATTATGAGATTCAATGTTTTCAGCGGTACCTGTTAAGCCATAGGCATTCATTCCAAAACTAGAAATTACATCACCATTAGCATCTATGGCCTCAAGATTGATATGGGCAACATCCTGCTCCGGTTCTATTTCCGGAGTATTGGTGTCATCTCCCCACTCGTGTACCTCCAAACGACCAAGTGTAGGCTTATAGGTGCCTCCTCCCCCATCGGGTATATCAAAGCGATTGGATATCAGGGAGTATCCCTTTGCATCGACATTATTAACTATCCCGGTAAACCCATAGGCATTGATCCCGAACCCTGCTCCATCTGTACTTGTGAAGTTGATACCTCCTGCTTCATTTCCATCACCAGTATCATAAACTTCCATCCACACGAGGTTGTCATCATTGATAGATCCCTGCATATTTAAGAAAGGTCTACGGGCTCCAATCGATCCATCCTCCCATGATTTTGCTCCTAATTCAATATTATGATCTCCATCATTGCCTCTTAATACAAGACTTCCCCATTCTTGAGTCCCATCGAGGTTGGTTGAAAAATTAGCTTGTTCATAAAACCATCCATTACCATCCGGTTTGCTACCGTATAGTTGAATTTGTGGGATATCGTGACTGTCATATGAACGAGCTCCTATAAATACGTTGGGAGAAGTTGTGCCATTAAGTTCCAAGTAACCATTCCAGCCGTTTGGATCATTTCCACCAGCATCCCTTTGAACATTCATACTGACAAATGAACGTGGACAATCTGTACAATTGGGATCGTCATAAATAGGTCCAAAAAGATTGAGACTCCCAGTCGTATTAGCAAGCCCTTCACCATTAACCTCAAGTGCTACTCTTCTAGAATCCTGAGTTGTATTTGGATCATTGTCACCGTGAAGGTTTAAATAACCTTGCGTGCCATTCTCCCAATCTTTCTCACTCAACGCATAAGCTTCCGAGCTTAAATTTATATTACCATTGATATCTCCATCCACATTGAGGTCACCAGCAAAATATCCAGAGCCACCCTCGGCTTCTAATCTTATCATTTCCTGATGGTTGTTTTCACCCTCAGCGGATTTATAGAGTCTTAGACTTCCCCAGTCGTTAGTGGCATCACCTTGCACATCAAGCACTGCGTTGGGCCAGTACCAGCCATTACCGTCAGTGTGACTGCCAAATAAATCAAATACGGGTCGATCAGCATTCTCCCAGAATTGGCCCATCAACCGGCTATTTAAAGTGTTAGTACCGTACAACTGAATTGCGCCACTGGCACCTCCCGGATCATTGCCATTGGCATCATTCCCAACAAAGAATTCTCCCAAATTTTGTCCTGATAGAGTATTGGGATCGCTCATTGATGCTCCATTTAGGTTGACGCTGAAGCTACCACCGAGATTACCATCAACAATCAGATCACCAATCACTCTGGTATTACCATCAAAGTATCCGGCCCAGTTTTCTTGAGATGCTCCGCTTGCTTCACCATATACTCCTACATTTCTTGCTGAAAGTGAACGAGTAGCTGAACCCCAAACACCGTAACTTTCACTTGTCTCACTACCCTGTCGGCCCTCTCCTACTACACCTATATTGATGTTTGGGTTGTTCGATGCAGAAAACATGCCACCCGTATTACCAAACACTCCACCAGAGTTGGCATTGGTATTATTAGTTATACCTCGAACGGCGTTTGCATTCGGTCCATGGTCCCCTAGCTTTATTTCACCTCTGAGACCATAGGAGAAGCCATCTTCATTAGATCCCGATGCGTTAGGTTCTACTTCACCAATAACACCAACCGAGAAAAAATCACCTATTGTATTTCTTTTTGCTACACCACGAACCCCAGCAGTCAAACTTCCGCTCGCTGAAGTTTCTCCATATATGCCATCATGTTGTGAGGCTGGGTTATCTGTATTTCCTGTTCCTGAAATAATACCACTTAACGCGTTGGCTGTTTCGCCTGAGGCCAAATCTTGATCAACCACAAAAGAGCCGGGTACACCTCCTTCGACATCCAATTGGCCAGTAATCTTAACATCGCCCACAAAATAGCCAGCCCAGTTCTCTTCCGATCCGCCAGTTGCCGATCCATATACGCCATAGCTTTTTAGACCGCCAGTCGCTGTTCCATATACACCATAATTATTGGTTCTATTATTTCTAGCATCACCATAAACGCCGTAGTTTTCAGATCCGGGTGTATCATTGCCATTGCCAAAGGCTGTACCCCACAGGCCGGTGTTATAAAGTCTATTGTCGCTAAACGAGGATGCACGAAGACCAACAATATCTCCATTTCCATTGCCTGGATCACCATCGGCGGTAATAAAGGAGCCATATGTCACATCAGTGAAGTCTGCTCCAACATTCTGGTCAATCCTCAAACCCAAATTGTTATCTCCATTGACATTTGTGAAATAGTCTAAGCGATCGATTCTGGTATTAACCGGCGCGTAAATCTCCACGGGGGACAATGCTGTGCCGTCCACGGATACATTCAGCGATAGCGACTCGACCCCATCAAAAAGCCCAGCAGGCAGGTCGGTTATACTTCCGAGCACCACGGAGTACAGTCCGTCAGTGATCTGGACATCAGTATGTGTCTCCGTCCATGACGGATCATCGATACTGAAGACCAGGGTCTTTTGTCCATCAACGGGTTCCCCGTTTTCAAGGAGTTTCCCCTGAAATGGAATCTTTTGCGCATTAGCCGATAGGCTGGTTAACAGCACAATCGTAAGTGCTAACAATAACTTGGAAAGTGTAAAGAGTGGTTTCATAGTGATATCGGTTAATTGACAAAGCTTAATGCAAAACATAATGACAGGTAACCCAACATTTATTTTGGGATGGGCATACCCTATCCGATTAGCATATTAAATCGATACCTCTAATACATCAAGTTCTCTTTGTAGAGAGCATTATTTCTTTGTGAAGGGGGTGTTTTAAGCAACGAAGCTTTTTATCAAAGCAGCTTGATTTTATTGAGCAGCTGCTCTCGATAGCTGCTACTCATGGGTATTTGGTGCGGACCCATGTAAATCGTATTCCCATTGATGGAGTCAACTTTTGCAATATTGACCACATAAGATCGATGTACCCTAACAAATAACGGAGAGGTAATCCTGTCCATGAATTTTTTCAGGTTGATCGCTATCGTGGTGTATTCACCATTGATCCTGAGTTTAGTATAACTGCCCACCGCTTCTCCATAGCTCACATCATCGATCATCACCTTGTGAAAACGATCGCCAGTCTTAATAAAGATACGATCCCCAAGTAGCGCCTTTTCGTCAGAAGCATGGTTATCCATGGCCATTGACTCAGCAGCCATTCTTACCGATGCTAATAACCCCTTATTTTGAAATGGTTTGATGATGAAAGAGTGCGCGTTGAGCTCTGCAGCTTGCTTGATGTATTTCTTATCGTCATAAGCAGTGAGGAATATAATAGCCATCTCCTGAAGCTTAGTCAGTTCATTGGCTAGTGTTATGCCATTACGGTCACCGTCGATGTTGATATCGAGCAGAGCAATATCCGGAGGATTTTGCCGACATAGCTGTAGTGCCTGAGCTGCGTCAGTAGCGCGACCAATTACCTCATATCCCTCTAACGTAAGCAGCTGCACAAGTTCTTCAGCTACAATCACTTCATCTTCTACAACAAGAACTTTTACTTTCATTAACTATTCTAATGGATTATAAACCTTTCTTTATGAATCAATTCATTTAAAGTAACCTTGACCTATGCCGCCTTGTTCATTTTGATTTCATAGATCAAACCTTCCGAATAAGCTACCTTCATTTCCCCTTTCATTTGCTCTACCAACAGCCGAATCAACCTTTGACCGAAATTAGTGCTGTTTTCAATTTCACCAATAGACACATTCATGTCACCATTGTCTTTGACTACCAATCCTATATGACCACTGTCCGACTTGATACTAACATGTAAGGAAGGACGATCGACTGATTCAAAAGCATGCTTCATGGCATTCATCACCAACTCATTGACAATCATCCCTAGTGGCAGTGCGGTATCTATATCCCATTCTTCTTCGGCGATATCAAGGGTAAGGTGTAGCCGTTCTTCGTATCCGAAAATGGAGATTACTTCTCTGACGAGCTCCTCAATATAGGTCTTGATGTTTACATAAGTAACATCATCTTGGCGATACAGCATCTGATGTATGAGAGACATGGCGCGCACCCGACCTTTGCTTTCTTCTACCGCCGCTTTGGCATTGCTATCGGTCAACTGCATGGACTGCAGCCCCAGTAAACTGCTAATCACCTGCAAGTTGTTTTTTACCCTGTGATGCAACTCACGCATCAAGGTTTCGATCTTCTTATTTTTTTGATTCACCTTCTTATAGGTGAGCGCAACGATAAGCGTCAATACAAGAATAATAAGCAATGCAATAGCACCAATGACTATGACGTTACGCTGAAGGTCAATAATGGCTTCCTGAGACTCTAGCTCTTGCTCTTTCCTGGCAGTTTCGAATTGTATTTCTAAAGCTTTAGTAGTCCTCTGACGATCTTTGTAAATGGTCTCTTGCTCTACTTGCCTTAGCTTCTCTAGTATCTCTAGCGCCAATTCGAACTTCTCGGCAGCCCTTGCAGTAACTACGATCTGACGCATCAGATTAATGCCGGTTGGCGAGTTCAGTAAATTTGCTGAGACGCCCCAGTCATACACAGGTTGAAAATAATCCAGCGCATTTTCATACTTTTTGAGTTGGTGATTCTTCAATCCTTGGAGAAAAAGCACATAGTTCTCAATGTACTTTGATACATCCCCCTCAGGATAGCTCTCGACCGTTTCCAAGATTATATCTCCATTAGCGATATCACCAAACTCATAGTAGGCATGGCACAATTCTACCTCCGTTTGTGCTAGTGTTTCAAGATCATAATCCAGCTTTCTGCGCCAATCAACGGCTTTGGATAGATAGTATATTCCGCTATCATAGTCCTTCAAATAGAGGTAATAAAATGAGCCTAGCGCATGCAAACTGACCGTGTAATCGATCGAGTCAATTTCATTCGTTACTGGCTTAAAATTCATTGATTGATGAAATAACGATGCTGTTTTGGAATAGTCTTCCATGTAAGTATAGTACCAGGCCAGATTGTGATAGCAGCCGGCTATAGCAGCATTCCTATGCTCCAAAGTAGAGCTATCGAAATAATTAATGGCCTTATAAGTTGAAATGATGGCTTGATCATAAAGGCCAGCGTCTCCGTAATAGATTCCCGCCACCCGGTAAGCCTGACCTAGTGCATCATAGGTATTAATTTGATGTGCGATCTCAACGGCTTTGAGACTCGCCCACAGCGCACTATCATTGTCATTATATCCAAATCCGTCGGTTAGTCCAATGTAATAGTCCAACTGATCCTCGATCGTCTCAGGTTGACAGTGAACAGAGAATGTTCCTATAGATAACAGGTATATAAGGAATATTAACCTTTTCATAACCTACTAATGACAGTCTACAGACATCATCATAATTTATCCTATTTGAGTTGTCTAAGGACAAGGCTAGATCAGCGCTCTTTCCTGCGCTGATCTAGCTTTTCACTTCACCACCCTACTCACAGCCAGTACTTCACCAGAGGCATCCTTGAGCAAAATGATATAAACACCCTCGACTTGCGGTGGATCAACGATTGCGACCTCATTAAGCCCTCTCACCGCTTGAGTTGATTGCTGAAGCAGCAACCTGCCATCCATGTTCACCATCTCAATCATCACAGAACGAGTTGCAAATCTTCTAAGATCGAATCTCACAGTTAACTCCTGATCATAAGGCACAGGGTAGACAGTAAAATCTCCTATCAGTGGGTTGAGGATGCCAGTCTCTTCGACTTTCGTTACCACAATTCCCTGTGGCTCTACTTCTGCAGCCAACCGAATCGTATTATTGGTCAGCTGACCATTCGCTCCCAGCTCAAACTCTACGAAACTATTCGGATCTGTTGGGATACCCGGAAAGTCGAAATTGATACGATAAAGTCCGTCAGGAAGATCTTCGAAGGAAAACTCGCCGTTATCATCAGTTTCCCGGTAGGCGATCAACTCAAAAATCTCATCTTCTCCCCGATCTACAAACCGTGCTCGGTTAAATGCGCAACCGGCACGCTTAACTCTGCGTCGGGCATTTTGCCTTCCTCCTGCAGGATCGTCGAACAAACCAGGAAAGTTATCCGTGTCTATCTCCAATATTCCCGTTACCACGTTGGTATTGGCCGGATCAGGTACTATCGGTGCGGGTACATTGATCATGCGCGTATCCACATTTTCCAGATTATCCCTGAGCCTAATGGTGTCACCCAGACTCCATGTCTCCGCACTGCTAAAGTAAGTCTGGAGATACTGACCAACGGCCACATCACGTACCCGAAGGATGTAATCCCCCAGCACTATCTTGGTCAACTCATAGTCACCAGCAGCAACCGTGGAGGTGAAGACACTATCAAAAGGTCCTTCCTGGATTTGGTAAAGTGTGGCTTCACCAGCAGGGAGCAGCCCGGCATCTATTTCCGCTATGCCAGTTATCGACGCAGAGGCCAGCACTGTTTGCGTCTCAGAAGTCAGTGTTAGACCCGGCACTCCCGGATTAGTAGCTACCACGCTATACTCTCCCATGTTGTCAAAGTTGATCGCCGGGATGACATAGGCCTTGTTAGTAGCACCTTCCAGTTCTACGCCTTTATACGACCACTGGTAGCTATTATCCTGACCAGAAATATCCACCTCCAATCGGTAGTCCTCACCCTTTTGGATGGTATCCTGAAGAACATCACCGATGGCCTTTTGCGGATCGTACTCAAAACTGGGTAGATCCAGATTGCGGATAATCGAAGCAAAGCCAAGTTTATTCTCAGCCGCATCCACATGATCTATTTCCGGTAGGTTAGACAACTTAGGCAATGAGCGTATGGCATTGTCTCTAATGTCGAGTGTATCCAGCTTAGTAAGCTCTGCAATGGTAGCAGGTAGGTTGCCGGTCAGGCCATTCGACGGGAGCAGTAGTTTGTTTACCCTCAGATTATTATTAAGCTCCACACCAAACCATTGGCCAACATTCGGATTAGTCAACCAGCTGTCAGTGCCACTTACCCAATTGGTTCCGCCCATCTGCTGATAGATAGTGGCCAGCACCACACTATCGCGGCGTAAGCCGAAACTGAACGTCACAACCTGTCCGGCTAGAAATCCCGTAGCTGAATAGAAGGCATCTGAAGTAACCACTTGGCCACTTCCGTATTCCCCGGCAATCACGGTATTGTCAAACTGACCCACCACATAGTTGCCAGTCACATTCGAAGTAGCATAGCCTGTCTGCACAATCTGTGCCTTGGCCTGCATCATAAAGAGCATCAGCAGCCCGGTGCTCCATAAGCTTAGCTTTATTGATCTGATCTTAGTCATAATCCGATCAATTATTGCTGACTAGTGCTTACTGAACCAACTTTAAGTAGCTTTTTGAGTTGGTCAATCTCCGACCAAACCCTGGCCAGATCAGCTTTCTCTTTTTCCAGTATTGATTTGTCTTCTTCTAATGCAGCAACCTTAGACTCCAGCGTTTCTATATTGCCATTCATCTCTTTGATGGCCTCTATCAGTACAGCTACCATCTGGGCGTAATTGACGGATTTGATCCCTTCCTTCCCTGTATTGACAAACTGGGGGAATACCTCCTCTACTTCTTGGGCAATGACACCTATTTCTGTCTCTGATCCATATTTATCATCCTTCCAATCATAACTCACACCTCTTAAGGTTAGCACTTTGGATAGTGTTTTGTTGAGCGGCTGGATATTTTCTTTAAGGTTGCGATCAGAAAGCTGATTGATATTGGGTGACGTCACATCCCCGGAAAAATTACCCGAACCATCTTCTCCAAATAGAGTAATATTAGCATCATTGGGGCCATTTATAGAAATTCTCCCATAATCACCAAGCCCACCATCCTGAATTCTAAAATCTATTTGTGCATCTCCTACATCATCACCAAACATGAAAAAATAGGGTAAGGTCCCTCCAACAACAGGGTCAATTCCAGAATCAACTGTCCCAAAATTAACACTTCGATTATTGCCACCGTTGAGATTCAAATTCCCAGTTTGACCATCAATCCGTACGGTCTGCAAAGCATTTCCAAGACCGGGGGTTGTTCTAAACAATTCGAATGTTCCCCATTGTTCTGAAGCGTTTGTATTGAGATTCAACGATAGACCGGTGTGGTACCACTCACCGCCATCATCATGACTACCATATAAACTCAAATAAGGCAGGTTACTATTTTCCCATACCTTTCCTCCCATATAAATATTAGGTATTGGAGGTGCCCCACCTTCAGAGGCATCTAGGAAAATTCCTCCTGCCATACCCTCTAGATCTCTAGGATCATCCTGAATATCAAGATTTACCAACCCGGCCGGGAAACCATCCCCTCCATCTACCGGACCCCTTATCCGTAAAGCCCCAACGCTTTTGCCATTTGTAGTACGCGTCACTTCCAGGCTATTGCGAATATTGTCGTTAACCTGGGTTTCCGTTGCATCACCTCTCAGGTTGATACCACCGAAGATTTGGCCGTTATTATCATAATTGAATATGTCTACACTTTCAATCGAAGAATCAAAATTTCCCTGGACATTCAAATCACCCGTCACATTGACATTGCCATCAAAAAATCCAGCGAAATTCCCTGGATTAGTGCCTGTGGCTTCACCATATACCCCAATATTTAATGCCCCAGGGGTGTTTCCATCATTGGCCCTCCCGTAGACACCCGTATTACCAAAAGCATTGCCATTGGCGGAAAAGAAGCCTCCGTAATTATTGATGAGATCATCCGCAGGTAATTGCGTATTGGCACCAATACCACGGACGCCCACACCAAAGTCGTAAGTACCTCCGGCTTCACCTCTCACGCCATAGCCTGTCGCAGTGGTTGCTCCATTGAAAGAGTTAGATAGTCCATAAACACCATAGTTGAAGCCCACATTACCCACAGCCACATCAGCCTCTCCACGAACACCTGCATTGCCTCCATTGAGCGCATTGCCTTTGCCAAATACACCAGCATATTGTGTGTTTTGGTCACCCCAAACGCCAGTACCCGTCACTTCCCCTTCAAATGCAGCAATCGTTTCTGAGACCTGGCTGTCTTGATCTTTGAAGGCACTTGACCCACCTACCGGTTTGTAAATCAACACTTCACCAAGAGATTGACCATCTACCGTAATGGTCATGGTCTCACTATCGACACCTTGAAAGAGATCACCAGGAAGCGGCGTGATCTCACCAAGTACCACACTGTAGTAGCCATCCAGTACCGATATATCCGGATGTTCTTCCGTCCAGCCCCTGGATGCGATGTTGAACGTGAAAGATTTCGTGCCATTCACCAACTCATCATTCTCCAGAAGTTTCCCTTGAAACGGGAGCTTCTGTCCAAAACTGGCCAGGGAAATCATCATTGCTAAACATAAGAAAGCACTGTGCTTGAATCCATTGTAGTGTAGTAATCTCATCATAGTAGTAAGGTGTTATTCGTTTTATAAGCTATTGGGAAGGCAATTGGCCTCATGCCAAATGCCATTATTGAAACCTCTAATGATTCACCAAAACAGGTGTAATGTGAGGTCGACAGAAAATATAAGAACTAATGAAGTTCCCTCCTAACGTAATCTGACCAGATCAATGGAAATTCTAAAGTTGCTATGTTAAATCACCATTTATGGGGATGGATCTCAGCGCTGCTCTCAAGAGACGTCAAATGAAAAAGGCCCGATGAACATAATCCATCAGGCCTTAAATCTCAATTATGAAAGTACTCGTTTTACTTTATCCACTCAGGCTTTGTTGTACTTACTTCCGCCTTTAGATCATGTAATAAGTTGTATAGCCCAAAATAGGTTCTATTGACATACAAGCCATGTCTTGATCCACGCGGGTGCTTCGAGTTTCGAAACTCCTTCATTTTAGACAGCCTCTCACTCAACATATAGATTTCATTGAAGTACGCTTCGTTGGAGAAATCAAAATCATCAAAATGGAATGGCCTGCCCAGCAACTGCGTCATCGTCTTAAAAGTGTCAATGAAAATTTTCTTCTCATGCTCGCTATCATCATCATAGATGAAGTTGAGATCATAAAGAATAGGCATTAACTCTTCATCATTGGTCACCAGGTCCTTGCTGATCAACCTAAAATAGGCATCATAGAAGTCCTCCGGGATCACTTTCACACAACCAAAATCAATGATGCCGAGTGTACCATCGTCGCGCATCATAAAGTTCCCTGGATGGGGATCAGCGTGCACTTCTTTGAGCTCATGGATCTGGTGATGATAGAAATCCCACATCGCCTGACCAATACTGTTCCTTACCTCCTGACTTGGATTGGTATTGAGAAACTCTTTGAGATGCTGTCCATCCAGCCAATCCATGGTAATGACTCGTTCAGAAGAGTACTCGGGATAGTAAGCCGGAAAGAACAAGTTTTTAATATGTCCGGTCTGCTTAGTGATACTCATCGATCTCGACAATTCGAGATCATAGTCCGTTTCTTCCAGTAGCTTGCCTTCCACCTCTTCCATGTAGTGATCAAGCTCTACCTCATTAAGATTGAAGAGGCGCAAAGCGAATGGTCGCACCATTTTCAGGTCTGAACTAATAGACTGAGCTACCCCCGGATATTGGATCTTGACGGCATAGGTTTTACCATCTTTGGTCGCTTTATGAACCTGCCCAATGGACGCGGCGTTTACCGCGTTTTTCGAAAAGGTTTCGAACATTTGACTTGGCGTCTGGTCAAAATACTTTTGGAAGGTTTTGACCACTAAAGGATAAGACAATGGCGGTGCTGAATACTGCCCTAGTGCAAACTGATCCTGATAGGCGGTCGGCATCAGGTTCTTATCCATCGCCAACATTTGGGCTACCTTGAGTGCGCTTCCCTTAAGCTCGCTCAATGATCCGTAGATGTCTGAGGCATTGTCCAGATCGAGTTGGTCTCGAGTGGCGTCTTTGTCGACGATTTTCCTACCGTAATGCTTGAGGTAATTGCGGCCTACCTTTGCGCCGGTGCTAATAAACTTTGACGCACGCTCCACCTTGCTCACTGGAATTTTTGATAATTCTCTCATCTTTGTCTTAGCCTTATGATCTGTTTTGTGCGAAGAATTTCGCAAAATCAAGCATTGAGTCCAGGGGACCCTTTGCAATGAGGTCAAGTGATAGGTTGACCGACTTTTCTATCGCCGCATCTGTCTTTTCAAAGCCTTGTGTCTCATCATCCAACCAAAACTTGAGCAGGAACATCATCTGTATCCAGAAGCCCTTGTGATAACGCTCCGTGAGGTAAGGTCTTGAAACAACTTCATCTGTTTCTATCCCCTCCTGCATCAATTCCTTGATATAATGCTCAAAATCCAGTTTGAAAACCTTGAGAAAACCAGGGTTGATGTCACCCTTACGAAGGTGCTTCAAACTCACCAGCACGTAGCTTCTGTTCTTTTGCAATACTTCAAACATGGTGAAATAAAATGCAAGAAGCTTTTCTCTAATGCTGTACTCGGCATAGACAGGCTCAGCTTCCAACATTGCGGTAGTAGCATTGAAGTACTGATGCCATATATCTTTCTCGATGCTAGAGAAGGAGTTGTAATAGGCATAAATATCCTGCTCCTTCATCTTCAGCTCTTTGGCAAACTGGAAGATGGAAGGTGGCTCGTTCCCGTGTGTTAAGATGTACTCAATGTAGGATTCCCTGATTTGTTCGCCTTGATCTTTCTTGGCGGAGGATGGCTTTTTCGCCTTTGCCGTTTTTTCCATGAGAGTAGAACTGATGTCGTATATTAATGTTCTACGAAAACGACATAAAAATGAAGGTAGTTACGACAGATATCTGACATTCTTAAGCAGCATTCCATCAAACGGCTGCATCAGTGGATGATATCGGAATATCATCACCACTAATAGGCACAAAAAATTGCAGCTCCCTTTCACCGGAGCTGCCTCGCTGTTGTGTAATAAAACTACCGCTACGCCCACTTTGTCAAGTTTCTGCATCCACTAAGGTTTGTCAGATTAACCCCATGGCGAAGCAGGAATAACTACTCTTTGATAAACTTTCTCTGCATCAAGGTTTCATTGTTGTTACCCATCAGCCTGATCAGATACATACCGGTAGGCCATGCTTGTACGTCGATCTCAGCCTTGTTGCCAACAAGCGACCTACCCATCATGAGCACGCCATTGAGGTTGTACACCTCCACTTGATTCAGCGAGCTGTTGGTGACCTCTACTGACAGTATATCTTGGACCGGATTGGGGTAGATGGATACGACCACCGGCAGTTCTTCGATGGCTGTCACCGCACTGTTGATGATCAACGTACCCGCCGCAGCGCCTTCATAGTTAAGATCATCGATCTCTACGACCACCTCGTACTCTCCTGGCTCAGTTGGCGGCTGGGTGGAGCCATCGTAGGTAACGATATAAGCCAGGTCTGCCGGATCGGTGGTCACCACCAGTTGATTACCTTCATCGGAGATTTCCTGCTCTAGTTCAGAGATGGTAATGGTCGCCATCAGCTTTCTGATAGTCAGTGTCCCCTCATCATAAATGAAGTCATAAAGCTCAGATGTGCCCCCCGCTACCGTAATTGGATAGCTGCCCGCATTGCTGCCATCCACAGCAGTAGTGGAAGCTGTCGGCAGGGTCTCCAATATTGTCGCATTTTGTCCATTGACAAATCCACTGTAAACGATCTCAAAATCTCCAATCGGCTGGCCATAATCAATGACCTTTTCCGTGGTAACGGTGAGAGGTGCCTTGTTCACCGTTAACTCGCCTGCTTCGAGCACCAACTCATAGTTATCTGCGCTTCCCCCTATCAGCGTAATTGCGTACACCCCTGGTACCGTTCCCGACTCAACTACCGCACTCGCCACTGGCGGTGTGATATCCTCCGGAGTATCACCATTGACGAACCCGTCGTAACTCAGGGTCAATGGAGGGTTAGCTGATCCATAGCTCCTGGTAAGGTCATCCGCCCTAACAATGAGCTGCGCTTTGCCTATCGTCAATGTACCCGGCTTCAAAGTCAATGCGTAGTTCTGTGCACTGCCTCCGGACAATGAGATTTCATATTGACCATTAGGGCTCGTGTTTGTTGCCGATGTGCTGGCAACAGGCGCGGTGATATCCATGTCCGTATCACCATTCGCAAAGCCTGCATAACTGACCGTGAATGCAGGATTGTCTTCACCAAACTCACGGCTGACATTGTTTACGGTAGCGATCAAGTCGGCCTTTTCGACAGTCAATATTCCGCTGATCCGTGTCAGCTCGTAATCGTTCGCACTGCCTCCTGTGAGACTGATCGGATAGCCCTCCTCGGTGACAGGGCTGGTCTCATCTGCCTGGGTAGAAGCCACTGGCGGAGTAATATCATCCTCATCATCCCCATTCACAAAGCCTTCGTAGGAAACGGTAAACTCCGGGTTGGCGGCTCCATAGCTCCGGGTCAGCGCATTAGCAGTCACCTTAAGTGGTGCTTTGGCTACCGTAAATTTTCTTGTGGTGCTTGCTGCATTATAGCTACCATTGCCTGATTGTGAGGCCATGATTGTCACATCTCCTGCGCCTCGTATCTCGATACGTGTACCAGATACACCTGCCGGCCCCTCTGTGATGGTAAAAACCACAGGAAGACCTGAGCTGGCATTGGCATTTAGGCTGAAACTATCATCACCATAAATCTTGTCAGTTATTGCGGCGAAGGTGATCGTCTGATTTGACTTATTAACATTAACATAAATTTGAAAAGAAGTCTGTACTGAACCAACGCCATCAGATACAGTGACCGAAACATCATTAGAAGAGCCAGCACTTGTATTGCCAGGTGTCCAACTAAAAATCCCGGTTGTCTCTCCAATAACCATTCCTTTGTCAATTGATGCCTGATCCAATATGTACGAGAGTGGTTGTGAGGGGATGTCAGTGTCTGTCGCAGTTACAGAAATAGAGATTTCAGTTCCCGCATTTCCGGTGACATCATCAATGTCTGAAATGACAGGAAGCTGATTCACTTCATTCACCGTTATTGTAAAAACCTGTTCGTCTGTCAGGTTTCCATCACTTACAGTGATTGTGACATTATGATCCCCATCCATAGTTTCACCTGGTGTCCAGGTAAATAGTCCAGCATCATCGATAGACATTTCTTTGCTCTTGGACGTGGCATCCAGATCGTAGGAAAGTGTTTGGGCAGGATTGTGGTTGTCGGTAGCTATAGCACTAAAACTAAGCTGTGACCCTTCATCAACCATCTGATCTTCAATGGACTGCATGACAGGAGCGCTGTTAAGTATTACTGCAAATTTTTTGGAAACCGGATCATTGACTTTCCTTTCTATTCCGACGGCATCTATCTCATTGAATCCTGGTACAGCGGGGGAATTTAAATCGAGTCTCACAGCATCAATTTGATAAGAAATCGAAGAAACATCAACCTCGAGTATATTCGACTCCTGATATCCTGAAGCTGTCCCAGTATATACGGTAGCCCAATCACCAGTTATTACATTTCTCACCTGCACTTGTTCGATGGAACCAGGATTGAAGGTTTCGTAAATCAATATTTTGGCAGCAAGGATGGGGCTATAAGCTATTTCAATAAATTCAACATTCCCATCCGGAGTATTGGATGCCCAGGTACCTGGAAGATCGCCATAGTTCGGATATACATTGGGTTTACCTAGAATTTGTGCTGCATTGTAAGGACTGGCATACTGAGTGCTTACCGAAATGACCGATTGCACCCAGGTAGTGTCTGCTTCTTCAACGACACTCACGGTAACTTCAAAATCTTTCTCCAGATCATCAGAGTCAGGGGTCCAGCTGAAGTTACCCGTAGATTCATTGATACTCATTCCATTTCCAAGCGAACTTTCATCTATAGAATAGGCAAGTGTTTGATTGGGGACATCTTCATCGGTGGCTATGATGTCGATAGCCACTTCTACATCTGCTGAGGCAAACACATTATCCGGTTGAACTAAGATTGGTGCTGCGTTTAATTCCAATACTGTGATGGAAAAGGTTTTTTGACTACTTAATGTGCCATCATCGGCAGTTACTGTCACCGAATGGTCACCTTGATCCTCCTCACCAGATGTCCACGCAAAGGTGCCGTTGGATGCATTTATAGCCATTCCTTTGCTCAAGGAGGTGGCATCCAGGCTAAATGTAAGTCCTGTTGAAATCGGTAATGGATCAGTTGCCTCAACCGTGAAAGTTAATTCTGCATGCTCATACATCAATTTACCACTGATGTCCGTAATAACTGGAGAACAGACAAATCCCGGATTCAGGATGTACACTAAATCAGTGTTGCTATCCATATTTTCAAGAGTGAGACTTTGCCCACCAGCCACTGAATTCTCCAATGAATTAGCTCCCTGTTCTTCATATAATGACCAATAATCTGAAAGGCCATCTTCTACGCCATCGAGGAAACTGCCTTTATCTGCACTTACTTCAGTAGACAGTCGTGAAGTATTCCACATCCTCACCTCTGCTATTTTTCCTGCACCAAATGATTCCTGATTTGGTGATCCTCCGAAGTGCAGTGTTGAGCCAATTGAAAAAATAGCTGACGAAGTTCCTGATACGCTCTCAACCCCATCTACAATCAATTTCATAGTAAGGATGCCGGTATTTTCTTCCCAACTTGCTGCCAGGTGATGCCATGAGCCATCAGAGAATGAAAGAGCGGCAATACTGGATATGGTAGCAGTACCGAACTGAGACTCGCCTCCATTTCTAAATTGCAAACCAGATTCAGCGTTCAGCGAGAGGTAAAAGGAATTATCATCTGCAGCTGCTACACCATTAGAAAATAATACCTGCTCTCCGGATGACGGGCTCCAGTCCTCCGCATAAACCCACGCCTCCCAGGTGCCTGAAGATTGAGATATACCATGAGTAGCTGTCAGATAATTATCCACTCCGTCAAGGTTGACTACATATCGACCACAAGTTTCGGGAGTAATCGGCGGGATAAATGAGCTAGAAGAGCCTGCCCCTGAGCCTGTACCGGAACCAGTATTACCAGAACCAGTATTACCAGAACCAGTATTACCAGAACCAGTATTACCATCTGATATTACTGAAAAATTGGAAAATCGATCATTTGAAGAAGGGAAACCCGAGTTCCCAAGCGCATCGGCAATGTTGCTTTTATAGGTGATGTTATCCAAATGAACAAACAGCATTAGTGATGAAAGAACGATCGTGGCTCCTATCAACCAGCGAATCTCTTGAAACGGTGACAAATTCGAATAAATTGCTCTGGCGTTCTCTATCATGATTTTTAAAGTTGGGTAGTCAAATTTATCCTGAAGGAAAAATGCAATTAGGTTGACTGTCGCTCAACAGTAAAAATTCCTTCATGAACGGTGAAAAAGAGCTACATGAACATGAGAAAACCTAAGTTGAACCCTACTAATATTGGCTAATGACAGAGACTATTAGAAGTCATAGTTATTTCTTGACGGAAGCCATAACTCAGTTTCGAATTGTAGGGGCTGTTACAAGAAGCTCATCGGTACTTGCAAATGCTATATGCCTGCCAGTGTCTCCGGAAAACACAAGTGCGAGACGCATTTTGGAAGTCGGTGGAGGAAATGGGGCAATTACTGAAGTAATAGTAGAAAAGCTTCAAAGCGGTGATAAGCTTGTCGTTGTTGAAATCAATGATTCTTTCTATTCTTCCCTGAAGAAAAAACTACAATTCGACAACAAATGGAGAAAGAAGACATCCCAAATTAAGCTTCAACATGGAGATGTTCTCGATCAAACATTTGACGCTCCTTTTGATACGATCATTTGTAGTTTACCATTTTATAATTTCCGTCCTGATCAGGCAAAGCGAATTATTGATTTTCTATTTGATCAATTGTCGCTCAATGGGACATTTTCATGCTATCATTATTTCATGCTTCCCGAGCTAGCGCAAATCCTTTCGTCAGGTCTAAAAAGAAAACGATCATCAGCCATAAAGAAAGTGTTCAATTCATACCAAGGCCAACTAATCAAATCAGAACTGGTAGCCATAAATCTACCTCCGGCTACTATATCTCACTATCGAAAAGTCTGAGCATTAGTCTACTACCGTAAATGTGCTCTTTAAAAGCAGGGATGGCCCATCAAAAAGTAAGAACTCCCAACTCCCATATTCATTTTTCAGATCTAAATGTGAGGTCCACCATGTGATTGTCCAATCAGGCTCATAAATAATAATGTCCTTATATTTTTCACCTGATGGCGCTATAACTAACCACTCAAGCGTTTTCTCTATGTCATATGCAGTATTCCAGGTCTTGAATACCACATTTTCCCCGACATGAAATTCCTGACGCTCAATAAATTCCTCTCCTTCCAACACTCCAAACTTGACCAGTTTAGGTCCGGCAATTGAAATTTCATTTCGGGGTAGCTCTACCTTCCTTCCTTCCAGTCTGGAAAGAAAATTTTCGTCAGTTTTTAAATACCAGTTGTTGCAAAGTGAATGGTAAAGTTTCACCCTGTCAGGATAGCGATCCGCAAGATTTATTAACTCCAAAGAATCCTCTCTTAGGTTGTAAAGTTCAGGTTTTTCGCCAGTCTTATTGATTGTAAACTTCCATTCTCCATCCAGAAGACCCCATTGACCGGGCGAAACAATCTTGTGGAAATAGTTGATTTTCTGCTGATAGTTTATGTCAAAAAGGTTTTGTCCTAGCACATCCACAGAATCTATGTCTACTAACGAGAGTATAGTAGGCATCACATCAGCTACTGACGCTGCTTTTTGTGATATCACAGGGCCTTTTCCAAAACGGAAATCTATGACCAGGAAAAAATTTCTTATGTTTTCTTCATATAAAAACGCACGGTGCATGAAGTTGGAAGAGTGCCTAAGTCCAAAAGCCTGACCATGGTCTCCAGTGACCACTATCAGCGTATTGTCTAGCGTACCTTTCTTCTTTAGAAATTCAACCGTCCTGCCTACAATGTTATCTAACAGGTAGATAGTATTTCGGTATTTGTCCAGGCCATTATCAGTTGGGAATGGCGCTTCAAAGTCATTAGGAATATCGTAAGGGTGGTGAGAAGAGACATTGATAAACTCCGCGAAGTAGGGTGTAGGAATAGTATCTATCCAACTGAGCATTTTTTCAGCTACTACAAGATCGGAGATTCCCCATGAGTTGAGCTTGTATTTTGCATTGTAATCAGCACCCTGATTCTCAGGGAGAAACAGATAGTCAAGCGGCATGTTTTGATATATGCGTATCATGTTGCCAAAGTCAAGATACTGAGTAGAGTATACGCTAGTTGAGTATCCTGCATCATCTAAGGCACTCGCAATGGTAGGACCCATATATCGATAGTTATCATTAACCCCTGCCCCCCAAGTGTAGCTGTAACCTCCCGTCATGATAGGAAGGTGAGAACGTACCGTACCTGGGAAATAATTGTACACGCGTGGGAACACGGCCATATGACTTTGATAAGCATACAGATTGGGAGTCAACTCCTTGGTCAATGTTTGTTCATTCAAGATATTCAAGGCTCCTACCGACTCAATGATAAAGTAGATGATGTCCGGTTGACGTACTTTTTTATTTTGTATTGCGGCGAACTCCAAAACACCTTTTTCGGTCAGAGAGTCATGCGACGGCTGTCCATACAAAAGAGGAAAAATGTCAAGGTCAGGATTATAGACCAATCGGTCGTCACTTTGCTCCTTTGGAAATACAAGGCTATTGACCAGAGACACTATCGGGTGGCTCACGTAGTTCCTACTTCTATTTCCCGCTAGGAATCCAAATATGATCAATAACAAAAGTAGAAATACAATTTTGGTTCTATGTCGGAATGCCCATTCATATATCCGTGGAACAGGCGTTTTCTTTACTAAAATCACAGTCCCGAGAAAGAATGTTGACAATGTCCACAGTAAAAGGTTCCAATAAAAAGTGATGTTCAAAGAGGAGATAACAGAATCGAGCAACAATCCTGGAGCTATTTTTTGCTCGCCGGAATTGTCAAACTGCAAATGATCAAAAAATGTAGAATAGTAGATTACATCACAAACAAGATAAAATAGGTAAATCGATAAAAAAATGAGATATATCGATCTAAGAATGTTATTCGACCGAAACACCAAAAAAAGCATTGCTATAGCAGCAGAAACCAATAGGTTTTGCGCTTGACTGAATGTAAGGGCAAGAACTTCCTTGAGATTGAGATTGAAGTCGTTGGTCCAATATAGCGAGCTTAATAGCTCCACTTGCATAATGATGTAGAATAGGAGCAGAACGAAAAAAATGGCGATTAATGATCTTTTACCAGTATGCATAGGCTGTATCATACTCGTGTGGAAGTCTGTCATTCCAAATGTGCTTGAGGAGCCGTCACGGGTAAAGTGAAGATGAAGTTACTACCTTCACCTTCCTTGGTTTCCACCCTAATCTCACCCTGGTTAATTTTCACAAATTCTGCGCAAAGCATCAACCCAAGGCCTGTTCCTTTTTCTCCAGCTGTTCCTGTCGTCGTTTTACTAGTCAGTTCAAAAAGAGTTTGAAGCTGCTCCCTACTCATCCCTACTCCTGAATCTCGAACACCTATTTTGGCAAATGCTCCTTGATGCTCTACCTCAATTTGAATCCTGCCGCCATTTGGAGTAAACTTTATAGCGTTGCTAACCAGGTTTCTCAAAATGGTGCTCACCATATTATAGTCAGCGAACACACATACCGATTCATCCATTTTAACCTCCAGCACTATTTCTTTTGATTTCAGTGATTCATCAAAAATGGCGCGGCAATCAGTCACCAGATTTTTGAGCTTGAATTTTGATGGATGATTTCGTAACCCCTTTGTTTGAGAAAGTGCCCACTTTAAGAGGTTATCCAAGAGATGATTGACTGATGTGGAAGATTTATCTACCTGATTAATGAGTTGGCGGACCTCACTATTTTTACCCTTATCCAGGTAAAAATCCAACATCCTACCTATTCCTTGCAGCGAGGCAATGGGTCCACGCAAATCGTGGGCTATCAGGGCAAAAAACTTATCTTTTGTTGCATTCGATTTGACAAGTTCCTCCTGTGAGCTGGTCAGTTGATCGTTGATTTTGGAAATCACCTTGTTTTGCGCATTCAGAGCTCTTTTAGATTTTTGGATCTTTACAAATCCGTAAAACGTAAAACCGCTGATTATCAAAAGAAATCCAGAGGTCAGGGCAAAGCCCAGCTTCTGACTTTTTTCATTTTCGATTTTAAGGGAATCCAGCTCCCTGTCTTTTTGAAGACTGGTGATTTCGAGTCTCTGTTTGTCGGTCTCAAACCGAACCTCCATATCTGCCACCTGTTGCTTCCTCGATTCATTGAACAGCGAGTCGCTCAGAGCTACATATGATTTGTAGTACGAAAGTGAACTTTGATAGTCTCCCTGAAGCTCGTATATGTCACTCAACATGAGCATAGCACTGCGTATCACATTCCTGTCTTGCAAGCTGCGGGCAGTACTCAATCCTTGCTTTAGATTCTTCAACGCATTTTCATATTGACCGAGGTATCCGTATGCTTCGCCTATGTTGATAAGCGCAGTAGCCATCCCACTTTGAGAATTGAGCGCCTGATTCATCAAAAAACCCCTTCTATAATACTCAATTGATTTTTGATAATCACCTAAGAAGAAGTAGGCAATTCCCCAGTTACCGTAGATCAACGGCAGAAATAATGAGTCTCCCAACTGAAGAGACAATGATTCGGCGTGTTGAAAATGTGCGATGGCCTCATCGCTCCTACCAGCGAAAGTCAAGGCGTTTGCCAACTGTCCATGAATCCTTGTTTGCTCATCAAGTGATACATCACTTAATAACGGAAGGGCCTGCTCGCACACGTCTATTGACTTGGCATACTCCTGCATACTAAAGTACGCTATGGCTATATCTGCAAGGCTATTGACCTGAGCTGGCTTGTCTGCGATCTGCTCTGCGATTTTGTAGGATTCAAATGCCGAGAACAATGAGCTGTCAAAGACATGCTTGCGATAGTAGTAATCTGCAAGGAGCCTATAGGATAATGCCTGGTTTCGGGAGTCAGACTTATTCTTAGCTTTAGAAAGCATCTCATTGGCTAACTCACGTCCCTGATGGTTCTCTGCTTGGTGATTATATTCTCTACCTAGAAGATAGGTATAAGCAAACCAACCAGAATCTGATAATGAACGATTCCGTAGCGAAATCAAACTATCCTGATCAATTTGGCTTTTCTGAGCGGATACTAAAAATGTTATGAGAAGAAAAAAAGAGAATGTCAGGAAGACATTACATTGATTTGGCAGAAACAACCAGTGCCTTTTCATTGCAACATCTTTAACCGCTTTATCAAAGCATTTTTGAATGTTTTTCCCATCACAACTTCATGTCCTTGCATTTTGACGGTGTTATCGGCATCACCAATACTTTCTATCTTGGAAACATTCACGATTTTTGATCTATGTATCCTCACAAACAATCCATGATCAAGTTTTTGTTCGAGCATTTTCAGTGAAGTACGAAGGTGATACCTGCGCTCTTTAGTTACAATATCACAATATCGATCTTCAGCCAATTCTATCCACAGGATATCCTCAACAGGGAGTTTTACTAATTGATCACCAGCCTTCACAAAAAAACAATCATTGAGCAGTACATCACCAGGCCATTTTTCATTTTCAATTCCTTCTTCATCCGCTGATTTTCCAAACTTGTAAATGGCCAATTCCACAGCAGCCTGTAAGGAGCCTTTTTCGATGGGCTTTACCAAATAGGCATAAGGATTTTGATTCAACGCTGTTGAAATAGTTTCCCTGTCTTCAAAGGAGGTAGCGAAAATGATTGGTGTAGGTGTATGTTCAGCAATTTTCTCAGCAATATCAATACCGTTACCGCCTTGTGATAATTCTATATCTAGTATGACCAGATCAGGCTTAGTAGCCTTAAACAAGCGCAGTGTTTCCACACTCGTATCACAAATAGCGATTAGGTCATAGCCTGCTTCACTCAAAAGCATTTCCATTTTGGCGGCATGAGCCGGATGATCCTCTGCTACTAGTATTCTAATGGCCGACATCTAAGGAAAATGGGTTGTTTATATACAAAGTAAAACTTCTATTATAAAAATAAGGGTAAATCTTAATGTTCAAGGTCAGGGATTGCTATTTAGTATCACTCATCTATTTTTCATAACGGCCTTTGAATGCTCCATGCCAGATTGACCAGCACCGATGGTGTCATCTTATAAGAAATACTTCGCCAGTACTTCACCTACGTAATAGGCCAGGAATGCGGCTAAACCACCCAAAAGCAAGGTCTGGAATATACTCTTCCAGGGATTGATCTCTGTCACTACACCTCTGAGGTATCCGACCAGAGCCATTGCGATAGCTGTGCCTACACACGATATAGGAAAGAGCATACTCATCTCAAGGTCAACAAAAACAGCTACGATATAGACCAATAAGGGGATAAGCCCCACAAGGTTGAAAGATATAAATGTCGCCACAGCAGTGCTAAAAGGCGACCGGCTGTCTTTGGTCATCTCCAGCTCTTCCTTCATCATGGTATCCACCCATACATCTTTATTGCTGGTGATCACCTCCACCACTTGCTCCAGCAGCTCGCCTTTGAATCCCTTGGCTGCATAGATCTCTCTGATCTCTTCTACCTCTTTTTCCCTGAGATTATCTACCTCCCAGTATTCGATGGCCTTGTGTCGCTCAAAATTATCGCGCTCAGATTTGGTAGCGAAGTAGTTGCCCACGGACATGGAGAAGCCATCAGCGATCAGATTGGCAAAGCCAAAGATGAGCACCCACTCCAGTCCGGCCTTAGCCCCAGCCGCACCTGCTACCACAGCAAAAGTGGTCACCGCCCCATCTATACCGCCATAGACGAACTCGCCGATATATTCCTTGTTGAATACCGAAACAGATTGTCCACCATGCAGTGCATCTTCATTCATGGTAATAAGTTAATAGGAGAAAAGGATAAGTGCTAGCAGACTTACGAAGTTTAGCTCGCCCTACCCAAAATGTCTAAGGGCATATAGTAGTCAGCCCTATCAGGTAGGTTCGAATTTGAAAAACTTCGTAAGTGTCATAACAGATCAGTCAAAAGCAAGCCCTTCCAAATCCCACTTCGCCTTCTGATCGTACGAGATAAAACCTCTATCCACCGTCAGAGGAGATTCAAAATTATTTTCATAAAGCTGGCCAGTTCCCAGGCCTTGAGGCATACCTACCGGAAATGATGCGGTGAACTGCGTGATTGCATTGAGTCCAATATTGGATTCCAATGCTGAGGTGATCCACCAATCGATTTGCTGATCTTCAGCAAGGCTGATCCACTCTCTGGTACTGGCCAGTCCCCCTATCAGGGTCGGCTTCAACACGATAAAATGAGGCTTAATAAAACGCAGTAGCTCACGCTTTTCTTCCAAGCCATGCACTCCAATAAGCTCCTCATCCAGCGCTATGGGCACTTTCGAATGCTTGCAGATCATCTGCATGGCCTCCGGCTGATGCGGCATGATGGGCTGCTCGATACTATGGAGGTCGTACTGCGCGATTCGCTTTAGTTTGGCCAGTGCTTCATTGGTCTGAAAAGCGCCATTCGCATCTACGCGCAGCGTAATCTGATGCGCCGAGTAGTCTTTGCGTATGGCTTCCAGTAGGCCACATTCCGCGTCAAAGTCAATCGCTCCAATTTTTAGTTTGATACAGCGATATCCAGCCGCGAGCTTTTCGTCTATCTGATCTTTCATCCATGACTCGTCCCCCATCCAGATCAGTCCGTTGATGGGCAGTCGATCGCCAGAAGCCACCAGTCCATTTTTGAAGATCATGCGCTGACCCTCGTTCAGCAAGTCAAGCAATGCTGTTTCGAGACCAAATCTTAGTGCCGGAAGCTCCTTGGGCACCATCCTTCGAGCCAGGTCAAATACCTCCTCTTCGGATGCGGGCATGTCTTGTTGCTTGAGGTCTTGCGCAATCCTGTCGATGTAATGGCCGTATTCCTCATGATCATCTATGCTCAATCCGGCCAGAGGCCCGCACTCCCCCAGACCAAACACCTCGGGATGGTGGGACTCATGTACGTTGAGTATCCATGTTCTCTTCTCGGTAAGCTCCCCTCTGGAAGTCCCCGCTTTAAACTTAAATCTCAACACATGCTGCTTATGTCTCAGTACCAATGCCATAGTTAATCGTCTTCTTTTACCTTTGCCAAAGGTAAGCATTCACCTACAGCGACGGGTATATTTTCAGGCCCGTATCTCATTGCTTCATCTATCGATAATTATTCAATCAATGCCTGAAAAAAGTATCCCGTCCATCGACTTATCCAGCTACACCTACGACCTACCGGAAAACAGAATAGCCAAGTTTCCGATAGGTCAACGAGACCAATCAAAGCTACTCGTCTATCGCAATGGTGATATAACCGAAAAGGTATTTCAACAGCTGGAAGATGAGGTAGCCCCCGGCACGACATTGGTTTTCAATAATACCAGAGTCATTCCCGCTCGGCTCTATTTTGAGAAGGACACGGGGGCCAAAATCGAAATATTTCTGCTGCATCCCATCGCTCCTTCACCATTGGTGCATGTAGCCATGGAAGCCATGGGTG
>CAYGOT010000020.1:0-66862 GCA_964351595.1 uncultured Roseivirgaceae bacterium | reverse complement strand
AAAGGATCATCAGCAGAGGTCGGGGGGGGTAGCTATCGACAATCTCATGACTTTTGATGGTGCTACGCTATTCGCGATAGAGGAGTCTCCCATCGAAGCGGGCCTCATCTGGGCGGGTACCAATGATGGGCAAGTACAACTCACCAGAGATGGCGGCACTTCCTGGACGAATGTGACGGCCAACATTCCAGACTTACCAGAATGGGGCACCATCGCCAACATATTTCCATCAAAGTATGCTCAAGGCACGGCTTACATCACCGTTGATCTGCACCAGATGGGTGATTTTAGCACTTACGTCTACAAAACGAGCGATTATGGGCAATCATGGACGGCTATCGCCAACAATATTCCCCAAAGCGTGCATGGGTTCGCGCATGTGATCGTAGAAGACCCAAAGAAGCAGGGAATGCTTTACCTGGGCGTGGATAATGGCCTTTACATAAGTCACAACGATGGTGACGATTGGATGAAACTGAAAAACAACCTACCCCCTGCTCCTGTGTATTGGGTGACGGTTCAGGAGCGGTTTGATGACCTGGTGGTCGGCACCTATGGCAGAGGCTATTATATCCTCGATGACCTTTCCCCATTGCGCGAATATGATCCTGCTATGGCCGAAGAAGTACAAGTTTTCAATCCTCGGGCCTCCTATCGCTTTAGCCAGAAAGAAAGCATCAAGACAGACGCACCCAGTTTCAGCTCGGGCAGCAATCCCGACTATGGCACACCTATCAACTATTACCTACCGGAAAAAACGACAGATACGGTCAAAATCGAAATACTGGACTCGAATAAAACCGTCATCCGTACACTGGAAGGATCGCAGAAAGCTGGTGTCAATCGCGTAATGTGGGATATTCGCTACGAACCCACCTTCAAGCCAAGGCTTAGAACCCAACCACCCGGCAGACCTTGGGTACAACTTAACGGTGAGGGTTGGCGTCCATTGGTCACCTGGGATCTCGATCTTTGGCGGGGACAATTTGGGCCCAGAGTAGTGCCCGGTAAGTATACGGTCGTAGTGACTGTGGGAGATGAAGTGTTTCGCAAAGAACTGGAAGTGCTCAAGGACCCCAATACGGATGGTGACCTGGAAGATATCAAGGCGCAGGTGGCCTTATCATTGGAGCTTCGGGATGCTATGAATGAAGTGGTCACCATGATCAACACCCTGGAATTGATCCGTGCTGAGCTGGTAGCACTCACCCCATCACTTCAAAAGAAGGCCGATACCAAAGAAGCCAATCGCATCAACGATTATTCAACTTCAATTGTGGCTAAACTCTATGACATTCATCTTACGGGAGCGCGTGAAGATGCCTTTCGATCTCCAATGCAGCTTTACGGTAGGCTCAGCGCAGTAGCCAGTGATCTCAGTGCGAGCGGCATTGATTTCAGACCGACTGATCAACAAGGTGAAGTCTATGAAGTACTGAACGAGCGACTCTTAGCCGCCAAAGGGGAATTTGAGCGGCTGATTGAGGAAGATATTCCAAAGTTCAATGACAAGTTGAATGAGCTGGATATGAAGATTGATCTGGAGAAGAAGGTGGATGAGTCTGATAAGTAAATCAGTATACTTTTGGTTAGAAATTTTGCTAGTACTTTAAAGTTCTGGGATCTTTGACCGTTATGAGAAAACCAGCTATTCTAGTATTAACACTTATGGCCATTCTGTTCGTCGCATGTGGCGATGGTGAAGAAGATGAAATGGCCATACCCGCACCTCCTCCGGGTATCTTCGTGTTTCGGGGAGCCGTCATCGATGTTGAAACCAATCAGCCGATGGCTGATATCGAAGTTGGCTTTTTTGAAGAGCTGGGTTGTCAGGCAATATTTGGTCAGCAGTTTGTCCAAACTGCACAGGATGGAAGATTTCAAGTTGAGTATCGCCGTGAGTTAGACACACTCTTAGCTGCCGCTGAGTCATTCGATGTTGATACTTCCTACACCTCTTTCTCAATTAATGTTCGTGACGCCTTTCTGCCTCTTGTAGAGATGACACAGGGAGAAATGGAAGTGCGGCCAGCCCGAGATGAACGATTAGTAGGAAATGGTCCCCCTATCACTTTCAGGGTTAAAAAAATCGGTGGAGTAAAAGTCTTTGCCAAAGATGAGTCCATCGACAATGAGCTTGTCATATTTGATGTTAATCTTGACTATACTGAAGACTTTATCCCCGGTAACTTTACCAGCAACTTTGGTTCTCCAAGTGCGGATATTGCCACCCTCGACGAGCTAGCGCAATATGGATTAGACGCTGGTCGATCTTATAACCTTGAGATCGCGATAAGAGAAGGTGATTCTTATGAGAATTTGGAGGAGTGGCCTGTCGTAAAGACTGTATTATTCGAGAACATCTCCGCTGATTTCAGAGAAGTGATCGAATTGGAAGAGATCATCTATTAGGAGGCTTGCCCATCGTTGATTAACTTAATATCATGATGTACCGTCGGAAATTTATCCAAAAAGCCGGGCTTAGCCTTCCACTTTTGGCCTTGCCTGGATTGCTTTCAAGTGCGGTGCAACCAAGCCAATCGGCTACTCCGAAAATTTCTCTCGCCCAGTGGTCGCTTAATCGCGCCTTCTTCGCCGGTGAACTGGACGCCATGGATTTTGCATTGATTTCCTCCCGAGACTATGGTATCAACGCCATTGAGTATGTAAGTGCCTTTTATAAAGACCGGGTCGAAGATGAAGCTGTTTGGGTTGACCTAAAAAGTCGGGCCACTGATCATAACGTCATCAGCCTGCTGATCATGGTAGACGATGAAGGCGATCTTGGTGATCCGGATGATATCCTAAGAACACAAGCAGTAGAAAATCATTACAAATGGATCAATGCTGCCAAAATATTAGGCTGTCACTCTATCCGTGTCAATGCTTTTGGTACAGGATCAAAAGAAGCAGTTCGCGCGGCTTTGATTGACGGTATGGGCAGCCTATCGGAATATGCAGCCAGCGAGGGTATCAACATCATTATCGAGAATCATGGTTTGCACAGCTCTGATGCCGAGTTCATAGTAGATATCATCAAAGAGGTGGACATGCCTAACTTTGGTACCCTACCCGACTTTGGCAATTGGTGCCTATCGGCCAAATGGGGTAGCACGCAAATCGAATGTGACCAGGCTTATAATCGCTATCAAGGTGTTGCGCTCTTCATGCCCTACGCCAAAGCAGTCAGCGCCAAGTCATACAATTTTGATCAAGGTGGCAATGACAAGATTATAGACTACCGCAAAATGCTCCGGGTAGTGAAAAATGCCGGTTATGACGGATACATCGGTATCGAGTATGAGGGTACGGAACACAGCGAGCCACAGGGAATTCGGGCTACCAAGGCATTAATCGAAAGGGTCTGGCAAGAGATATAGAAGCCGCTTTCACCACCGCTATTCCAATATTCATTTCCCATTCATCTGGTTGCTTACTATATTCTGGATTGATTGAATAAACATCAATTAATGACCCAAAAGAAAGTATGTATCATCGGGGCTGGGAGCTCCGGTATCGTAGCTGCCAAGACGCTCAAAGAAGCAGGAGTGCCTTACGACTGTTTTGAAAAAGGCTCAGACATAGGAGGAAACTGGAGGTACAACAATGACAATGGATTGTCTTCAGCGTACAGGTCACTTCACATCAATACCAACCGATTGGTCATGGCCTATTCTGATTATCCCATGCCGGAGGACTATCCGATGTTCCCGCATCATAGTCATATCATCAAGTATTTCGAAGACTATGTAGATCACTTTGACATCAAGGATAGTATTACTTTCAATACGGCTGTCGAAGAAGTCACTCCCTTGGATGAGGATGGATATGCCGTGCGGCTAAGTAACGGCAAAACCTCAGAATACAGCCATGTAGTTGTTGCGAATGGCCATCACTGGAATCCTAGAATGCCCGAACCTCCATTCCCGGGTGAGTTTACCGGAGAGGTGCTTCACTCCCATCATTATAAGGAAACCGATCAGGTCAAAGATAAGGATGTACTGATCGTAGGAATAGGGAATTCTGCTGTGGATATAGCCTGTGAAGCGGCCAGATTGCACAGTGGCAAAGTAGTGATCTCTACTCGCAGCGGTGCACACATCACGCCCAACTGGATTTGGAGCATTCCTTTTGATAATCTTGCCAATCCAATCACGGCCAGGCTACCCTTGTGGCTCCAGCGGAAGCTCCTCGCCACTACCCTATGGTTGGCTCGCGGACGACAAGAAGACTATGGGGTGCCTAAGCCTAAGCGGCCACTTCTCAGCGAGCATCCTACCCTCTCCCAAGACCTGCTCAATATTGCCGGTAGGGGTCTCGTGGATTTCAAGCCCAACATCAAAGAATTTAAAGGTAAAACCGTCTACTTTGAGGATGGTTCCGAGCAAGATTTTGATATCATTATCTATGCAACTGGCTATCGTGTTAGTTTTCCATTCCTGAAGCACATGAGCGCATTTGATGTGGAGCAAACGAACGATATCAGGCTGTACAAAAAAGTAATCCATCCTGATCACCAGGGACTGTTCTTCCTCGGACTCATTCAGCCGCTAGGCGCTATCATGCCACTGGCGGAAGTCCAGAGCAAGTGGATCAGCAAACTGATCACCGGACAATGCAAGTTGCCCTCACCAGATCAGATGCGCAATTCGATACAAAAGGATACAGATCATATGGCGAAACGCTATAAAAAATCTGTCAGGCATACTTTGCAGGTAGATTTTCATCCCTACAAAGGCGCTATTGAAACTGAAATGAAAAAAATGAAAGTCGGATAAATGAAAAATCTTCAACTCTACTTATTAGCCGTACTCTTTACATTGGGGTACCATCAGTCCAATAGTCAAGGCCGCACACTGCCGCCTGACACCATGGTAGTCACCACCCATCAGGTGAGCATCAAGGGACAGTCGATACCTTACAAAGCCACCACGGGGACGCAACCCGTATGGGATGATGAAGGCACGATTGCAGCCTATCTCAACTATACTTACTATGAGCGAACAGACATCAGAAACAAGGCTGAACGACCATTATTTATCAGCTTTAATGGCGGACCCGGTTCGGGTTCGGTATGGATGCATCTCGCCTATACCGGTCCGATGATTCTCAATGTAGATGACGAGGGTTTTCCGGTTCAACCCTATGGGGTCAAGGACAATCCTCACTCTATCCTGGATGTAGCAGATATCGTGTTTGTAAACCCGGTAAACACCGGCTACTCGAGAATGGTGGATCCAGATGCTAAGCGTGAAATGTTTTTTGGTGTCAATGCAGATATTGCCTACCTGGCGGAATGGATCAACACATTTGTCGGGCGAATTAACCGCTGGGAATCCCCCAAGTACCTGATTGGTGAGAGCTACGGTACCACGCGTGTGTCAGGGTTGGCGCTAGCTCTGCAAAACCGACAGTGGATGTATATCAACGGTGTGATTCTGGTCTCTCCTACCGAGCTGGGCATAGATGCCATGGGCGCTGGTCGAAGAGACGGTCCTTTGGGAACAGCACTTCGACTACCTTACTTTACAGCAGCCGCTTGGTATCATAAGAAGCTTCCCGCTTCACTTCAGCAAAAGGACTTGCTGGAAGTCCTTGACGAAGCTGAAGACTATTCACTCAACGACCTGCTTCCACAGCTAGCTAAAGGAGGATTTATTGAGGAAAGCGATCGACAAGCTACCGCCAAAAAGATGGCGATGTACTCAGGCATCTCTGAAAAGGTCTTCCTGCAACACAACCTTAATGTCCCGACCAACTACTACTGGAAAGAGCTCCTGAGAGAAGAAGGCTTCACAATTGGGCGCCTTGACTCGAGGTATAAGGGAATCGATGAAACTGATGCCGGTAGTCGACCAGACTTCAATTCAGAACTTACAAGCTGGCTGCACAGCTTTGCTCCCGCGATCAACTATTACTACCGCAATGTGCTCAACTTCCCGACCGATGTAAAATACAACATGTTTGGCCCTGTTCATCCCTGGGACTCTGACGATAATACGACCGGGAATGACTTAAGACAAGCAATGGCGATGAACCCCTATCTTCATACCATGGTGCAGTCGGGATACTACGATGGCGCTACCAAGTATTTCGATGCGAAATATACCATGTGGAGAATTGACCCTAGCGGAAAAATGAAAGACCGCTTTAGTTTCAAAGGCTACCGCAGTGGGCATATGATGTATCTACGTCGCGAAGATCTACAGCAAGCCAATGAAGATATTCGAGAGTTTATCGAAAAATCAAAGGCTAAAGGACCAGCGAAATATTAATACAAAGTATAGAGTATTAAGTACCAAGAGCTATAGACCGGATTAGACCCAACTATTTGCGATTAACATAGAAACAGCTGCTCTAAAGCCTAATACTCTGTACCTTGTACTTAATACCAGATACCAATAACTAACTACCAACTCCATGTACGTCGGACATTACGTTTCTTCACTCGCCCTAAAGAAGTATGACAAGAATATCTCACTTGGTTGGCTCTTCATTGGCGCTCAATTTGTGGACATACTCTTCTTCCCATTCGTGGTGATGGGTATAGAGCGAATGAACATCGTCGAAGGCTTTACGGCGACTAATCATCTGGATCTGGAGTATATGCCTTATACACATAGCCTCCTGGCGACAGCATTTTGGGCTCTTTTGGGCTATTTCGTATTTGCTAATCTTCTAAAGATGGGTCACAAATCGGGAATTGCCATGGCCCTGGCTATTGCTTCACATTGGTTTGTTGATCTAATTGTGCATACTCCCGACTTACCGATTTGGTCTGACAGTTCACCCAAGCTGGGCTTTGGTATTTGGAACTATCGCGAACTGGCATTTGGTCTGGAAGCACTATTCCTGTTTGGAGGACTTTACATCTACATGCAGGCAGTTAAGCCCACGAACAAGGTTGGAAAATACGGCATGATCGGCTATGCCGTTTTCCTACTGGTACTTCATGGATCTCAAGTCTATGGACCTCCTGCAGCTTCAGACAAAACTAACTTAGCCATAGTGGCAGTAGTAACTTACCTGGCCTTTGGAGGTATCGCTCACTGGCTGGACAAGAAAGCCATGCAGAAAGAATGATGCGGCTAGTAGCTCTGCTCGTGTACTAACTTCACAGCCCTGCCTGATGGGTCGTTCATGTTCTTAAACGACTCATCCCAGGCCAGTGCCTCTGGTGTGCTACAAGCTACAGAAGGTACCGATGGTACGCATGAAGCCGCAGAATCAGATGGGAAATGTTCTGCAAATATGGTTCTATAGTAGTACTCTTCCTTGGACTGTGGCGGGTTAATTGGGAAGCGGTAACCCGCATTGGCCAGCTGCTCATCGGAAATGGTCGCTGATGTAAAATCTTTAAGCGAATCAATCCAGCTGTAGCCTACGCCATCACTAAACTGCTCTTTTTGGCGCCACGCTACACTTTCCGGTAGGTAGTCTTCAAAAGCCTTGCGCACTACCCACTTCTCCATCTTGCCCGGGCCAGTCATTTTATCTGCAGGATTGAGGCGCATGGCCACATCCATAAATTCCTTATCCAGGAAAGGCACGCGTCCTTCCACGCCCCATGCTGCCAACGACTTATTGGCGCGTAAGCAATCATACATGTGAAGCTTACTAATTTTCCTCACGGTCTCTTCATGGAAAGCCTGAGCATTGGGCGCCTTGTGGAAGTACAGGTAGCCTCCAAAAATCTCATCAGCACCTTCACCGGAAAGTACCATCTTCACTCCCATCGACTTAATATATCTCGATAGCAGGTACATCGGAGTTGAAGCGCGTATGGTCGTGACATCATAGGTCTCCAAATGGTAGACGACATCCCGGATGGCATCCATGCCCTCCTGAACGGTGAAATGCACCTCGTGATGAACTGTACCTATGTGATCAGCTACTTTTTGTGCGGCCGCTAAATCGGGAGAGCCTTCCAGGCCAACGGCGAAGGAGTGTAACTGTGGCCACCAGGCATCTGTAGTGTCATCTGATTCTATTCTCTTCGCTGCATACCTTTTCGCGATAGCTGAAATAACCGAGCTGTCTAAACCACCGCTCAGTAGTACTCCATAGGGTACATCTGACATGAGTTGCCGATGTACTGCATCCTCCAGGGCTTTGCGAAGGTCTGCCAGGTTGGTTTGGTTATCCTTAACGCTTTCATAGCTCATCCAGTCACGCTGGTACCATTTGCGCATTACGCCATCTGCGCTGTTTAGCATATGACCCGGCAAGAATTCTTCAATCCTATTGCAAACACCCTCCAGGGACTTGAGCTCTGATCCGATATAAAAATTGCCGTATGCATCCCATCCTTTGTACAATGGAATTACCCCTATCTGATCTCGGCCGATGATATACTTATCTTTCTCAATATCGTACAAGGCAAAAGCAAAAATGCCATTAAGGTCCTCGATGAAGTCTTCACCCTTCTCCTGATACAGCGCCAAAATCACTTCACAGTCAGAGTTGGTCTGAAAACTATACTTCCCTCCCAGTTCTTTTCTTATCTGTTGATGGTTGTAGATCTCTCCATTGACAGCCAGTACAAGATTGCCGTCCTCACTATAGAGGGGCTGCTTTCCCGACTGCATATCCACGATAGCTAGTCGCTCATGGGCCAATATAGCCTTCTTACCACAATAGATGCCAGACCAGTCCGGACCTCTGTGTCTAATCTTCTTAGACATCTCCAACACCTGCGTTCTCAACTTCTGAGACTCAACCTTCAATTCAAACACTCCAACTATTCCGCACACGGTAATTCAGTAATTAGGATTATCAAAAATTCAATATCATTCTATGGACTTTCTTAAGGCAGATCGACCTTAAAAGGAAGTGGCTCTTGGGTTAATGGACTGTTGAGAATCATCGGAATGATCCAACGCTCGAAAATACGATATTTATTACAAATCAATAAATTCTTTATGAATTTTTATGATAAATGTTTGATTCGTTACTACTCACGTCAATAATTGCAAGAATGAGTTAAACGCATTAGATTATACATAAGTATCTAAAATTGCTGTTAATTCTTGGAACCATGAGTATAAACCGAATAGAAATAAAAGCCCTTATCCAGCAAGAACTGCTGAAGTTGGAGGCAGATATCTCCGCACTCAGAGAATTGACAAAACCGATATCTCCAGAGAATGCTATTGGAAGAATCAGCCGCATGGACGCTATCAACAACAAGTCCATCAATGATGCGTCACTCAGACAAGCAGAAGAAAGAAAGAAAAAGCTGATTATTGCTTTGGATAAAATTGATCAGCCCGATTTTGGAGTTTGCATCAGATGCAAGCAGCCTATTCCGATAGGCAGAATAATGCTCATGCCACACGCTCAAAAATGTGTGAAGTGCGCCTGAGATGAATAATTCACAGAACCTACCTTCAAGCCATTTCTGATTAACTATTTTCGCCAAAATCGAATCACATGACTTGGCTAGAAGCACTCATTCTTGGTATCGTACAAGGCCTTACGGAGTTCCTACCCGTGAGCAGTAGTGGTCATCTGGAGATAGGCAATGTCCTGCTTGGTGTGCAAGACTCTGACAATCTACTCTTTGCGGTAGTGGTGCATGGCGCTACGGCGCTCAGTACCATTGTCGTTTTCCGAAATGAGATACTCGGCATCTTCAAGGGGGTACTACAGTTCCGATGGAATGAGAGCTGGCTCTACAGCATCAAAATATTCATCTCCCTGCTCCCGGTGATGGTCGTGGGACTTCTGTTCAAGGATACGATCAAATCATTCTTTACAGGCAACCTTCTGCTGGTGGGTTCCATGTTAATAGTTACGGCATTGCTCCTCCTCTTCTCGAGCTTCAAAAAGTCTCATGACGGTGAAGTAAACTATGTAGGAGCATTCATCATGGGGCTTGCTCAGGCCATTGCTATCCTACCGGGAATATCCAGGTCAGGTGCCACCATCGCCACTGGTTTGCTGCTAGGGTTCGACAAAGCCAAAGTGACGCAATTTTCATTTCTCATGGTACTCATACCAATAATAGGAGCGAGTTTGTTGCAGTGGAAAGATTACCTGGAGCTCCCATCAGGCGCTGGTTCAATTGAGGGCTCAGTATTAGCAATCGGCTTTTTATCGGCCTTCATCTCGGGCTATATCGCCTGCAAGTGGATGCTGGCGATAGTGCGAAAAGGCAAGCTGATCTATTTCGCTGCATACTGCGCCTTAGCAGGCATTATCGCCATTATCTTTGCATAACTATGGCTAGCCTTCAGCATACCCTACTAAGCCTCTACCTGAGAATACTCAAGCACAAGCAATCAAAGTCAAGCGAGCCAGTCAAACTCAGACGAAAGCTTATCAATGATGTTGCCAAGCGGTTTAGGCTACCTCAAGGGCTTAAAATAGAACGACTATCTGCCAACGGCGTTCCTGTCGAATGGATGAGCTTTGAGCAACCCAGAGATAGAGTCATCATGTACTTGCACGGAGGTGCTTATGTTGCTGGCAGTCTTCAATCCCACCGACATCTGGTCAGCGCTCTGAGTATGGCTGGCAAAGCAGAAGCGATGGCCGTAGATTACAGATTGGCTCCAGAGCACCCATTCCCGGCAGCTCTGGACGATGCACTCAATGCGTATTTATGGTTGATCAAAAAACATAGTTCTGAGAAGGTGATCATTGCTGGAGACTCGGCTGGCGGTGGATTGGCGGTAGCGCTAATCGCCAAACTACTCGAAGACAAGCTAGCCCTGCCAAGAGCAGCTGTACTAATTGCTCCATGGGTAGACCTGACTGGTCAAAGCCCCACTATTGTGTCTGTTGGAAAAAAGGATGTCATACTAAGTGAAGATATGTTGACATCAAGCGCTAAGATGTATGCCCATACGCACCCTCTTGATCAGCCCTATATCTCACCAATCAATGCACAACTCTCCGGATTTCCAAAAACATTGATTCAGGTAGGCACCAAAGATATGTTGCTGAATGATAGCCGGGTGCTTTCAGAACAATTGAAACAACTGGAAAGTCAGGTGGTCTATGAAGAATGGAAAGGCGCCATGCACGTTTGGCATTTCTTCACTTATCTCTTACCAGAATCAAAAAGGGCGATCAATAGCATTGGCAAATTCATCGATAACGTCTTTACATAAAAAAGCAGACGTTCCGGGAACGTCTGCTTTACCATTAATCATCTTCTTAGATATATTATTATAGCTTCTAGAACCCAGAGTAAGCGAGCTTAGTCTTGAGTGATTTTCCACGGTTCCTCAAAATTTGTCCCTGCTCCTTCTTCATAAAGTAATTTTCTATTCCGGTCTCAAAAAACTTGAGCGAGAAGGCGATGAGGCCTTTGAGCACGATTCCAAGGTACGGGATGATAACGTACGACTCAATGAACGGCTCAAGCAAGTACTGCTCTGAAATGAACAGGATCAGTGCCAATGTCAATAAGATGGTGGAGGCCTTCTTGCTCACCTTCGCCCTGGTAAGTTCAATAATCGTATTCTCAAGCAGCTCATTTTTTTGACCTATTTCATGATTCTGGCTCTTAATCTTCTGATTAGCCATATCAAGCTTCTTCTGTAGTCTATCACTGATTCGTGTGATAACTCTAGTTTGATCAATCAAGTCTTTGTAGTTGCTTGCAAAGGATTCTGCATCCTCGAGGTAGATATCCTCGTTTTCAATTTTCCGTCGATAGCCCGACAGTACTCTCTCTTCTTCGGTGAAAAGATCTTTCATAGCTGGTTGTACTTTAATACACCTTGAAGATAAGGAACAAAATAGAATTTTTCCAAGAAAGCTAAATAGTTCTTTGGATTTTAAGTGATTCCCCTAGTACAAAATGAAGTTAGGTAAGCTTATCTCTTACATAACCAGCAAGGAGACATAAATATCAGGCATAAACCCTCCGCGTGGAACTCTCCTTGGGTATTTTGATCTCAAAGTTGAAGTAACTGTAATGCTCATCAATTGCACTCATGCTATACCGTAACTTCTGTCCGGTTTTGCGTGCCATATCCACCAAACCCAACCCTGCATTGCCACTATCGTCCATGTGGGTCTCAGACAGAATTCTCTTATATAGTGCTTTAAGCTGACCAGGTTCGAGGCGATTAATCAAGTCAATTTTATTCGAAAGACTATCCTTGTGCTCGTTACTAATATAATTGCCGGTGACTATTTTGTAGTACCTTCCGCGCACCACTACCATGATCATCCCTGAGTTAGATTCGAAGAAATCGTAAGAGGAGCTTTCAACTGGTTTCATATGATTCACCATGTTTTGAAGGCTTTCTGTGGCAGAAGCGTAAAACTTTCTTTTCAGTGCTCTATCTTCCTCTATCTCTTCAACCCCTGTCTCGAGTATCTCAATAATAGCCATGACAATATTGAAGTTAATCTTACCCTTATACAAGAGTAGTATGTTGGAATCAAACAGGCTTTTGTATTGCTTCAGATAATCCACAGAAGGGAAAAGTAATAAAAAAAAGATGAGCTAGGAAAAGACAAAGAAAAAAGCCCCAGCTAAACAGCTGAGGCCCATCAAATGAACGGATAAAATCTTTACATGGCCTCACCTTTTTCCAGGCTCTCGATCGCAGTTTTGAGCGCGTCCTTATTGAGCTGATCAGGAGCGGCTTCATAAGCCAGCTTCGCGTGCTTTAATGCGGTTTTGTAGTCTCCCTTTGCAGAGTAACCTCTCGCTAATCCCACATTAATAGGCCAAGTCTTAGGAAATCGCTTAGCATTCATCTTAAACACTTCCAGCGCTCCATCTGCATCACCCCTACCGATTAGCTGGCGACCATATTGGTGAATCTGGAAGACGGTGGTTGCGGGATGATTCAACGCTCTATCCATTATTTCTTTGGCTTCATCTGCTCTACCAAGTTTGTCCAATACATTGGCTTTGGTAGATAGTGTACCGAAGTTCTCATTGCCAAAGAAGGGTGCATTGATTGCCTGATCAGCCCAGACTAAAGCTTTTTCCAGCGCATAGTCATTTTGTATACTCCAATTTGCAGCTGCCTGCCAATTTTGCCAAACAAAGCCAGCAGCTCCGGTTAGCTCTTCCTCGAATGTCCTGACATACAGATCATTAATGTTTGGTACGCTTATTTTGAAAGGAAGCATCTTCTCTTCCCACTTCAATGCCAGAGTGGCCTCAGTTGGTTGGCGATCTATAAACTCATAGGTAAGCCATTCGGTGTATTCTGTGTCTTGTGGAGTGGCCTGCACTCTCAGTGCGTCCATACTCTCTTCATAAAAGAAGCTACCCCATGCATCATTCCTGTTTGAAAAAATAACTGTCCATGGTCCCGACTCTTCTACTGCAATATGAAGTCCATAGGTGCCTGCACTAATCGGCTTCCCCTCGACTTCAACATCGTGGGAAAAGGTAATCGTCGTATTTTCATTTGCTCCTGCTCTCCAGGGCGATGGGTTTCTATTGCCAAATCCTAAATCTGTGAATCCGTAAGGGACTAATTGACCCCAAATTTGTCCCTTGCGATCTGTCCCATTGGGAGCCGTCACATCCGGACTACTATAGTCAACGGTAACAGTAACTAAACTGCCAATGTATTGGGTGACGCTGGCCTTCTGGTTATTTCCGTTAGGAGGAGTGCTAAGAGTCTGGGCGGCTAGTTGAAAAGTCAGTCCGGCCAGGACCATAAAAAGTAGTGATAATTGCTTTTTCATTCAGTTTGCGTTTTTGATTCACGAATTGGAACGCAACCGAATGATTAAGGATAGGCTGATGTGTACAAGGTGGAGTTATTATGCTGTGACCTGATAAAGGCATCATAATCTACTCTCGCCTCATGTCGTACCAATACAACCTTTCCTCTTCGAAGAGATTGGGATTTAGCTAAAAGTTGATCCTAGCTAAGTAGAAATGAGACGGTGATCTATCGACGAACTCTGGGAAGTCCGTATTCGGCGATCTCTGCTACCTGAGCATGTTCAAACTGGCGAAAGTAATTATCTCTATCAAGGTCAGAGAAGTTGAAATCGCCGATTTTGTTGAAATGCTGAACCTGCTTCTGAGTAAGTAGCCTGGTCAGTCCGTTTGATAATTTATTCTTCACAATGAATGTCATTGAAATGTTCGAAATCTTACTAATGACGCAAGCGAGTACGAAGGGTAACTGGTTTTGCTACTTAATTTTTTTCTCCTCACAAATTCTGCCTTTGCTCTTTCGTAATACTTGAATCCGAAAAAACTAGTAGCAACAACTGTAAGCATCAAAATAAACCAACGAACCATAATTCATGCGCTCTTTGGTATATAGTCAAGGAAGAATAGAAGTACCCCCAAATAAGAAATAGAAAAATTTTAAGTTTCGAATGCTCCTTCCGACTTGTGAGCAATATCTAATTGTCTGGAGCGATGATAATCGTATCAGCGGTAATAGCTGCAGCACCAAAATAGCCCAACACTATTTCCTCTGGGTTGCTCCGGTTTACCATATTACCTCGTAGGATCGCAGGAGCAGTTCCTGAGGATTGTCCGAGTGTAGTGGCCTGCGCTATGAGGAGGTCATAGTAGTCAAAAGCCTTCTCCGATATTGACTCCTGACGCACAATGATTGTATCCAGGCGTCCAAATAGTAATTGGGGTACCTCCAACTGAAAGTCGTTTCCATCCACAAATCGATCGGAAAAGATGATAATTGACTCTACATCTATCAAAGGATTCCCGTTTTGGGTAATTCGCCAGCGATAGAAATTGTCCATATTGGCAGGATCCTGAATCGTACTTCCCAGGAAGAACTCTTCTTGTATAATCCCATCAACGATATTGGCTGGGAACACTTCTTTGTAAAATAGACTATCAATCTCCGGTACAGAATTGAGTGGCTCTGGCGTGGAAACAATCTCAGTACCGTCCGGGAGGATGATCATGCAGGTATACTGCACATCGACCTGCCCTTTCCATTCAGAAGAAGACACGTAGGTACCGCTCGATATCTCCACAAATTCAAAAACACCGCCAAGGTTGTCCATAACTCTTACTAATGCGTTCTCTACTTTGGGATTGGGAGCAGTGTCATTGAAGTTGTTGGTGACCGATAGCTTGATCTCATATGGTCCGGGCTGATCTGTGATCCACCCCTCAACGACCAATCGCTCCGGTCCATCTGGGATATCAATCTCGATAGGATCTTCACATGACATGGCCAAGACTAACGTAATGAGCGATATGATAGTCAACCTCCCCATTAAAATTTGAAATTGTAGGTCACAGATGGGATGAGGGTGCCCAAGATGGAGTATCTAACTACCTCCGCCTGGTCCGAGCCCTCCTCCTGACGGAAGAGATACGAATAAGCGTTTCGTCTACCGTAAACGTTGTAGATCGAGAAGGTCCAATAGTCAACCTTTTTCTTTGGCTTACCATTGGACTTTATCTTCCTACCTTCTAGTCTGGCAGAGATATCCAGTCGATGATAGTCCGTAAGCCTTTGCTGATTACGTTGATTAAAGCTGGGCAGGACTATATTATCATAAACATACTTGCCTTCCGGGAAGGTAATGGGCCGTCCAGTAGCATAGACAAAATTAGAAGATAGTGTCCACCGATCATTAAGGGAGTAGATTCCCGATAGGGAAAAATCATGGGTACGGTCAAAATCAGAGGGGTAATATTCACCGTTGTTAATCTTCTCCGACACATCCACTCCATCTATCCGCCGCTCCGACTTGGACAAAGTATAGCTTAGCCAACCTCTGAATCGTCCGACTTTTTTTCTTAAGTATAGCTCCAGGCCATATGCCCTGGCATTCCCTTGTATCACCTCTGTTTCTATGGTCTCGTTCAACACCAAATCGGCACCTTCCTTGTATTCGATGATGTTATTGGTGGTTTTGTAATAGGCTTCTGCAAAAAAGTCGAGATTCAGGGCCGGTAGAAGTTTGTAATATCCGAGCGTATATTGATCAGAGTACGAAGGGTCGATATGCGTATCGCTCAGCTTCCAGATATCAGTCGGAGAAGGAGTAATGGTATTAGAAATCAGGTGGATATATTGATTAGCCCGGTTATAACTTGCCTTAATGGTATTGCCAGATCCGAAATTGTAATTGATAGAAACTCGAGGTTCAAGGTTTTGGAAAGCCTTGATCAACTCCCCACTAGCGTAGGTAGTAGTATCGATAATATTGCCTCGCTCTCTCGGCTGATTGGGCAGGTAGGTATAAACATCTTCAGGACCGAAATTGTAAAAAGAGGAATAGCGCAGACCATAGTACATCACCCAACGTTCACCTAGGTTCTGTTGGAAGTTGGCGTAGATATATGGCTCAAGCCCATGCTCGGAATCAATAGAGATTGGGTTATTAAATCCATCATCATTCAGCGGTAGGCGGTCACCGGGATTGAGTCGGTGAAAAATGGCTCCACTGCCAAACTCCAAGGTAGACCTTGGAGAAACAAACCATGTAAAATCAGTCTTGGAGGTGTAGTTTCTAACATTGGAAGATCCAACAAACTGCCCTGACTCCTCAGGATTGGACACCTCATACTTATAGTCACTGTAGCTCAATGTGAAGTTGCTAAAAAGTCGATTAGAGAATATGTGATTCCATCGACCAGTCGCGGTACGGTTACCCCACTGTCTGTTAATGAGGAGACCATCATTATTGTTATCATTTCCAATATATCCTGATAGGTAGAAGTGGTTCTTATCATTGGGACGCCAGTTGACTTTGGCATTGTAGTCTTGAAAGTTGGTGCGGCTATCATCCAGTCCCGAAATAGCTGAGACATAGTCAAAAAAGCTGGATCGCGCCGAGATCAAAAAGCTACTTTCGTCTTTCTTAAGCGGTCCCTCGAGCATTATCCGACCACTCACTAGGCCCAGGCCGCCAGATAGTTGCATTTCCTGATCGTTACCTTCTTTTTGTCTAACGTGAATAGCAGAGGATACTCTGCCTCCATAGGTACTGGGTACATCTCCTTTGAAGAAGGTGACATCCTTAATGGCATCCGGGTTAAAGACTGAAATCAAACCATAGAAGTGGTTGCTACTGTAGATAGCTGCCTCATCTATCAGTATCAGGTTCTCATCGACAGCACCTCCACGGATATTGAGACCCGAGGCATCCTCTCCGATATTCCTTATTCCAGGAAGTAATAATGCGCTTTGGTAGATATCTACCTCCCCTAGCAAGTAGGGAATGTCACCTACTAGCTGCATGTCGATTTTATTCACGCTAGTGCGAATGCCGGTGATCTCGTGATCCGGCTCATAGGCAGTCACTATCACCTCATCTAACTTTAGATTAACAGGTACAAGTTTGACCTCTATTTGTATGTCTGTCTTGAGGTCAACATCTAGCATCAGGGGTTCATACCCTACATACTCTATAGCTAGTTTGTACTCGCCAGGGAATAGGGATAATGCATAGTAACCATAGTCGTTGGTCGCGACTCCTTCAGCAGAACCCAGCACTCTGATCGTAGTACCCAATAAGGCTTCACCATCCGATCGATCCCGAATAAACCCACTGATCGTATACTTCTTCCTGGCAGCTTTGAATAGCAGTACATCTTTACCCGTAAGCTTATAATCCAATTCATTTCCGCATATCAACTCAAGCAAATAAGTGATGTCATTTCCGTCAACACTTAGTGTCCTATTCATTTCCAAAAACTCGTTGGCATAGGAAAAACTGTAGCCTTGACGCTCCAATTCAGCAATGAGTTCAGCTACTGAGTATTCCTGGAATTTTATGGAATCAGAAGATTTTTGAGCCAGCAGTGCTGTTGTCCCAAAGGAGAGAAGTAGGAATAAAACGACGAACCTAAGTGCGGTGATTGGCGGCACTGAAAAAACCATTAACTCCAAAACGAAAAAAGCGATCTAAAAGATCGCTTTTTTCCAAAGTTATGTCAATTTCAGCACCCTTTGCCGGATATTAAATACTCATTTGGATTACTTGAGTTGATATCAATATCTAAAACAACCTCCAGTACTTGTAACACTTCGTCTATACTCTTATTGTCAAACCTGGAGGTAAGGTGGCATTTGCCAATATTGCTATTCTTTAGTTTTATAGACACATTGTAATGCTTACCGATATCTTCAAGTACCCTGGTCAATTGGACATTGTTGAACTCTAGCACACCTGACTTCCATGACAATATATTATCAGAAGGGGCAAAAGGTTGGATAACACCTGTTGAATTGTCCAGATAAACACCTTGGTCTGCTGTTAATACTTCACCATTGGTGGTAGTTATTGAGTTAACTGAAACGCTACCCTTTTCCACAAATACTTCCGTTCGGTGTTTAGATTCTTTAACGAGGAACTCTGTCCCCAGTACAGTCACTTCCAGTTGCTCGGTAATTACCTCAAAAGGTCTGTCATCTGTGTTTTGAACTTCAAAGAAAGCTCCACCATTAAGTATCACTTCCCGCTCACCTCCAAAGTCAGCCGAATAGCTGACACTACTAAATGGCATGAGAGTAACCAGTGAACCATCTGGCAACCGTACTGCCTCGACAACACCAGCGCTGGATCTTTCAATCATTGCCATCTCCTCAGCTGGAGGGATAACTAACTGAAAATAGACTCCCAAGCCAACTCCTATCACAAGTACCACTGAAGCTGCCACTCTAATCCAGGACCTACTCCACATAGGAACAACAGTATCATCCTGGGAAGTAGAGATTTTGGAATAGATACAATCCCACCCTCTATTGCTATCGAAATTTGCTTCCGAGGGAATACAATCGGCAGCATTCCAAACAGACTCAATTTGATTGAAATAAGACTGGTTCGATGGCTTTTCATTCAACCATTGCCCAAGCTTTTCCTGCTCGTCAATACTCGCCTTCTTCTGCAAGCACTTTACAATAGTTTCCTGATTAATGTTCATGTATCTATTTGTCAAGACTTCTCAGTCATACCCCCAAACTACATCCAAAAAAACTTAAATAAAATCAATATTGCGCTTATGCTTCTATCCTTAGTGCTACCGGTTTTGAGTGTTGATCTTAATTTTTTTAGAGCAATCCCCATTTGATTCTCAACGGTCTTTTCTGAGACGGCCATCTCTTCTGCAATTTCCCGGTAGGTCAACCCCTCCTCCTTTGCCAACAGAAATATGAGACGGCATTTTTCCGGTAGGTCGGCTATAGCCTGCTGAAGCCGAGCCTTGAGATCCTGATCCGCTAAGTCAGCGTCAAACTCAAGATCAGCCTCAGCCGCCACATCGACGGACTCAGTCATTGCCTGCTCTTTTGGAAGCTGATTTCTGATGTAGTTGATACATCTATAGCGTACCGCGCTATAGAGATATGCGCTTACGCTACCGCTAATTTTAAGCGCAGCTCGACGCTCCCAGAAGTTGACAAATATCTCTTGTACTATCTCCTCGCTGACTTCAGCAATGCGCACGTACTTCAGGCCATGCCGACAAAGTGCATTGTAATGTGCATCAAAATAATATTTAAGGACGGCCTGATCACCTACAGCAAGTTGCTCAAGTAGTTGCTGATCCGACAAATTTGCTAGTTCCCTGGCCATCTATGGTAAAGCTAAAGGATGTCCGATAATCACGGATGGAGGAACAACTTTTATTGGAATGCTTCGGCGAAAAAGTCTCTGAATATAATCAATGGTGTAAATCCATTCTCATAAAAATTGTCTGCTGTCACAGCCAAAACGAAGTTTTGGTGGGGTACGACAAAGAGGTATTGCCCACCTGCTCCTTCGGCGAAGTAGGTGTCATTTTCTGCTAAGATACCTGAGAAGCTACTCAACTCTGAGAAAAGTTGCCAGCTATAAGCATAATTGCTAAACCGGTCTATTTGAAACTGCTCTGAAGTACTAGTCTTAACCCACTCCTCGGAAACAAGCCTCTGTCCTTTCCAAATACCATAGTTGAGATAGAGGTCTCCAAGCTTGGCAAAGTCTATGAGGTTCAGTGATAGCCCAAACCCACCATTGATATTACCAAAGGCATCAGACTGCCAACTCGCCGAGACAATATTCATTGGAGAAAAAAGCACATCATTAGCGAATTCAACAAACGGCTGTCCGGAAGCACGCTCAAGGATCTTCGCCAGCAGCGTGCCATGGGTAGAATTGTAAGAGTACCTCAAACCCGGCACTGCATCGAGATCGCGCGTTAATGCATATTCAATCCAATCACTGGAAGCAGTTAGTCCATTCAATGAGTTGTTGGGGTTGAGGGCAGGTACGCCGGTCTCGTACCAGGCTAAGCCGGACTTCATCAACAACAAATGCTCCACAGTAATCTCACCTTTGAGCGGCTCAAAGTTGAAGGGGGCAGGATAGTCAGGAAAAAACACACTAATGGGAGTTTTAATACTATCGAGCAGACCTCTATCAAGGGCTATTCCTGTAAGTATCGACATCACGCTAACCGTCGCTCCACTCAAGAACTGCTGTGTCTCTCTATCCACACCATCATAGTAGTTTTCAAAAATGAGCTTGTCATCCTTGATGGCTACTACCCCTCGGATCTGATCAAACCCACCTTGCCGAAGGTTATTATCCAAATCAAAAAGCGTGTTCTCATTTAGTCCCACTGATGACGGGGATCCGTACTTCCATGGCGAAGTATCTGGAATCACTTCTTCATTGAAATAGCAAGATGACAGTAACAACAGGCTGAAAACTATTATTTTACTCTTCATCACTTATCTCCTCCTCTCTAGGCCACCTCAGCCTCTTGAATAGTCCAACCTTTAATCCGATTCTAAACGTGCTACCGTTAAAGTCAGTAAACTCATCGGTATTGAAGTCATAGCCGCTAATGAATCTATAGCCAAACGCGGCAGTCAATTTTGCATATCTTAAGAATTGATAGTCGATTGTCAAGGAAGGGTTGACTGATGTAAATCTCGTACTAAACACGTCAAATCCAGTTTCTGCATAGCCCACTTCCATCTCACCAAAACCAAGTCGGCCATCAGCCCCAGCAGAAAATGACTTAGATATTGGCCACATATAGCCGGCATGAATACCTCCATGCACCATCTCAAGATCAAAACCATTAGGGAAAATAAGAGGGAAATACACCTCATCGTTCATCACGGAAATGAACGTCCCAAAGGATAGCCTGTCGTTGATCAGTACGCCCCAGCTCAGCGCTATGTTGGATACACTTTTGTCAAGGAGCGACGCACTCTCCAGCTCTGCTGTCACATAAGGATTGATACGGGATTGCTTAACCCAGATATAACTAGCGGTATCTATTTCGTGATTTTCCTCCTCTACCTCAGCTTGGGCTAACGACCAATAGCCTAATAAAACCAGAAGAAAAAGAAAGAGGTATCTCACATCTGCAATTTAACAACAAACACAGGAACTGTGAGATACCCTTAACGATCTTCTATTCGTATTTTAGGTTCTCAGATGGATTGGCCCTTGCGGCAATGGTCGATTGATAGCTCACTGTCAGCCAAGCAACAATCATTGCTACTAAGCTTCCTAATAAGAAAATGCCTGGGCCCAGACTCACACGATAGGCAAAGTCCTCCAGCCAACTGTTCATCGCAAACCACGATACTGGAATGGCCATAATAATAGCAATGATCAGTAGCTTAGTGAAATCTCCAAGTAAAAGAAGAATGAGGCCAGAGGTACTGGCTCCAAGTACCTTTCTTACTCCTATCTCCTTTCTTCGCTGCTCAGCAGTATAGGCTGACAAGCCAAAAAGCCCCAGGCATCCTATAAACATAGCCAGAGATGCGAAAACCAGGAAAATCTCACCCAATCGTTCTTCAGCCTTGTATTGCTCGTCGAATATAGTGTCCAAAAACTGATAGCTAAATCCCATCGAAGGAGCAAACTTATCCCAACTAGCTTCAATCCGATTAATCAAATGTGGGTAGTCGGCACTTTTCGTTTTAACCGCCGTATAATAACCGGCATTGGGTTGCAGATAAAGCCCCATTGGCCCAACCTCCTGGTGCAACGATTTGTAATTAAAGTCTTTCACTATACCTATTACTGTGAATTCCCACCTACCCGCAACAACAAAATCCCCGAAGACACGGACTTTCTTTCCAACAGGTTCTTCAAGGCCCATCTTTAAAGCCGCCGTTTCGTTGAGAATAATCGCACTAGAATCTGCCGGACGCCCGTATTCGAATGCTCTCCCGTCAATGATCTCCATCCCGAAAGTGTTAAAATATGATGGATCAGCACTCCATATCTGTAAAGAGACAGGGTCGTCTACATTACCCGCTCCAACAGGCTCAAAGGTCGAATCAGAACTAGAGGAACCTGACGGTACGTTTCCAGTATTCGTAACAGCATCTACTTCTGGAATACTAAGCAGGCTTTCTTTAAAACCTTCAACAGAACTACCCAAACTATGGGAGTTCTCAATCAATATTACCTGATCGCGATTATAGCCAAGATCCTGATTTTTAATGTGGTTCAGTTGATTGTAAACTGTCAGTGTACCAATAATTAGGACTAAAGAAGTTCCAAATTGGAATACCACTAATACGTTTCTGAACATGGATTTACGTCCAGTCTTAGAAGTTTTCCCTTTCATGATATCTACAGGTTTGAAGGCTGATAGATAAAGTGAGGGATAAATACCTGCTAACAAACCGATTCCGAATGCTGCAAATACTACCTTCCACCACAAGGATTGTTCACCAAATATGGGGTCGATCAGCTCCTTGTCTACGAAAGCATTGAAAAAGGGCAAGAATACAGCCACTATAATCATTGCTAATACTGCGGCGATCAAAGCCTGAAAAACAGATTCTGTTAAGAATTGAGCAATTAAGTCTCCTCTGACACTTCCCATCACTTTCTTAACTCCTATTTCTTTGGCACGGGTAGAGGCTCTTGCCGTTGAGATATTGATAAAGTTGATTGAAGCAATGATTACGAGGAAAATACCGATGGCAGTGAAAAGGTAGACATACTCGATTCTTGAGTTAGGTTCCAGTTCAATATCCAAATGTGACTTGAGATGAATATCTTCTATGGGTTGTAGATGGTAACGGATCAAACCTCCGTTACTCAAGGCCTGCTCGTAGGAGATCCCAGCATACTCTTGAAGCTGAGGGCCGAAGTACTTCTCATATACTGAAGGGAACTTTGCCTCCAGACTCTCCTTGAGCACCCCTTCCTTGAGCAGCATGTAGGTATGGAAATTATTAGACAGCCAAATGCCTTTGTTTGCGCGAGGGTTACCTACCATAGATATTAGGACGTCAAAATGGAAATGTGTCTGGTCAGGAAGTTCCTTGACTACCGCAGAGATCTGGTATGCATTATTCTCAAGCGTCACAAAAGACTGACCAACAGGATTTCGATCTCCAAAAAGCTTTCTGGCGGAACTAAGTGTAAGCACAGCGGAAGTTGGGTCTGAAAGCGCTTCTTTCAAATCCCCATACACTACATCAAACTTAAAGATTTCCAACATCTCCTGATCAGTAAACATCACATCATTGAGTTTAACGACCTCAGCATTTTTCTTCACCAACAGTGACGCTGTATTGCGGAAACGCGCGGATTTTTCAATCTCAGGAAACTCTGATTTGAATGCGGCTGCTAATGGATCAGGGCTGACTACCATATGCCAGTAATTATCCCCCAGAGCTAGCTCAGAAGCCACTCGCACGATTCGTTCAGAGTTTTCGAAATGCGCATCATAGCTGAGCTCATCGTAGACATACAAGGCGATATAAATGGCACTGGCCAGTCCAATAGCCAAGCCCATGATGTTGATCGCAGAATAGAACTTATGCTTGAGCAGATTGCGCCAGGCAATCATCAGGTTGAATTTTAACATGATTAGATTATTTGAGTTTTGACTTAATTTCTTGAGTGCGAAGGGTCGCAAAAAATGAATGACATGATAAGCATAGATCCATTTGGATCTCCACTGGGGGAGATCACCGAGTCGCTGGTAGTATTCAAAGAGATCACCTTGTATTTCTTCCAGAAGATCGCCCTTGACAAAAAATTCTAATAAGCGATCAGCCCATTTCGGTGGCTCGCGATGTTCAAACATCAAACGAAAGTCGTCCTAAAGATAAATCAGGGATTTGCTGCCACAGTGATACCCTTAGATCCCGTGCGTTAACCAGCGCATGTTTTCCTGTGGCGGTGATGGTGAATATCCGTTTACGACGACCCCCACGCTCAGTCGTAGCTCCTGTCATCTCCGATTCCAAAAAGCCTTTTTCCGATAGGCGACTGAGTGCCGAGTGGACAGCTCCGATAGCTACACGCCTACCCGCTTGTTGCTCAAAAGCATCGACGAGTGCCAAGCCGTAGGCATTGTCCTGCAATACTCCTACCAGCAGGAGTATAATCTCTTCAAACTCGCCAAGATGTGTACCTTTCATATGTGCATCTATTTCGTATATGTAGAACAAATATACGGAACGCGCAGAAGTATGTTCTACATATACGAAAATAATACTTAAGACTTGGGCTCTTCCATGTCGCGCAACTCGTAGTTGAGGGCCTTAGTGGAGATCTGTGTCTCATAAAAACTCAGAAAAAGGGAGATCAGTAGTAGCACAAGGCTAGCACCAAAGGCCAGATAGCCTTCTGTCTCCAGGCCAAGAAACAGGGAGAAGATCGACAGCACACATCCTACAAAACTCAAAATCCCGGCAGCCTGCATATACCGGATTAAATCCATTCTGAGCCTTAGGTTGGCGATCTGTTGTACGACATAGGCATGACTTGGTTGCTCTTGATGGCGTTTGTGCAGGCTTCTGATCAGGCTGGCAATTGCCAAAAATCGATTGGTGTATGCCAACAATAGCAGTGTGATGGCCGGAAAAAGTAGTGCCGGTGTAGAAATGCCGATATCCATAGTGGTGTGTTACAGTCCACCCAAATATCGGAAGCTCTCGGTGTTCTTAAGCACCCTACCGGGTAAATTCTCTGTCAGCTTCCCATCTTTGACCATGTACTCACCTCCTATCAACACTTGCTCAATACCATCGGGGTATTGGTGTGGGTTGACGAAAGTAGCTTTGTCTTCGATATCCTCAAGATCAAAGATCACTATATCCGCTGCATAACCCTCCTTGATCATGCCCCGATCTTTGAAGCCCATGAATTGCGCAGGTAGGCTGGTAGATGATCTCACCGCATGCTCCACTGAGATCACACCTCTATTTTTTGCGTAGTGGGCGATCTTCCGAGGATAGGTGCCATAGTATCTGGCGTGCACCGGAGGATTTTCAGGAGGCGAAATACCCGCATCGGTGGTGGTGATCAACCATGGCGCCTGTGCGAGGATTTCAATATCCATTTCCGATAGGGAAAAGCCTCGCAACCTGGCGCCACCGGGTCTGTCGGGGTAACCTTCACGCTGCAGCTTAACCGCCACCTCGACTAATGATATATCTAATTCCTGAGATAATTGCAGTATGGATTTGCCGATGAAGGACTCATCAGGATAGTCAAAGACAATAATGTTTTCCGGGCCCCCGCGACGCTCAATTTCCCTCTTAACATCCAGAAACAATTGCGCACTTTGGTCATCATCTTCGAGCACTTTGGTTAGTGCATCTTTGAAGGTAGTCTCAGGGCCGGTATTGTCATCGGAGCTACCTGTGAGGCTTGACCGCCAGCGGTCTCTCTCTATCGCCCATCCGGGAATAAGCTCGGTGTTACCGTCCGTGCCTGTAGTATTGTATGGATATTGATCTGCCCAGACATCTACGCCACGGTTTCTTGCAGTTTGGATAAGGTTGACAATGGCAGTAGATACTCCCCAATAGTCCGCTCCTTTCACTTTCACGTGGGTTGCGCTTGAGGTTACTCCAGTGGCTTCCGCTACCGCAATAACCTCCTCGATGTTTTCCAGCATGGTAGTTTTCTGCATATCGCGGCTAGGTAAAAACCACATGGGATCAGAACCAGAGGCCCGCTCATGCACGATGTAGACACCTCCCCACGGTTTGACCGTACTCACTAGGCTTATCACTTCTTCGGTATTCGACCATCTGCCAGGCACATACTCCAGACCTGCACTCAGGCCATATGCCCCGGCTTTCATCCCTTCGATAATCTGGCGCTGCATATTCTTAATTTCTTCTGGTGTTGCCAGGCGCCTGAAGTCTTCCCCCAGGGCTCTATATCGGATGCTATTGTGTCCAACCATCACCGCGACATTGGGTCCATGACCTTGTCGCTCAAGCTGAGCTATCTGATCAGCTATAGACTCAGGACTCCTGCCATCATGATTGACCACTACGGTCGTTATTCCTTGCATGACGAGGTTGTGGGCTGCCTTCATCATGGGATGATCTTTTCTGATGCCATTGACATCACCTTGATTGCCGTCAGCATGAGAATGGATATCAATAAATCCGGGAGACACGATTTTTCCCTTCGCATTAATACTCTCTTTCCCGTCTGACTCCTTAAGGAGCCCCAACTTGACAATCTTGCCATCCTTGATACCCAAGTCCTGGTAGTACCAGGGATTGCCCGAACCGTCCATGACCATTCCATTTAGTATCACCAGGTCATAGGACTGGGCCCATAAGCTATAAGTAAAAAAAGTAGCTGAAATTAGAAGTAGAAGTCTTTTCATGTTAGTCGCATTTGAAATTAGAAACTCGGAACATTCCAGCCATCAGTCAAGACTCTTATTACGAGCGGTCAATTCGCACTAATAATCTCGAATTCCACTCTACGGTTTTTCGAACGCCCTTCGTCGGTATCGTTAGTGTCGACGGGGTACTCACTGCCAAAACCGCGAGACTCCAGTCGCTCCAGCTCTATGCCATTTACCGATAGGTAGCTCACTACGGCAGCTGCTCTGTCCTGAGAAAGTCGAAAGTTGTACTCGGCTGTTCCTATGTTGTCGGTGTGACCAGATATCCTGATCCGCACCTCAGGATTTTGAACCAGAAACCTTCCCAACTCATTGAGTTCATCATAAGATGCAGGAAGCAATACCGACTGATCAAACTCAAAATAGATGTTGTCCAAAACGATTTTATCCCCTTCGGCTATGTCCCCAAAATACTCTGACTTGATAGGTGCCGGTGCGGGAGGAAGATCTTGTGTGACGTCTGCCACGAATATGGGCTCCTCAGGGATTACAGGCCTGACAATGACGTCATCGATAAAGTAATAAGAGATCATAGGTCTGTCCTTCTTAGGCACCTCCATGGTTTGCGCAAACAAATTTTGACCCTTGCCATTTTTGGTAATGGTGGTCACTTTATCTGCGTCGAAGTTTCCAATGGTGAGCACTGACTCTCCACCCTCAGCCGTGTAGGTCCCGGAGATCGTCATCCACTCATTGGTATTGTCTAGCGGTTTGGATGGGTCACTTATGATCTGGGGCTTGAAATAGGCATACTCAATAGGCATCCAATCTATGGGTGGTGCGCTCTTTGACAAAAGCATACCCATATTATTAAGGGCGTACTCACAGTTTTCTGCTAAGCTTACTGACATCTCCAGGTAATACTCCTTATCCTTTTCCAGTGGCTTAAGTAAGTTGGTGACGAGAAACTCTCGATGGTTTGACTTCAGCTTCCAGCTCTTCCCACTCTTAGACTTCAGATAGTTGATCATGCCTACATACCCATCACCAGTCTTAGGCTCCTGCTCACCAAAATAGTTGAAGGGAACACCCATCTGCCCACGTTCTGCACATCGATTGAAGAGATCAGGTGATGGGTCGGCTGTACCAAACCCCATCCAGTACCGAGTGAATCGGAGCTGGTCAAGCGTAGTGGGACAAATGCGAAAATCCTCGAAGCTATAGTTAGCCACAAGGTTTTGTGCAGTCCCGATCATTGGCACTAAAAACGGCAGAATACTGCTAATTAGGAATTTGAACATTAAGTCTGACCCTCAGAAGGAAGTTAACTAATCCGTAAGATTATTCAATAATCTGAACGGCTCAAGGGTCTTACCTGATATTTGAGTCTCGTATAATTTTTTCGCTTGTTTCAATTTTTGCGCACCATCTTGGCGCAAAAGCGACTTGATGGCATTCAGACCAGAGATGCCTTCCATCAATCTTGGCAGAATAGTACTGGTCTCAAGACCTAACATTGGAGCCACCTTGTCGCCAACCAAATAAGCAGTAATTGCTGCAGGATCTATGGGGCTGGCATCAGAAAAACTCATTCTCATGTGGTCATGAAGGGCTTTTGTCAGTTCAACTCCCTCATTTGATTTTCTGAAGTTACGATTAGCAATGGCCTTCTCGAGGTTAAAAGCCTCCCGTGTATCTGACGGCAATAGTGTATCATCTACACCCAAAAAGCGACCGATAGAATTCCACATATCAATGAAACTCCAAGCCTCCTCCACCGTGACCTGATAACCCAGTTTGCGCAAACCTCTGATAGCGATGAGCGAGAATGCCAGATTGGTGCCCGCCATATCTTCTTGATTAATTGGGGTACCAAAGCTCGCACTCCAATGACCCGACTTAACGATGTGGTAGCGGATGGCCGCATGCATTAGTCTTACTTTTCCAGCAGATACAATGCCCTTCCCGCCTTTTAAGAAGGCATTCGCTTCAGACACGTCAAACACGAAGGCTGCTGTTTCCAGTAGGCGCTTCTCCGGCGACTGACGGATGCGTTTCGACTTATATAATACCTGTGCACCGTCAGCCGCTGCATAGCAATATGGAAGTGACAGCAACCCCAGGATGGCCAGAAGCTCTTGAGAATATTTCGCAAAAAAGGCTTGCCCGGCTACCAAGTTATCGTCAGGTATCCCTTGCGCTTGTTTTTTGAGATGATCAAAATACGCTACCAAGGATGATGGAAAAGATGTTGGAATCGGTTGATCGTTGAACTGGTAAGCATTGTATTCCTGTTCAACCATGGGATTGTATCCAATCTCAAATAAATTACGAACAACGTTATCGGCCACCTCATCACCTTCTTGACGCATGTGGCTCAGGTGTATCGGATCATATGATTTTAGTTCACTCATTAAGTTTATAACCTACAATGTCTTTAATTGATTAAAAAAATGGAGAATAAAGCGCTTGCCTTCTTCAAGGCGAATATTGGTCAAACTTCCAACAATAGCCCGTCACCAATCGGAAGGTGGCTCAATGGGAAACTGATAAAGGCAGAAGAGGGAAACCTTGCATGGGAATATGAAATACGCCAGGAAATGACGAATCCGGGAGCCATTCTGCACGGAGGGATTGCCTCGACGATGCTGGATGATGTGATGGGAGCAACCGTCTTCTCCTTGAATAACGAGTTTATGTTTACCTCTATCAACCTCAACGTTGATTTTCTAGCTAGCGCGAAAACAGGTGACATTGTGACCTGCGAGGCTCAAGTTGTCAGGAAAGGTTCTAACGTCATTCACATGGAAGCCTGGCTGAAAAAAGGCGACAAGGTCTTGGCTAAAGCAGCCTCCAATCTTATCAAAACAAGGATGCCTGTGCCCGTCTAGAATGTGCGCAGAATGCGCATGCTGCTTCCATGATTGAGGTGTTCGAATTTCGAATCTGCATACTTAAAGAAGCGAATTGCCATTATCAAGAAAATGCCAGTCTTCATAGGAACTGATCGTCCCTGATTGACAGACAGTTGACCCGTCATCGGCTGAACCGGGAAATTCAATAACGGTAACATCTGTGTTTCAAAGGATCCAAATTTGCCCTGAAACTCAGGATTAGCTGGATAATATGCCCCTACCTCCTCGTCAAAGTAGAAATCAGAAAGGGAAACTATATGTGCACTGATTTTAAAGTTGGTAGTACCCTCAGGTGCATTAAACATCTGAGAAGGAATAAATTCTGGAAAATGTAGTATGGCATGTCCACGATGCGACCCTTCCCTTATGAAAAAGCGATCACTAAATGCCTCTGGAAATGGGCTGTCTGGATTAAAATCAAAACCTTGAAGTTCGCCGGCATGATCACTAAGTATGAATGACCTGGTACCGGTCGTACCTTTTTCTAGCTTGGCTAAGTTTCGGAATTGAGCAGTCAATTTTCCCGAAACGTACTTCTCAGAAATCTTGTAGAGCTCCGAAGGGATTGAGTCTCGCAATGACTTGGCCAAAATAGAAGCCACCCCAAACTCCTTTTGATTGTTCCTCAATTCAAGATAGGAATCTTGATTTTTGATTTGATCCGCGGTAGGTCCTCCCTTCCTCGCAATGATCGTGTGATCGACACCTTTGATTTTATATGCTCTATATCCTTTGGGAATATCAAGAACCTCTGGTTCGCGCAGGTCTAAATTGTTGGCCATTCTTGGTATTAGTTACTAGCTGGTTATTAGGTCAAAAAGCACTGAAACACTCAGTGAACAAAACAAAGAATAAAGAATTCACTGCTTTGTCCTTAAATATTCTAAAATATGTGCAATTATCCAAGCCGCAGAGAACAATTCATTAGTTACACAACTATATTTCAATCCATACTCTACAATATTCGTCTTAGGATTTACAGATCAAGTAGTTATGCTTAGCATAGACTAGGGATAACTCTTATATTGCTAGGGGAAATCACTAATGATCAGCAAGGCCCGGAGTGCGGCAAGGTACAATTCTAAATAAGCTCGACATTACCGCACGAAGTAGGGTTCTCTTCACTTGTCATATTTCCGAAACCTTATTATGTTTCTACCAGTAAGTCTAGTAAAGAGAACAATTTTGAACTTCGCACATCACAATGATTAAAGCTGGAAGCTCATTAAATAAACTACAATATGAACTACCAGCAAGATGGGTGGTTTTTTGAGTTTCAAATTTATCAACCCGAGCGATGTTCAAAATTATTGGAAGTTCTAAAGTTAGTTGTGTGGTAACTTCAAACAACATCAGCAAGGTGTAGAGCCTCGCAATTGAACTTTTTCAAGATGCTGATTTATCAGCCTTTTTAAACTAAACTATTTATAACAAAGCACATAACTGAAAAAATAAATGAATTTGCATTATCTAAAAAATGATTTGCCCGCTAGTGTAGTGGTATTTTTCGTAGCACTACCATTGTGTTTAGGTATCGCTTTAGCTAGTGGAGCGCCTCTTTTCGCCGGATTAATAGCAGGTATTGTTGGAGGAATAGTTGTTGGTTTCCTAAGTGGCTCTAAAATCGGTGTAAGTGGCCCGGCAGCAGGCTTGGTTGCCATCGTATTGGTTGCTATCGATAGTCTGGGTGGTTACCAAAGTTTTTTAGTGGCTGTTGTACTTGCAGGTGTTATTCAGATACTTTTTGGTGTTCTAAAATTGGGAATCATTGGATATTATTTCCCATCATCAGTTATAAAAGGCATGCTAACTGGAATTGGGATTATTATAATATTGAAGCAAATCCCTCATTTTGTTGGCTATGATCATGATCCGGAGGGTGATTTTTCTTTCGTTCAAGTCGATGGAGAAAATACCTTTTCAGAAATTATTAATTCATTGGACAACATCATTCCAGGTTCAGCTTTAATAGGTCTAATTGGATTAGCAATCCTGATACTTTGGGATAAAGTATTGTCTAAAAAAGGTAAGATTTTCCAGCTTATTCAAGGGCCATTAGTAGCGGTTGTCGTAGGCATTATATTTTATTCAGTAACACAAGGAAATCAAGTATTAGGCATAGCAAGTTCTCACTTGGTGAGCGTGCCAATCCCGGAAAATGTAGATTCGTTTATTGGTCAGTTTAGTTTTCCAAACTTCTCAGTTATATCAAATGGAAGCGTCTGGTTGGTCGCGTTTACAATAGCCTTAGTAGCCAGTTTAGAAACTTTATTATGTGTTGAGGCAACAGATAAGTTAGATCCTCATAAGTACGTGACACCTACTAACAGAGAGCTGTTCGCACAAGGAACAGGGAACATTATTTCTGGTATGATTGGCGGTTTGCCGATTACTCAGGTAATTGTGCGTAGTTCAGCCAATATACAATCTGGTGCACGAACTAAAATGTCGGCTATTATACACGGGCTTTTACTATTAACATCAGTGATAGTCATACCAGGGTTATTAAATATGATTCCCCTATCTGTGTTAGCGGCTATTCTATTAATTGTAGGATATAAACTGGCAAATCCAGCATTATTCAAAACAATGTATGATCTAGGTTGGAAACAGTTTGTACCATTTATGGTGACCATACTAGGTATAGTGTTCATCGACCTTCTTTGGGGAATCGGATTAGGATTGGGAGTTGGCTTTATAGTCATTTTAATCAAAAGCTTTCAAAATTCGCACTTTTTACACATCGAAGGAGAAGATATAGATGATGGAAGAATAAAAATGACTTTAGCTGAAGAAGTGAATTTCTTAAATAAAGCAGCCATTCTAAAAGAATTAGATGGTCTACCTGAAAACAGCTATCTAGAACTTGACATCACGAATACGCGATATGTAGATAATGATATTGTCGAAATTTTGGAAGATTTTGCATTAAAAGCTAAGGAAAGAAAAATAACTGTAAACCTACGAACTGACAGAGGAACAGTCGAAAATCCTGATAGCTATACTGAATTCTTAAAATTAAGCCCCAAAAAATGATGCATTAAGAATCAAAGATTTGTTTATGAATGCTCATTCAGAAATAATACCTCCATATGCATCAGTTTGATAATGACGAACGGAGACCATCGATGACTTCAAGAAACGATCAAGTTTCGAGATATCATATCCGAGATTAAGGTAATCATCCGGCAGCAGGGATGTGTATAAGCTAGATACTAGCTAAGTCGGCTCTTTTATTGCTGGTATGCCCGGAAGGTTCAAAATAATCTTCCGGTTTGACTGTTAGTTGACTAAGCACTCCTAATTTTGAAGGGTCTATGCGGCATCTGAGAAAGTACTTCATCTATTCCATTCTACTTCTATTTCTACTGCCCGCATGCGGCAAATATTCGCATTCTGTCAAGACAGTTAAACCCAAGTCACGATTTAGCTATTTCAATCCTAAAAAAGATAGATACAAAAAACGCACTAAGATTGTCAGGAAAAAGGTGCCCTAATCTCATATGATTGGATAATGCTGGCACTCTGCTAGCTTCACGGTCCAACATGGATGGCATTTATGGATGATGACAACACAACTTATTTGTATCATTGTCAAAAAGTTGAATCATGCTGCGTAGCTCCCTCCTCTCCTGGTCAATCATTTTACTTGTTTTAATAGGCTGCACCAATCCTTCGGGAGTTGAAGATGAACAGCCCACACTCACAGGGACAATTGGTGAAAAAGCCATGGTTTCATCTGTGCATCAACTGGCCAGTGAGGTTGGAAAAGATATTTTGATGAAGGGTGGCAATGCCTTTGACGCTGCGGTTGCTGTACAATTTGCGCTAGCAGTGGTCTATCCGGAGGCTGGTAACATCGGAGGTGGTGGCTTTGCTGTGATCAGAACGAGTGACGGGACAACCGACGCACTGGATTTTCGTGAGAAAGCCCCTCTTGCTGCTGCCGAAACCATGTACCAGGACGAAAATGGTGAGGTGATTACAGATCTTAGTCGAATAGGTCATCTTGCTGCTGGTGTGCCAGGTTCTGTGGACGGGATGGTGCAGCTTCACGCAAAATATGGGAAAGTTGATTGGGCGACACTTGTCCAGCCGTCTGTAGACTTAGCAGAAAATGGCTATGTCGCAGAGGAACGTGGAGCTGCTAATTTCATGAGGATGCAGGAAGCCTTTGCCAAGTACAATGGGCCAGACTCCTATCTCGTGAGAGACTGGCAACCTACAGACACAGTTATCCATGAGGGACTTGCCGAAACGATGGCTTTGATTCGTGATAACGGTAGGGCTGGCTTCTATGAAGGTAAAACTGCAGCGCTTATCCTTGCCGAGATGAAAGAGGGCAATGGGCTTATCACCCAGGAAGATCTGGATGCCTATGCGGCCGTGTGGAGAAAGCCTGTGATCGGTGACTACAAAGGACATAAAATCATCTCAATGCCTCCCCCATCTAGTGGCGGTGTTGCCCTCCTACAGTTGCTCCAGGGTACGGCTAACTATGACTTCAAGAGCATGGGTCACAACTCGCCCGAGACCCTGCACACCATGGTGGAGCTATCGCGCAGGGTCTATGCAGATCGTGCAACCTACCTCGGCGACCCTGACTATTATGAGGTGCCGGTAGATATGCTACTCAGCGCGAATTACAATTCCGATAGGTTCTCTGACATTAGTCCTGACCAAAAAACACCCTCAACTGAAATCAAAGAAGGCAAAGTAGACATCATCGAAAGCATCGAGACCACCCACTTTTCCATAGTAGATGAAGCCGGGAATGCAGTATCCATCACCACCACGCTGAATAGCTACTATGGCAATAAAGTGCTGGTAGATGGCGCGGGCTTCTTTCTTAACAACGAGATGGATGACTTTAGCGCTAAGCCCGGTGTTCCCAATCAGTTTGGGCTGATTGGCAATGACGCGAACGCAATCCAACCTGAAAAGCGAATGCTTTCTTCTATGACACCTACTATCGTAGAAAAAGATGGTGAGCTACTGATGGTGGTGGGCACCCCGGGCGGCAGTACGATCATTACCGCTGTATATCAGACTATCGTCAATATAATTGATCATGGCATGACTATGCAGGAAGCTGTGAATGCAAAGAAATATCATCATCAATGGCTACCCGATGTGGTCATGCTGGAAAAAGACGCCTTTGGACAAGAAACCATAGACGGTCTTGCTGCTATGGGACATGAGATCACAGAACGAGGACAGATCGGAAAGATGGACTGTATTCTGGTAAGAAGCGATGGTACACTGGAAGGAGCGAGTGATTACACGAGAAATGGTGGCGTGGCAGTTGGCTATTAAATTTGATTCCTGGTACAGCAGTTGATAACCAGTTAGTTCGTAATGCGTAAATTGAGAGAGTCAAACTCAAAACCCAACTCATGTCTACGAAATTCGATCATGTGGTGCACGTCGTACACGACCTGCCACAAGCTACTAAAGACTTCCAGGATCAAGGCTTCACTGTAACGCCCGGAGGTGTTCACTTCAAAGGGGTTTCAGAAAACAACCTCATATTTTTTCAAGATGGCAGCTTCATAGAGCTGCTGACCATGCGGAAGAGCCTTAGTGCCAAAGTACTAAGGATGCTCCATGGCAGCAAACTTTTTAAAAAATGGCAGTACTCCGCCAAATATGGTGTCGCCTATCGCTTCTACAATAGAGCCATCGAACAACCAGAGGGTGTGACGGATTTTTGCCTGCTTGTAGATGATCCATCATCGGCCTATTCACGAATCCAAAAAGAAGGTATCTTCCTAACAGATATGCTGCATGCCGGTCGAAAGAAGCCAGATGGCAGTAAAGTCAGTTGGAAGATGTTTGCGCCCTATATAGCAGACCTACCCTTCCTCAGGTCGGATTATACACCCAAGGGAGAACTGCCAGGCACAGCTACACAGCATGCCAATGGTATTTTGGGCATTTCGGCCATACATCAGTTGGCGTTGGACTTCAAAGACAGCTTAAGCAAATACACCAGTCTTCTTGGTATTGCACCTGCATTTACGGATGCTAAACTAGGCGTCTTTGAGGACGGGGCGTTCAAGTATAAAATCTACAGAGCCTCTACGAACCCACAACTCCAGGAACAGCTGTCAGGGAAAGGAATCGGCCTCTATGGACTCAGCTTCGCAGCTCCGAACAAGCCGACCTTGGATGTGAGCAAGTTGCACGGGCTTCAGATAGTAGATTAGTCCAATCTACATGGCCTGCGAGCTGCTAGTTTTTGACTACCGTAAACTCTACACGGCGGTTGAGCATACGGGTACGTTCTGCATCGTTGCTGGCGATTGGCCTGGTTCCTCCATAGCCTTTTCCATCAATTCTGGAAGCATCCACTCCCATTCTGATCAATTGATCCTGAACAACAGCTACCCGCTGCTGTGACAGCTCAAGGTTAAGATCAAAGTTGCCACGGTTGTCCGTGTGGCCTTCCAGGAATATCTCCATTCGCGGATTTTGGCGCATGGTCTCTGCCAGAAGCTGGATCTCCTTCTCTGATCCTTCGACAAGGTTGGCCGATCCTCTATAGAACAGCACATTGCTTAACTGAATCTTGTTACCAACAGTCAACGGCTCCAGGTAGAAAGCATTGATTTGTTGCTCATCGTAGGACTCACCTACCTCAAATGTGCTATCTACTTTCAGGTAATTCTCAGCCACTATGGTCATCTCCCATATATGATCCTTAGGAAGTTCCACTTTGAACTGTCCATCCACAAAGCTCTTTGCTTCAATGACCAAGCCACCATCACCTTCAAACCTTATGTCTCCTACTATGGGACTTCTATCCTTTCTGTTAAGGATCACTCCGCTGTAGTACATGATATCATCTAGCGATAATTCACTTGTTGCCGTCTCTTCAGGATTGGGAAGTGTCCTCACAGCCACCGGCTCTGATCGCTCAAGTTTGGTGGTATCGATTTTAAACTTTGAACTTATCCGCACCCGCTTAATGTCGCTATAACCTTCACTATCTATCGTAGATGTCATAAAGGCGTATTCACTATCTGGCAAAAAGCTAAAGCTCATATCTGCCCCATCAGTATTAATCAAAGCTCCAAGGTTCTCAGGCTCAGACCATTTTCTCCAGCTATCATCAAGACGTTCTGATTTGAATATATCGAAACTGCCGATACCATCATGTCCATTGCTCGCAAAGAACAAAGTCCTGTTGTCAGGCGCGAGCATAGGTGTCACTTCCTGAAAGCGGGTATTGATCACATTGCCCAGGTTTTTCAGGGATGACCAGCTCCCGTCCGGTCGTAGTTGGGTGACGTAGAGATCCTCCACCCCATAGGTACCAAACGACTCTATCGCAAATACGATATAGCGTCCGTTTTGGGATACCGAGCCCCATTTCTCAGGCCCTCTGTTGCTAAAGAAGGGGACATTAAACGGGGAAGGTTTGAGCCATTGCCCATTTAGATAATAAGAGAAGGCAAAGCCATTCTGGTGATGAGTAAGCAATGCCTTGCCATCATCCATGAAGCCAATGAGCAGGTTCTCGGTCTCGTCATTGAGTGGTTCACCGGCATTTCTGGCCACCGACCAGGATCCATCCTCCTGTAGCTCACTTATCCATATATCGGCAGGATCGTCGACCCCTCCGATATTCCCGGGATGGTATCGACGGTTGAAGTAGAGCGCACTGCCATCTGCATTCATCACAGGGTTGATCTCGTAGTAAGGTGAGTTAATCTCCGTGCCCATATTTTGCTGGGCAGTAAATACCTCAAATTGTGCTAAAGCGTCGAAAGACAATAAAGCACTTACACACCAAATCAGACATACTTTTAACCTCATAAGCTCAAAATTAGCCAATTCCATCGGCTCAGTATTTATAATTATTTTAATATTAAATTTTACTTTATCACTAATTCAATTTTGAAACATAACTATTTCACTATACATTTGAATTATAAAAATATTTAGGACTTTGTCTTTAGGGTATGAATATTGTGTTGCCCCGGTCTCAGGAACCGGGGCTTTTTTATGCCATATCCCAATCGTCACTACTTCTTTGTTGAGTAACTACCATCAGAATCAGGCTTTCTTATATACGAGCAGTGGAAAGTCCATAAGATAAGAAAGCTTCCTGGTCACACTTGTGTGAAATATCCGCTCGATGAAGTTACGTTTCTCCATTAGTACAGCTAACAACTCAGCTTTTTCGCGCATCATAAATTCGTCAATACCCAATGCCACACTGGATTCATAGGTAGATCGATGATATTCCAGATTGGGTTCTTTCAGAAAAGCATCTAGTTCCTGTCTGTTTTCATCGTAGATGGCCTGACTCACGGTACTATCTTTCCTGGACATATGAAGGATGGTGTATTTTGGCTTGAAAGGTGCCAACAGCTCGATCATGGATTTTATCGCGATTTTGTCTTCCTCAGCATAGTCTGAGGCATACACCGCATGGTCTATTCTTTCGTAGTTGGCATTTTTGGGTACGGCCAGCACCGGTATTTCTACTTCTTCGATGATTTTTATTGTTTGCGTACCCGAAAATGCATCAAACACATCACTAGCTCCTTTAGTACCCATGACCAATAGGTCAATTCCCTCATCATTGATGATCTGACTGACTGCTGGCATGAACTTGCCCGGTTCCACTCTCCAATCGATCTGACAGCCCTTTTTACGTTTTCCTAGTTTTTTAGCAATTTCCACCAACTGACTACTGGCTTCATCGCTGTATTCTCCAAAGGACTTAACCTCCTCTGTGGTTAGCCGCTTATTAAATTCCTCTTCGCTGAAAACGTAAAGCATAATGAGGCGAGCGTCGTGCTTCTCTCCTATTCTTACGGCATATTCCAGTGCATTGAGTGAGGTATCAGAAAAGTCGATCGGACAGAGGATATTCATGGGCTTTCAATTGTCTATTTGAAATTAAAGTTTACTTAGAGAGATAGCAAAGGATTAGAAGGCTTTTGAGGAGTTACTGATATTTATCAGACATGGTATTATTCATTTATCCTCTCTATGTGTGTAAGGTTGATTCCACCATATAGCGGATCTCCCCAAACCTCTCCTTCACGTTCAATGATCGCTCTCACATCACCACTATATATCACCAACTGGCCCACAGCAGGTATTCCCGAAGGCCAACGACAGGGGATAGCTCCACCTCCCTCGTAATCAGGGTGACCGATATAATGTAATGCTGTCGGAAGAGGTAAATAATAAACCCTTCCCGTATCATTCACTACCTTAAAGTCAGTGGGTCCTTCACAAATTCGGTACTCCCAGGAATCTTCATCAGTGGCACATGAACTAATTAAAATCACACTTATAAGAACTGTCAAAATGCAAAATAAGGTGTGTCTCATTCTATAGATTCAGATATGAAAAGTTTAATAAACCTTATATGTACTTGCTCATCAATAACCTTTTCTTAGATTCTCCGCCTTCCATTTCATAGCGGTCTCTACCCTGACCCTTCCGCTAGGGTGATCAAAAAAGAGAATCTCCTCCCAATAGCCAGGGTCAATCTTGCGATACTCGGATAATTTGATTGCGGTAGAAGCAAAACCATCCGGCTCACGGGCGGCATTCAATCCAAAAATATCAGACTCCATTTCCTGCGTACGAATAATCGTATTGGTAAATGGCGTGGCAAAGAAGAAGAAAACACTGAACAATGCTACAAACAGTGGAAATGCCCTGATATCCGAGATGCCGTCAATATGCCACTGCGCACCGTACTTCTCGATCATTTTCTGGTAAGCCCACTGTACAAATGCAAAGCATAATAAGATGAGTAGTCCAAAGCTCATGATGCCTTTGTAAGAGTGGTTGAGGACATAGTGACCGAGCTCATGACCCATTACTGCTTTCACCTCCTCCTTGCTGCATCTGTTGAGCAGGTTGTCATTGAGGGATATCCGGATGGTACTGCCTATCCCGCTTACATTGGCACTGATGCGCTTGCTCTGCTTTGACGCATCAAACTGGTAAACGTTATCGACGGGTACGTCATTGGCCCTTGCCATGGATAGAATGTCTTCCTTGACTGCCTCGTCTTTGAGCGGGTAGTAAGTGTTGAAGAGCGGCGCGAGGAACACTGGGGCTAAAAACATAATGATCAACAAAAAGATCAAACTGCCTCCGGTACCCCAAAGCCACCATTGCTCCTTTGCCTTTCGCATGGCCATATACAGGAGCATCACCAGTAGGCTCAAGAGGATAATGCTTATGATCAAGCCTTTGGCTTGCTCACCCATCCATGCCCCGAAAGTCAGGTTAGACAACTCATACTGATGCTCTCTGAAGAAATCCTCATAAAGACTCAGTGGGTAGCCAATCAGGAAAGTAACCAATATGTACTGTATTATATAGATAAGGTTGACAAGGTTCGTCTTACCAGAAATCTTCTGGGCATTCTGATACATCCAGTTTGACAGCCCTTTGGCGAGTAGCAGCCAAGCCACGAACAGTCCAAAGAGGAAATTCCATAGCATGAGCCAATAGCCACCTTCGAAGTACGAGTCGGATTTAGCTTTCTGCTCCGGGGACATGGTATCGAGGTAAGCCTGGGTGGCTTCCTGCCAATTGAAATTGGCTGTAGACTCTTGTGCCACACTCACGCTGCTTGCGCATAGTGCAACGATGAATATCAGAAAGAATGCTGTCTTTTTCATGCTCAAAATTGGATCTGGTGAGATCACAATTTAAGCAGAAACTATTCTAATATCCCTTCTCTCGATCAATCTGGTTGGCAAGTTTGTCTCCTGCTATTGCCCGTCGATAGTTATCTATGATCTGAGGAATGGCGGCTGTGGGATTGGTCAGGCTGGCATTGTGAGGGCTGATCTGCACGTCAGGATGCTCCCACATCCAGTGACCTTTCGGTAGTGGCTCCTCCTCAAATACATCAAGGAATGCTCCCGAAAGCAAGCCTTCATCTAATGCTCGCTTGATATCTCCGCCTACTTGGTGCTTACCTCTGGCTACATTAATGAGGTAGCTTCCGCGATTCATTTTCTGGAATAGCTCATAGTTCAGTATCCCGACATTTTCGGGTACGAGAGGAAGGAGACAAATGAGTACATTGATACGGCTAAGAAATAGGTCGAGTTCCTCTTCGCCGTAGGTCTGTATGCCTTCGAAGGTGACTTTTTTCCTGCTAAGTCCATGCACTTCAAACCCAAGTGCGGTCAACTTTTTCCCTGCATCCTGACCTAGCGTACCAAACCCCATAATACCAATCTGCACATCGATCTCCGGGTTAGCTGCCTGATCCCACACCTGATCCGCCTTATGCTGCATGTACTTGTCCCAGCGGCGATGGTGGTGGAGTACTGCCATGACGATATAGTTGCTCATCGAGAAGCTCAGGCGATCATCCACAATCTTGGTAATCGGCACGTGAGACGGTATATCAAGGTCAGAGATGATATGATCTACCCCGGCTCCCATCGAGCAGATCAGTTTCAGTGACGGAAACTCCGCCAATATTCCGCGAGGATGATTCCACACCACCGCACAGGTAATTTCATCACAGTCCCCAAGTTCGGGATACGTTCGGATGTCCAGCGTCGGATCTAAAGACAGCATTCCGTCTTTCCAAACAGTAGTATCTCTTGTTGGCGCTATGATCGCTATTGACATCTTACTTTGCTTTGCTTACCCATGGATTATCCCTAATACTAAACCGCCAAGGTTTCAACGCATCCTCCTCGGCATATCCCACACCTACTCTTGTTCCTATTTTTATCTTTTCATTCGCTACCGCAATACCGCCATCCTCAATCCAGATACTGTCACCCAAAAGCGAAGTGCCGGTCATGGCCGTCTTGATACCCATGGCCCGTGTCAATGCACCAGGCCCGGCGGTCAGCTGGTATTTCTCGGAGGACATATTTCGCCGGAGCGCCATTGTTTCATTTCCCTCCAGAGGTTGGATAGCCCTGATGAGCACCACGTCGGCCTTATCCTGCCCGTTAACCACCACATTGAAGAGGTGATGGATACCATAGCAAAGGTACACATAGGCTACTCCTCCGGTTCCAAAGGCCACTTCAGTTCGTGCTGTTCGCTTGCCATTGTTGGCATGACTAGCCTTGTCGTTGCTACCGCAATAGGCTTCCGTCTCGACGATCATGCCCGAGGTGTAAGTGTGATCGATATTAGTCACGAGGGTTAATCCAAGTAGATCCTTCGCTATCTCCACTACATCCTCTCTCAGGTAAAAGTCAATTGGGAGTTTCACAGGGATGTTTATGCTCTCTTCTTACCAAGTATCGGCTGTAGTGCTATGCCAAGTATGATCGTCAGCATACAGCCAATGACATTGTACCACAAATAGCCAAGACCAATTACCCCATTTACCGATAGGATATGGCATGCTATCACTGTCGCCTGAGCAATAAGTGCCGCGACAAATACCGGCGTACCCTGAACGAACTTGAAGAAAAAGGCGACCAGAAAAATACCGAGTATTGTACCATAAAATAAGGACCCTACGATATTCACGGCCTCTATAAGGTTCTCGGAGTTATTGGCGAAAATGGCAAAGGTGATTGCTATCAAACCCCAGATTAAGGTGAGTAGCTTTGACATGATCACATAGTGTTTATCAGTGCCATCTTTTTTGAAAAGCCGTTTATAGTAGTCCACCACTGAGGTAGATGCTAAGGCGTTGATCTCCGAAGAAGTAGAACTCATCGCCGCAGAGAAAATCACTGCAATCAAAAGGCCCACCAGTCCAGTCGGCAGAAAAGTCAAAATAAAGGTTAGAAAGACATAGTCAGAGTCATCCATTTCAGCTTCTGGCTCAGCTGCTTTGATCAGACCTTCCATCTCTGTCCTTGCCTTCTTCATCTCGGCATCCCATGTATAGAAGCTCTTCGTGGCAGCATCCAGCATGACGGGATCATCGCGTCTCAGTGCCATGGCCATCCACTCCCCAGATTCGAGGCGCTGAAGCCCCATATCCAAATGATAGCTCTCCAGGCTTTGGTATCTTCTTTGATTCTCTTCCTTCGCTCCTTGCAGCAGCGTTTGATTGAAATGTACGGGAGGCACGTAGAAAATGTAAAAAACATAAAGCATCGCTCCTACCAGTAGAATGAAGAACTGCATGGGTATCTTCAACATGGCGTTGAACATGAGGCCAACCTTACTCTCAGTCATATTCTTTCCTCCCAGATAGCGTCCCACCTGCGACTGGTCTGTACCGAAATAGGACAACTGCAGGAAAATACCGGCCGCCAGACCTGACCAGATCGTATATCGTTTCTCCAGATCAAAATCCAGATCAATAGCATCTAACTTACCAAGGTTACCTGCTATCCCAAGTGCCTGTCCAAAGGTCACGTACTCACTGAGGTAGTTGAGCATTACCAGAAATGCTGCCACCATTCCAATGAGAATGACCCCCATCTGCTGTTTTTGAGTTATGCTCACCGCGCGAGTACCTCCAGACACTGTGTAGATAATTACAAGACCTCCCACTAAAAGAATGGTAAAGTTAAGATCCCACTTAAGCACTGAAGACAGGATGATCGCCGGGGCATAAATGGTAATACCTGCTGCCAATCCTCGCTGTATTAAGAATAATGTAGCTCCGAGGATTCGGGTTTTTATATCAAATCTATTCTCTAGAAATTCGTAGGCGGTATAGACCTTCAGTCGATAGTACAAGGGTATGAATACCGTCGCAACAATGATCAGGGCGATAGGCATGCCAAGATAATTTTGCACGAATGCCATACCATCCTGGTATCCTTGCCCCGGTGTAGAAATGAAAGTGATTGCGCTAGCTTGAGTGGCCATTACCGATAGACCAATCGTTCCCCACCTCATGCTACTGTTTCCCCGAAGGTAACTTTCAATATTGCTGTTCTCCCGCGTCTTCCACACACCATAGCCCACGATCAGCGCAAGTGTCGAAAACAGTACTACTAGATCTATAGTGTTCATCTAAAAGAAATTGTAAACCAATACATCAAACCAATCAACGCAACCAACCAGACCAATACGAATATGTAAAGCCCTCTCCAGGTGCTAAAAAATGGAGGCTTGCCCTCTTCTTGTTCTACACTCATCAATTAGAATTTTCCTGTGTCAATATTGTTTTGCTCTTGCAAAGCAGGCTCCTTGCCTATCGAAATCATATTGGTAAACAAACGATAGGCACCAGAAACTCCTGCCGGAAGCTCACGAAACCATGAGTAACCCGAGTAGATATAGTAGCCCTCTCCATATTGGGCCACCAGGAGCCCTCCGTCCTTCGGAGATTCTCCGGGATCATTGCTGGAAAGAATAGGCACAAATCGCTCGTCCCACTCATCGGGGAAATATAGTCCGCGCTCTTGCACCCAACCGTCAAAATCAGCCTGGGTGATTTTATTTGGGCCTGTGATCACAGGGTGATCTGGCGCCAGGATGCGTACGGGAGCTTCCTCCACAGTCACACGATCACGAGATAGCGTCAATGGATAGGGGGCAATGTTCTCCACCACTAAACGACGATTGGTATTGTACTGGACAATCATATTACCGTCGTTTTTGACAAAGTTCATCAGCTTATCCTGATGAAACTTTAGTCGCGCCTCTGTATTGTAGGCGCGTACACCCATGATCACCGCATCCAGTCCTGCCAGATTTTCGTCCGTAATGTCCTCATCCTTCATCTCCCACACATTGTAGCCAATCTGTCTGAGGCTGGCTGGTATCTCATCACCAGCCCCCATGATGTAGCCAATGTTTTGACCTCTTTTGACAATGTCAATATTCACCACTTTGGCGGTCGACTTTGAGAACAAGGTCTGAATAGGAAAATGGTCATACTCGATAGTGGTCAAACTGGAATTATAAACCGTGCCGTTGATCTTGGTTTCTGCGAGAACTTCCCCCTCGCTTTGATTTTTGGGAGGGATGACTTCATAGACAAATTCCTGTTCGGTTCCCTTGATATCCATTGAGAAATCATAGGAAGCGGGATTTGCGGTCCAGCCTTCTGGTAAGACCAGATAGGTGTTTCCGCTAATATTATCCTTGCCGGCAGTGACCTTGACCGTAACTTCTTTCGTAGCACCACTGGCCATGACATAGACCTTTTCTTTGATATTCATGAAAACAGGTGGCGTAATCACGAATGGTCGGTACACCTCACCATCTACAGGATCGTTTCTTTTGTAGATCAATGGCAGCTGATAGTCGAGGAAGTAGCCATCTATTTCAACCGTAGCTTCTGCCGTCACCGACGGCTCATTTTCCGGTAGGCCTCTAAGCAACTGGTCAGGTACATTGTACATGCCTAGCGACGCTTCCTCTATTAACCAATAGGGCTGACTGTTTGGCAAATCCTTTGGCAGTTGAACGTTGAGATCCAGATTGAATGGCTGATTGTAGTCAAGCTGCTGATCAAGTCTTTTGGGTTGTAAATTGAGCTGATCGATTCGAAGATCTGTCAGTTTTACTTTTGCGTTGCTTCTATTGATTGCTTCAAAGCTAATGCCGAGAGAGTCACCAGGTACGGCGGCAAATTCATTGGCTTTAACCTCCAAATACATTCCAGTACATGCCTTGATCAGCGTCTTTATTTCCGCAAGCTTGATCTGCTTCCAGAAGTCATCTTCGAGTTTTTCAATTGCCCTGGCCGCAGCAATCAAATCGGGTACAACAGCGGCTGGATTGCTGGGATCAAAGCTGTCTTGTGCCCTATGGGTATATCGAGCTACCTCTTCGCTACCTTTCACCCGCGACCATGTAGTGTTGATTCCTTCAAAAGGGTCATTTTGCGCTTCAGAACCCTTCCAGTATTTCAGATATTCCACGTCCTTACCACGGCTACCTGTCGAGCCAAATCCCTGACTCTTATGCTGTGAGCGACTTTCAGCGGCTATCTCATTGTAAGACTTTCCCAGCAATGGATTATACTCTCCTATATCCAGAGATACCATTTGTGTGGTGTCCAATTCTGTATCGCTATTTCTAAAAAACCACCAACTGATATTCCAAAATATCCGTTCAGGCTGCCATGGTTGGACATGCTTCAGCTGATCAGGATATGCCGAAGCGTCATTGGTAATATCGAAAGCCTCCAGGGCGAGGATGGCTGATGTGGTATGATGTCCATGTCCACCCCACTCCGGGGCAAATCTGGTCACAATGATATCTGGTCTGAACTTGCGGATATTCCAAACAAAGTCTGAGAGCACTTCTTCCTTATCCCAAATATTTAGGGTTTCGTCTGAATCTTTAGAATACCCAAAATCATTGGCTCTGCTAAAAAACTGCTGTCCTCCGTCTGTCCGCCGAGCAGCTAATAGCTCCTGCGTACGAATCAACCCAAGCAACTCTCTAATCTCAGGTCCGATGAGGTTCTGACCACCATCACCCCTTGTTGCTGACATGTAGGCTGTCCTGTACTTGCGCTCATTGGCGAAGTAGGCAATCATCTGCGTGTTTTCATCATCAGGATGCGCGGCAACATACATCACAGAGCCCAGCACATTGAGCTTCTCCAATAGCTCCTGAATTTCTGCGGCGTTGTATTTCTTGGGTGCTTGTGCGACGAGGATTGCAGGAAACAATACGAGCACTGCACATATACGAAGCATAAAAATCATTTTGTAGAGTTTAGGTTAATGCCCGGCTCAGCCTGAGGCCAGTCATAACAACGCGCAAAACTAAGATATGAACTAAAAAATTACACCTATTGGTCATTTATATGCTGAGTGGTTAATTTATTGTCGTTAACCGCCATAGGTCGAAGCTAAGCAATTTGATGTCAAAGGAGTATAAGCTCCATATGGTCAAAATCACCATTAGTCATGGGTATTCTCAGCACGCCATGTTAATTTGTCCTTCAGATGGCCAAACAAGCATTTCCTGATCAAATCATTGACGAACTTTCTATTGACTGCCTGATTTTTGGCCTGCATAAAGATGGTCTGCAGACCTTGCTCGTCAAACATGCCGAAGGTATCAGTAAGGGTCGATGGGCACTTCCCGGTGGCTGGATAAAATATAATGAAGGGCTGGATGAGGCCGCTTACAGGATACTCTTTGACCTTACTGGCGTCAGGGATATTTTTTTGGAGCAGGTCAAGGCCTTTGGTAGTCTCGATCGGTATCCTGACAAGCGTGTCATTACCATCGCTTACTATAGCTTGGTGCGACCTGATGCTTATGAGCTTATCCCCGGGTTTACCGCCTCGGATGCCCGTTGGTTTACCCTATCGGAAATTGAAGACCTCCCCTACGACCATCAGGAGATCATTGATTTTTGCATCCGGCAGTTGAAGTACAAAGTACGGCATGAGCCTATTGGCTTTAACCTCCTACCGGAAAAATTCACCCTGCACCAATTGCAGTCCCTTTATGAAAGTATACTGGGCGTACCCCTAGATAAACCCAACTTTCGCCGAAAAATCATGAAAATGGGCCTGCTAGTCGACTGCCATGAAAAGCAAACGGCAGTGGCGCATCGAGCCGCCAACCTTTATAAGTTTGACAAAGCAGTATATGATGCCCTCATGCAAAAGGGCTTTACGTTTGAGTACTAGCGGATCACCGGCAAGTACCAATGACGCTTTACTGCCAGTACCCTTAAGCCTATAATCAAAAGGACGGTCAGTATGATCGTGACATCACTGCGAACGGCTAGTGTGTCGAGTAGTACATAAACCAACCCACCTGCCAGGCAGGCGGTGGCGTAGATCTCACGTCGGAAAATCAAAGGATCCTCATTGCTAAGGACGTCTCGGACGACTCCACCAAAAACAGCAGAGACCATCCCCATGAGGATCGCGATGATGGGTTACAAACCCAGGGCCAGGGTCTTTTGCAAGCCAAGGATGGTGAAAACACCAATGCCGATCGTATCAAAAAGAAAAAGCGTCTTACGCAACCGCACCACATACCGCTTGAACAGCACACTCACTCCAATCGCAATGGCCACTGCCAAAAGGTAGTTCAGATCATTCATCCAGCCGACGGGATGGCTACCAATCAGCACATCACGAATGGTCCCTCCACCGAGAGCCGTCACGAGAGCAATTACAGAAGCCCCAAAGAGATCGAACTTCTTTTCTGTTCCGGCTAGCGCTCCACTGATTGCAAAAACAAAAGTCCCGATGATGTCTATCCCGTAGAGTAAAGTCATGGCTGCAAAAGTACCTTGCAAGAATAGATATATCGAGGTTTCGAGTTGCTAGATGTCATGTCTAGTTTAAGGCGGTTATGACAAATCACCTCTCGACTGCTAATGTCACAACAACCCTCATCCTAATCAGATGATTGTAGCTCGGACATCCTAGTATCCAAAAAGTCACTCAACTCTTCCAATGATCTGAATCGGGAGCCGGCATCATCATACCAAATGGGTCATCTTCAAATTGACTGCTAAAGAACTTTTTGTTGGTCATAACCCGGAGGTCTTCCGGCTTGATATCTCTGGGATCGCTGTGTCCCAGGATTTGCGTTAGCTCCAGCATGTCATGATGAAAGCCGGTCAGGTACTTGTGGATGCGTGTTGACTTCTCAGGGATGTTTATTCCATGCATGCGCCACTTGCTGTTAGTGGTGATTCCGGTAGGGCAGTGATTGGTATGGCACTTCAATGCTTGAATACAACCAATTGCCAGCATGGCCGCTCTGGCTGTCTCGATGGTATCTGCACCATAGGCGAAAGCATAGGCCGCATGCGCAGGCGTGAGAATTCTTCCTGACGCACTGAGATGTACCTGATCGCGAATACCGGCTCCTACCAATCGGCGATGCAGATACGCCAAAGTTTCCACTGCACCACCATAGCCTACATAGTTGACGAACATGTTGGGTCCCGCGCCAGTACCGCCATCTGCACCATCGATCTGGATCATGTCAGGCCCCTCGCCCGTCGACTTCATCGCTTCCACGAGTAAGTCGATCTCCGATAGTTTGCCCACGCATAGCTTGATGCCTACCGGCAAACCGGTCAGTGATCTGATATGCTTGCAGAAGTCCATCAGCTTCTGAACGCCTTCCTTAGAAGTAGTGGCCATTAGCTCCACATGCTGAGGAGGGCTGACCAATGTCTTCCAGGGCTCCACTTTGCGCACTGCGGCTATTTCGGGTGTCACCTTAGGGCCTGGGAGGTGTCCTCCAATGCCCGGTTTCGCTCCTTGTGAAATCTTCAATTGAACCATCCCAATGTTGGGGTGATCCCTGATAGTTTCTTTGAGCAGATCTTCATCCAGTGCTCGTGAATGTTGGCCATTTGGCAGTACCACATCCTTGCCCGCACCAAACTTGCCTGTACCTAGCTGGAGCACGGTATCATTGCCCGCGATGGCGTGGGGCCCACAGCCACCTTCACCAGTGTTGACATAGGCGACACCTTTTGCTCCCAGGCTGAGACTCTCGGCCGCCTTGTAGTTGAGTGCACCATAGCTCATAGCGGAGATGTTGATGCTGTTCCTTACCAGAAAGGGCTTCACATTCTTGCGATGTGCACCCACCTCAAACCCGTAAGAAGTAGTCTCACTGTGTGAGCTGAAGTTGGTATGAAGTATACGACTGTAGGCTGTATTCTCGGTATCATAGATATCCAGCTCAGTCCCAAAGCTGCTTAATGCTTTGATGCCTTTCGCTTTCTGATAAACATAGTCCCTGACTATCTTAGGAATTGGTCGTCCATCAGTATTGGTTTCGTTGAAGTACTGAAGGTATTTATCTCTAAATACATTTTCAAATACGTATCTAAACCGACCGAGCGGGCCATAAATTCTGATAAGGGTATGATCATCCTGAATAAAAAAATCGTTGATGGTGAATAAAAACAATGCCCCCAAAAGGCACCATAATGTCCACATCCACCCGAGCATGATTCCGGTAGGAATAGCCGCTAGAAGGGTAATCAGGATCAAAAACTCCATCGGTCGCTGGAGAAAAGGCTTGTACTCCGGCGGGGTAAGTACATTTTCCTTGCCTTTGGCGTCATAGAGCCTGACAAGTCGGGAGGTGATTTTAGATATTCGGTAGGCCATACTTGATAAAGTGATTCCGGTAGGAAGATATGAAAAATGTTAATGAGATTGGTATACGAATACTGGCTTCACACAAGCTATTTATCCGTGCCAAAAGGCCGTAACTCATTCCACCTATCTATGAATTGTACACTTGCCTGTACGAAATTGTCAGTTTGCAGCTGACCAAGCTCTGCAGAGGCTTCTTTCAAGTCGCGAACACCCCAAACTCCCGTGGTAGACATTTCTTTGGAGGAGGTGCCCTTGCCAGTTTCCTCCGCTTTGAGACCCTCTGCCAAAAACACCAGTAAGGCCGTGCGATCACCATCAACTACCTCTGGCAGCATCTTGGCCATATGTGGTGGTAAAGTCAACTCAGCAGTCACCGCCTTGTCCATCTGCACGAGGCTCGGGATCAGGTATTGAGAACTGGAGGTCTCCCAGACTCCTCCATGACGATCAAATACATCAGTGAGTTCCACTTCAACAGGCTTACTAAAAGGTCTGATCGCCTCGCCCATATCCACAGCTATGCCTGCGGTAGTCTGATTGATCTGATCAACAAGGAGGGTAGAAATGGCTCGGTTACCTCCATGAGAATTGAGGATCATAAACCGCTTGAATCCGTGCTGAATCAGGCTCTCAACAGCCTCCAGGTGCACCTTCATGATGGTCTCTGCAGAAAGGCTAATCGTACCGGCAAACCCCATGTGATAAGGGCTCTGACCTGCCATCAAAATAGGCGCTACCAGCACATCTCTTTCCTGCGCCAGCAGCTTACATCGCTCTACACCATTCAAAAAATCAGTTCCCAGCGGTAAGTGATAGCCATGTTGCTCTATAGCGCCTACCGGAATAATCACCATATCGGTACGAGTGAGAAGGTCTTCCACCTCCGGTACAGTCATATGAGGCAAGTAGTTCTTTACTTTCGACGATAGCCATAGCTCGTTGGTCTGTGCCCGGGTAGAAAGAAAGGAGAGGCCGGTCAATAGAAGGATAAGGCATTTTTTCATAGTCGGAATGTTTGATAATGAATGTACTAAAACTTTGGATTCTAAGCATCCAACTGACAACCGTCAGTATAATTCAGAAACAAAATTGGCATATTCGTCGCATGAGTAGTTTGAGAATCAGGCCGAGATTTAAGCAACTGACGGAAGAGCCAAGCAGGGACTTACAGTCGAGACTGCTAGCACGTCTGGAAACAGGTGTTGATCGATTTACCGCTACCTCAGTCCAGGATCATATCACGCTAACCATTCCTATTGTAGATCAGCATTTTTGGTCTCCACAGTTGAGCCTTTCATTCGAAGAGAGCACCGAAGGTACCATCATCAGGGGGCTCTATGGCCCCAACCCTACCGTTTGGGCAATATTCTTTTTTGGCTATGTTGCTCTTGGTATTTTGGCCCTGTTTGGCTTGATGGCAGGCACTTCACAATTGATGCTGAATCAGGCTGCACCGATTTTGTGGATCATTCCAGTGTGTGGCGTCATCGCCATCATAATGTATTTTGTGGCTCAAGCCGGACAGAAATTGGGCGCTGAAGAGATGTATCGAATGCATCACTTCTACGAAGAGACGGTGGGTAGTATGGTACATATTGATTAAGGTTGGTCTTTGGTTGTTAGTTCTTGGTCTATGGTAAAAGGCTTACCTGAAGCTAAAGCATATCCAGCAGGGAGAATGGTTCACCTTCCACGGAGACTAAATACAAAAAGGGTAAGCTTCCTCTTGCGAATCAACTTACCCTCTCCAGCCCGCTGGCTGCCGTGGCTTCCAGCACACTGCCAAGATACTGTTCAAAGCCTGTAGGCTTCCCAACTGTTGCCAGCCTTTCAGCCTTCAAGATTTCGAAGCTTCGCAGTAACAAACCGTAATTTGATGCTGCTTCCCCTCCTCGATCCGAAACTTTCGCTTCAGCTCTTTATCTCTCTCTTGGTATTACTAAAGTATATCAGAACTTTACAAATACAATATTTTGACTACCCTACTTTTACACAAACGATCAACAGGTTATTCACCTAATTATCCACACTATATCTGGTTTAAATATTGGTCAATAATGAAAAACAGTCCGCTAGATAAACTTATTGACCAAGTTCTCAAATAGCTCTTGCTGTCCTGATAGCTGCGGAATCTCTCCCTGCTCATGTGCACGGCTATGAAGATCGGATAATGTCAGCTTAGCATTCTCGAAGTTATTTCCCTCACCATTGTCAAAGCTCGCATAGCGCGATTGCATCAATCCATCGTATTGGCCGTCCTGAATAATGGCTTCAGTAATAAGCAATCCTCTTGCGAAAAGGTCTATTGCCCCAATATGAGCATGAAAAATATCAGCCAGATCCGTGCTATTGCGGCGGGTCTTCGCATCAAAGTTGACGCCTCCTCCTTGTAAGCCTCCCCCTCTGATGATGACGAGCAGTGCTTCGACGATCTCGTAGATATTGTTAGGAAACTGATCCGTATCCCAGCCATTCTGGTAATCGCCGCGATTAGCATCAATACTGCCGAGCATACCGTCATTGACAGCAACTTGTAGCTCATGCTGGAAGGTATGGCTCGCCAGCGTGGCATGGTTCACTTCTATGTTCAGTTTGAAGTCTTTGTCAAGGCCATATTTCTGCAAGAATCCGATTACGGTAGCTGAGTCAAAATCATACTGATGCTTGGATGGCTCCATCGGCTTAGGCTCGATAAAGAAAGTACCTTGGAAACCCTGGGATCGCGCATAATCCCTGGCCATGTGTAGAAATCGTGCCATATGATCGAGTTCACGCTTCATATCTGTATTGATTAGCGACATGTAACCCTCTCTGCCTCCCCAGAAAACATAATTCTCACCACCCAGCGCTATCGTTGCATCAATGGCATTCTTCACTTGCGCCCCGGCGTGCGCCACAACCCGGTAGTCAGGATTGGTGGCAGCTCCATTCATATATCTGGGATGAGAGAAAAGGTTCGCGGTACCCCAAAGCACTTTGATATCAGATCCCTTTTTCTTCTGCTGTCCATATTCCACTATTTTTTGAAGTCGATCCTCTGACTGCTTCAAAGAATCGGCCTCATCTATCAGGTCAAAATCGTGGAAACAGAAGTATTCCAAGCCAAGCTTAGAGATAAACTCAAAAGCCGCATCCATTTTGTCATAGGCTGCTTGTACCGGATCAGAGGCAACAGACCATGGGAACACCATGGGTCCGGGCCCGAATGGGTCTCCACCTGTATTGCAGAAGGTATGCCAGTACGCTACTGCAAATTTGAAATGTTCGTGCATACTCTTGCCCAAGACCTGTTTTGTGGGATCGTAGTACTTGTATGCGAAAGGATTGTCTGATTCCCTTCCTTCATATACTATACTTCCAATGTCTTTAAAGTATTCTGTATTTCCGATGATCGGTTTCATAGTTTTGGTTTTAGATTTTATTACTAAGTATCGTTTTCTCCAGATAGCTTACCCAGTTGTGATAGCACGGTTCATACTCCTTTATCTTACCAGAATCGGGTTCCATACGCTCAATTAAAGTTAGGCTCGCGAATGCCTCAGCATCATCTTTGTAGAATCCTGCTCCTAATGCTGCACCGCGAGCGGCTCCCTCCGCTCCATCAGTATCGTAGAGTTCGAGCGGAATTTGTGTTGTATTGACAAATGCTTGTCGGAATACTTTGCTCAAAAAGAGGTTGGCCTTGCCAGCACGAATAGTCTTTACCTCTCCACCCAACTGCTCAATAACTTCTAGGCCGTACTTCATGCTAAAGACCACTCCTTCCTGCAGTGCTCTGATCATGTGCGCCTTGCCATGTCTATTGAAGTCGAGCCCTACAAACTGAGCCCCCAGAGTTTGATTTTGCAAGAGTCGCTCTGCACCATTCCCGAATGGGTAAAACAACAGGCCATCCGCCCCTGTAGGTGCCAAGTGAGCCATATCATTGAGCTCAGGATAGTCGAGATCGCCGAGAAGTTTCTTGATCCAACTATAGCTAATACCCGAACCGTTAATGCACAGCAGAAGACCATTGCGGATAGCCTCGGAGGTATTGGTTACATGCTGAAAGGTATTGATACGTTGCTGTTTATCTCTTGCGAGCTTGTCTGTCACTGCATAGATCACCGCAGACGTACCCGCCGTGGCAGCCACTTCTCCAGGATTAAGGACATTCAATGAAAAGGCATTATTTGGCTGGTCACCTGCTCTGTAGCAGATCGATGTGCCAGCCCGAAGGCCAAGCAATTGAGCGACCTCATTCGAAACGCTGGATTGCACACCAATTGCAGGAACAACTTCAGGAATCATACGCTCCTCCAGGCCAAAGTATTGAAGGAGTTCTTTTGAAATTCGCTCTTCTTTGAAATCCCAGAGCGTGCCTTCACTTAGACCTCCCGAGGTGGTTTGGATTTGCCCGGTCAGTTTATAGGCTATGAAGTCGCCTGGCAACATCATCTTACTTACCTTCTTAAAGATGTCCGGCTCATTTTCCTTAACCCATGCTAGCTTCGAAGCTGTGAAATTTCCTGGTGAATTGAGCAGGTGATTATGAAGATAGTCTTTGTTTAGCTTCAGATAAGCCTTCTGGCCTATCTCCACCGCCCTGGAGTCACACCAAATGATCGCTGGACGCAAAGATTTTCCTTCAACATCTACAACGACCAGTCCATGCATCTGATACGAGATGCCGATGGCTTCAATCTTGGTTAAGTCATTCTTCCGTGCCAGCTGCCTGCAACCTTGTACTATACAATCCCACCAAAGATTGGGATCCTGCTCCGCCCAACCAGGCTGAGCAGCTGAAATGACCATCTCTTCATTCGGGTACGTCACCTGAGCAATGGATCGCCCAAGACTGCCGTCCAGTATCGAAAGCTTGACAGAGGAGCTACCCAAATCGATTCCAAGAAAATAGGGCATAGTGGCGGAGTTATCTTATAGTCATAATGACTACAAGATAAAGGTTTATTGATTATACAACAATGTTTTCGTTCATTCTTACTGAATGACTGATCAAGATTAAGGGTCAATTGATTTTACATATCCACCAAGGCTACTCAATCAAGTCTATTTTTTAATTACCTCTCCCTAACCCTCTCCATGAGAGGGATTGTTGGTGACTTTATTGAGTAGCCTTGGTCTTCAAGACAGGTGTTGATTTAAAGCGACATAAATTTTTCATGTTGGAATGATACAAATGATTCGCCTAACTTGTAGTAAAGAATATTACAACTATGCTTAGCAACATTGAAGAAATCCGAAAGCAGTTTCCCGCATTGAAAAGAAAGGTGAAAGGCGCACCGCTCATCTTCATGGATGGCCCTGGTGGCACACAGGTTCCCGATAGGGTGATACGTGGCATCAGCAACTACTACAAGCGATCTAATGCCAATGCTCACGGTGCATTCACCACTACCAAGGAGACTGACCAAAAGCTGGATATGATGCGGTCGCACCTCGCTACCATGCTCAACGCCGAAAGCAAGTCTTGTATCTCGATTGGTCAAAACATGACTACTCTGAATTATGCACTGGCTCGTGCTTTTTCACGAATATTCCAGCCTGGTGATGAAGTGCTCATTACCCAGCTCGATCATGAGGCTAATCGCGGACCGTGGCTTACACTCAGAGCGCATGGCATCAATGTACGTGAGGTGAAGTTACTCCCTGGTGGGGTGCTTGACTATGATGACTTCAAAGAAAAGTTGAATGAGAACACCAGACTGGTGGCCATGGGTATGTCATCTAATGCGGTGGGTACTGTGAATGACTATGCACTTGTGAGAACACTGAGCCATCAAGTGGGCGCTATGTTGCTGCTTGATGCGGTGCATTATGCACCTCACTTCTCAATGGATGTGCAGGCTATTGGATGTGACTTTTTGCTGTGCTCTGCCTATAAATTCTACGGACCACACATAGGGGTGCTTTATAGCAAAACAGGCCTACTAGATCGCATGCCAACTGACAGGTTGCGTACGGCAGATCAGTTTGCCCCCTACTCCATCGAGACGGGTACGCTCAACCATGCGGCGATGGCTGGCGTCATTGGGGCAATTGACTTTCTGGCTAGCCTGGGGGAAGGCGATGACTTAAGAACTAAGCTTACCGATGCTTACCAGAACGTTAGCGCCCATGAGTTTGCATTGGCGAGCAGGCTATATAACGGCTTGAAAAGTGTCAAGGGCTTAACAATCATTGGACAAGACTTTTCGGATACGACAAGGACACCTACGCTATCCTTCACGCTAGATGGCTATGATCCTACTCAGGTATGCGAGCACTTAGCCAATCATAATATTTGTGCCTGGGATGGACATTTCTACGCGCTGAGAGCTATAGAGTGTCTCGGCCTAGCGGAAAGAGGTGGCGTCACGCGATTGGGTATTTCCGTCTACAATACTGAAGATGAAGTGGATAAGGTGATCGAGGTAGTGAAGGCACTGAGCAAGCAGAGGTAGTCAAAGCCCATGACTACCCCCACTATTAACTACTCTGCCCTCAAGTTTTCACTTGGGTTCACGCGTGTCGCGCGAATAATCTGACCACTAATCGTAATAACGACAGTCACTAATACTATCAAAACCGCAATAATGAAAGGCAATGCTCCGGCTTGCTTTGGATCGGGATAGATCATATTGATCAGCTGTGTAATCATGAAAAAACCAGCTGGTGCACCGAGCAAGAAAGCTGTAGTGAGCACCCATACATATTCCTTGCCGGCAACTCTAATGATCTCTGCTGACTGAGCACCCAACACTTTTCTGACGCTGAACTCCTTCAGTCTCCTACTAATATTGAAGCTCAGTAAGCCAAAGAGTCCAAGACATGCCAGTACTATCGCCAGGCCTGCGATAAAGCTGATGATAACAATGTTGGCGCGATTCTCCTCATGAAAGCCGTTCATGGTATCCTCCTGATAGGCCTTGTCATAAGGATCGTTAGGAGAAATGGAAGGCCAGACGCTTAGCAGATAATTATCTACCTCCACTAGATTCTCAGGGTCACTTTTCACCACCAGATAATTGTAATCATCTTCCGGAACCATGAGAAAGAATACCGGCTCGATATCCACCCAGAAGGTATAGTAGTGAAAGTCTTCAACTACTCCCAGGACATTGTAGCGGCTACTATCGTAGGTGAAGGTTTTTCCGATAGGATCGTCCCATCCTAACTCCTTTACAAATCTCTCATTGACGTAAGTGCCATTCACCATATCACTCGCCTTGTCCTTCTCAAAGAATCGACCGGACTTCAACATCAGTCCCATCAGATCGCCATATTCAGGTCCTACCCGATAGACATACGCCTTAAAGTCGGTATCCAGGTTACTCACTGTCGTGTAAGTAGAGTTCCGAGCAATATGAGTTTGCGCGCCGGTGATTGACAAAACTTCCGGCTTTTCCGCAGCGGCTTTTCTAAGCTTTTGATATTCCTGAATATTCGCTACGGGTATGGATAAAACACCCTGCGGATCGTATCCCCAATCGCGCTCCGCCATGAATTTGGCATTGTCTACAAAAATGAAACTGCCGACTATCGTAGAAAATGCAAAAAAGAATTGAAATCCGAGTAATACTCGACTGAAGATGCTCTTGGAGCCGAACTTCTCCTTACCGCGAAATATCGAGACGGGTTGAAATCTCGATATATACAACGCAGGGTAACCTCCTGACAACACGCCTATTACAAACAACAATGAAGCAAAGAACCCAACCATTGCTCCCCATGATGAAAATACAAAAGGTACGTTGATCGGTACCAGATAGCTGAAACCAGGTAATAAGAAATAATAGCTCAGCAAGACACCTATTAGCATTGCGAAGATCACCTGGATAAAGTTCTCTAGCATGAATTGATAGATGATCTGTCTTCTGTCACTGCCCATAACCTTGCGCAGGGCAATCTCCTTAAGTCGCTTGGTCGCTGAGGCTACCGCAATATTCATATAGTTGAAACACGCTAATAGCAATAGAATAACTGATAGTCCTCCAAGCGCAATTCTACCAGCAGGGTGTCCGGCACTAGCGACCGACTCTTGAATATCAAAGGCCTCAGTACCCAGTCCATCTAAAGAAATCAATTCAAAATCAGTGATAGTCCATCTGGAGTCAGACTGATTCTGAAGCTCCTTATAGCTAGCCAGCAGTTCTTCTAGCGCTTTAGGATCAGCTCCCTCCTGTAGCTCTATGAATGTAGCATCTGTGAAGTATGCCCAATCATAATTATCGTTGAATCGAAGATCGAAGAAATTGTCCATTGGCAGCATGATTTCGTATCCGAAACTTGCATTATCAGGACGCTTGTCCATGACAGCTCCCACCACATATTGCTGGATGACACCATTGGCAAACTTGATAGACATGGGCTGGCCCATCGGATCCTCTTCTCCAAAGTATTTGATCGCGGTTTCTTCGCCGATGACAATATTTTTCTTTTCCTCAAGTGCTGAGCGATAGCCATATTTTATGGGAAAGTCGAACATCTTCAAATAGGAAGGGTCGACAAAGGCCATAAACTCGTTGAAGACATAGTCTCCCCGCCTCAAGTTGCCGTAGCGGAATTCGATACGTGTGAAGTCTTTAATTACCGAATGGTCGAGCTTGGCCTGAGGTCCCAGCACAATAGGTGAGTCTCCCCAGCGGGCCAGGTCACTATCACCTTCCTGGACTGTATTAATGATCTGATAAATACTATTCCGTTTCGTATGAAAGGAATCCATGTTGAGCTGTTGATCAATAAAAATAAAGGTGGTTAATGCCAGGCCAATGGCTATTGATAACCCAAGGATGTTGATCAAGGAAGTACTCCATTGCTTCCTGATATTCCTGATTCCGATGACAAGGTAGTTTTTGAACATGCCTAATTGATTTGATTGATATTCTGAGTTTGACTTCTTGATATTTGACCAGCGAAAAAAGCGGAACACATTCCATATGAACCTGAGGTTCGCCCTCCTCACATTATGTTGTGCCACCTCCCGATCGTACAGCTCGTAGATATCACCCTGGATTTCTTCCAGCAATTCCGGATTGCAGTACCAGCGTAGAAACCGATCAGCCCATCGGGGCGGTTGTTGTTGCATCAATAACTAAAACTGTATGAGATATTGGGTATCCTGCTATAGAGCTGTGTCCGCAAGGCCATAGATTCATCGAGTACCTTCTTACCAGAAAGGGTCAGTTCGAAATAACGCTTGCGGCGGCCTCCCCTTTCGTTGGTGGCACCCCCCATATGGGAGTTGACAAAGCCCTTGGCTTCAAGTCGCTTCAAAGCAGCGTGCACAGCGCTAACATTGACGCTTCTCTCGGTTTGAGATTCGATTTCATCCATGATGGCTACTCCGTAAGCCTCCTTGTACAACGAGCCCACGGTGAGTAGTACGAGCTCTTCAAATTCACCCAGATAAGATCCTTTCATGATTGACAATTGGCAAACCGAAAAGCCCACGGCCAATCGTGTTTACCTCAAATTTTATTAGTTAGACAAACGTGAATGTAATTCATTAGTTTCATTTTTGTCTAACTAATAAGCAAAAGAAATCCCGAAGATACTTCGGGACTTAATCGCTATCAATAGAAGTTTAGTTTAGTGCTCGCTTAGGTACTCGTTGATGATCTCATGGATCTCGTCGTTGCAGAAACCATACTCCTGCCCTTTTCTGTAGTATTCCTCTCTGTGTTCCTTGATCTTTTTTCTATTTGGCGCCTCTTGCTTGAGCTGCTTATAGAACTTAAAAAATTGTATTTGCTGAGAGTCGTGGAGGAACAACATAGGCGAAAAAATCAATTGCTACATATGGCAAATGTAGGGCTCATATTCCACCAATTCAATACCCAAAAGATAGATTTACATGATATTTATCATAATCAAGGTATTATTGTTGAATTTTTAATAATACGCCTAAAATCTATGCAAACGTTTGAAATTTTTAGAGATCATGCCTTCCAGATTTCCGATAGGGCCCTCTTAAAATGACCACCAAGTATACCCGCAAGGTTCCGGTCAGAGTAACCACGCCCGATCAAACCCTCGGTCAAATCAAACATACGCTTGGGGTGATTAAGCAGGTCAATATCTGAGCGTTCGCGGCTCTTGTACTTCTCATTATCGCGATTGCTACGCAGCTTGGCCAGCTCGTCTGCAGGTAAAGCATCGTACCCGTACAAGTCTATGTCACTACCTACTCCTACGTGCTCCACGCCAACGAGCCGGGCCACATAGTCGAAGTGATTGAGCACATCTTCGATGGTCGTGGGGTCTGTGGCCTTCACAAAATTCCGCATACCTGTGATTCCGATAGCTCCTCCGGATTTAGCCATAGCCTTGAGCGCCTCATCTGTCTTGCAGCGCACGTGATCGTTGAGCGCCCGGGCATTGGAGTGCGTGACGAGCACCGGCTTGCTACTCGCCTCAAAAGCATCCATGGTGGTGCGGTCGCCACAGTGACTAACATCCACTGCCATACCGACTTCATTCATCCGCTTGATCACATCAAAGCCAAAATCGCTGATACCTCCATCAACCCGCTCTGTGCAACCATTGCCTATTCTATTTCTGGTGTTATAAGTAAGTTGGGAGATGCGCTGACCGAGCCCGTAGAAGTCGTCTACATCCTCCACTTTAGTAAAGTGCTCGGCATTTTGAACCCCCAGAAGAATACCTGTTTTGCCGCTGGACTTGACACGGTCGATATCAGAAATACTATCGATGCGCATAAGCTGCTCTCCATTATTGGCGATGAAGCCGTTGAGACTTCCAAAGTACTTGAGCAGATCCTGATAAGCATTGGGCCCACCAAAGCCTACCGCAAAATGATAGACATCAATGCCTGCCTCTTTGTATTTGCCAAGGTCTCCCACCTCGAATTGGCCTGGCCTCATAATCAGGTTGAAAAGTTGAGTAGCGTTCAGGGTAAGTGGGCTGAGCATGTCCATAATGGTATTATTCTCCATCACTTCCAGGGTTCTCTTGCTATAAGGTCTGTCCTGATCGGCAAACAGCTCGAATGACCCTGCATTAATCATAGGCACAAAGAAGGGTAGTGCTGCGGCCTTGGATGATTTGGAGATGGCTTGTCGTCTGTTCATAATTTCCTGGTTTATAGTATGAACCTAAGAGGAATAAAGCTTTATCAGAAGTCAAATTATTTCTTCGGTCAAATTTGATCATTAAAAAAGCTCATCTCTATTGAAATGAGCTTTGACTGTTTTTCGTCAGTATCGATTATCTTATCAATATTCTCGTGCTACCAAATTTCCCTTCCAGTTCATACAGCAGCACATATGCTCCCGGTACTATTGAACGAGTTGAAATGAAGAGATGTCCAGCTTCCTGCCGAGGGATAATGTTCATAGATTGTCCACTCAGGGATATCAGTCTTAAACTATTCAGGCTTTCAAAGCGTAACCCTTCCTGAAGTTCTATTTTGAAGCTGTTGTTAATCACCGGATTCGGGTAAACAGAAATCATCTGACTCGTGCCTTCATCCACAATACCCGTTTCGACCATTTCTTCGACTGATATGAATGAGGCTTTAGATTCTGCTGCAATGGTGCCCTCTGCGTCCGTCACTTCCAGCACTACATCATATTCGCCAGCATCTCCATAAGCTACCGTTGGCTGTTCTTCAGTGGAAGCTCCGGGATCACCACCCTCAAATAACCATGCATAAGTATACGGAGGCACACCTCCAGATACCGCCGGGTCAAAGCTTATGGACTCACCAACTCCCACCTCAGACGATGCTACTGCAAAATCCACCACAAGTGGATCGGGTGAGCCAATCTCCTGAATGGTAAGCGTCACAGTTTGAGAATTATCATTTTCATTAGACTCGGCGATGATCTCCTCAGAGTCGAGTTTCGCTATGACAGTAATAGACCCTGCAGCTGACGGGCTAGCTCCTTCCACAACCTCATCAATAGAAGCTCCGACGGCTATAGTCTCAGTAAAATCAGAGGTGAATACATCATCGCTTACCGTATAGCTGATGGTAAAACCCGAAGTGGTAGGCATGCTACCCGAGTTGGTAATCGATAGGTTAAAAAAGACCTGATCTCCGACAGTAATGCTGGTTGACCCGTCCTGATTCGTAATTGTAAAGGAGGTCAGTTCCAGATTAGGAAGGTCTACTGTCACTTGCTCGGCAAGTCCAATAAAAGCTCCTCTGCCTACAGTACCAGCCACTATGGTACCATCGGCTATTCTGACATCAAGGTCTTCGACGACTACATTATCCAGCTGGTCGACTTCCAGCTCCCACAAGGTCGAAGCTCCGGAAAGCGACTCTGTACTAAAAACTCCAATACTTGTTGCCACCACATATTTTGTATCTCCATTTGGATAGTTGATAATCTCAGCGGAACGCAGCGAGGGTCCCGTTTCTCCTACCCCATCCCTATCGTCCCCCTCGCCCAAGTTGCCTTCCACTACCGTAAATGTCTGACCCCCATCTGTAGAATGATAAAGACCCGCAATATTATAATTTGAATAGACCAGCAGTATTTCATCTCCATCTGACGGGTTGATCGCTATATCATTTAACCAAGCACCATTGGGTGCTCCCACTTGAACGGCCTCTATGTCACTTGCGGTAGCTGTGGTCGCATTTTCCATTATTAGCAGGTAGGGATCACCACTGCTCTCAGTACCTCCAATATACAATCGATGGCTGGGATTCATATCCGTCACACGCAGCGCACTTATCGAGAAGGATTGGTCAAATTCTATTTCTTCCCAACCATCATCTATCTGTCCCTGATCAAGTGTGGAAAATGCCTCATCTACTTGTGTGTTTCGGGCCAACCCACCGTTAAAAGCTTCAGGGAAAAATATGGTCCCCTCATCATTCGGGTCTATTGCAAATGGGTGAATGAAGAGCTTGTTGAAGTCAGGCCTGGTAACATCAAGGAAGTCTTCAATGTTAGAAACGGAAACATTGCCTTCCTGTGATGAGGCGTAAAAGAAATCCTCGGCGATGTAAGAATAAGACCCATCCCCGGAAGATACGTCACCCAAACTAGGAAGCAAAGAGCCGCTGAACCCACTAAAATCCATAGAGGGGGTACCATTATCCTGTGTCCCTCCTATCGTGAACTTATCTACTCCCTGACTTATGGACACATGGAAGTATTGGGTAACGTTGTAGTCGTTGTTCTTAGAGATCCAACTCACCCTGTTCGCTGTTATATCATCCGTCTTTGAGATTCCACCATCATGACCCGACCATATCATATCAGGATTGTTTGGGTCAAATATCACGATATGCTGATCCGCATGATGCTTGAAGTCCTCTTCAAAGCTGATACCTTCATCTAACAGGTCAGGGTTGTCATTACCCCCTATCCAGCTAAAAGCCGCATCATCGATAATTGATGTTTTGAAGCCATCAATCGAACGCACAAGATTGACATAGCCAAGCACTACAATATCAGGGTTGGTAGGATGAATAGCCAATGCCATGTCATATCCCTCCTGGGTCGAAAAGCCTTCTGATCCTCCGAAGATACTACGCTCAAATTCCGGTAGGTTAGCTGTCAAATCTGAAAACAGTAGATCTCCGGTATCATCATCATAGTTCGTAAAATCAAATGCATATAACGAATGATCATCGACTCCCAGATGGTTGAAAGCATACAACAGCTTATTGTTTGAAGGAGCAAATGCTAGTAGCGTCCTACTGTCTATAGTACCGAGATAGTCCTCTGGCGTCACATTGAAGAATGTTTCACCGAGATCGTATGAGCGATAGAAGCCGTATGGCGACTGGGCGGACCTAGGCCCCAGGAAAACAGTGATGATATTTGATTCATCTACCACCACATCCACATATTGCGGATCATCGGTGAGGTTGTTGCCTAGCTCACCCAGATTCTGATGAGCAAATTTGTCAAATGTCTGACCTTGATCAGTGGATATCCAAATGCCACGGTTTTGCGAACAAATGAAAACTGCCGCATTACCGGAAAAATCATGTGTATAGACTTTAGTAGTGTAGTCAAACGGTGTAGACTGGGCATTCTTGATATTAAGGTTGGGCGAACTGCTGGCAGTATACTGTGTGGGCGAGCTTTCTGTGTAAGTCAAAATATCCCAGGTCTCTCCGTTGTTTGCCGAGATATACACCCCAGCCCCACCAAAGGGTGATCCTTCTTCATTCTTACCAGAAGCCGTGTTGTTGCTCACTTCACCCGTAGAAGCATACCAGGTATCAGCGTCCACTGCGTCCTGAGCTATCGAGGTAATACTAAGATTGCTTCCATTGGGAGACACACTCCGCCAGGTATCACCATCGTCGTTCGACTTCCAAATGCCACCTGAGACCCCAGCAGCAAAAACGATATTGCTGTTCCTACGATCCAAAGCCAGTGCTCTCGTCCTGCCACCCACGTTGGAAGGGCCCAACTCGGACCAAGTATGCACAAGGTCATTTTGAGTCCTGAGGGTACCATACCGTTCTCTCATTCGTTCCCGATAGGCAAGCTCTCTCAATCGCACCAGCTCGGGTATGGCTCCTGTAGCAGGATCTTGCAGCATTCTGTGATAGTGCTCCAGTCTTGCTTTCTTTTTCCGAATCTTCTCTTCTCGCTCAGTCGGTGCGGAGATATCTACGAAAACGACAATTCCAAATAGGATGATTAAAGGAACCGCTAAAAGGTTAAATGACTTCATAGGTATGATGGAGTTGATGAGTAATATTAATTATCTAATAGAATCAAATCATAAATTTCGTAGACATCAGTTTGCTTATTTCTGGAGCCTAACACAGCTAAGCAGGTATGCGCCTTAGAAATGTCGGCCGAAAGAGTTGTAGACCTAAGCTTGTCAAGCTTTTGGAGGGTCAGTTCAGCAATTTGGGCTTTGAGCGCCCTACCTACCGGAATGATAGGCGATGATGCCCCCCCTTGCTTACTCTTATCAATCATCAGGTCTAATTGCCAGTCTTGCCCGATTGGTTGAACAGCTGAGATTTTAGCCTTGACTCCAGTTTGGCTTTTACCAATTTTCAGGTCAGCGAATGAATCTGCCTGGGCAGGTCGATTAGATTGACAAAAACATAATAACGGTACGACAAGAATGATTAGAACCAGGCTTCTCATGTATATAATCTTGGGGTGAGTTTTCAATTAGCAAAAAACAATTTGGAAAAGCAATAACGCTCGGTGAATATACGCCACGTTCATGGATCATAATCATACCATGAAGCATTCCTGGCAAAACCCTCGATTGACTAAAGAGATATCTCTATTTTTGAATTAGCTTAGTGATAACCCCGATAAAGAAATGAGCAAAATACTCTCTATAGACCCTTCTACCCTTTCTACCCAACAAGTGCATGGCTACCTACTGTCTGGAGTGGGTCCAAGACCGATAGCGTTTGCCAGTACGGTTGATGCCAACGGCAATGTCAACCTCAGTCCATTTAGTTACTTCAATGTGTTCAGCGCCAACCCTCCGATTTTGATTTTCGCACCTGCGAAAAGAGGTAGAGATGGCTCGAATAAGCATACTTATGAAAATATAAAGGCTGTGCCGGAAGTAGTGATCAATATGGTCAACTATGCCATGGTCGAGAAGATGTCGCTGGCCAGTACAGAGTATGAGCAAGGTGTGAACGAGTTTGTCAAAGCGGGTTTCAAGGAGCGTGCCTCGGAGACGGTCAAACCGCCTCGTGTCTTAGAGTCTCCCGTCTCGTTTGAGTGTACCGTTGATCAGGTGATCGAGCTTGGTGAAGAAGGTGGTGCGGGTAATCTAGTCATCTCAAGAATCCAAAGGATTCACATAGATTCTGATTATTTGAAGGATGATCAGACACTTGACACAGAAAAACTGGACTATGTAGGACGATTAGGAGAAAACTGGTACGTACGGGCTCATGGCGAGGCATTATTTGAAATTCCCAAGCCGCTAAAGACCAAGGGCATTGGTGTTGATCAACTCTCTCCTAGTATCCGTAATAGCAACATTTTAACGGCAAATAACCTGGGACGCCTGGGTAATTTAGAGAAGCAACCCTCATCGGATGAAATCACTCAAGCAAGGCAAATTACACGAGTAAAGGAGTTGTTTCTTGAGTTTGAGGGACAGAGAGACTTAATCAAAGATGGACTTCACCGGATTGGGAAAAAGTACATCGAAAAAGGAAAGTCTGAAAAAGCACACGCCGTATTGAGAATCGTAGATGAAATATAAAAATATCCTATGAACAAAGTAGTGAAAGATGCGCATCAAGCCATCCAAGACATCCGGGATGATATGACGCTGATGCTTGGTGGTTTTGGGCTCTGTGGTATACCCGAAAATTGCATTTCCGCATTGGTCGACCTTAAAGTCAAAGGTCTCACTTGCATCAGCAACAATGCTGGTGTTGATGACTTTGGATTAGGACTTCTTCTTCAACATCATCAGATCAAAAAAATGATTTCCAGCTATGTGGGAGAAAATGCTGAATTCGAAAGGCAGATGCTCAGTGGGGAACTGGAAGTAGACCTTATTCCGCAAGGAAGTCTTGCTGAAAGATGCAGAGCCGGTGGAGCTGGTATTCCGGCCTTCTTTACACCAGCAGGATACGGCACAGAGGTGGCCGAAGGTAAGGAAGTGCGTGTTTTTGACGGTAAACCCCACATCCTGGAGTCTGCCCTGACTGCTGACTTTTCGCTGGTCAAAGCATGGAAAGGGGATCGTTTGGGTAATCTGGTCTATAAGGGTACAGCGTGCAATTTCAATCCTCCTATGGCCATGGCCGGCAAAATCACAATCGCAGAAGTGGAGGAGTTGGTTGAACCGGGCGAGCTTGACCCCAACTATATTCACACTCCTGGCATATTTGTACAACGGATATTTCAGGGTGTGAATTACGAAAAAAGAATTGAACAGAGAACTATCAGAAGTTCAAGTTGATAATTTGAAGATTAACTGATTTGAATATTGAGGTATTTCCAATAGTTATCAATCATGAGAGACGATAGGCCAAACTTAATAGTAGACTTGAGCTTCGTTTTTGCGCTTAAAATTGTGGCCTTTTGTGAAAAACTAGAAGAGCATAGAAAATATATTATTGCTCGACAACTGCTCAAATCAGGAACATCCATAGGTGCAAATATCAGAGAAGCGCAAAACGCTGAAAGCAAAGCGGACTTTATCCTTAAGCTCAAAATTGCAGCCAAGGAAGCCGACGAAACTCAGTATTGGCTTGACGTCTGCACACATGCTCGCAACTATCCAGACCCAGATCAATTGAGTCAAACTTTGGATTCAATCATCAAGGTATTGTCCAAGATCATCTCATCTTCAAAAAAAGCTAAAAAATCATCTCATCAACACATCTTCAAATCAACAAATTGATATGCTTGATAAAAACGGAATTGCTCGAAGAATTGCACAGGAATTACAAGATGGTTGGTATGTCAACCTGGGTATTGGCATCCCTACTTTAGTAGCCAATTATATACCCGATGGAATTAGTG
>CAYGOT010000019.1:49283-69609 GCA_964351595.1 uncultured Roseivirgaceae bacterium | reverse complement strand
CCATCTGATCCGAATCCAGCCTGATGCTATCGAGGGTGATTGAGCCGCTAGAAGTATTGCAGCTGGAGAGGTGACTGATGGTGGAGAAGACGTCAATAGGGTTAGGATTAGTAACGGTAACCGTCCACAGGGCTTCCGATCCATCTTCTGCAACAACAGTATAAGCAACTGGATCACTCAGATCAACGGAAGTAACTACTGATACCTGAGCTTCATCATCTACAAAGGCTTGAGCGCCTCCTGATACCTCAAACGTTGGAATGGAAATATCTGGAGCATCACATGGCAGGTAGGCGGTGATTGATCTGCCTGACTGATCAATATCCGCTGGTGCAAACTCTCCAGGGATCGAATAAGACAGTATCTCCTTCTCCGTGCGTGGCTCGTAGATGAGTTCAATAGGGTGACTTTCTAATGTCAGACCTGGGACAAGGGTGTTTGTCACCCTCAGCACGTAGGTTCCCTCTGATTCCAAGGATGGGTTTTCTATTTCATAATCCTGTTCGGTAGCTCCTTCAATAAGCTCATTGTCTTTATACCATTGATAGTTGTTGGCTGTGCCGCCGACTGAAGGTTGGCTTAACTCTGCGTCTGAACTGCCGTTAATAGAGACTGTTTGTGTAAAGCCAAATTGACGTTGTGGTGAGTACTGAGAAACGGACTCAAATATGGCAATATTCGGCTCTAAATCTGTAAATGTAAGCCTGTTAGTATGTGCCGATAATCGAAGGTCAGGTTTGGTTGCTGACACATTAGGCAGGCTGTCAAAAAGGTTATCAATTATGCTGAGGTCCGATAACAAGTCTAGCTCTAGAAAATCTCTTGGAACCGTTCCCGTAAGTTGATTACGAGACAAATACACCTTCTCCAATTTATCCAAGAGTGCCATAGAAACTGGTAGCTCTCCACTCAAGTTATTATTCTCAATATCAAATACTCGAAGGTTCCTCATATCTCCAATCTCATCTGGTAAAGTACCTGACAGGTTATTATCAGTAAAAGAGAAATAGTCCAGAGAAGTTAGTAATCCGATTTCGGGTGGTATGGCTCCAGAGAAATTGTTTCTATTAAGTACAAGGTTTTCAAGCAACGCTAATTGGCTTATCTCTTTAGGTATCTCACCAGTTAACTCGTTATCCCCTAAATCAATCGAACGAAGAGAAGACATATTGCCAATCTCAGGCGGAAGATTCCCGCTAATTGAATTGCTTGCTAAATGAAGGTCTTCAAGGTTGCTCAATAGTCCAAAGGTCTGCGGAATTGATCCCGACAGCTCGTTAGTATGTATATACAGCAACTGCAGCTCACTCATAAAACCTACCTCAGTTGGTATAGAACCAGAAATATTATTTTCTTCAAGGCTTAGGTGTGTCAACGCAGTAAGGTCCCCAATCTCAGCAGGTAAGCTTCCATTAAGATTGTTTCCATTCAATTCCAGCATTATCACCCTATCACTATGAATGGTCACCCCATACCAGGTATCTATATCTCCTGTTAGCCAGTTAGCATTATTTGTCCAGTTGTCTCCATCGGTGCTTTCGTACAGGGCGACAAGGGCGAGGGAGTCGGTGTAGAGGGAGTACTCTTCACACACTAGCCCACTACCAACAATATTCCTACCCTCCTTCCAGTCTTGATAGGCTTGGTCTTGGGGTTCACAGATATCGGTGTTGGATAAATCAAATACATAATCTGGATAAGGTGCATTGGCGAGAATACTTAGATTGGTGATTTCCAGCGGCAGTGAACCTTCCAAATTGGTATTGCTCAAGTCCATTATCTGTAGCTCTGTCAGAGCTCCTACCTCCGCTGGCAAAGCACCACTAATGTTGGTATTGGAAATATTCAATAAAAAGAGTTCGGAGAGTTGACCAATTTCAGAAGGAAGTTCTCCTGAAAAGTTATTGTTATCAAGCCATAACGCCTTCAATGATTCTAGCGAACCTATCTCAGGGGGTATAGATCCGTCCATGTCATTACCTGATAGTACTAAAAGACGCAATTGCAACAAGTGTTCTACAGATTTTGGTATCCCCCCCTGTAGATTATTACTGTTAAGGAATATCCATTCTAAACTCGTTAGGCTTCCAATGTCCTCCGGGATTCCACCTACAAATCGATTGCTATCAAGCTCAAGACGTCTCAACTTAGAAAAGGAGGTGAGGAAGTCGGGGAGTTCACCACTCAATTCATTAGAACTTAAGTCTAGTATTGTCAGATTCGACAGGTTTTCAAAAGAAGAAGGAATTGCTCCTTGCAAATTGCCGCTTGTCACTTCAAGTATTGATAGGTTAGACAAATGCCCGAGCTCAAGAGGTAGCATTCCAGATAGATCATTATCTCTTAAGCTAAGTAGCTCCAACTTCGATAGATCGCCAATTCCTGGAGGTATTTGACCATGGATGCTGTTATCTGTAAGGTCAAGATGCTCTAAACTTGACATCCTTCCTATGCTTGTAGGGAGGTTACCAGATATTTCATTCCGACCCATTAACACAGTTACCATTGCCGTTAAATCCGAAAATTCTTCGGGTAGATTCCCACTTAGGCCATTGCCTGCAAGTGATAAACCGTATACTCTGTTATTATCGACGGTAACACCATACCAAGTATCAACATCACCTATTAGCCAATTGGTATTATTGGTCCAGTTGTCTCCATCGGTACTTTCATAGAGAGCGACCAGGGCGAGGGAGTCTGACTTGAGATCATTGGTCGGTATGCAAATATTGGAATTGCGATAGGTATCAAGGCCGGAAGTCCAATTTATGTATTCTGAAGTTTCTGGTTCACATAGTCCGGTATTGTTTGACAAATCGAAACTGACTACAGACGAAAGGTTTGTTATTCCCGATGGAATAACTCCGGTCAATTGATTGCTACCGAATAGGAGGTGTGTTAAATCCGTAAGGGACGTAATAGATGATGGAAACTCTCCTTCGAAATTATTGTATTCAAATGTTAGCCAGTTAAGCTTAACTAAGTTCCCTAATTCTTCAGGAAGGTCTCCACTCAGCAGGTTATAACTAAGGCTGAGCGATTCAAGGTTGACGGCATTGCCGATGGCGATTGACAGCTGACCGCTGAGTTTATTGCTTTGCAGGTTTACACCAGACAACTCCGGTAGGCTCCAGAGATCATCAGGAATTGAACCAGAAAGGTTATTACCTGACAGATTTATGAAACTCAGACCAGATAAATTAGACAAGCTCTCTGGAAATGAACCTTCCAGTCCGTTATCGGCCAAACTCAATGTTTTAAGACTAGGCACTCCATTGAAGTCTTGAGGAAAGTCCCCTTCTAAGTTATTAGAGCTTAAGTTGAGGTGTTCGAGAGTCGCAATATTAAGTATCTCGCTGGGTATACTTCCAGCAAACTGATTATGCTCTAAATACAAATATGATAAGGCTGGCATATCCGACAGAGATGTAGGTATTTCCCCACTAAAGGAGTTATAGCCAGCATCCAAGTAAGAAAGCTCATCGATTTCCGTTAGGTACTCTAGTCCACCATTCAACTTATTATGACTTAAAGTGGCTCCTTGAAGTTGAGTAAGATTACTTATCTCTGGGGGTAGACTACCATCCAAGTTGATGTTTTGCAGTAACAGCCCCGTAACACGCCCATCAACAACATTTACCCCCGACCAAGTGTTCAACGAGCCAGTGAGCCAGTTCTCTTGAAAGCTCCAGTTATCACCATCGGTGCTTTCATAGAGGGCAACAAGGGCGAGGGAGTCGGTGTAGAGAGAGTATTGCAAATCATCGCAGATCACACCATTGTCTATAATGTTCCTACCTTCTTTCCAGTCTTGATAGGCTTGGTCTAGAGGTTCGCAGAGGTTGGTATTTGAGTAGTCAAATTTGATTCTGGCCTCACCTAGTCCAAGATTTTCAAGATTGACAAAGGACAATGGGATTGAACCAGATAGATCATTGTTCGAAATCTCTAGTCTTTCTAATTTATTAAGGTTACCTAGTTCCGCAGGCACAGGTCCATTGATCCTATTATTCCCTAAAAATAGAGTTTCAAGTTTGGTCAAACTACCAAGCTCCGTAGGAATGACTCCTTCTAGATCGTTGAATCCTAGAGATAGTTTAGTCAACTCTGATAAGTTGCCTAGTTCAAGCGGAATTGAACCTGCAATTTGATTTCCTGCCAACAAGAGCTCATTTAATTGAGACCCATCTCCAATGCTAGGAGGAAGAGTACCGCTTAGATTATTATCAACTAACTGAAGTTTTTCCAAGCTTTCTAAATCAAATACTTCTTTAGGTATACCTCCGCTCAAATCATTGGAAAACAGGTCTAAAACTCGTAATTCTGAAAGGTTTTCTATCTCATTGGATAATGAACCTGAAATGTCATTACTAGATAGATCTAGTATCTTGAGTTTTGTCAAAGAATACAATTCAATAGGGATAACCCCTATCATATTGTTTCCAATTTGGTTTTGTATTTCTTCCGAACCATCTGGGCTGTCTAGTACAATCTCGATCACCCGGCCATCCTCCACAGTAACCCCATACCAAGTATCTACATCTCCTGTTAGCCAATTCTCATTATTAGTCCAGTTATCACCATCAGTGCTCTCATAGAGCGCAATCAGAGCGAGGGAGTCTTTCACAAAATCTCCATAGGGAGCAGCGCAAGTATTGGAGTTGATATAAAGTGATAAATCACCAGCCCAATCCAAGTAGTCACTACTGATTGGCTCGCACAGAAGTGGATTATCATAGATCACGAATGTGGATAATTCTGTCAGGTCACTCACTTGCTCAAGTACCAGACCGTGCAGGTTGTTGCCATCAAAGGCTAGGGCCTGTAGCTTCGACAAGCTGTAAATAGAAGCTGGAACTTCATCATATAAATTGTTGCCACTTAACCCCAAAACCTCCAGGGTTGTCATATTCCCTATCTCTACAGGTATACTACCTCCTAGTTGACAGTAGGATAAGTTCAATATACGAAGATTGGTAAACCCATCTATGGAGTTGGGTATTGGCCCATCAATTAGGAGATTGTCCTGCAAATTCAGAATCTCAAGCTGATCAAGCTCAAGGAGTATCGGCAGCATTGTAGGTAATTGTCCATTAATGGTATTCGCAGATAATTCAAGGCTAATGACTTTTCCATCACCATCCAGCTTCACCCCATACCATTCGTGTACCGGAGTATCCAGCCAATGGTCATTTCGCCTCCAACTCAATCCCTGCGTTGCTTGATAAAATGCCACCAACGCCAGTGAATCCTGAACATCTGCTCCGAGATAATCACAAGTAACAGTTGCTCCATACTCCTGAAGTCCCTGGGTGAAGTTGATGTAGGCGACTGTGGTTGGTTCACATAAGCTAGTATTCGAAAAATCGAGATGAGTTAGTGATCGACTGTAGATGATCTCCGATGGAATTTTTCCTTCTAAATTAGTAGCAGATAAGTTGAGGTTCATCAGTGAATACATGTCGCCAATACCTGTTGGCAATTGACCTGATAAGTCATTGCCTGATAAGTCCACAGCCGTATAATTTACTCCGTTGACCCAGCCAGTCAAGAGCTCGCCAATTAGATTGTTGTTGGACAAATCGATCTCTGTAACTCTCCCATTCGCCACAGTAATCCCATGCCACAGTACAACAGGTGCTGTCAGCCACCCCGTACTATTTGTCCAATTTTCTCCTCCCAGGTTTTCATATATATACACCAGATTAAGAGAATCGAGCGTGGAGATGCTTGGATCATCGCAGAACTTAAGTGCATGACATATGTAGTTGTTATCGCACCACAACTCGAAAGACTGATTACTTGGAATACAAAGATCAGTGTTAAAGAATGTCATGTTTTGTGCTGTAGTCAAAGTAACTGCTGCAGGAAGCGGCCCTGACAATGGATTATTACCCACCCATAGCGTACTTAGGCCATCAATTAGGAAGATGTTCTCTGGAACATTTCCTTCTAGCTGATTTCCTGATATATTGATTTGAACTGCTTTGGTCAGATTACCTAATGAGGAGGGAATAATTCCACTCAGGTAGTTACGGCTTAGACTCAACTCATACAGTTCAGACAGATTGCCCAGGTCTTCCGGTATTTCACCCGTGAGCTCATTTGAACTCAGCAAGAGAGAGGTAAGCTCAGTCAATTGCCCAAGTCCGTTGGGAATGCTACCAATCAATCGATTTGAGTTCATGTTTAAATGGCTTACTCGAAAATCATCATTGACAGTGATTCCAAACCAGCTCTCCACAGGCCCTTCCAACCAATTATCATTATTAATCCAATTATCTCCATCGGTGCTTTCATAGAGGGCGACCAAGGCGAGTGAGTCGGTGTAGAGGGAGTGGTCTTCTTCGCATATAAGGCCAGAGCTAATGATATTTCTCCCTTCTTTCCAGTCAATCCACACTTGGTCTACAGGCTCGCAAAGGTTTGTTCCTGAAAAACTAAAAACTTTCCAAGATTGATCAGCTGCTAAGCCCTCGATATTTGTTAAACCTAGCGGTAAAGAACCGGATAATTGATTGTCATCGATACGGAGAAAATCCAGATTGGTCAAATCACCAAATTCTGTAGGAATTTTACCTGTCAGTGAATTCTCAATCAGGTTGAGTTGACTCAAATTGACCAAACCACCCAATTCTGGTGGTATGTTTCCTGTCAGTTGATTATCCTGTAAAAAAATTGTTCTCAAATTTGGTATTTGAGCTAATTCCCTAGGTATGTTTCCTGACAATTGGTTATCACTTAGGGTTAGTTGCGTTAGGCTAGACAGATTGCCAAGTTCGTTAGGAATACTACCAGTTAACTGATTGTAGGCTAAACCAAGTTGCTCTAAATTTGAAAGATTGCCTAGAGAAGAAGGTATTGAACCTGAAAGTTGATTCGTACCTAAGCTAAGGTGTGATAGACTTGATAGACTACCAAGTTCGTTGGGAAGGCTACCTGTTAATTGATTCTTGCTCAATTCGAGTATCTCTAAATCGGAAAGATTGCCTAGAGAGGAGGGTATTGCACCAGAAAACTGATTGTCAAAAAGTTTAATCACCTTAATACTAGTAAGATGACCTATTTCTGTTGGAATGCTACCTTCCAATTCATTTTGATAGAGTTCTAGATTAATAAGGTTTACGAGATTGCCAATTGAAACTGGTATGCTACCTGTCAATAGGTTTCTCCTTAGTTCTAAGCTTTTAAGATTGACCAAATTTCCAATTTCTGTTGGAATAGAACCCATCAAATTATTGTAAGTCAAATTTAGACTAATAACACTACCCCCTTCTATAGAAACTCCGAACCACTCCCCCACATTCTGACCGAGTTGTAGCCAGTTATCATCATTCCTCCAATTATCCCCATCTGTGCTTTCGTAGAGCGCGACCAGGGCTAAAGAGTCCTGCTCATTGACTTGTGCCTCGGAGGAGCAGAGAATGCCAACAGTCAAGAAAAGAGGTAGAAAAAATCGAAACATAGAGGGGCTAGGTTGCAGTAGTAATTTCATATAACACCAGAAAATAAAAATAACACCCTCTGGCCTAAATCAAAACTTACAGAATACTAAATGACAAACAACTGACCAAAATCACTCAAATAGCTCATAATTAGGTAAATCCCCTATTAACCGTACACCTGAGCGAAACCATTTAAGGCCTTAACATTAGCAAAACCTATGGAGGTGCATTTGGTAATTAACAACAAACTAAGGGCCAATTCAATCTTCGAACTCCATTAGAAAACTCATCCCGCATAATCCATCCAACCGATCAAATGCTCATTAGCACACTGCTGTAAGCCGACTTTTATTCCACTCGGAAGTAGTTCATTTTTAGTGGTTCATGGAGCACAGCACTTTCCAATTACTCATTGCCAGCTATCTCGAAGAGGAACATGTCGAGAAGATCAAACAAGTCGATCACAGGATCAATGTGATCTATCGGCCCGACCTGCTAAGGCCTCCGAGGTATGCAGCCGATCACAAAGGTGAACCCATACCCAGGTCAGCAGCTCAGGAAAAAGAGTGGCTTGATCTGCTTGCTCAGGCTGACATTCTGTTCGACTTTGATCAGACGCATGTCGAAGACTTACCAGAAGTAGCTCCCAGCGTGCAGTGGCTACAAGCCACCAGCTCAGGTATTGGTCAGTTTGTGCATAACAATGGGTACGACACTAGGATGCCCAACACGATCTTCACCACCGCCAAGGGTGTCCATGCCCAGCCGCTGGCGGAGTTTTGTATTATGGTCATGCTCATGTTTCACAAGGGTGTGCCTCGCATGCTTGAGGAGCAACAGCGCCACCACTGGGAGCGCTATGCGGGTACCGACCTTTCCGGTAGGACGCTCGTCATCCTCGGCCTGGGTAGTGTCGGTCAGCGCACCGCGCAGTTGGCCAAAGCCTTTGGGATGCATGTGATCGGTGTAAAAAGGACCGTCGAAGGTCAGTCCCCTACGGCATTATCGGTAGATGAGCTATATGACCAATCGATGCTATCAGAAGTACTCCCAAGGGCCGAGCATCTGGTGATCATCACGCCGCACACACCGGAGACTGAAGGATTACTCGGTGCTCATGAGATCGCGCTGTTGCCCAAAGGATGTACATTCATCAATATCGGACGGGGTGCCGTAGTTGATGAGCAGGCATTAACCAAAGCCTTGCAGTCCGGTCAGATCGGTGCGGCAGGCTTAGATGTATTTCAGGTAGAGCCCCTACCGGAAAACAGCCCGCTGTGGGACATGCCCAATGTGCTCATCAGCCCGCATTCTGCCAGCACCAGCGATCGTGAAAACAGCAGAATCACCAATCTTTTTATCGAAAACATCAAGCGCTTTTTAGACAAACGACCGCTACTCAATGTGCTGGACACACAGAAGCAGTTTTGATGTATCAGGAAAAATGTAAATTCAACTTTGCCTAACACATTCATTATGATTCAAGACCCGGTTGCAATATTCTTCATCATGGCCTTCATTGTGATTCTGTCCTTGTGGCTGGAGCGGTCCGTACCTTTTCTAAAGAAGATGGGATCAGCATCATTGTGCATTATTATGGGCATCATTCTGTCCAACAGTACCATTATCCCCGGCGAATCGCCGGTCTACGATTTTTTAATGAGTGAAGCGGTCACGGCAAGTATCATCCTCATACTGCTAAGCGTAAGTATCAAGTCCCTGAAAATGGCGGGTAGCACCATGCTCAAGGCATTTCTGGTAGGGTCTATCGGTTCCGCCCTGGGTGGTATCACCATGTCTTATGTCTTGAATGACGCTATCGGCCCTGAGTCATGGAAACTGGCCGGACAGTTCACTGGTACCTACATCGGTGGTGGGATGAATTTCGCAGCGTTGGGCAATGCCTTCCAGACGACCAGCAGCCTATTCACAGCCGGTATAGCTGCCGATGTAATCCTGACCGCCATATGGCTCATCGTATGTCTCGCCGCACCACTTCTTTTGGGCAGCAAGGAGAAAGCTACTCCCCTACCGGAAAAGGATACCTCAACCGCGGACAAGCCCAAAACACTGGAAAAAGCCTTGTACAACAGCCTCAAGGCCATACCTATTCAGGACATGGCCGCATTCACAGGTATCACCATTGGCTGCATGCTAGGATCCGATCTCCTTGCGGAATGGATGCCCTTCCTACCGAAAATCCTTTGGCTGACCACCCTGGCCTTGCTCATGGGTCAGTTGCCCGTCGTAAGACAACTATCCGGAGGTGCCATGCTGGGCAATTATCTCCTGTTGCTCTTTTTAGCAAGTAACGGTGCTAAGTCGGTTGTAGCCAATATCGTAGCGGTAGGCCCTGCCATATTCTACTTCGCCCTGGGTACCATCTTCATTCACGGCATTTTCATTTTCGGAGTGGGCAAGCTCCTCAAGATCGATGCAGCTATCCTTGCGGTGGCCTCCCAGGCCAATGTCGGAGGCTCATCTTCTGCGCTGGCATTGGCCAGTGCCCGAGGCTATGGCGACCTGGTGCTACCTGGTGTCGCAGTAGGTCTGCTCGGCTATGCTGTGGGTAACTACCTCGGTTTTTTCGTGGGCAATATGATGCAGGGGATATTGTAAGAGTTTTATCCCTTGTTATCAATTCTCCATTTAGGATTTGACTTGTTATCTTTAATCTATGCAAGTAGTCACTATTGACACGTCTAAATCATGGACCATCGAAGATTATCAAAATCTCGAAGAAGGTCTGCTTGCACAATTGATCGAAGGCCAACTCGTCATGTCACCAGTCCCAACCCCCAATCACCAGCGCATTCTCCGCGAATTGTTTAAAGTATTCGACAACTATCCCCTGAATGGTGAGCTATTCTTTGCTCCGATTGACGTTTACCTTGATGATGCGACTGTTTTTCAGCCTGACCTGGTTTTCGTTAGTAGTGCCAAAGCTTCTGTCATTTCCTCAAGAGGTATAGAAGGGGCTCCCGATCTTGTGGTGGAAGTGCTTTCGCCTTCCAACAGTTTCATTGACCGGAATGTGAAGAAAAGACGGTTTTTAGGAGGTGGAGTAGGTGAGTATTGGTTGGTCGACCCAGGGAATAAGACGTTGGAAATCTACTCAGATGATCCCGAGCAGCCAATCTTATATCTGGCCGAAAGTGGTACTGTTACTTCTACACTCCTATCGGAAATCTCCTTTGAATTGGCATCTATTTTCAAATAGAGTTCACTACCGCCCAGGTCTATGTCTCACAGACCTTTCCTGCTAAATCCGATCCATTTACGGCTATGGTGTGCCACAGGCCGTGGAAGTGAACCATGGGAGCCGGAGAAAGCTACTTCAACTTATCCCATCTTGCCAGCACGGCGCGCATGGTCATACGGAGTTCTGCAAGACCCGCCTTAGCCTGGTCAGTCGGTTGTCGATCGGCACTTTGAAGCACGACGAGCATGTGTAGAAACTTCTGCTGCAACGCGACGATATTCTCCTCCTCACCATCAGTGGCGTAGATACTACCGTAAAGCACATCGGCATTGCCCGGGTTGCCATTGCCACGCAAGGCTTCCATGGCAGCCTTTTTCTTTCCTTTCGATTCGGCTATGCGCTCATCCAAGGCGACCCTCACTTTTTGCAAGTCGAGATAGCTATTGTAAGCCAACATGCTTTGGTTAGTCTGCTGCTGTAGGGCAGAATCTGAGATCTCAACTCTTGGGTCGAGTCGTACAGTGATTTTCTGATCCTGGGTTTGACCATCCACATTCAGCCTGACCGTGTATTCTCCGGGATGAACGAAAGGTCCGTTGGGGCCGCTGGGCGTCTGCATATGCACTGCAGAGATCGCAAACTCACGATCCGATCCCGGAGGATTGGGGTACCTGAGATCCCACACAAATCTATGATGTCCAGCATCGGCCTTGAATGATTGCCAGGGCTTGATCCAGTAAGTAGGATGCGGTAAGGCCGTGGTATCTACAAACTCCGGTTCGTCATTCGACGAATATTTTCTAATCAAATCACCATCACTATCGATAATCTCCAACGACACCTCATTGGCATTTTCCGGTAGAAAATAATCGAGGTAAGTCCCATCTGGTGGGTTTTCTCCGCTGGGCTCCTCGGGAGGAAGCGGCGTGTCGAGGAACATATTCCAGCGCACGCGTGTCGCCAATGCCGGTTTGAAGAGGTAGTTGCCTGCAGAACGCGCCTTGGCCATCTGTCTCAGCGGCTCGATATTGTCCATGATCCAGGCTGAGCGGCCGTGCGTACCTACGACCAGATCATCGTCCTTGATCACCAAATCACGCACCGATGAGGCCGGCATATCCATGCGCAGTGCCTGCCAGTTTTCTCCTTCATCTATGGAGAAGTATACTTCACGTTCCGTCCCTGCGAAAAGCAATCCGGCTTGCTTAGGGTCTTCTCGTACAACATTGACCGGGCCCATCTCCGCCAGGCCATTGGTGATCTTGGTCCAGGTCTTGCCTCCATCCTTGGTCTTGTAGATGAGGGGTTTCATGTTGTCTTTTCTGATGGCATTGATCGCTATAAAGGCAGTCTGTTGATCAAAATGCCCTGCATCTATCTGGCTTACTTTGTCCCATGATTTAAGATCCGGTGGTGTCACATTCTTCCAGTTCTTACCGCCATCAGTGGTCACATGCACCAGTCCGTCATCCGTACCGGCCCATATCATATCGACATCTAATGGTGACGGAGACACAGCATAAATGACCGCTCTTCGGTCCATAGTTTCCAACTCGGGAGTTTTGAAGTCGCCAACACTCGCGGGTACTTCAGGTTGCTCACGGGTGAGATCGGGGCTGATGATATCCCAGCTTTGTCCTTCGTTAGTTGTCTTCCAAAGCACGTTGGTCGCAAAGAGCAGCATGTTGTTATCCTTAGGGTGGAACATCAGCGGCATGGTACGCAGGATGCGGTACTTACCCGAGCGCAGTGCTTCTGGAGCGATGTTTTGCGATTGGCCGGTAGTCTTATCAAAGCGCATCACACGACCACCATAGATGATATTGGGGTCCTTTGGATCAGGTGCAACATAGGCATACTCATCAGCACCTACGCCCATAAACTCTCTGAAGGTAATCTGACCTCCAGGCCCTCTGCTGGCTGTTGCGATAGCGCCGCTCTCCTGCTGACCGCCATACACCCAGTAGGGAAAGGCATTGTCGGTAGACACATGATATAGCTGAGTCGTCGGCTGATTGTACCATGAGCTCCAGGTACGTCCTGCATTGACGGTCACTACCGCTCCCTGATCTGCTACGAATAGCATAATGTCGGGATTCTCAGGGTTAATCCAGATGCGGTGATAGTCATCCCCACCGGGAGCACCTTTCAGCGAGAACCAGGTCTTGCCTCCATCATTGGATTGGTAGGAGGCGACATTGCCCGCATAGACCTTGTTTGGATCGTTGGGATGTACTTTGATCTCAGCAAAGTCTCCCCCCCGACCGTATGTCCTGCGATCTGTGCTTACTAATGTCCAGCTTTGGCCGGCATTGGTGCTTTTATAGATGCCGGCCTTCTGATCTGACTGCACCGTAGCGTAAATGATATTAGGATCGGAAGGGGCTATACCGATTCCTATCCTGCCCACACCGTCTTCCGCGGTAGGTAGCCCCTCGGTAAGTTTCGTCCAACTGTCTCCACCATCCGTGGATTTGAAGAGACCACTGTTGGGGCCTTTCCAGTTAGCATTCTCCCAGGGACCTTCCTGATGCTCCCACATATCTGCATAGATGATGTTGGGGTTGGTGGGGTCAAACTCCACCTGAATCGCTCCGGTGTTATGATTGATATAGTGGACTTTCTCCCATGTCTCGCCACCGTTTTTTGTCCTGAAAACACCTCTTTCTTCATTGGCACCATAGGGATGACCAAGGCCAGCTACAAAGACAATATCCGGGTTGGTCGGGTGAACGATTAAGCGTCCTACCTGCTGCACATCCGGTAGCCCAACATGCTCCCAGGTGTCACCGCCATCGGTAGATTTAAAGATACCATCTCCGACACCCAAATCCGGTCTGTGGAGCCCTTCTCCACTACCTACATAGAGAATGTCAGGGTTGGAGGGTGATACCGCAATATCTCCCACTGATCCTGTTGGGGCATCATCGAAAATAGGAAACCAGGTGCGACCATAGTCATCCGTCTTCCAGACACCACCATTGTTGACACCCACAAAGAAGACATTGGGCTGTGAGGGGATACCTACTCCACCCACAGTACGGCTAGCGCGAAAAGGACCGATTAGCCGGTAGTCCAGCTCCTGATAATACGATGGGTCGACAGTCTGTGCCTGACTGCTATCGGGGTAGAGCAACAGGCAAAATGAGAGCAGGATCAGATAGGAAACGGGATACTTCATTGGTCATATTTTTTATGAAGCATGAGTTTACCCAAAACCCACTGCAATTGCAAAAGGTTGTTGCTGGCAGGTGAAAGTTTATGATCAATTCGCGGTAGCCACAAAAAAACCTGCTGAATATCAAATCCAGCAGGTCAACCGCTTATAATTATAGAGCCGCGAGCTTACCTCATCGCCATCTTACCTTTGGTAGAAGTCAGTCTGATCTCCGTTCGCCTATTTGACTGATGAGTCGGCTCGTTGCAGTCCTCACCCTCCACACATTCCCTGAATAGCCTGTATTCACCGAAACTGTCGATTGAGATTCGCTCAGGAGCTATTCCCTTCTCCTCCAAATACTTTCGGGCGGATTCCACACGACGATCTGCCAGCTTATCATTGTAAGGATTAGAGCCCCTTTTATCCGTGTGCGCTGACAGGCTTATTTTGAGTTCCTCATTGCTGGATAGCAACTCTACCAACCGATCCAACTCCCTGGCTGCATCCTCTCTGATATTGGACTTGTCAAAGTCATAGTAGATGTTCCTGACAGTATCCACTTTTTCGAGTTGCCCGTAGCGGCCTTTGAGGTACTCCGTTAGCTCTTTGCTTGTACCGTCGTACTCCACCAGCTGTTCATTACCATAAAAAAGCTGATCTTCCATCTCATTGTTGATTACAATGACGGCATTGAATTTTTCAACTCTGTACAATGGTACCGGCACAACGAATGACGCCTCATCTTCCGGTAGGGAGGTGGGAGTGAAATTGATCGTGTTGTCGAGATAGCCACTGGTCGCACCAGCTATGGCATACTCCCTTCCTCTCAGCGCATTGAAAGTCGTAGATTTCGCCCCGGAGACTGAGGCTATGAGCCGATTGCTCGTCAGATCAAAAATCTTAAGGTCTCCTGTCAGAGGATCGAGGCTCCTGCCGTCGACCAGCTGTGGCTCGATGGTGAATTGAAAGATCTGGAACTGGTAGATATCGTCACTTCCTACGCCACCATCACGATTGCTCGAAAAGAAGCCTTCATCACCCCGGAGGATCAAGCCAAAATCGTCCTTTTCAGAGTTCATGGGGTAGCCAAGGTTCTCAACTTCCAAATTCCGGTCAGTCAGGGCAACTTTGCAGTACTCCAATGATCCGTCTTCCGCTGTACATAGTAACTCTACTGAGTCAGCCAGGTCAACCTTGTAAAGGTCCAACCCGCCGAGACCATTGTGGCCATCACTAGCGAAATAGAGTGTTTTATCCTCAAATAGAAAGGGGAACATCTCGTTGGCCGGGGTATTAATATTTTGACCAAGACTCTCAGGTGTCGACCATTTATTACCCTCCCAATACGTCACAAAAATATCCGATCCTCCCTTAGTACCCGGCATATCTGATACGAAGTACATAGTGCTGTTGTCTGAGCTTAGCGTGGGGTGACCTACAGAATACTCACTACTGTTGTACTCAAATGGCACCACCTTACCCCATTTTTTACCCCCTTCTTTCATCTCTACCAGATACATATTGAGGGTATTCACACCTTCTTCACTATTATCCGTCCGACCTTTGTAATAGTTGTTTCGGGTAAAGATCATTTTCTGTTCCCCGGCAAAAAATGCGGAAGGCCCTTCATGAAAAACGGTATTAATTCGCTTGGAGAAATACTCTGGTCTTGAGAGGACTCCATTCTGAAAGTCTGCATAATAAAGGTTAAGAAAATAAGAGTCATCCCAGTCATACTTGCGATTGGCTAATCTCGGTGGCTTTCTGGCCGACGAGAAAATGATTCCATCATTGTAGTAAGTTGGCCCGAAATCGCTATCAGAAGTGTTGAGATTGGTTCGCTGAATGCCATAAACAGCAGAGTCCAGATAATAGACACTTTGATTTTCGGTAGCCTTGACCTTTTTGGCCAACTGGCTATTCGCCGCTAGGGGGTTCTCGATACTGCGTATGACTTCCTGCGCCTGGCTATATTTTCCATTCTTCATCAGCACCTGAGCATAGTCCAGCTTATTCTGATCTGAGAAAGCCTCACTGTCTGCCGCCAAAGCATACCACTTCTCAGACGGTTCTGGTTGGTTCATCATCCGATAGCTATCAGCAAGTCGCAACTTCGGGTAGCTTTGATTTGGGAAACTCTCAAAAGCCTTGGTGTATTTCGCTATCGCCTTGATATAGGCAAAAGCCTCATAGTACCGATCCCCTTGCTTGATGTAGCGCCGATAGGACTTGTTTTCGTTAGCTTGAGCAAATACGATCGAAAAGGTTAGCCCGATCAATAAAAATGTAGTGAATATCCTTTTCATGATTAGAAATATCTGGGGGTGAGGACTTTTTTGCGTGGTAGTTCGAATATGTAGTTGAGCATAAACTCATGTGAGCCTGCATTGACGCGTCGTAGCTCGGTGGTCGTCGCAAAGTCAAAAGCATATCCAATCTGCAACTGTGGATTGATCTGCAACTGAAACAGAAAGTCAAAACTATCAAGCGAGCGGTAGGATAAGCCTACCCATACCACATCTTTGATCAGGAAGTTGGCATTCAAGTCGACCTGTGTAGGGGCTCCAGCCACGTGCTTTACGAGTATGTTGGGCTTAAACTTGAGGTCATTGTTGATATCGAAAACATAACCTGCCAGCAGGAAATAATGCCTCACCAACTCACTATCAGAATCGAGATTGCCTGGATCAAAAGACTGATTCATCAGCTGAGGTACGCTCAGACCGACATAGTGTCGATCACTATGCCACATGAGACCCGCACCAAAGTTGGGTCGCATCACATTGACATTGGCGTTAGCCAAGATGGGATCTAAACCAGCTTCTTCACTATAGTCCGTCTGATACTGGGTAATGCTGCCTTGCATTCCCATTGACAGCTGAGATTTTTCAAACCGAATGCGATAAGCATAGCTCGCATATGCCCCATGCTGTGTCGTAATACCGATCTTATCCCTCATCAACACGAGCCCCAGTGAAGCCGGTCGATAATTGAGCGGACTGTGAACCGATATGGTCTGGGTGCTCGGAGCACCTTCGAACCCTACCCACTGCTCTCTCCAGAGCATACTTGTGCTGATACCCTCATGGATACCGGCGTAGGCCGGATTGATGGCCAACTGGTTGAACATATACTGGGTGAACATCACCTGCTGCTGCGCCAAGGCACTCGTAGTAATCGTAAGTGCACTTAGCAGAAATATAGTTTTGAATGCGTTTTTCATGTCTGATTATCTTTTGATTACTACAAATCCTTTTTGAACATCGGTACCATCTCGTCTATCGATAATGTAGAAATAGGTACCATCCGGTAAGTCAGTAGACCCAAGGTTACCTTCATTGCCAAAGCCGGTGAATACCTGGTTGACATTGTCATAGCCCTCTATTCTCCACACAAGGTTGCCCCAGCGGTTGAAGATGAAGACCTCATTGCCCGGGAAGTACTCGATACCGGTGATCTCCATTATATCATTGATATTGTCAAAGTTGGGTGTCATCACCTGATTGACGGGAAACTCATCACAGCTGAATGGATCTCGGAAGTCAGGGATACCATCGCCATCACAGTCATCATCAAGAGGATTGTCCGAAGTGACCTCATCTATGTCAGGGACGCCATCATTATCACTATCCAGGTCTGCAAAATCAGGTGTGCCATCACCATCAGTATCGATCAGTCCTTCATACTCATCAGGAATGCCATCTCCATCACTGTCTATATCAAGGTAGTTGGGGGTATTGTCATTGTCCACATCATCGTTTTGTGGGTCACTGTCAAAGTCAATATCCTCGTCCTCAGTCAAGATTGTATCACCATCATCGTCCACATCGAGGTAGTCAGGTGTACCGTCTCCATCCGAATCCTGATTGGTGACATCATCATCCCCATCATAGTTCTCATCTATGGTCGGTACCATGTCACCATCATCATCAGGATCAAGGTAATCTGGCGTGCCATCTTCATCAGAGTCTTTTGGATCATCCGGATCATCCACCTCGAAGGAGTCAAGCAAACTGTCTTCATCCGTATCCATTGGCAATACGACGATTGTCACCGTACCCTGGTCACAGACGATTGGGCTACCGCTATCGCAAACTTCATAGACGAACTCAAGCGTACCTTCAAAGCCCGGAGGATGAGCATAGGTAAACGTACCGTCTGGGTTAAATACCAGCGTACCTGCTGTCGGGTCGCTGAGCTTAGTAAGTGTAACCGGCCCGCCACTCGGATCGAATATATGAGGTATGACCGTACTGGTCGTGCCATCAATTGTGCTCACCTCTATCGTAAAGTCATCGGCGGTAGGGCCAATCTGACCTCCCACTTCAATGACCACAGTCGCAGGGTCAGATCGCTCGCCATCTTCATCGGCTATTGTATACTCGATGGTCGAAGTGCCCCCAAATCCATTTTCGGGTACGAAAGTCAATGTGCCCTCCTCATCGACAGTATAAGTTCCCTCTCCGGGTATCGTCAGTGGGGTGTCCTTGTCTCCGACATTGCCAGGGTCACCAGGGTCGATCAATATGATGGTGCCCGGATCAAGCGGACTGTCGCCGGGTACATCATTGACAGGAAGTGGAATCTCGGCCGTCTCTCCGCCACCGATGCTCGTACCGTCATCATGGGCTACAGGCCTGTTGCGCGGGTTAGCATTACAGGCGGGTGTCGCAGGAGGATAGGATACTATTACGCTATTCTCAGGATTGATACTCACCTCCAACGTCATCTCCGGACGCAAGCCATCGTTGAGTTGAATCCACATGCCGTTTTCAAATAACCATCCCGGCCATGCTATAGGATTGCCATCTGCATCCACTTCAGCTCCCGGCCACAGCAGGGATCCTGTCAATGGTTGATCAACCAGCTGCTCGGCTACTTCCCCATCCATCTTTCTCCATGTGATGGTTGCACCCTGATCTGGCGTAAAGCCAACTGCTGTGATCTCGTATTGCACATATGGTGTGTCTCGGATACATACCTCCTCTACCGCAATGTCAATCGATCTATTCTCTTCTACCGTAATCGTCACGGTCGCTTCCAGACAAACCACCGGATCACCACTATCGCAAGCTTGATAAACAAAAGTATCCTCACCAACGAAATCTTCTTCCGGTAGGTAGGTGAATGTACCGTCGGGATTAAGTGTAAGCTGACCATGCTCAGGACCGCTGATCGGCGTTTCAGAAACGGTAAGCGTCCCTTCGATATCATTATCATTGTCGAGAACATTACCTTCAAGTTGGGTGTCCTCGTCAATGGTGTAGTCGTCATCCTCTACTGCCGGTGAATCATTGACCGGTGTGACATTGATGGTGATTGTGTAAGTGGCTGCACTCTCAGCGGACCCATCGCTCACTCTGAATCTGAAGTCGGTATAAGGACTACCGGTATCATCAGGTGCCGGCACAAATGTTAGTTGGCCATCATCAAGATCACGCTTGCTGATCCTATCATTTCGACGAATCTCCTCTCCTTCATCAAGTATTCCATTCTCATTTTCATCGAGGAAAAGGACGCCATCATCTGGAAGGTTAACGATCACGATCTCAGCTAATAGGTTCCCCTCAGGGTCGCTGTAGTCAAAATCGTCAGTTTGGATCACGAGTGGAGTGTCCTCGGAAGTGGTCAATATCTCATCATCGCAAAAAGGCCTATCATTGACCGGCGTGACATCAATAGTGATCACATTTTCCGAAATCGCAGCGTCGATACCGTCACTCACCTTGAAGGTAAATGACGCATAGTCACTACCATTTTCGTTGGCTTCCGGTCTGAACTTCAGCCTGCCCGCATCCAATTCCGCTACCGCAATGACATCACTGGCAGACATGACTTCATCTGTATCAGCCACATTATCATCATCTGCATCAAGGAAGAAAACACCTCTACCTGCTATGGTTCCAATCGTGATTTCTGTCAAAGGATCACCCTCCAAATCACTATAGCCAAAGTCTGCTGTCACTACCGCAATGCGTGTATCTTCCGGTGTGGTCAGCGTCTTGTCAGCAGCTGTCGGAGGATCGTTTACCGGAGTGACATTGAAGGTAATCGTATTGTCTGCCGCTGCATCCTCAGTGCCATCATTCACATTGAAGTCAAAGTCAGCATAAGGGCTACCGTTCTCATCTGCATCGGGAAGGAACTTTAACCTGCCTGCATCAAGGTCGGCTTTGCTGATGTCATCATTCAGGGATACTTCCTCGCCTGTATCGACTACTCCATCACCATCTGTATCTACGAACAGGGTGCCTGCCGTGGGTAGCAAAGTGATCTCGATCTTGTCCAATGGGTCATTCTCTATATCACTATAACCTAAGTCTGTCGTAGCGATCACTATGGGCGTATCCTCGAGGGTCGTTAACGTCTTGTCTGCAGCTGTCGGAGGATCGTTTACCGGGGTGACATTGAAGGTAATCGTGTTGTCTGCTGCTGCATCGTCCGTGCCATCATTCACATTGAAGTCAAAGTCAGCATAAGGGCTACCGTTCTCATCTGCATCGGGAAGGAACTTTAACC
>CAYGOT010000019.1:0-49183 GCA_964351595.1 uncultured Roseivirgaceae bacterium | reverse complement strand
ACTGTGAAGGTGAAAGTGGTATAGGGGTCTCCAAATTCATCTGCCACTGGCACATAGTACAGGCTATCCTTGTCCAGGTTGGCCTTAGTTATCTCGTCTGTGGCTGCCAGCTCTTCGCCTGCATCGTAGCTCTGATTATTGTTGATGTCATAAAACAGCGTGCCCTTGCCTGGTAAGGTAGCAATCGTCACTTTATCCAAAGGGTCAGTGTCTGGATCGTTGTAGCCAAAGTCGCCCGTCTGGATTAACAGTGGAGTGTCCTCTGCAGTCGTCAGCGTCTTGTCATCCGCCACTGGTGGATCGTTGACTGGGGTGACATTCACGGTAGCGATGGCTGTATTGCTCTCTTTATCGCTATCATCGGTCACTTTTACTTCAATGATACGATCTGTATCATCAGGATCATCATCAGCATTGTCATAAGTCAAAGTTCGGAGTACCTGCTGATAATTAGCCAGTGTTGTAGTTCCTGTCAGCGTAAGGATGCCCGTACCACTGTCGTATATAGCCACTATTCCTGTTGCTCCAACTGTCACGGCAAGTACTTCATCCGTGCCATCTGGTAGGTTTGTGAGGGTAACAGTAGCCCCCTTGATATCACTAGCATCCCCATCCAGCACTAATGCTTCTGTGCTCTGAGACAACTCAATAGGCCCGCCATCCTCGATGAAAGTAGTTTCATGATCAAAGCCTAGCTCATCGCTTCCATTCAAATCAACTTGAGGAGCCACGTTGACTGGCGCGGGCAAAAACAGAGCGTTGTTATTGTAATCACATTCGGCTATGATGTAATCTCCTGGTGCTGATAGAGTAGTGCTGGTACCAGTTCGAACACCTGAATTATTAGCCACAACGTACACATTATTTACTGCCCCTATTCCGGAAAATTCGAAAGTCAGTCCTGTAATTCCATCGCCAGGATCAATATTCGTCGTAGCATTATCTGTTCCTATTAATACGCCACCGGCATCAGGGTCTCCATTCCAAAAAGAGATATACATACCTGCGGGTATTGGCAGTGAAGCAGACGCATTATTATCCAAATCGTAAGTCACAGTGTATATACCGTCCGTGTCTACAGTAAGGTCGGTGATGGTGGCCAAAGCATCTGCAGCGGCCAAAGTAGGAACTCCGGTGGCTGTCAGGAAAGTCGTCTGTATCAAAAACCCGTTGAATGCACCGGACACCTGACCTCCAATTGTCCTATCAAATTCTATTAACAATGGATTTTGAACTTGCTGAGGAATGGTTAGGTCATTGTTAATATTGGTGACATAATAACCGTGCTGGTTCCATGTTTCGCGAGAGCCTACCCATGGGTTTTTGGCCGACTTATATACAGTGATATATCCTTTCTCCGAATTGCTTGGACCGTTACGATCTTGGGCCGTTACAATTATTTCGGACTGGCCATCTGCATTCACATCAGCTACCAACGGATAGTCCGTCCGTGTGCCGGACTGAGAAGTCACTGAAGCCAGTATATCACCTGTGACACCATCAAAAATGAACAGTTTTTCTTCTTCACTGTAGACTACTTCATTTCGTCCATCCCCTTCAAAGTCGAAAAGTGTGCTACCTGTTCTCTGCGAGCCGTCATCAATACCCCCTCCAGCAGTACCGTCTCCTTTCAGCCATCCTATCTGAAATTCACCTCCGGCATCATACTCAAGCATGAAATAATAGTTTCTTCCAGCAACTCCTATCTCTACCTGTCCGTCATTATCAAAGTCACCGACATTGGCTCTGCCACCATTACTTGTGCCGGTAAGGTTTATATAACCCAACTGAGATTCAGTCCTGGGATTCCATGCATAGACATGACCTGCAGACACAACGATGATATCTACCTTATCATCACCATCCATGTCAGCAATACTGGTGAACCCATCCATGTGATCACCGCCACTTTTGCCGGTGATATCACCGGCCGTAATCTGTGCCGCCACAGCAAGTGTACCGCCAGCCAAATCAACCGTGTATACCTTATCCCCGGCAATCAATTCAAGGCCATCCGCTTCGGCTCCAAAAACACCTGGTGCAGAGGGGTGACTTGGTGGCAAAGCATCACCATTTTCGAAGACATCAAAAGCAATAGGAAGCCTATCTCCATCCGATCCTACATTTCCTGAACTTAGCGCATCATTATCGCTGTTCACTAGCACCGTACCATCGCTGGCAGCCAGTATGCTAACTCCCACATATACCTCAGGTGTGCCGTCTTCATCAAAATCCGCCAAATGAGGTGAGGCATGAAACATATTGCTCCCATTTAATACCGCCGACTGCCAAACCTGGGTACCTGAAATATCATATCGATAAACCCTACTATTGTTTAAGACAATGAAAATGTCTCCAGTATTATCATCATCGACATTTCCTATGGCTACCTGACTATATGAGTGATTTTTTGCCGGAAGTGAAATGGATCTCTTCAATGACCCATCATTGCCATTGAAAATTTGAATAGCTGAGCCGACTCCATTGTCTCCCGGGTTCTTACCTACCAATTCAGAGATGCCGTCCCGATCCAGATCACCAACAAAAACCCCGCTCCGCTGATCAACGGGATAATTATCCTTATCAGTTCTAAAATCCTCCTCCAATTCAAAATCTCCTATTCGTGTAAAGTCGCCAATACATGTTGGAACTGGCTGGTTGAAGTAAAAGCCTCCACAATTCGTAGACCCGGTACAATCAGGGTCAAAGCAGTCGATGAGACCATCACCGTCATCATCGATACCATTATCGCAGATCTCGACATCACCTGCCGTACCGATAATGTCAAACTCATATGGGTTTTCATCGCTATCGTCATTGGCAATTGAAACGGTCGCCATATAGGTGTTGTCAGAAGTCGGATCAAACTCTATGACAAAAGTCAATGAGTTGCCGCTGTTGATAGTTGTACCTGCGGGTTGCGTTACCACAGAAAACTCCGGAGCACCGGAAAGCGTCACCGAGGTAGCTCCCCCCAGATTGATCGTACCCGTTCCGACATTGGTGATCGTAAACGTCCGCGTCACAGTACCTGACGAATTGATCGTACCAAAATCAGTACCGTCTGCGGTGGCAGGAGAAGCATCGCCATTGGCGATAGCCACACCACTACCCGTCACATCGATCTCAGGGGTAGTGAGGATTTTGACGGTAGTCATAGAAGGTGGCCCATCTTCTTCTCCGTCATTGAGTACGAAGGTGATTTCCCTATCGGTTATGTCTGGCGTGGCATTTACATTTTGATACTGGAGTAGCCGCAATGCTGTCACATAGTCTGAAACGGGCCTTTGTCCGCTGAGCACCAGCACTCCAGTTCCAGGAACATAGCTTGTCAGGCTTATTCCGCTAGGAAGTCCTCCAGAAAGGGATAGCATCTCATCAGTGCCATCGGGTCTGTTGGTCAATGTGATAGTCGCAGAGTGAATATCTGAGTCGTCCAGATCAACTATATCCAGATCAGTATCTGTAATATCGACTGGTGCAGAGGATGCCGCAAAATAGGTCAGATAATCAAACCCTGTAGCTCCGGAGCTGTCGTCTCCGTCATTATCAGAGATAGGGCAATTATTGACATTGGTGTTTTGAATGACCTTGTTATTAGAGTAGTCGCACTCTGTGAAGTCACTGTCCTGTGTCTCCAGATCAGCTAACGTAAATGTGGTACCAACGGCATTGCCCTCCCCTCCTGGCACGAAGCTGCCATCATCATTGATTACGATAGTCATCGGGAAGTCTATGTTATCATAGGCGCTCAGGTCAAGTGTAAAAGTGAAGGAAGCACACGTTCCTACGTCAATCACATTGCTGAATGACTGAGTAGCCAACAAGACAGCCGCCGGATCCACAGTAGGATCGGCATCATAAAAGGAAATAGGCATGCCCTCGGGGCTCTTGCCAGCACCTGGGTTACAAAGCTCAAGGTTGACATCAAGCTCTTTACAAGTAGCTCCTTTTGTAAAATCTATCTTAGTGGCTGATGAGGCAAGGTCCGGCTTAGAGCCAAAAAAGTCCATAGACAACACATATTGATACTCACCGGGCACCAGATCGGAGCTGATCATCACTGACAGCTTATCCTTACCAGTAGAAAGCTCAAACGCCATATCATAGTCATTAGAGGCCTTTTGCCCGATACCATTAGCCACAGCACTGGAATAGTCAAGAAGCAGATCTTTGAAGGCAACATTATGATCACGTCTGCTACCGCTATGTCCTACCTGTTGAAAATAATAGCCGTTGGCAGACTCGGAGGTCAGGTCGATCACCGCATAAGCCGCGGCTGGATTTTCGTTAGCCTCGTTATTGGAGTTATTAGCATTACCTGCCATGTTGAAAAAGGCAAATTCAGAACCCGCTGGAATGGTGAACTCTCGCACCGTACCGCCCGAGAGTATGTCACTCGCATCTACAGACCCGGTGCTACCGGTACCTTCAGCCATGAAGAGTATCTCAGAGTCAATGAACTCAGCGGCCATGGGCTCAGTAATCCTACGAAAGAACTCAATGGTATAAACGTCTTCAAAGTCTTCAGCATACCCATTGTCTCTTTCGATGATCAGGTTACCTCCGGATATATAGACTTTAGGGTCAAACAGCCCGACATCACCATCGCCACCCGTGGCAGTCTCTTTAGTCAAAATGTCACCAGAGACCGTCGATCCTGTTATAAAGGAACTAGTACTCGCCAGGTCGTGATCTGTAACTACATAGGTCGAATGGAACTTGGAGTCACCTCCATTTGCGACAGTGACGAACCCATCAAGCAGGCCATCCGATCCAGCGGACAAATCCATGGTAAATCTGATATTGGAGAAGCCTTCATCACCTCCGCCTGGAGAACCAGAGGGTCCCTGAATTGCGCCTACACCTTTTCCAGTAAGGAAAATGACCTCCGTATTAGCAGGAATAGCTACTGAAGACTCACGATTAGCCGCAGCAGTGCCATTGTCTAAAAATACGGTTTCAAAGCCTGTGGAGATCATGGACTCGACGGTAGCAGAGGTAAATTCCACAACAAACGAGCTGTGCACATCAGTATCATCCTCAGTAATGGTGAGTGTCGATCCGACGACCGAAAATGTAAGGTCCGTCAATGACGGGCTCACATCATGTCCCACTCCGGCACCTGTGGATACTTTATCGCCAAAGTCAACATCCTCCCATCCAAATACCTGGGTACCGCTACCATCAGTGTTCGTATTCTTTGCATAGTTGAGATAACCAGCTGAGGTAGCATTTATTAGATCAAGTACAGCGCCAGCATTGATAAAGTCTTCATCTGTATCTTCGGGACTTTGACCCGAGCCAGTCTGACCATCAGCACTGGACAGATAGACAAGAGCACGGGTAGCACCTACCGGAATAGTGAAGGTTGCCGCAGTTGCTGTGCCCTCTGCTCGATAGGCGGTAGCTGTAGAAATCAAAGAAGCTCGTTTGCCACCTGTGGGACTGCATAAACTGCTAAATTCAAAAGCCGGACATGCTGTACCATCTGAGAAGCAATCTCCATCGAAGCAATCAATCAACCCATCTCCATCGTCATCAATCCCATTGTTGCATATTTCAACCATTATGGGAGCCAATGGTGAGAACCTGGCTACCTCCAATGGGCTTTTAGTTTTGCCTTCAGTCTCTTTGCTATCGATGGATGAAACACGATTATAGCTTTCGCTGCGAGGCTCTTTTGAAACGTTCTTTAAAGAAGATGATATAAATGACAACAACAATAAGCCGCCAAAAAGCAAACCCTTGCCGCACAAAGAGAGGATATTTTCCTGTTTCATATAACTGGTTGATTCATTATCAAAGCAGGAAATTAATACTAGCGTTTAACTCAAAAAGATCAACTAGACAGTTGCCGCTGATATGTCGACGAACTCAATAGAATCGTCGATTAGAATTTGGAGCTATTCAGAGTCTGCTCAGTCACAGGAAAGGCTCATTAACGGACAAATAGTTGTTCTCAACTAATTTTTGAGTTGCTCATCTATTCGGCAAAACGTAAAACTGGGAAACCAAATGGTCTGAGAGAACGGGCCTTACAATATATAGACCAGCCTTTCTGCTTCAGAAAGAGACATAAAAAAACCCCGACCAGTGCCGAGGTTCAAATTCATACCCTGAAAATCTTGTTCTAAGCCTCTTGATAATCGAGCCCTTCCGAAAGGTCGGATAGTGGTTCTTGAGACTTTACTGGTTGCAAATCTGAGATTGAGAATGCGTAATATCCCCAAGCTGATAACATTGCGACGAATAACACTTTTCTAATTAGTTCCATAAGCTAGCTGAGCCTTTAGTAGTAAAATAATGAGATGAAGTTACATTATAAAAAGACATCAAACCGCTGTACAGAATTAAATTGTAGTAAAATTCGATAAACATGGATATAACTTAGATGAACAAAAAGCATAGCTCTACCGATCTATGCTCTATGACCAATAGTCTTCCTCAAATCCAGTACAAAAGCTATCATTGTATCCATATCTAAACGCCGCATTATGAAAGTTCTGTTTTCAATCATCGCCTCACTCTTATTGATCAGTAGCCTGCCATCATTCGGCCAGCTTTCTGGTAAGGAGAAAAAACTGGTCAAATACATCGACGAACAAAATGAAGAGGCGATAGCACTACTCAAGCAGCTCGTCAATATGAATAGTGGTACTATGAATTTCGAAGGGGTACGTGCCGTTGGTGATGTGCTGATGCCGCTGTTTGCCGAGCTGGGCATGGAGGTACGCTGGGCAGACGGTTCGTCATTCGATAGAGCCGGGCACCTGGTTGCCAAGATTGAAGGCGGCAAGGGGAAAAAGATACTTATGATCGGCCATCTGGATACTGTATTCGAGCCTGATAGCCCCAATCAGGAATGGATTCCTGTAGACGAAAATACGGTCAAAGGCCCTGGCATAGCAGATATGAAAGGTGGCGATATCATCATATTGCAGTCGCTCCGCGCACTTCATGCGCAGGGTTTGCTCAAGGATATGAACATTACGGTAGTCATGACCGGTGATGAGGAGCTGAGCGGCTCTCCCCTATCGGAATCGAAAAAAGAGCTTGTCGAAGCTGCTAAGTGGGCGGATATAGCACTCGGTTTTGAAAATGGTGATGGCAATCCCTACACGGCTAATGTCGCCCGTCGAAGCTCATCGGGCTGGAAGGTAACGGTGACGGGCAATGCCGCTCATTCTTCCCAAATATTCAAACCCTCCGTAGGTGCGGGAGCCATTTACGAAGCGAGCCGTATTCTCTATCAGTTTTATGAGGAACTATCCACCGAGGAATTTTTGACGTTCAACCCGGGCGTAATCGTAGGTGGCACTACCGTGAATTACGATAGTAATGGCAACTCCGGCTCAGCCTTTGGTAAAGACAATGTAGTCGCCAAGGACGCAACCATCACGGGTGACATCAGATGCCTCACACCAGAGCAACTCACCAAGACGCAAGAGACCATGAAGCGCATAGTGGCTGATCACCTACCGGGAACAGACGCGACCATCACATTCAAGGAAGGCTATCCTCCCTTCGCTCCAACCGACGGCAATTATGCACTGCTGGAACAGTTTAGCAAAGTCAGTCAGGATCTAGGGCTTGACCCTGTCACACCAGTCAACCCTAGTGATGCGGGAGCTGCGGATATCAGCTTCACTTCTGAGTACATCGAGATGGGTATTGATGGCATGGGCATGGCTGGAGCTGATGATCACACCATTCGTGAGACGGGGTACCTTCCGGCTCTTCCACTGCAAAGCAAGCGCGCTGCTATTCTACTTTTCAGGTTGGGGCGATAGTAATGATTTCCGTCAAATCGATTAAATTTAGATTATGCAGTTTCCAATTACCATAAAAGGCCAGGTCTTAGAACGAATGTCTGATGATGAGTTTTTCTTGTTTTGTCAGGAAAACAGCGACACGAAGTTTGAACGAAATGCGAACGGCGAAATCATCATTATCTCACCTACTACTTTCAATACTGGAGATCGAAATGCTGAAATAATAACTCAGCTTCGGTTGTGGAACAAAAAATATGAACTCGGAAGAGTCGTCGATTCGGATACGGGTTTTTATCTCCCCAATGGTTCAATGCGCAATCCTGATGCGGCATGGGTCAGCAATGAGCTTTTGAAAAGCATACCCGAAAGTGAACTCGATAAGTTCCCCAGACTCACGCCCGAGTTTGTCATTGAGCTCAAATCAGTATCTGATCGCATCGCCAGCCAACAGGCCAAGATGGAAGAATGGATGGCTAATGGCAGTCAGCTTGGCTGGCTCATCGATCCGGAAAAGGAAATGGTGTACGTCTACTCGGCAGGTCAGGTTAGTACCATAAATGGGTTTGATCAGCAACTTAGTGGAGCACCGTTGCTCCCGGGATTTGAGCTGAACTTGAGTGAGCTGCGGCTCTAGCGGCCAGCGTCTATTTTATAGCTCGGTATCCTCCATATCGGGGCTTACCCGTAGGTGCTACTGACTGCTGATATGAGCGAAATAGTAGAACTGTCCATGCACCGTTCTTCAAAAGCCACATTCTCAGACTATCATTACTCGGGCACCTTAACTAACTTGACTACCGTACCCAATCTTAAATAACCATGCTAAGAACCCTACTTCTCATCCTCTGCTGTTCTACACACTTAATCGCACAGCAACAACCCCACGCCTTTACCAATGCCCTCATCTATCCCATCACTGATGACCCTATCGAGAATGGTGTCCTGGTGGTGCAAGACGGTAAGATCATCGCCATAGGTGCTGCGACTGATGTCACCCTACCGGGAAATGCAGTCGTGCATGACATGGCAGGTAAGCAGATCATGCCCGGCATGGTCGACACTCACTCCCACCTTGGTGTGACAGATCTTGGAGGCGATGCTTCAGCAGCGATTCACCCGGAGGTTAGGATCATCGACTCGATCGAGCCGACAGCAGACAGCTTCATGCGTGCGCTTTCCGGAGGTATCACCACCCTTAACGTCATGCCAGGCTCTGGTCACCTCATGAGCGGTCAGACCGTCTACATCAAAATGCGAGAGGGGAAGACCATTGATGATCTTACCTTCTGCGGCGATGTACAGAACGAAGTATGTGGCGGTATGAAGATGGCCAACGGCACCAACTCACTTCAAGGTCCGCCTAACTTTCCAGGTACAAGAGCCAAATCAGCTTCCATGGTACGTGAGGAGTTCATCAAAGCGCAAGAGTACCAGCGCAAAGTTGCTGCCGCCAAGGGCGATGTAGCCAAGCTTCCGGCCAGAGACCTCAGAATGGAAGGGCTGGTCGACATACTCGAAGGAAGACGAGTCGTCCACTTCCATACCCACAAGCAAAATGACATTATGACCGCCATCAGACTATCCAAGGAGTTTAACTTCAAGCTCGTGCTACAGCACGTGAGTGAAGCGTGGATGGTAGCGGATGAAATAGCCGCAGCGGGCGTGCCTGCTTCCATCATCATGCCTGATGCTCCGGGTGGTAAGATGGAGATGATCAACAACTATCATCAGAACGGGTCTATTCTCGACAGAGCAGGTGTAGATGTGGCTTTTCATACGGACGACTGGATTACCGATTCAAGACTCTTCATCAGGTTGGCCGGCCTTGCAGTAAGAGAGGGTATGTCCAAAGACAAGGCCCTGGAAGCCTTGACATTGGCAGGTGCCAGAATGATGGAACTCCAGGATCGCGTCGGCTCCCTGGAAGTGGGTAAAGATGCCGACTTTATCATCTTATCAGGTGATCCGCTGAGTGTCTATACCCATATCGAAGAGACCTGGGTGGAAGGTGTCAAGCGATTTGACCGATCTATTCCTGAGGATCGCGCATTCGCTACCGGCGGCTACCGCGTCTATCTTCCTAATGCTATGACTCATATCCACTAATCCCTCCGAACACTACAGATATGCAACTCAAACATATACTTCTAACGAACCTATTTCTTTTCGCACTGGCCTTTGTCACAAACGCCCAGATGGCCATCAAAGGCGAGATGGTCTATACCATGGATGGCGACCCGATCGAGAATGGTGTGGTACTGATTAATGATGGGAAAATCACAGCTGTTGGATCCGCAGCAGAGGTAGATATTCCGGTAGGGTACACGGTGCATGAGGGCAAGGTGGTGACCCCAGGCCTGGTAGATGCGCACTCGATGGTGGGTGTCTCCGGCATTTACAATCAACCCTGGGATCAGGATCAGCTGGAGACTTCAGCACCGATACAGCCTGAGTTGCGGGCAGTAGACGCTTACAATCCTGTCGAACCTTTAATTGGCTTCCTGATGAGTCGTGGTGTGACCACAATGCACACCGGACACGGTATTGGTGCGTTAGTAAGTGGTCAGACCATGATCGTAAAAACCAGAGGCAACTCTGTCGAGGAAGCGGTGATCGAACCGGCTACCATGCTAGCCATGACACTTGGCCAGACGGTGACTTCTAACTTTGATAAGCCCGGCACCCGCTCTAAAGGCATGGCTATGATCCGCAGTGAATTGATCAAGGCGCAGGAGTATCAAGCTAAGAAGAAAAAAGACCCATCTACGGCTACCGACCTGGGACTGGAAGCATTATCCAAATTACTCTCAGGTGAGTACAAAGCGCTAATCACTGTGCACAGATCGTCAGATATCATGTCCGCATTGAGGCTAGCAGATGAGTTCGGTTTTAAGCTCGTTTTGGACGGTGCTGCTGAGTCTTATATGATGCTGGATGAGATCAAAGCCTCAGGTGCGGAGATCATCCTCCACCCCACTAACATGCGCATCTATGGCTCTGGGCCTGAGTACGCCAACGGGTCGATGGAGACTGCCGGCAAACTTCACGAAGCAGGTATTCCGGTAGTGATCCAAAGTGGATTTGAGCAATACGTCCCCAAGACGCGGGTAGTGCTTTATGAAGCGGCCTTAGCAGCCGCAAATGGACTGTCCTTCGAAGAGGCGCTAAAAGCAATTACCATCAATGCTGCGAAGGTACTTGAGGTAGACGATCGTGTGGGATCGTTGACGGTAGGCAAAGACGGTGATGTGGTCATCTATGACGGTGATCCATTTGAGTATGTGACCCATGTATGTACCGTGATTATCGACGGTGAGGTGACGCACAGCGAATGCAAATAAACGCTTAAGATGACACTTCGCGAGGTTCAGAAGGAAGAAGTGGCTCTTCTTCAACAAATGAGTGTTTCAACATTCAGAGATGCCTTTGGCTCACAAAATAGCAGGGAGAATATGGATCTCTACTTATCAGAAATGATGAGCGTGGAGCATATCACCCGGGAATATAACCATCCGGATTCTACCTTCTACTTCGCGTTGGTTGATGAAGAGATCGTAGGCTATCTCAAGCTCAACACCGGATCAGCACAGAATGAAACTCACCTCGGCAAGTCCATGGAGGTGGAGCGTATCTATGTACTAAAGGAGCATCAAAGCAAAGGCATAGGCAAGCTGATGTTTGAAGAAGCTATCTCCAAAGCAAGGCAATGCGGAATGGAAGTCCTGTGGCTCGGTGTTTGGGATCAGAATACCCGAGCGATCACCTTCTATGAACGAATAGGCCTGAAGATATTTGACACGCATTCATTCATGCTCGGCACTGATATTCAGACAGATAAGCTGATGAAGATGCAACTTTAATACAATGTTGATCATTGGAGTTTGGTCAACTAGCCTAACCAGCTTTACTTTATCTTTTCATTCGTTAGCCGCCGATGAACCTCAGACACATCTTCGATAAAGATTATCTCTTCAGTCCCATGGACAACAGTGCCGTAGTACTGTTCCGCATGATTTTTGGCCTGTTGATCACGGCAGAGGCCTGGGGTGCGATCATGACTGGCTGGGTGAAGCAGGCTTTCATCGACCCTGATTACACTTTCAATTTTATCGGCTTTGAGTTTCTTCAGCCCTTACCGGGAAATGGTATGTACTACTATTTTTTCATGATGGGGATAGCGGGCTTGATGGTCATGCTTGGCTGGTATTATCGCCTAGCTGTTGCGACTTACTTCGTCATGTGGTCGGGCGTCTATCTGATGCAGAAGTCCAGTTACAACAATCACTACTATCTACTCATGCTTCTGCTCGGTTTGATGATCTTTGTCCCGGCGCATCACTACTTCAGCCTCGACGCAAGACGCAGGCCGGATATCAAGTCACTTGTCTGTGGGCGCTGGGTGCAGGTTGTCTTTGTAGTGCAGCTATTCATTGTCTATACCTATGCTGCCTTTTCCAAGATTTATGAAGACTGGCTACTCGCCCGTCCCATCGCCATTTGGTTTAAAAGTAAGAGTGATTACTGGCTGGTAGGTGATCTGCTACAAGAGCAATGGCTTCAATATGCTGTTGCCTACGGCGGTATATTCTTTGATTTGCTCGTGATCCCGGCCTTGCTCTGGAAGCGTACCAGGATGATTGCGGTAGCCGCATCCATCTTCTTTCACTTGTTCAATTCTGCGGTCTTTCAGATCGGCATTTTCCCTTATCTGGCCTTGGCCTTTCTGGTCTTTTTCTTCGATCCTGAGGCGATAAGAAAGACATTTTTCAAATCTAAACCTACCCCTGCAGCCAGTCAGCTTTCCTTCATCAAGGTACCCCGATATGCAAATGTAGGTCTCATCGTTGCTTACGTTTATTTCATTGTTCAGGCGCTGCTGCCCATCCGCTACCATTTCTACCCTGGCAATGTCCACTGGACGGAAGAAGGTCATCGGCTCTCCTGGAAAATGATGCTGCGATCCAAAGGCGGTTCGATCCATTTCAATGTCACCAACAAAGACACAGGGGAATTAAAAATCATCAGTCCCAAATCTGAGCTAACAAGAAAGCAGTATAGAAAAGTGGCTACCACTCCAGACATCACATGGCAGTATATCCAGCGGGTGAAGGCTCGCTTAGCTGAGGAGGGCTGGGATAACATCGAGATTTATGCAGTCTCTAGATGTTCCCTCAACGGTCGCCCCTACCAGCCGCTGATCAAGCCGGACTATGACCTGGCCAAAGCGGAGTGGCATATCTTCCAGTCATCAGATTGGATTAATCCACTGGACGAAACACTTTGATATCATTGAGGTAGGTTAAAGCATTCAGTTATTACATTTGCCGCTTGATCAAAATTTGATGACCGCTTTTTTCTATTACCTGTTCCTCAAGCCACTCTCTCTGCTGCCCATGTCCGTGTTGCACGTGATCAGCGATGGACTCTACCTTATCGTTTACTCACTGATTGGCTATCGCAAAAAGGTGGTTCGGATGAATATCGAAAACGCATTTCCTGATAAGCCAAAGGAGGAAATCGATCAGATGATCAGAGGCTTCTACGGACATTTTTGCGATCTGATCATGGAGAGTGTCAAAAACTTCAGCATAAGTGCCGAAGAGGCCGTTAGAAGATGTCCAACACCAGATCTCGCTGTTTTTGAAAAGCTTTACAAGGAAGGAAAAAGCTTCATCTTCGTAGGAGGGCACTATGCCAACTGGGAGTTATTTGCCGTGTCGACAGCCGCCATTATTCCACATACCATGGCCGCACTCTATGCTCCTCTCACTAATAAATTCTTCGATGAACTGATTCAAGAAACTCGTGGTAAGACAGGTCTTCGACTGTTTCCCAAAAATAAACCTGATGAGATGTTTGAGATGATGCAAGAAGGACCGACGGCCTTCATCTTTGGAGCCGATCAGTCCCCATCCAGTCTGAAGAAAAAGGTCTACTGGACTAACTTTCTCAATCAGGACACACCAGTGATGCTCGGCACAGAGAAGTTCGCCAAGAAATACAACATTCCTGTAGTTTTTGGAGGCATCTATCGCATCAAGCGCGGCTATTATGAGTTCAGAGCAACAGTTCTCACTGATAATCCAAAGGAGACAGCCGAATTTGAGATCACCGAACTACACACGCGCATACTTGAGGAGCAGATCTTGACCGACCCCCAGTACTACCTATGGACCCACAAGCGCTGGAAGCATAAGCGCGAGTCAGTCACCGCTGTTTAATCAAACCGCAGCGGTTTTACCTCCTGGAGGATTGATTTAGCGGTAGCCCAATCAATAAGTGTATCGCTATCGATGGTAAGGGTCTTGATCAGTTCTGCCATTTCACCGCTCTTTTTCATGGCCTGTAGGTGAGCTCCACTTTTGGCAAAATCTTTCAAATCGTCTTCAGAATTCCAAAGCGTCATTGTGTAATGGTCTTTCCAAAACCCGGTGGATTTGTACTTTACATTACTTGTGGATTTTAGCTGCTGGACGATGTTCAGGGCATTTTTCGATAGTGCGAAAAACTTCCAGATAGATTTCAGTCGAAGATAGGTAATGGTCACTCTCATAGTTATGCCAAATGAATAGTTTTCACAAGCTTAGTCTCAGGCTCACACCCGTATAACCTCTGCCAAAAGTCGGGCTGATATTGGCAGTGCGAAGGACTTTTTGAAGCCCCTGACCCTTCCGATAGGACATGCCATCGTCATCATCTCCAAACACTCGCTTCTCAAAGTTTTTGTAGATCACCTCCCCGATCACTGTACCAATCACTGCCCCCATAAACATGTCCGAAACCCAATGATTGTGCAAATCAAAATCAGGCAAAAGCCCTGCCAGAAGTATGCCATAGGCTACCCATGGATTGCCCCATGTGCGGTGCAGTACCCGAGCCAATGCAAAATACATGGTGAAGTGAAATGAAGGAAACGATGATCCCTCTCGACTGCTGCTCAATGAAGGCCAGCTGTAGTTACCAAAATCCCAGTTATTGGTCGTAAACCCATCAGGGAGTCCCTCGGGCGGATACGGACCATCCAAAGGATTATAGGGCCGCTTCCGAGCAAAAATGGACTTGAGCACCAGGTGTGATACGAGATATGATGTAGCAATAGCCTTATAAGTCAGCATCACTCCCACTTGTCCTTTCTTATGCTTAAAAGCTAATTAACCCATGTAATAGCCGGTTAAGCCGAGGAGTATGTATCCATTGGTGGAGCCGCCTAGAAGTGATCTTGTACCGACCTGTATCTCCCCAATTCCGGGTACGGGTGGGATATCCCAGTCGAAGATCGGGCTGAAAGTATTTTGGACGAATCGCTGTGTAGGTTTATCTACCGCAATGAGCCCGACCGTCGTGCCGATCACTATCGCCGACTTCTTCTTATCAGAAAATGGTGCCTTGGCTATTCCCACAAAATCGCTCGGCCAGGTACTGAAGGTCAGGCCCACGATCTTTCCAGCCTTAAGATTCTTATAGCGATCATCGGCCTTGCTGGCAGTCATTGTACAAAAGACAATGAACAGGGCTGTAGCGTAAAGCTTACATAGCTGAGGGGTTTGAGGCATAAGGGTAAATTAACTGAGGCAAGTATACTATATATTCGATGGTGGTTAATGGCTGCTTTTGTAATTTCAACTGAGCAATTCATTCTCATTGATCTTCAGCGTTTATGCTACGACTTCTTTTTCTTATCATCGCTTCCGCCTTATCAGGAATCATTATACAACTCCAGGCACAGTCTGCTTTTTCTCCAGAACAGGTAGAGCTGATCATGTCGGGTGAGTCCCGACAACCTATGAGGGTATACAAGATCAACAGTCCTGAGGATTCTATTCTGCTAAGAACCAAGAGTCTGGACATCATAGCTGACCCTGACGATGAAGTCTTGCGTCGACTGATCGACCGAATGTACGCGACAGTCCGCGACAGCATGTCAATGGGTGCAGGTATAGCCGCACCTCAGGTGGGTATTCTCAAGAATGTGATTTGGGTACAGCGTTTTGACAAGGAGGACTTCCCTTTTGAGGCATATATCAACCCCAGGATCGTGCAATATTCTGAGATGAAATGGCCATGTCGGGAGGGTTGCCTTTCTATTCCCGATAGGCGGGATACGACGAAGACCAGAGCCTATGCTATACTCGTCGAGTATGATCGGCCTGATGGGTCTCACCATATGGAAATGGTCGAGGAGTTTACAGCAGTCATATTCCAACATGAGGTTGACCATCTCAACGGCATCCTTTACCTCGACCACTTACAGCAGGAGTCGGCAGAAGCGGAGGCGGTGATCACCTCGACTGCATCCCATGATGAGCCTTCCGATCGGGAGTTGATATTGGAAGTACGTGCACAATCGAATGCCGCGTACCGTGCGCAGGATGTCGACGCTATCGCAATGACCTACAGCAAGAACATCGTCATTACCGGAGGAGATGGCAGTCAGCTCATGGGGGCTAAGAATATCACGAAACTCCTTGCAGGCCTCTTTGAGGAAAACCCCGGGCTGCACTATGTGCGGACTACCACCTCACTCAAAATAAGTGAGGTAGCCGATAGGGCATGGGAGCAAGGCAGTTGGCAGGAAGTCCCCGGCACCCGAGGTGGTGACTACTCCGCTCACTGGATCAAAGAAGGCGGTCAGTGGAAACTGCTAAGCCAAATCTTTGTCACACTACATTGAGCCTTATCCATCCATTGCGTCGGGTTTAAACCCGACGCAATGGATGGATGTTGCCACTCGTCGGACGAGTATTGCAAGAAGGTCACTGTCACTCAAAGACATTTCTACTATTGGCCATGACACTCGTCCGACAATAATTAGAAAAGATTTAGCCCTTCATTAAACCTTTGCTAAGCTCATGCCTCTAAGAGCCGAACAAAACGAAAAATCATGAAAAAGTTAATCGTAACCGCGGGCATCATCACCGCCATCATCATCTCTATCGATTTACAAGCGCAGGACAACATCATCAATAAAACAGATAAGCGTCAAACTGTACAAAGAGCACGTATCGGCGATGGTGTAGCCACCGGAGAAGTCACCCGAGTGGAAGCCAGGCAACTGAGAGCAGAACAGCGAGTAATTCGCAGAACAGAGAACAGGGTGGAAGCTGATGGTATTGTCACGAGAAGGGAGCAACGCAAGTTGACGAAGCTGCAAAATCAGGCTAGTCGGGATATTGCAAGGCAAAAGAATGATGCTCAGACGAGGGGATAGTCAAAAGACATGCGATTATTCGTCGGACGACTTTTATAGGAATAGTAGTAGTAAGTGGCTAAGAAATGATTTGACCGTAGAAGAGTCGTCCGACGAATACCGATCTAAGCCTTCTGCATCTTGGCAAACTGCTTCTTAAGCAACCCAATGAAAGTACGTCCTACCGGAAGGTGTTTGTTGACAGGCTGAACCTGAACTGTGAAGGTCTCCACGGGATGGGTCTGCAGGGCTTTGATACTTAGCAGGTTCACCAGGTAATCCTTGTGCACACGGACTATAGGTAGTCGGAAGAACTCATTTTCCAGTCGGTAGAGATTATTCTGAAGCTGGTACTTCTTGTAGGCATTGCGGTGGTAACAGTGGATAAGAATACTCTTGCTCTGCGCCTCCAGATACAGGATATCCTTGAGGAAAAAGGTGAGGGTATCCTCTCCGTCTTCAGAAGTGATTTTGACTTCTTCATTGACGTTGATACGGCTGATGTAGAAAAGCTTGCGTCGGCGCAAATGATAATTTCGATAGAGGACAATGAAGGGTAGTATGCCCAAACTCAGCACAAAATGCAGTATCCCAAAGGCAAATGGATCCACATTCATTCCCTCCTCAAAGATGCTGTAAATGCGAAACAGTGTAGCTGACATGATCGCTGCACCTCCCATCTCGATCAACACCCAGGTAAAGCTCGACCGCACGGTCCAGAGATAGCGTGGCTGGTAAAACTGTGTCTTGAGCTGCTCAAGACCGGCATAGATGCCAAGATTGACGAAGGAGATGAAAAACGTAACCGCCGCGAAACCCCAGCCATACCGGACTGGTAGCTCAAGGATCGTCGGAATCAACTCATATATAGCTATCAAGCTGGCTATCGTCAGTCCGGCCTTATAGACATTAGTAACTACAGGGTGCGCCTTGGGCACCAGATCATACGGTCGATCAAGCATGGGTAGGCTTGCTGTTCATTGGCGATGAAAATAATAGGAATGGGGGTAGGTTCCTAATAGGCAGATGGATTTGTCAAACTTACCCTCCTCAGCGTCTCAATTTCTCTCATTCAAAGGCACCCGTAAGGAATTCACAGTTCTCTGTGAGTAACTCTGAGCGGAGCGAATGAGTAAGCAACCCGCTCTACTCCGTTTGCTAAAGGAATAAGAAACACTATGTTTGTTATTCTATAGCTATGAACAACACTGCAATATGATAAAGTACATTATACAATTTACAGCACTTGTCACTTTGATTTCTTGCGGGGGTGGTGAATCAGATTTGGTCAAAATGAAATCAGGGGAATATGGCTCCAAAAATGGCGAATTCCTCATTAAGTTTCCAGGAAAACCCATCACCTCTTCTCAACATCACCAACTTGGTAAAACCGAGTTTGACGAATTTATTTTTCAATATCGAATTGCGAATGAACAAATCTATCATGCATCTTACTTTGACTTCCCTGAGGGATTTATTCAGAATTCGGATTTGGATGAGCTTTTTGATCAAACCATAAAAAACTGGAGTAGTCCTTTAGCTGATTTAAGGATCGTGAATAGAATCGAAAACGATGACGATTTCGATAAAAGCTTGACATACAAACTGTACTCTTCTAATCCGAGAGACAGTAAACTGATTAAGGCTAAACTCTTGCTAAAAGACAAAAGGATTTACTTTATCAGTTTCGCAGGTCTAAGTCGACTTCCGGAGGAAGAGAAAATTGACGAATTCCTTAGTAGTTTCAGAATATACAAGCCAAAAAAAGGCTCGTAATCCAACTAGCGCGGAACTTAGTTTAATCTCCTCAAAGTCGTCTGTAAGGCGCTGATTCGTAAGCTTTCCATCCCACTCTATGTAACATTGATAGGGAGTCCACCCATCGACATAGACAGACATCTCGGAAAGTCATTTCGTAGCGCAGCGAAGAAATCTTATCCGATTTTTCAACCCTGATCTTCAATGCCTGCTAATCTTCAACAGGCATAAGATTCCTTCGGAATGACTGAGCGGGACACTTAGTAGGTCTTATAAGCCATTAGTTGCCCAACTTAGTTTCGTGACCTTTTGGACCCCCTCCGCGTCACCGTTTAGGAACTCTCATTTATGTCCTTAGTGAGTCAGAGTTCTCCGCGAGTAACTCTGAGTGGAGCGAGCACCCATATAGAAGTCCCAAATCCCCGGGAGCTGTGATCCATACCCCGGGAGCTGTCGTTCACAAAGCGGGAGCTGCGATTCCCAGGCGGGAGATGCTATTTCCAAATGGGAGATATTATAGGGTAGACGGGAGCTGCAACTCCTGAAACGGGAGATGTCACTGATCAGCCGGAATTATGGTTTTTTGTAAGGAGGTGTCGTTTTCAGCCTGTTCTCCGTTCAAACGCAACTTCAAGGGACTCTGAGCGGAGCGAATTAGGCCAGTACAAAGGCAAGCTGGATTGTGATCAGCCAACATACCATAAAAATATCCGGTCATTCGCGTTACAAATGCTCCCGTCCTAAGGCATCCTCGTTACATACGAGGACGAGGGTGTAGGTCATCTGTAAGGGGCTGATTCGTAAGCTTTCCATCCCACTCTCTGTAACATTGATTGGGAGTCCACCCATCGACATAGACAGACATCTCGGAAAGCCATTTCGTAGCGCAGCGAAGAAATCTAATCCGATTTTTCAATCCTGATCTTCAATGCCTGCTAATCTTCAACAGGCATAAGATTCCTTCGGAATGACTGAGCGGGACACTTAGTAGGTCTTATAAGCCATTAGTTGCCGAACTTAGTTCGTGACCTTTTGGACCCCCTCCGCGTCACCGTTTAGGAACTCTGAGTTAATCTCCTAGTGACTCAGAGTTCTCTGAGAGTAACGTTGAGCCGAGTGAAGCAAAGAATATTTGGAAACATTATATTGGATATGAATTAGGTAGCTGGCATAGAATGACTTCTCAAAGACTCCTTAACCTTTTGATAATTATTACTATTGGGTGCAGCCCCAAGTCACCATGTGACGAATCTAAAATCTATTACAACTCATTTGGTAACCCTAATAGAGAATTAAGTAATCCTTCCACCCAAGACAGGCCTTACATGAATACTGTTGAATTTGCACAACGCTTCGTGAGAGACTCATTAAATGAAGAACTCAAGTGTTTTCAATATAATTTTAGTGCCGCTGTTATTGATGAGAAAGTTTTTGGAATTGTTCAACTCTATGATAAGCGCTTGGAAATTTCTGAAAAAAGTCCGTTCAACGACACAATTTATTACCGACTTAATCATATTAGGGACCTTTATTTCGACTCAACAGGAGTGTATCGGTACAACATGTGGATTGCCGATACTGATGAAGAACAAGCAGAATTTGATAGTTTAATTCTTCGTCGCTTTCAGAGTAACCCTTGAGGAACTTAATTCCGTGATCCACAGACCTCAGAGTCAAAGACTAAAGTAGTACAAAGCTGAATCTACCCACCCTTTCCCCGGCAGCTCCCGTATAAACAGCATGCAGTTTGACCTCAGCCCTATCCAGCTTGTCACCATCTGTGCGGTGGCCAATGGGCTGGTCTTTGCCGGACTGCTGCTCGCCAAAGGTGAAAACCGGGTCGCCAATCGCTTCCTGGCCCTGATGATCGTAAGCATGTGCCTGACTTTCACCCCCTACATGCTGGACAACTCCGTATGGAATAACTATCGCTGGTTGGCGTGGCTGCCGTTTTCGCTTTCGTATTGGATAGGCCCGGCCTTCTACTTCTATGTTAAGACGTTGACCCGGCCACAGGCTCCCTTTCGCACGAAGGACCTCTGGCATTTTAGCCCCATCATCCTCAACTATCTGCACAGCATCTACCACCTCGTCTTTGGTGAAGTCCACCCCTACTACTGGTTTCATGCGACTGCCGAGCTGCTGGAGTCAGGCGCGATCATTTCCATCCTGATCTACCTGTATCTCGGCCACCAGATGATCACACAGTACCAGCGGCTATTGAGCGATCGCGTTTCCAATATGGAGACCATCGACCTCCGTTGGATCAAACAAGTCATCGTCATCACTGTGGTGAGTTTCGCCATCATACTGGTGTTCATGGTGATCAGCAGCGCCATCCTCGGCGAGCATCGACTCGACGACTGGCTCACCTTCAAGTCCATCGTCCTGCTCCTCTACGCCGTACTGCTCTACTGGCTGAGCATCAGCGGCTATCGACAGGCCGAGACCCTGACCATTCCTCCCCTACCGGAATCTGATGATGCGGTCAAAGAAGTATCGCACATCATCAGTACCCTGAATGACCATATGCGTGCAGAGCGGCTCTACCGAAATGCAGAGCTGAGCCTGGCCGACCTGAGCCGTGCTGTCGACATTTCCGATAGGGTCATCTCCGACACGATCAACCAGGAGCTGGGCAAAAATTTCTACCAATATGTCAACGAATACCGGGTGGAAGAAGTCAAACAGAAACTGGTCAGCTCAGATTGCAATCACCTAAAGATCATCAGCCTGGCGCAAGATGCCGGATTCAACTCCAAGGCCAGTTTTAACCGCGTATTCAAGCAATATACCGGCCTCACCCCACAGCAGTACCGATCACAAAATACCTAGGAAATTCGGATACTGAGACCTGTTTGCGGGTATTGAGACCCGTGTCATTACCGTCGTGATTAGCTTGGGTGCAAACTCAAAAAAACAGAATTATGAAAAACATCATGACAATGACATTGGCCTTCGTGGCAAGCTTCACATTGAATGCGCAAGACATCAAAGATCTTGATTTCCTGATAGGGAGTTGGGAGATCACCGAGACGCTCTATCCCGGGACGGATCGGACATGGCAGGAAAATGGTACCCGTACGTGTGAGTACTGGCTCGATGGTCAGTTTATTAAGTGTGAATCTGTTACCGTCGATAGCCGCAATGGTAATCAGCGCACCTATGCCTACTTCTTCAACTATCATGAAAAGGAAGACTGTTTTTTGGTCACATCTTTTGCCCATGACTTTCCACTGCACGGCCAGCACAAGTGGTTTCTCAACAAGGAAGAGAAGGTCATTCAGGCCATCAGTCCTAAAAACGTGATCGGAGATCAGTTCTTTAGAGCTACCATCTCCTACACCGACCCAAATCGTATTATTTGGAATGGTTGGCGTAGTAAGTTTACAGAGGATAAAGCATGGTTCCAGGTATTTAATGATGTGACCGTCAGAAAATGAATGATTAACTAAACACTGAAAGGCAACCACACGGGGTAGGAATTCTTTTTCACCCCGTGTTCCTTGTCTCAAATTCTATTTTCAGCTAGCCAATCCTCCTGTGAGGATCGAACGTCTTTGGCGTTGGGATTATCCTTCTCCAGCTTTTCCTGAGCTTTTTCGATGGACTTGCTTACCATTGTATGGGCGATGGGCTCATCATCTTTTACCCCCATTCGCTCAAGTAAGTTGGAGATGCGGCTACCGCCAAATACCTGAAAAAGGGCCTCATCAAGCCCCACGTAACAGGTGATGCTTGCAATGTTTGAGTCTAAAAAATAGTTACCAGCTTCTCTCTGCACCGAAGCAATGGGATGTGCTTCCATGAAAATCACCTGGTCGGCTTTGATATGGCCTTGTTTTCCCAACTCCCGACCGTTGAGCAGCACATAACCCGGACTTGAAAGTAGTCCTACATCTTCTGACATGCTGATTTTCAGTGCTGTACCTAGTTGAAGCAATTCCTCCTTTGTCTGATCAAAGAAATAGATCAATATGACATGCTTGTCATCAGCATCTTGAGCAAACCGGGTAAGTACGTTCTTGTACTTCTGCAGCTTGGTGACATAGGTGATATAATCGAATTTGACGCCCTTTGGCTTACTTGAGAATAGTCCGAACATCGCGAAATGTAAAAAAATGATGTGGACGAGTCAATGAAGAATATTGAATTTAACAACCAAATATGAATTCAATGATCTTAGGAGGCACAATCAATTCCCGTACCTACCAGTTGGTGTTCACACCGACTGCTCGTAGGCTTCCCTGAGCCAACCAATCACTTCTGCATCTAAGTCTTCAAGTTGCTCAATTCTTACTCTATGAGTGCACATTGTACCAAACGGCCCGGAACCTTCTAAGCGTCCCTCATTAGGCTTGTCTTTGATTTTAAGACCTAAGTCGATTCTCGTCTTCGTAGCGGGCTTGATCAAAGCAAACTGCCTTTTCCTGATAAGGCTGACACTATCCTTTTTTGGAGTGATGGTAATGTCTGACCCGAACTTCTCAATCTCGGCTAGCAGTTGATCATAGATCGGCTTCAGCACCTCCTTGCCTTTGTACTGATTGTCCAGCAAGGTATTGTCCTCGATAGATCCAGCGTCGGCTTCTCGTGACTTGAGCGCCACAAAATTGGCAAAGCCATGGGTAAATCCATGTTCGGATTTCAAATGATCCATGATGGCCTTATGCTTCTCTAGCCCATTTGCTTTGACCACCTTGATCCAGTGCTCAAGCGTGTGTCCTGTTTTTTCGTAGAGTCCCTTTTCCATGTCAACGGTCGGTTAGTGAGCTAACAATATAGTAATAACTAAGTAGTTAGTTAAACTGATAAGATAAAAGGGTTCGAAATCGCAGGAAGAAGTTTGATTCTTCAATTAATTCAACTTTTCATCAAGACCTACGAAGTTTTCGAAACTTCGTAGGTCTGCTGAGACTAATATCAGTTCACATCTCTCAGTTGTAATCTCTCATCTAATTCTCCATCTCCCCAAGCAGCACCTCCACTGACTTTTCCAACTGTGGATCTACACCAGTAGCTTTATAAGCCGGGGGGTTCTCAACGAATACATCAGGTACCGCAGGCCCAAGCTCCATATTTTCCTCAGTAGCCTTGACGTACCAGGCACGGAAAGGAAGCCTGATGAGCGCACCATCTATTAGCGTACGTCCACCAGTGGAGATTACCGCTCCGAAAGTTGCCTTACCAACTAGAGTGCCACGATCCAAAGTCTTGAAGGCATGAGAGAAAATCTCCGCATTGGAGTAGCTACTCTCATTACAGATAGTGACTGCTGGCTTGGTCCATGCGGCCAGTGGGTACCGCTCCCCGAACGGGTACTTTTCTTTATAACTCAGGTGGTTCGCCTCAAGGTTATCTGTTGCTCCACGGGGGACAGTATAGGCGTGCTGTCTTGCACTCAATACGGTCATTAGATAGTCGGATGTCCATCCTCCGCCATTGTAGCGCACATCGATGACGATACCTTTTTTACCGTAACCAGCCGCCATCAACTCCCGCTCGAATCGCTCGAAGCTTGTCCAGTTCATGCCCTGGATATGCAGGTACCCCAACTGACCATTGGAATACTCATCTGTCAGGCGTCTGCGCTCCTTCACCCAGGAATTATATAGCTCAGTTCTCAAGTCCGTTACCGGCCAAATGACCACTTCCCGGCGGGCGCCAGCCGCATTTCTGACCGTTAGGAGTAGCGGCGCATTGGCTTTGTCAATCATCAGGCTATAGAAGTTTGTATTACTATCTATTGCATCTGATCCTATTGCAATGATTTTGTCACCGACCATTAGTTTACTTGCCGCCTTGTCCGCCGGACTTTCAGGAACGATGGCGGTCACTTCAACCCCATCATCCGTTGGCTTCAGTTCTGCACCTATCAATCCTGTCTTATCCTCCTGGGTCTCTTTTGGATTTGCAACACGATACATGCCCATATGGCTGGCATTGAGCTGACCAAGCATGAGGTTAAATACCTCCTGGAAATCTTCCTGCGTACTCGCGCTTAATGCAATTGGTTTATACAGCGCCTTCAAAGCATCAAAATCCTGTCCATGAAAACTGGGGTCATAAAAGCCTTTATCCAAGGTGCGCCATGCCTCTTCGAACATCTGGTCGCGCTCGCCCATGACGTCTACCTCCATTTTTGCGGTAGCAGACAGGGTCTCCGACTTGGCAGCTTTTATGTCTACTTTCACCAACTTGCCACCTTTGGTCAATGCAAATAGGGACTTGCCGTCCTCACTTAGCACCAGGTCTTCAGGAGATTGATCTCCTCCCAACAGCTCTTTATTCTCCTTACCATCCCATTTAATGCTGTATAGATTCTCATCAATCTCAATACCTTGTCTGCCTCCTCCAGCGGTGACGTAGTAGAGCGTTTTGCCATCTTTGCTAAAGCGAATATTTGATTCATTGCCAGGTGCGGAAGTGACCTGAGTGAGCCGCTCATAGATACCATCAGTATCCACTTTTACGACTACATCAGTATCCACTTCGGTATCGTCCTCCTCCTCACCGGATCGTTTCCATTCTTCCTGAGTACGCTCCCAGTCCTCCTTATTGAGCCAGGCAAACCATACGTCATAGTCTCCATTGTTTCTAATCGACACAAACCCCAGCTTACTGCCGTCAGGGCTCCAAAATGGTGCTTCATCAGATCTTGGATGCATGCTTACATTGATTGGCGACAGCCCATTATCGGCTCGATGGATATACACTTCCTCATTGAAGTCAAGGTCTGCGAGTGAGTAGGCCAGCCACTTGCTGTCGGGTGACCAGCTGATCCCCGAAGGTGTACTCCATCCTTCAAGCAGTTTCTTCTCATTGGAGAGTGCTCCCTTACCAGAAATAGAGGCTACTACCAATACTCCACGATCACGAAGCATTGCGATTTGTTGAGCATCCGGAGATATATGAAAAGACATTTCATCTTCAGCGGTATTGGTGATTCTCGTATGGTCTAGCTTGAGCGTCTTGAAAAGATTAGACTCGGTAATGTCGGCACTCGCTACCGCAAATAAATCATACTGACCATCTTGATCGGAACTATAAACCAAAACGGAATCATTGAGCCATGCGACCATCAACTCACGTCCGGATGTTGCTGTGATCCGCCGGGTGCGGGTAATCTCTTTGTCTGTGGGGGTCACAAAGACCTCACCGCGCGTGATGTAGGCAGCATATTTCCCGTTAGGCGAAATGGAATAGCTGTCCATATTATTATTAATCGTCTTCTTTACGATCGGATCAAATCGGTAGTCCGAGCCTAGTTCCAAGTCGATTTCAGTGACAGAACCAGAGGCCAACTCTATGACTGCCAGCTTGTTCAAGGTATTGAAAACGATCTTTTGACCATTGCGGCTAGCGCCAAATGACATTACCCCAAAGTCAGTCTCATCAGTAATCTGCCTGGTCGATGCGACACTCTTTTTGTCGGTAGACAGGACTGCCTCGTGTATGTTGTACTTGCCGCTTTCTGAGCTAATGAAGAGCAACGCGCTATTGTCCTTCCATGCCGGACCAAAGTCGTTCCCTTCGTAAGTGGTGACCTGAGTGTACTCATTAGTGGCGATGTGATACAACCATACATTACGATTGGCTGGGCCTTGGTATGCCTCCCGGGCAGTCCTGCATGTGCCGCGGACAAAGGCGATCATGCTGCCATCAGGAGAATATACCGCATCAAAACCCAGTGCATCCATCGCTCTCACTGGAGTGCCACCAGCTGGGCTAGCGCTGTAAACCTCCCACTCGCGCTCCACCTGGGCATACAGTCGGCGTGTACCAAATATAATCTGACCGTCAGCCGACCAGCTACTCAAATGATCAGCCGCAGAATGATAAGTCAGACGATTCGGGGTACCGCCTAAGGCAGACATGGTGAAAATATCATGGTTGCCATAGCGGTCACTCGAGAAAGCAATCTGAGTATCATCTGCACTCCATTGAGGAAATGTCTCATAGCCCTCATGTATGGTCAATCTTATGGCATTGCCCCCATCCACATCAGCGGTCCAGATATCGCCCTGGTAGGAAAAGGCTATGGTCGAACCATCACTATTGAGCGAAGGGGAGATGATCAGTGGAGATTGCTGACCTAGCACTGTCAGCGAAGTTGATATGAAAAGCAGGGTGTAAAGTTGTTTTAGCATGAGTATTCGTTTGATGTTATCATTAGAAGCTTAAAACTATCAAAAGCACTGTTTTGATTTATATCAATTACACTGTTGGCTTTTTATCAAAAGTAGATCAACACCAAAACAAGATTACGCGATAAGAGATAATGAAGATCTTCATCTTCGCGACAACTATTCTGATAAGCTACACTCAGTCAACTGTATCGAGTAATGGCAGAAACACATTGTCTATAAAATTTCTCCATTGTCGAATGGATTGCTCACCTGAAACAAGATGCTCTTGAAATACAACAACTACCATCTGCTCATCAGGCAGTATCATCAACCCCTGACCTCCATAACCCTGCCCATAAAAGAGTTGAGTATTCAAACTTTTAGAAATCCACCATTGATTGCTGTATCCAGCCGTACTTGACCCGGGCAATTTTATCTGCTCTGTGGAAGAGGCCGAGACCCAGCTGCCGGGAATCACCTGTTGCCCTTCCCAAGAACCACTATTCAAGTACAACTGACCTAGTTTAGCTAGATCGCGTGCTGTTAGCTGCAAACCAAAGCCACCCCATACAGCACCATTCGGATCTCGATCCCACTGATAATCTGCAATACCCAGTGGCTCGAAAAGCTGGTCTTCTACCAGTTGTTCGAAGGGAAGATTGCTTTGCTTAGAAAGTAAATCTGAGAGCACATGAGTGGATGCTGAATTATAATTGAATAATGTACCAGGGATGGTGTCAAGTTCACGCGATAATTGATCGCTAACAGGTTCTGTTATCCGTCCTTCGATAAGATCCAGTACTTCTGTATCCTCGTCCCAGGTGAGGCCAGAACTCATGTTAAGTAAATGTCTAATTGTGATTGCGGCCTTAGAAGCATCTAGATCAGGATAATAGTCGGCAAGAGCGGCATCAACCGTCGCAATTTCGCCTTGCTCAAGAGCAATACCGATCATCGAAGAAGTGAAGTTCTTGGTAATAGATCTTAAGTGATGAAGTGAGTTGACATTGCTGCCGTTCCAATATTCTTCAACAGCTAATTTACCTCCTCTGATAATTAGCAATGCTTTGAAGTTAGCTAATCGTTCGGCTTCATCCATCACCTCCTGAAGTGCGGATTCATCAAAACCAAGATTTTCAGGGCTTTCAGCGACCCAAAACTCATCCAAAGGTTGAGTCAATTGATCATCATCGCTTGTGCAACCAGGAGCAATCAAGGTTAATATCGAGAGAGAAATGTAATATAAGTATCTCATCGCAAGACTTTTACACAAAGACAATACTGCATATAAAAGGATGCCACATCATAAAAATTGTTAATCAGGGTGTCAATCTTCTCCTTTCAGTTCACACAACGAGTATATGAAATTAAGACGAAAGTCACTTATGAGTATTTCTAATATCAATTGTAATTCTTTGGTAATCCTTAGTACTGTTGACAAAAGATCTACTATCGATTATCTTGACACCTCAAATATTTTATTAACCTCTTTGCTTGCAAACCCCGGGGGATCTGATCGCTCGGGGTTTTTTATGTTGAGCAATACGCGATTTGCTATGACTTCTTTTGAAGAACAACCTCTTCATTTATGTGTTTAATCAGCTGATCCATGTCCTCTTTGAGTTGTTCATATTGATTTGGCATATATACTGCCTTCTTAAATTCATATTCCGCAGTAACTGAGATTTGTGCCCCATTGATCGCGGTTTGAATACTGAACTCAAGTAAATCATCATCTATCTTAAAATCCTCAGGAATGCTAAGCACTTCATATCCATTTGGTAGATCCACATAGCTTGTGTAAGAGTTTGTTGTCCGATAAACAAAATCCACGGGGTAGTTCCTTTTTTGCTGTTTTAATAAATTTTCACCCAGAGGAAAAGCCAGGAAAGGTTTGATGAATATCATATTCGAGGCTTCAACTAAGGGAATCTCACCTTGGAGCGATAAAACATATGGCTTGGCTGGATTATCTTCATTCAACACTTTTACTTCATATGTCTTATCAAACCCATATTGTTTAAATCCTTGTTTTATTTTACTCTCATCATCAAAGTAAGCACTTCTCATCACGTAAGATGAATACTCTGTTGACTGAGAGAAAGCAGTGACATTCGCAATTGCGCTATCTGGCTGAGGAGTTATGTTGAGGTTAACGTTAAAAGCGGAGGGGTATTCATGGTACAAACTTACCCAGCCCTTATCATTCTTAATTACTTGTAGTCCCATATCGTTAATACACCGTGGCGGAATCCTATTATACGCAAGATTATACCCAGTTCCATCGGTTAGAAAGCTGGTATTCTCTAGTTTGATTAATGGTATGACGTAGTTGAAATAGTGCAGAAAGGCATAATCAGGCCTTACTTTACCGTGATCTCTTGTGCTCAATATCACTGGATCAACCTCTATTCCAGCTTCTTGTAATAATGCGATCAAAAACAGGTTAATATCAGCTGAATTGCCCTGTCTCTCTTCTGAAAACTTCTTAGGACTTTGAGATGCAAACACGGATTGGTATCCATCCCATGTGAAGTTCTGTTTCACGTATCTTATAATTTGCTTAGCTCTAGCTAGCGGATCTAACCCAGTTAGTTTGAGTTGATCAATAATCGGCACAACAACACTCTTAGCTCGCTTTGTATATTTGCCAAACTTTTCTTCCTTCAGCATTTGACTGTTAAGCGTTGGCCAGGTGCTCATCACTTCCTGGATGCCGCCAGCACTATTGACAAACTTCGCAACTTGAAAATCCATTTTCATTATGTAATCATCCTTGGAGGATATATATGATTCGTCTTTAAATGCAGGAACATCTTCCATCACAAAGGTCTGGATCGATAGGTATTTTGCACTTTGATGCAATCCAACCTTAGTTCTTGACTCAATATTATTCTTTTCAACATCATGACGTGTGAACTTATTGAAGCCTTGAGCAATATAGATGTAGTCGAAATTTGGAGACATTCTGACTTTGTACTCACTATATAGCGTTGGTATATCGGCTTGAAACTGCCAATCAGGAAGGTTGAATAAAAATGGGCTATGTAATTCATAGCTTATTTCTATGATCGATCCTGATTTCACATTTGGCATAGGAACCTTCTTCACATGCCATTTTTCGTTCCTTTTTTCATCGTAGATCGTAGCAGGATCCAACTCCTGTCTTTTCAATATACCATTCTCAAAATTGTAAGTGATGGCTTCTACCTTGTTGATATACTCGGTTCTGTCAAATCCATCAACAAAATAAGGAATCTCAAAATTGGCATAATCGATACCTGATTGAGATAAGATTTTAATCCTTTTGGTACGCGTGAAGACAATACCATCACCTCTTGTTACCGGAGCAAAAAGGGCATAGCCTATGTCAAAGAGTATTACTGCGCTTGCCTCAGGATCCTCATCATGCACATAATTGAAATCATCTTTCCCCACTTTTCCGTACTCTCGCGAGAGGGTTTGAGAATAGAGGTCTGTCCAAATAGTCAGCAAAAAGAGAATTGAAGCAAAAAAAGATTTCATCCAATAAAAATAGATTTGAACATCAACGATTCTTCTATTTTAGACATAAAATCCGATAATAGTCTTCCGAATCGTTCAAGAAACGTCAATAACTTGTGAAACTCTCTCGTCATAGAGAATAAAGTATTTCATGTCGTCGGCAGTTACATCTGATCTTATGAGGATATTTGCCGTATGAAATCAAATGCACCCATTGGCATCTTTGATAGTGGTATAGGCGGACTCACAGTAGCCAGGGCTGTTAAAGCATTATTACCTGAGGAGCAATTGATTTATTTCGGGGATACAGCGCACCTACCATATGGGGATAAATCCACGGCGGCTATCCAAGCCTATTCTGTTAAGATCACCGACTTCCTACTCTCCAAGGGGTGCAAAGTGGTGTTGATTGCATGCAACTCTGCTTCTGCAGCCGCCTATGACCTGGTCAAAGAATACGCTGGCTCAAAAGCACAGGTATTCAACGTAATCGATCCAGTTGTTGGCTTCATCAGAGAGCAATATCAAACGGAGCGCATCGGTTTGATTGGCACAAAGCAGACCGTGAACTCGGGCGTTTACGCAGACAAGATCAAAGCATTGGGCAGTAAGGTGGAATTGAAATCTCTTGCCACACCGTTGCTCGTGCCCTTGATTGAGGAAGGGTTTGTCAACAATGAGATCAGCCACGGCATTATTAAGCAATACCTGGAAGATCCAGAGTTAGCGAACATCACCTCTCTTATACTTGGCTGTACCCACTATCCAATCATCAAGCAGGAAATTGAAGCATTCCTTGGAAGTAAAGTCACAGTGATCGATTCTGCAGAGACCGTGGCTAAGGCACTCAAAGGCTTTCTGGACTTCCATCAACTTACAGCCAAATCGAGACTAGGTGAAGACCAGTTTTACGTCTCAGATTTTACACCCGCTTTCGAGTCCACAACCAAGACATTTTTCGGTGAAAAAGTCGAGTTAGACAACTATCGCCTGTGGGAATAAACAGACTTGCCCGATTTTATGTTGATACATAAATCCGTAGTTTTGTGTGACGTCATTACATGGCTCACTACGTGCGTCTTTTTACATGTATACATTCCTTTTTTATCTTCCTTTTCTGCTCCTATTCGTCGTTTTTGCGGTGTACGCAGAGCGTAAGGTATCAGCCTTTGTGCAGGACAGAATGGGTCCCATGGAGGTTGGGTATTATGGTCTGTTGCAAACCATCGCCGACCTGCTAAAAATGCTACAGAAAGAGGATGTCGTACCCAAGGCTGCTGATCGACATCTTTTCCAGCTCGCACCACTGCTCATTTTCGCAGCGGTTTTCACAGGTTTTGCCGTACTCCCGATTACATCAGGAGCAACAGGTGCTGGTGTAGAAACGGGAGTCTACTTCCTGCTGGCTATCGTATCATTGGACGTGCTTGGCATCCTCATCGCCGGCTGGAGCTCCAACAATAAATTTGCGCTCTTCGGAGCAATGCGATCTATCGCCCAAATGATCTCCTATGAGGTACCGCTCGGACTGAGCGTCATCGGAGCAATCATGATCAGCCAGACATTAGACTTGCAAGAGATGTCCTTCCAGCAAGGTATATTCAGCGATAGCCCCAACTATCTACTGGGCATCAAATCGCTCGGTGTAGACACCACGAAGATTGGAGGTATCCTGACATGGAACATTTTGAGAGCGCCATTTCTTCTGCCGATGTTTGTGATCTTCTTTATCTCATCCCTGGCAGAGTCTAACCGCACGCCTTTTGACCTACCGGAATCGGAATCGGAGCTCATCGGTGGCTTTCATACAGAGTATCCAGGCTTTCGCTGGGGTATCATCATGCTCTCAGAGTATGGTATGATGCTATTGGTCAGCTTACTGGGTACGATCCTTTTTCTCGGTAGTTGGAATACTCCTCTACCCAATATCGGAACTGTTGCGCTAGCGGACTGGACCAGTGGTACACCGGGTGCCGTTACAGGTCATCTTTGGGGAGCATTCTGGCTATTTAGTAAGGCCTTCTTCCTGATATTTCTACAGATGATGGCGCGATGGACCTATCCGCGGATGCGTGTGGATCAGCTGATGAACTTCAGCTGGAAGTACCTCACTCCTATCAGTATATTACTCTTACTTATCAATGGACTTTGGAGGATGCTGATGATATGAAGACGCAGGAGCTAACCCATTGGAAAAGCATAAGTCACGGTTCACGAACACTGTGGACAGGGTTGAAGTTGGCCTTCAAGCATCTCATTGATGCTAAAGAAAGCCGCACTCCGATAGGTGTCGAGGATAAAGACTATTTCAAGCAGGATACCGGGATTGTTACGCTGCAATACCCTTATGAGTCACTGCCAGTACCTGACAATGGTCGCTACCGACTCCATAATGAAATTGATGACTGCATTGTCTGTGACAAATGCGCCAAGATTTGCCCTGTCGACTGTATCGAAATAGAGCCGATCAGAGCGCCTGAGGAAATTGGTCGCACCTCCGATGATACGCCTAAGCGTATATATGCTGCTAAGTTCGATATTGATATGGCCAAGTGCTGCTTCTGCGGACTTTGTACGACAGTGTGCCCGACGGAGTGCCTGACCATGACCAAAGCTTATGATTTCAGTGAATATGACGTAAAAGATCATACCTATGCTTTTGCCGAAATGACTCCCTTGGAGATATTGGAAGCCAAGCAAAAACTTGAAATCGCAGAAAAGGAAAAAGCAGAAGCTAAAGCCAAAAAAGAAGCTGAGAGCGCTGCTCAACCGGGCACTGCTTCTGAAGTGAAGGCCGAGCCAGCCTTCCGACCCAAAGTAAAGCCCAAGTTGGGAAAAACGACCGATGAAAGGTCTGTGAAGACACAGACCTCTGATAGCGACGATCCAAAAGCCAAAGCCCTGGCATTAATGAAGGCAAAAGCCAAGCCTACCATTCCAAAGAAATCAGAGGAGACTTCCGGTCCAAGGACTGAGGCGTCAAAGACCTCAAGTGCCAGCCCCAAACCTGTCATAAAAGCGAAACCAGTAATAAAGGCTAAGCCTGTTATCAAACCACAAACTGACGACACAGCGGAGGATGAAAAAACGGCTCCTTCCCCAAGGTCTGTGGCGTCACAGACCTCAAGCGAAGAACCGACATCTGGAGCTTCCAAAAAAGCCAGACCCGTATTCAGGCCCAAGCCCGTCATAAGAAAACCAAAGAAAGATGGAGATAGCTGAGCTCTTTTCCTGGATTTTCGGAGGCCTGCTGGTTCTTGGTTGTATCGTCCTGATGGTGACCCGGAATCTCTTCTATGCAGCCATTACGCTCATGCTAGCCTTTCTGGCGGTAGCCGCCATCTACATCTTGTACGGAGCTGAGTTTGTTGCCATCAGTCAAATAGTCATTTACGTCGGAGGAGTGCTCGTGCTACTCATCTTCGGGATTCTATTGACCCATCGGGTGGAAGGGTACAAAGTCGAAGTGTCCAGCTATCGCATCATTCCCGGCTTGTTAATCAGTGGGGCATTCTTCTACCTATTGGTAAATCTCATTCACAATCTACCTGATGGATCAGAGCCATTGGTGCAGCCCAGCAAAAGCATTGAGCAAATTGGTGTCAATCTGGTCACCGAAAACATTCTTGTATTTGAGGCAGTAGCCATACTGTTATTGGTTGCGTTGATTGGAGCAGCCACCATCGCCAAACCCGAAGAACGATGAGCACAGAGCAGCTACTCATATTGGCCGCTTTCGTCTTTTGTTCGGGCTTGTTCATCGCACTGACCAAAAAGAATTCCATCTTCATCCTCATTGGGATAGAGCTAATGCTGAATGCCTCTAACATCAACTTTGTGGCATTCAGCCAAGGCGATAGCACATTGCAGGGGCAAATGGCGGCCATCTTTATCATGGTGATCGCTGCTGCTGAGGCCGCTGTTGCGCTAGCGATACTCTTCAAGATATATAGGCATTATCAGAGCTCTGATCTGAAGGACGCAAACGAACTCAAGGGATAGTGGAAGCCGCTCAATACCATAGCACCCTGGTCATTGCCCTGCTGTTTTCACCATTGGTGGCTGCTGTAGTCGCACTTCTACTTAGAAATAGCAAAGGCGCATTGTGGGTCAGCATTGGAGGAGTAGTGGTGTCATTTATCTCGGCCTTGCTACTTTTCCAATCTCCGGAAGGCACAGCTATACAGTATAACTGGTTGTCCATTGGCCCGGACCGTGAACTGAGCTTTGGCTTTTCCATAGACATGCTGAGTCGCACCATAGCCCTACTTGTAAGCTTTGTGTCCCTGCTGGTTCATATCTATTCGGTGGGTTACATGCGTGCTGACACTGGCATCAACCGATACTTTGCTTTCCTTGGGCTGTTTACTTTCTCAATGCTAGGCATAGTGCTATCGCAAAGTCTGTTGATGATCTTTTTCTTTTGGGAACTCGTCGGATTCACTTCTTACTTACTTATCGGCTTTTGGTACAACAAGGCATCCGCCAATCAAGCTGCCAAAAAAGCCTTCATCGTCAATCGAATCGGTGATATTGGTTTCTTAGCAGGAATCGCCCTACTATGGGGTTGGTTTGGGACTAGTGATCTGACCGAACTTCAGTCCGTTTTTGCGCTAGCACAAAATGATGATGGCACCTGGATGATCGCATCCAACCAGATTTCCAATTGGGCACTCATCGGCACTTCCCTGGTTCTCTTCTGTGGCGTACTCGGCAAGTCAGCACAGTTCCCACTGCAGGTCTGGCTACCGGATGCAATGGAAGGGCCAACACCTGTCTCAGCTTTGATCCATGCAGCGACGATGGTGGCAGCTGGTGTATTCTTGCTGGCGAGGATTTTCTTCATTTTCCCGGTTGATGCGCTCACCGTGGTGGCTATGGTAGGCGCCATCACAGCATTGATTGGGGCTATTTCAGCCTTGACACAAACAGATATCAAGAAGGTGCTCGCCTTCTCTACCATCTCGCAGCTCGGTTACATGGTGCTGGCGATGGGTGTTGGTGCATGGTTCGCAGCTTTGTTTCATTTGATCACCCACGCTTTTTTCAAAGCAGGATTGTTCCTCTCATCAGGTTCTGTTATTCATTCGCTGCATAAGTGGGAGGAGCAATCAGGGCAGCACATCGACCCTCAGGATATGCGCTACATGGGCGGTCTGAGAAAACAAATGCCGATCACCTTCTACAGCTATCTTATTGCGATGCTGTCACTAGCTGGTCTTCCATTCTTCTCCGGATTCTTGTCCAAAGATGCCATCATCGTTGAATCGTGGGTCTGGGCCTCACAATTGTCCGGAGCTCAGTTTTCGTTTTTTCATCTGATTCCGGTAGTCGCCTTGTTGACTGTTTTTCTCACAGCCCTTTATATGGGCCGTCAACTATTTCTGGTATTCTTCGGCAAAAGTCGACTTCCTGAAAGCACAACAACACCAATGGAAGTGGAAGGCTGGATGAAATGGCCTACCGCGCTATTAGCGCTCCTTTCCCTTGGCATTTTTTATAGCATCAATCCATTAGATGGAGCTTCGACTTGGTTGAGTCAGCTACTTATTGCGCCCGGTGAGACCATTAGTATATTAACTCCTTCGGATACGCATTCGCTGCATCTGTTGATGGCTGGAGTCACCGTTGTTTCAGCGATAGCAGGTATTGCGATAGCGTATAAAAAATATACTGATCAGACTCTACCATCCGACGGAAAGCTTTCGCCGATAGGCAGATTTTCTTATCACCAACTGTATTTCAACCAAGCCTATCGCAGGGCATTCATTCAGCCATTTTCTAATCTCAGCCTGCTTATATCCCGATTTGATCAGATCATCGTCGATGGATTGATCAACCTGCTTGGCGTAGTGGGCGTGGTGGTCTCGCAACTCCTGGGCTGGATGGATCGCTACATTGTAGACGGCATTGTTAATTTCGCGGCATGGATCTCTGGCCGATTTGGACAAGTCACACGGGGAATTCAAGGCGGTAACGTACAATCCTATTTACTTTGGGGAATCGTGGGCATACTGCTCATGATGGTATGGGTATTTCAATTCATTGCATGGAAAGTAACCTTCTGACGATATTGATATTTCTGCCGCTCGCTTTCGCGGTGCTGGTGCTACTCCTACCGGAAAAATTCTCCGGCAGCTATCGCTGGCTCAATGTAATCGCTACAGGCCTGCAGCTGATTCTCGCTATTTCATTATTTGCAGCATTTGATGGCACACAAAGTGGCTACCAGTTTTGGAAGAAGGTAGACTGGATTACGCTCGATTTACGGTCATTAGGGCTGCTATCCATTGATTATCAGGTAGGTGTAGATGGCCTGAGCATACTGATGGTGCTGCTGACAGGGATAGTGATGTTCATCGGTGCGATCTCCTCCTGGGATATCCGCGAGAAACGAAAAGGCTACTTTGCACTCTATCTATTGCTGAGCAGTAACATCATGGGCTGCTTTATCGCGCTGGATTTCTTCCTCTTCTACCTCTTCTTCGAGTTCATGCTACTCCCGATGTATTTCCTCATCGGATTGTGGGGAGGCAAGCGCAGAGCTTATGCTTCTATCAAGTTCTTCCTTTATACACTGGTTGGATCCCTGTTGATCCTGGCGGTGATGATCGGACTTTATCTATCGGTTATCGATCCCGCAGAGACCGGTGCTAAAATCGGGATAACTGATGTCACACAAGTCCAGCAAATGCTGCAATCCGGTCAGATATCAGACGAGGATATGGTGCGGACCTTCAGCATTCCTGCGATGACCGATAGTGGCAATTTCATTCCTGGTTCATTGCTTTCTATGGCTGATACATCGGACTATGGCTCAAGTCAGTTCAGGTACTGGGCATTCCTACTGATATTTATTGGCTTTGCCATCAAGTTGCCGATCGTGCCTCTACACACCTGGCTGCCTGACGCACACGTGGAAGCACCCACACCAATCTCGGTGGTGTTAGCAGGTATCTTGCTGAAAATAGGAGGCTATGGATTCTTCAGATTTGCCTATGGCATTTTTCCAGAAGGTGGCGTCTATTTCGGCTATTGGATTGCCGTGCTCGGTGTGCTGGCCATCATCTATGGCGGCCTCAATGCTATGGCACAAAAAGACCTGAAGAAGCTGATCGCTTATTCTTCTGTTTCTCATATGGGATTCGTATTGCTGGGTCTGGCCTCACTCACCGAAGAAGGCGCCTTGGGTGCCATGATGATGATGTTTAGCCATGGGCTAATATCAGCCGCATCTTTCCTCATCGCTGGGGTGATCTACGATAGGACTAAGGATCGTCTGATCGATAACTATTCAGGTATGGCCAGCGCCATGCCCTACTTCACTTTTGTATCTGTGGTAATCTTTTTTGCCTCACTTGGTCTACCCGGATTTTCAGGATTTGTTGCTGAGCTGCTCGCATTTTTAGGGGCTTTCTCCTCTAGCGAGATCATCCCAACCTGGCTGGCCATCACCTCACTTGCGGGTCTCTTGATCACAGCTGCCTATTACCTCTGGGTGATTCAGCGGATGTACTTTGGTGAGTACTGGGTACGGTCATGGAAAGGAGAAGGCGCCATGCCAGATCTCACTCGTCGCGAATGGCTGATGTTTGCACCACTCATGATTTTGATCTTCCTATTTGGCATCATGCCGCATCTGGTACTAGATCCTGTCAATGCTTCTATCACCAACTTTGTACAGACAGTCTGGGAAAATGGTGGTCAATATCTGAACAACGTAACCAGCCGCTGATTTGCAAGTGACCGATCAAATACCCGCCATCAACAATGCCATTGGAGTAATTGGTGAGGGTCTCCCTGTGCTCGTCCCAGAGATCGGGATGTCGCTCGGGTTCATACTGCTCCTGATACTAGACATTCTCCCTAAGGTGAGCCTACGTCTACTTAGAATCACTACACTGGTCGTTTGTGCAGTGGTTGCTTTCTTCTGCTTCGAAAGGCTCTCTACTCCTGAGGCAACTTACTTCTTTGATGGTGTGACTATCAATCCCCTGGCAGGGCTTTGGCAGTTGGTGTTCCTGGCAGCTATTGCCCTGACGACCATCATGGACCTCCAGCTATCTCATGCTGAACCCGCTAGAGAGAAGCCTGCATTACTACTATCTCTTGGCTTAGGAGCATTTCTAATGGTCTTGGCCAACCATTACCTGATCATGGTCATCGGCATAGAATTAGTGTCAATGTCGTCCTACGTACTGGTAGCCATGAATGGCAAGAAGCTGGGTTATGAAGCTGGCATTAAGTACTTGCTATTTGGAGCGTTAGCTACCGCAATTATGCTCTACGGCATCTCACTGATCTATGGCCTGACAGGCACACTGGGTTTTACGGCTTTTCCTATCGGGAATGCGATTTTGGTAGTCATGGCGATTATGGTGCTCATCGGGATCATCTTTAAGCTAGGTGCTGCACCGATGCATATCTGGACGCCTGATGTCTATCAAGCTACGCCCACCTCGACAGTAGCCTTGTTTTCGGTGATCCCTAAGTTGGCAGGTATCGGTCTCCTGCTCAATTGGCTGCAGCAGACAGGTCTCTGGCAAAACACGCTGATCCAATACACCCTGGCCCTGGTCGCCATGCTCAGTATTGTCATTGGGGTGCTCTCCGCCATCTGGCAGCAGAATGTGAAACGGCTCATGGCCTATTCGGCTATCGCCAACGCCGGATTTCTGCTGCTCGGCATTATTCCGGGTACGGAGCTGGGCATCAGCGCGGTAGTCTTCTATGCGATCATCTACTTCTTTACGAACTACCTGATTTTCTACCTGCTTGCCGGATGGGAAGCCTACGGCTGGGTCGAACTGCAATCATTTTCCGGTAGGGCAAAGCATAGCTACTATGCCGCAGTACTGGTCGTAATCGCGATGATCTCACTCACCGGACTGCCGCCAACCGCTGGTTTTACAGGAAAACTGCTCTTGTTCAGTTCGCTCTGGTCAGGCTTAGATCAACCGGTCATGCAAGTATTGTTTGCGGTAGCCATACTCAGTACCGTGGTGAGTCTGTTTTTTTATCTAAAACTTCCCTATCAGATGATCTTCAAAACATCCTCTGAAGACCATTCGGGTACGTCAAACGGCGATTTGTCGAAAACCTCGAAATGGGTGGCAACCTTTTTGGCGCTACCACTGTTGTGGCTCTTTATTAAATCAGACTTTTTGTTGAACTTTATACAACTTCATATCTTCGCGCCTTAATCCAATAGCTGATGAGCGACTCAATCAAGCATGAGTGTGGTATCGCACTTGTCCGACTCAGGAAACCCTTCCAATATTACATTGACAAGTACAATACGCCCACTTATGCCATCCGCAAAATGTACTTGCTCATGCAAAAGCAGCACAATCGAGGGCAGGATGGTGTAGGTGTAGCCAACATCAAACTGGACATGAAGCCTGGCTACCGATACATCAGTCGGTATCGGACGATTGAGCAGCAGCCGATCGAAGCGATCTTTAACAAGATCGGTAAGAAAATGAAAAAGGCGCAGCGCGAAGGCGGAGACAAATACATGGACTCGGAGTGGATGAAGCGCAACTACGGCTTCACCGGAGAACTCTGGCTTGGGCATCTTCGCTATGGCACGCACGGTCGCAATAAGATAGAAAACTGCCACCCATTCTTAAGGCAAAATAACTGGAGGAGCCGTAATCTCGTGATAGCGGGAAACTTCAATATGACCAACGTAGATGAGCTATTTGACAAGCTTATCGAGATTGGGCAGCACCCCAAGGAGGTGGTGGATACTGTAACAGTAATGGAGAAGATTGGACACTTCCTGGATGAAGGTAACCAGGCAATCTTCGACAAATACAAAGACAAATACAGCAACGAAGAGATCACATCCATCATAGAGGATGAGCTTGACCTGAAGATGGTGCTTGAGCGCTCATGCCGTGATTTTGATGGAGGTTATGCGATGGCAGGATTGATTGGTCATGGTGCCTCGTTTGTCGCGCGTGATCCAGCTGGAATCAGACCTGCCTACTACTACGCTGATGATGAGGTAGTAGTGGTAGCCTCCGAAAAGCCCGCGATCAAAACTGCCTTCAACTGCAACTATGCAGACATCAAAGAAGTAAAGCCAGGACACGCACTCATCGTGGATAAGTACGGCAACTATCGCGAGGAGCAGTTTATTGAACCAATCGAAAAGAAAAGTTGCAGCTTTGAGCGGATCTACTTCTCCCGTAGCAGTGATCCGGATATTTACAATGAACGACGGAAGTTGGGCGAGCTGTTGGTACCGCAGGTACTCAAGTCCATCAACTTCGACCTGAAGAATACAATCTTCTCCTATATCCCCAATACTGCCGAGACCAGCTTTCTTGGTTTGATGACTGGCATGGAGGATTATCTGGTGAAAAAGCGCAAAGAGATCATCATAGACCAAAAGCCTAGTCCGGATAGTATCGAGGAGACTTTATCATTCCGTCCCAGGGTCGAGAAGTTGGTCATCAAAGACGCCAAGCTTCGCACGTTCATTACTGATGATGCTCACCGTGATGATTTGGTAGCAAACGTTTACGATACCACCTACGAGGTGGTACACAAACATCGCGACACGTTAGTCATCATCGATGACTCCATAGTACGAGGCACCACGCTTGAGAAATCAATCTTAACCTTGTTGGACAAGCTTGAGCCAAAGAAGGTCGTGATCGTCTCCTCCGCTCCGCAGATTAGATTTCCTGATTGCTATGGTATTGATATGAGCCGTATGAAGGACTTTGTTGCCTTCAGGGCGGTGCTGTCACTTCTCAACGAGAACGGTATGAACAGCCTTCTTGATGAAGTGCTCGAAAAATGTAAAGCGAGTGTGGGAGATGACAATGCGCCTAACTATGTGAAGGAGCTCTATACCCCATTCAGCTATGACGAGGTTTCTCAGAAAATCGCGGACATAGTCAGACCAAAGAATATGCAAGCTGAGCTGGAAGTGGTATATCAGACCGTCGACAATTTGCACAGGTCCTGTCCCCACCATCTCGGTGATTGGTATTTCACCGGCGACTATCCTACTCCTGGCGGCAATCGCGTGGTGAACAAAGCTTTTGTGAATTTTATGCAGGGTGTGGCTGTAAGGGCCTACTAAGATGCCAATCAGCAAAGCCAGTTTCGATTTTCTGTCTGCACTCAGAGAGAACAACAACAGAGATTGGTTTAACGCGCACAAACCGGAGTATCAGCAGCATCATGAGGAGATGAAAGCCTTCCTCGAAGAGGTCAAAAGCCATATGCAGGAGCATGACCACATCGATGATCACAAATGCCGTGTCTATCGCATCTATCGGGATGTGAGATTCTCTAAAGACAAGACACCTTATAAGAGCAATTGGAGCGCTAGCCTGGCCCGAGCCACCAAGTCGCTAAGAGGTGGCTATTTCTTCAGCCTCTCCCCTGGCCGATCCATGATTGCCGGTGGCTTCTGGGGACCCAACAAAGAAAATCTTCTCCATATTCGTAAGCAGATTAGTCAGGATCCTGAGCCATTAAGGCAAGTGATCGAATCTACTACATTCAAAAAGGCCTTTGGAGTGATAGATGGTGAGCAACTCAAGACTGCCCCTAAAGGGTTTGAAAAAGAAGACCCAGCTATAGACCTACTCAGGTATAAGCAGTTTATCCTCCGCCGGGACTTCTCTGAAGAACACGTGCTTTCTCCCGATTTTGCAAAGACAATCAGTGATGGCTTTAGAGAGATGCGACCTTTCTTCGACTATATGTCTGATATCCTGACGACAGATCTCAATGGGATGAGTCTGGTGGATTAATCCAGCCTTACCTCATCCGCCAGCTTCTTAGGGGCCACCGTACAATATGCCACTTTGATAGCGTCCTCAAAAAGCTCCCTAGGCACTCGATTCATATCCACAGTAGTCCAGCCTTGTTGGCCCCATTTGTTGGGTACAGGAGAGATACCATGATCTCCCAGGCTAAAGATATCTTGATCCTCTGGTGTTAGTTTGATATTGGCCGTATTGGCCTTACCATCATAGGTCGCGAAGATCTTCTTTCGTACCCGAAAAGACAACCTATCGAAATGCGGCTCCTCGGTCGTCTCAGGGAATGAGAACGCAAGCTTTCGGAGTTGGTCCAGCGAAATCATCTTTAGAAGTTAATCAACACGACCCATTAAATCCACAGTAGCACCATTCCTATTTCTGATTCTGCTCCAGAAAATCCTTCAAAGAAGTGTGCATAAGTTGATTCCAACCCATCTCAAAATTGGTAATGGTTAAGTCGGGATTGTCGTCAGGGAAAGTGTCCAGACCTGTATGCGTCAGTTTCAGCTTTGTTCCAGCCTCCTCCGCAAACAGTTCAAAAGTCAACACCGATCTTCCCTCATAGCCCTCGTACCTCCAGTCGTAAGACAGTTTCTGTTCGTGCACCACTTCAAGCACTTCACATAGATGGTTGTACGGTGGCTCGGAACCTGAACCACCAGGAAACTGAAACTTAAACCCAACCTGAGGTTGGAACTCTTCCGTGTCAATGTACCATTCTTTCATTAGTTCCTTGACCGTCAGCGCTCTCCAAACGTCAGCTATCGGTGCATCGAATACTCTCTCAATTACTAAGGTCTTGCTCATCTTATTTTCAATTTGTCATCAGGGTGAAACTTTAGGATACACGCTCAACATAGGCCTTGAAGTTGCCCAAAATGGCTTGCCATCCATCGCGTTTCATGTCCACAGTGTTCTTCTGGTAATGTAGAGCTTGCATTTCGACGCATCTTTTCTAATCTCAGTCTTGTAGAGTTTCATCATGCTATGGTTTTGTCAATTTCCGTTCTGCGAAATAGTACTGTCCGTCGTATCAGATCGAGTGGCATTGGCTGATCCAGCGGAAACTGGACCGACCCTTTCCCCTGTTTGTATTGAGACAACTCATTTGAGAATTCTTGATGCCCGGAAGGCGTGGCATAGAAGCCAATATGGTTCTTATAAGCGGCAAAATGCACCAGCGCCTTCCCATTCAGCTTGAAAGTGGGGATGCCGTAGCTCATTGCTTCCTCAGCATCAGGAGCTGCCTTCACGACAGTCTCCCGCACTTCCCTTAGTACCTCCTGTGTCCCTACCGGAAATCTGGCTATATAGTTGTCAATTGGCGTATCTCTCATGGTTTTATCCTTTTCCTTCAGCCATTCTCATTCTTCTTAGCACCTGATCCAGTTGATCAAACTTCTGCTCCCATAGCTCCCTGAACGGTTCGAGCCATTCGTCTACTTCCATCAGCTTGCTGGACTGTATCTGGCAGTACCGCTCCCGACCGTACTGGTTGATCGTGACGATCCCACATTCTGTCAATACTTTGATATGCTGAGAGATCGCGGGTCGGCTGATCTCAAAGTTTTCAGCGATAGCATTGAGCCGCAGTGGCTTACCAGCAATGAGCTGTATAATCTCCCTCCGGGTAGGATCTGCAATGGCCTGAAAAACATCTCTTCTCACAAATAGATCATTTTATGTAAGTATTCGCTTACAAATAAACGTGTAAGTATTTGCTTACACAAATTTCTACCCTCTTTTGTTCGAACTCATGCTCAACAAATAAGAAACGCTCGATCATCATATTCTGAGGATTTACTACATTCCGTCATGTTCCAGATCCCTCTTCTCCTACGCATTTGCTGCTTTGGCCTCATCGCAATGACCATTTCTTCCTACTTGCTATCATGCAACAGCACGCAACAGCAAGACCAGGTTCTATTTGATCCCACCGTAGACGACTGGACCATCAATGGAGACGCCAGCTGGGAATACATCGACGATCAGTGGATTGGCAGACTGGATAGTGGGACTGGGTTTGTGATGACCAAGGGTCGGTTTGACAATTTTGAGTTGACCCTTGACTTCTATCCTGATAGCACGGTCAACTCCGGCATCTATATCCGCTGCAAAGACCCCATGATCTCTGCAAGTGACTGCTACGAGCTCAATATCTGGGATCTCCATCCCAACCAGGACAATCGGACTGGCGCAGTTGTCAATCGAGCGACCCCACTTGCTCATGTCGAAACACTTAACCAATGGAATAGCTACCGCATCAGGATCGTGGATGATCATCTCCAGGCCTGGGTCAATGATGAGCAAACAGCGGATATCCACAACAGCGACCTTACCAATGGCTACATCGCACTACAGGCCGCTATGGCTGGGGAGGTAAGATTTAAGAACGTAAGACTCACAAGTCTTTGATCTTAGCCTCCTTCCTTATCAATTGCTTCTCCAAAACAAGATGATCGCAGGAATTCAATCATAAGTCTGAATTCTCTTGCCTTTAACCACCGCAGCAACCAGAAAGAGTAGCGATATACTCTCTAGAACCACTCTTCCCCAGTGCCAGCTAGCCCAGGTTATCAGTTCGTTTTTTAGATCGTCTTCATTGAAAGCCGATTGATAAAACAATTCATTCGTCCCTTTGAAATAGATGTAAAAACACGCGACGAAGAGAATGGCGAAAAAGACGGAAATCAAAGAAAGCGTTAGACCGGAAGATTTAGATCGATAATAGTTTCCCGATAGGGCAATTGGAATGATGAGTGCGGTAATCGTCAGAACAGTATAGAATCGGTTAATCGCAGGGCCAAATTCTTGATAATAACTGTAAAACTCAGAAGGTGAAAGTGATTGCCAATAGGGTACCAGAAGCACCGCCTCGGTAATTTGACTTCCTAAAAAAATGGCAAAAAGGGCAATCAAATAGTAACTAATCTGGTCTTTGATGCTTGAAACGAAACTGCTCATGACGATAGGAAATAAAGTGCTATAGAAGATTGAAAGCTAGTGAAGTTAGCAGAGCTATCAAACACGGCTTGCATCGTTATCCATGATGAAAACATATACCAGCGGTATTACCCAATGAGCATATAATGGGTAAATTGGCTCAAGGCATTTTGACACACAAGTTGGTCGCGAACAGATATGAAACAAGGTAAGCTACTTGAAGAACTAGAAGAGAAATACAATACCATAGGGCAAGATGTTAACACTCATCTCAGTGGGTTATTGCATTCAAAACCCATGACTTATTGGGATTATATTCAACCGGATGCTTTGCTGAGTTTGCAGGTGCAGCGCACCAATTTACCAGATGAAATGGTCTTTATCATGTACCATCAAATCAATGAATTGCTATTCAAAATGATTCTTTGGGAAATCGAGCAGATCGCTACCCATCAACAATTAACAACTCAGTTTTTTGCTGACCGATTAGACCGCATCAGTCGCTATTTTGATATGCTTTCTTCCTCTTTTGACATCATGGGTGATGGCATGGAGGTCGAGCAATACATGAAATTCAGAGATACGCTCACTCCGGCAAGTGGCTTCCAAAGTGCGCAATACAGAAAGATAGAATTCGCTTCCACAGAGCTCATCAATCTAATAGACATTCGGTTTCGAGCGACCATTGACCGCAACACTCCCTTTAGTCATGCCTTTGATCATCTCTACTGGCAAGCCGCCGGAAAAAATCATGAAACAGGAGAAAAAACCACGTTGCTCCAGCTCTTTGAAGAGCGCTACATGGATGATTTTATCACATTCATGAAGACTTACAATACCAGTAATCTTTGGACTAAGTTCAAGTCATTGCCAGCAGAAGATCAAAAAGATCCTAAGTTGGTCAATGCAATGCGACATTATGACCATACTGTCAACGTACTGTGGGTGATGGCACATCTAAAGGCTGCCGCCAAATACCTCAATAGCGGAGACACTGAAGTCGAAGCAACCGGAGGTAGTGATTGGAGAAGATATATGCATCCGAAATACCAAAGGCGCATCTTTTTCCCGGAATTGTGGACGGAAGAAGAATCGACTAATTGGGGTATAACTAATTTGGAAGGACATGAAATAGTATCCTAAAATTGGAGGCAAACAGTAATTCAAATGATCAAAAACATCGAATGCTTTTTTGAGGATAGCAAAAAATGGAATAAAGAATATGGCATTTTACGCAAGCTTATTCTTGAAACTGGACTAGAAGAGGACTTTAAGTGGGGCAAACCCTGCTACAGCTTTCAAGGGAAAAACGTAGTGCTCATGCATGGGTTTAAGGAGTATTGTGCGCTGCTGTTCCACAAAGGAGCGCTGCTAAAGGACACCAATGACATACTAATCCAGCAGACAGAAAATGTCCAGGCAGCACGGCAAATTCGGTTTACGAATGAAGCAGAAATCAAATCGCTTGAGCCGATTATCAGGACATACATCTTCGAAGCTATAGAGGTCGAAAAGGCCGGACTAGAAGTGAAAATGAAAAAGACTTCAGAGTACAACACGCCTGAAGAACTGCAATCGAAATTTAAGGAAGTTCCTGGTTTAGAAGCGGCCTTTCAAGCACTTACACCCGGCAGACAAAGAGGCTATCTACTGCATTTTTCTCAACCCAAACAGTCAAAGACACGTGAATCAAGAATTGAAAAATGCACCGCGAAAATATTTGAAGGAAAAGGCTTAAATGATCGACCCTAGCCACCCACAAAAGGAAGACAATCCAGTGATAGCAAAGGAGTTTATTGCCGCTTTAGATGTAATTCGTCAGGAGTACTCGGGTGCTATACCCAAAAGGGAAATTTTCGCACTAGCCAAGGACTGTGAGGCCATGCCTGTGGATGAGGTAGTGAATTTGCTGAAAGACAGCAACGTTGATCACAGACTTGGAGCAGTATCTATCCTGGATTGGAAAGCCCGAAATAAGAAGACCTCCACCGGAGAAAAGGAAGAGGCGTACCATGCGTACATAGGTAATCACAAGTGGATTGATGATTGGGGCATGGTAGACAGAGCTGCGCCCTACGTCGTAGGAGGGTACTTATATGACAAGGACAGAAATCCACTGTACAAATTGGCCAAATCTGAAGCGCCAATGGAGCGAAGAACAGCTATCGTGAGCACCTACTTTTTCATCAGAAAAAATGACATTGACGACACTTTCAGCATTGCCGAGATTCTGGTAAGTGACAAGGACGAATATGTCCAAAAGGCCGTAGGAAGCTGGATCAGAGAAACAGGAAAAAGAGATGAGGTCAGGCTCAAGGCATTTCTCGACGAGCACGCAGGTGCTATGCCAAGAGTAACCCTGAGATATGCCATAGAGAAGCTTGACAGACAGACTAAGGACTACTACATGACCATGAACGCTGGGTAGATACAACCTCCAACGAGCAATTGAGCAAATCAATCCAAAGGATAGATGATAAACTTATCTCGCACTGCCCTGGCCGGGGTATCCCCAAGCTGCTCGAGCTTCATGTGCAGCTCTTCCAGATCAGAGGTGAACAACGGCAGAGGAAGTTCAGCCGGTTGGTAGAGCGTTCCCATCTTGTAGTCCCTCCCCGGGGTAGATGACATTTCGATATGATTGCCCAGGATATATTCGATCTTGTTGTTGTGGCTAAACTCCACCAGCCTGGCAATACTAGACTTGAATGCCATCCAGTCTTTGATGTACAGCCTTCCCGGGTAGAAAGTATCACCGGTCAGCAACCATCCGGTTGATTCATCATAGAGCGCAATAGAAGCTTCCTCATGCCCCGGTATCGGGATGATCTGGACCGTGCGCTCACCCAGGTCAAAATCCACCATCTCCTCAGGCCATTGGCGGATGCCAAAGTACGCTTGTATATCGGCTACCTCCAGTCCAACCAGCGACACATTGTCCTTACCCACAAACTGACCATCTGCGGCGTAGTGGTCACCATGCTTATGCGTATGTGCTACCACCAATGTGACCGGCTCAGCCCGACCGGCATTCCATTCCGATAGGATCGTCGATATGGTCTCATATAGCGGGAAGATCGCCGGGTCATCCGTCGCACCTGTGTCCATCAGCAGCGCCCTGGCCTCACCAAGAAACAAGAACATGAAAGGCGCCTCCGCGTTGGTGCACTTGTTTTGCCGGAGTATCCAAGTGTCACGATTGTACTGCACCACCTGTATGGCGGGATCGCTGTTGCTACCGCAATCGACCGAGCCGTGAATCCACTGCTGACTGACCAGATCGACATGCGGCTGCTCAACATGTCCGCAAGACATTAGCAAAATCAAGGGAATGCTGACAAAAAAGTGCTTCACAGGGTTGGTATTGGGTTAAACGACCAAGTTAAGGTTATATTCAGCGCTGCGCAATGCCATTGAGCGTATCTCTGATTTCCGTTAGGAGGCGAATGATCTGATCGCTGTTGTTTAACGAATCCGTGCCTGCATGCGGCTTTTCAGTCTTTAGAAGTTCGCGCTGCTTGAGCACCTGATCCTTAAAATCCACCGACCTCTCTATGCCGATCAACTTCATATCACTTCCACGGGGATTGCTCTGCCCGGCGGTTTCGATCTTCAGGATGCGCAAATCAAGGTATTTGAGTAGTGGGTTTTCAATGAAGGTCAGATCCTGGATATTCTCCAGTGGGATGGTCTTCTCTACCTTGAAGAGCACCCCCTTCTTGAACTCCAGATGTCGCTCGGTCAACCGACATCTCAGGTGCACATAATACCGACGACTGATATACTGGCCCAGGCCCAGGAACCATACGAGGAGCAAAGGGATACCCATGACGGAGATGGTGAGAAAAAAGGCGACCACCAACAGTATGTAGGTCTTGATTTTGGGATTGAAACTGGCCTGGGTAATGACAGTAGATGAGGCGGACATAATTAGTAGTTTATGCGATGTGTTACAAAACAACTGGATCAAGGATCTCCCTATTTCAGCACATGTTGCATCCCGGGGTGCCAACTATCGCACTAAATTAACCTGAGTTCGATGTAAGAGTAAAGAGAAAATGCCATCAATCCCATCCCTGGAGGGGCTGGGGGTGG
>CAYGOT010000018.1:0-70498 GCA_964351595.1 uncultured Roseivirgaceae bacterium | reverse complement strand
TATGGGGCCGACCGGAATTGACAGTAAGTGTGAATGATGGGCTTGCATGCAGGGTGGTGAGTGTACACCCTTGAACAATTCGCTTATATGCTAATTGGCGAATCTAATTACGCCATGGCTGCCTAATTCCGAACTAAGTAGGAATTACTAAGGGTCGAACCAAACCGGTTCCCCCAGCCACATCCCGCCAGGTTTCCGTCCTTTAAACCGGATCACGGGGTGTCGACATTTAGGACTGGCTATCGTGATGTTGCTAAGCGGTAGTGAGACTCCAGCAACTGGCAGGTTGAGTGGATTGTTGTTTGTCAGCTCTCCTGCGAGATCCAAAAAGCAACTAAGCATGTAGACGGTACATGATTTCCTTATCTGGACGTGGGTTCGAATCCCACCGGCTCCACCTTCGCTCGCCGAAGCTCCGCGAATAGCAGAGCGTAGGCGAGCTTTTGTTTTCTTCTCCAAGTCAATACGTTATGGCCGCTTCGAGCTACGGCAGAGGAGACACAATGTGACTAAGATCAATATTTCAGATACCAGTCAAACTTAGCCTGGAGAATTTTTTCCTTTTCGGCTCTCAGAAACCTAAGATAAGCCTCACTGACAGGTGATAGCTTCTTCCCTTTAAGCCAAATCAAACGCCAACTAGTCTTAATGGGCAGGCCCTCGGCTTTTAATATATGTAGTTGTCCGTCGATCAATTCGTTTTTGATACCGATCAAAGGCATGATCGAATTGCCCAGCCCGGCGATGACTGCCTGCTTTACCCCTTCATTAGAGGTGAGTTCCATGCGTTTCCTTCGTTTTCCCTGATACTTTTCAAAGTACTTCTCCATTGCCTTTCGAGTAGCAGACCCTTCTTCCCGGTAGATCAAAGGTTTATCCTCTTCACTTTCCCTCTGATTACTTAATAAGTAAAGCTTATTTTCGATCAATAGCTCTTCCTCAATATCCAGACTGTCGGGAATTATTGAGACCAAAGCAAAGTCGATTTCATTCTTTTTGAGGCTTTCTATCACCTTACTCTTGTTCGTCACATCCAGCACCAGGTCAATGCCGGAATTCATTTCAAGAAACTTGGACAAAAAATAGGGTATAACGTACTTACCCGTAGAAGCTGAAGAAATTTTAAGCTTGCCCGTCAATACACCTTTGTAGGCCTGTGTTTTGTAGTTGATAGTTTCCAATTCCTGTATTACCCGTTCCGCGATGACGCCTATCTCTTTTCCAAAATCGGTGATGTACAATTGTCTTCCGACCACTTCAGTCAGCGGAATATCAAACTGATCCTGAAAGTTCTTTAACTGAATAGACACGGCCGGTTGTGTCATAAAAAGCTGCTCTGAGGCCTTTGTGATACTCTCGTACTGAATAACCTTGAGAAATATCTGTAGCTGATGAATCGTATAATTCATAATATATGTTTATGCTTATCATAATATATATAAATAAAAATTTATGAATTACTTTTCTAAACTTTGTCGCACAAACAAAAAAAAGTATGATGACAACTACAGAAGTAATGACCAACGAGGAAATTAAAACAAGCGAACACGATCTCATCAGAGGTGAGTTTTCACCGGAAGACGCACGAGAGATCATCAACTACCTGATTTCCAAAAAAATCAATTTTCATGAAACACGAAATTTCAGTAGCGAAATAAGGTTTGGTGAAGTTGATCACAACTCAATCAAGCGCGCAAAAGAACTCGAGCAAAGCAGAAAGTCGATCAATACGCTGATACAGCAGGCTGAGGGAGAAGGCAAAAGTCTGCGAATATCATCGAACATCTCTATCGAAATCATTTAATCAAGTCAATTCAGATTAACTACTAAAAGCAATGACCCATAACCTGCTTGCACTGATCGCCATATTATCACCAATGTTCTTTATCGCCACGGCCATCGCATCATGGTTTCAACCTGGCATGCGGCCTACATTGGTAAAAAATATGGCAATGGCTTCCACCCTATTCAGTATTAGCATTGCCTCAGTGTGCGGATACTTGGTTTTTCAGTATGATTTACTCCAGACTTCACTTTTGGGGTTCTACGAGATTGGACTCAGTCTTAGACTCGATGCTTTGAGTATTTTGATGCTATTGATGATCGCACTGTTGGGGTTCATTGTGGTACGATTTAGTTTCAATTACCTTGACGGGGATCCCCGTCAAGGCACATTCATAGGACGTCTGGCCGCTACTATCGCGTCTGTTCAGTTTTTGGTACTCTCGGGCAACCTCGGTCTACTATTCATAGCCTGGGTGTTGACAAGTATGTCATTGCATAGGTTACTGATTTTCTATCGAGAAAGACCCGGGGCTATCATAGCTGCACGCAAAAAATTTATCCTGGCTCGTCTGGGAGATGTTTGTCTGTTGGCTGCTTTTGTATTGATTTATATCCAATTTGGCACGGGCAACTTAGAGTCCATATTTCAGGCCTTGAAAGTAGAGATTGGGTCCAGTTCACCCATTGCGGGCATTGAAGCGATAGCCATACTGTTAGTCTCCGCAGCTTTATTAAAATCTGCCCAGTTCCCCACTCACGGATGGCTCATTGAAGTAATGGAAACTCCAACGCCAGTTTCCGCATTGCTTCATGCCGGATTACTCAATGCCGGACCCTTTCTCATTATCAGAATGGCCTATGTAATGGAAGCCAGTACTTATGCTCCGATAGTTATGATAGTCATTGGAGGTTTTACCGCACTTTTCGGTTCAGTGGTGTTTCTTACACAAACTTCTATCAAAACTGCCCTCAGCTATTCCAGCATTGCCCATATGGGCTTTAGTTTGATGGTTTGCGGATTCGGAGTTTACCCTGCAGCCATGTTGCATCTGGTTGCCCACTCCTTCTACAAAGCTCATGCATTCTTATCGTCTGGTAGCGTGATTGACGTTATCAGATCATCTAAAGTTAAAGCAGCGAAACGAATAGGTAGCCCAATTAGAATCGCTCTCGGGATTATTGTCGGGATTATCATCTATAGTGGATTTGCGTTGGGTTGGGGTGTCGATCCAGATAAAGAGCTTGCTCTTCTTGCTATTGGTGGCATTATAGTCATGGGGATCTCAAGGCTGATGACATCTGCGCTAGACTCCAACGGCAGCTTCTCGCTCATGATGCGTGCTATTCTCTCTTCCCTAATTGTGACTACCGCTTTTTTCGCATTAGAATCTGGAACAGCTCACCTCCTATCTTCCCAACTGCCGGCTTTAGTTCCGCTCACTTTCATAGAAATAGTCCTGATGGCCTTGATTCTCATTGCTTTTGGAGTGACGGTCTTTGTTCAGATTGCAGGCCCAGCACTTCCTTCCAACGCTTTTTACAAAGCGCTAGCTATTCATTTAAGAAATGGGCTGTATGTCAATACAGTATTTGATCGCTCCGTTCGTGCACTCTATTCACGTGATTCCAGTAAAAAATTAATAATACCCGAAAGTATAGATTACCTCAAGCAACAAGACCCAGCCAAGACTGAGCAGTATAAGCCACAGCCAGCTTGATTTCAGAAAGATTTTATAATCATAGAAGACCGAAAAATGACCAGCAACAATCCATCAACAAATCACATGTCTGATAATTTAACTAACCATCAAGAAAATCTGCTTGACACGCTAAGACAGGCTTGTAAAAAGATTGCACCAGTTTGGCCTTTAGAAAATTTTGTTGCTGTAAATCCATACCTGGGACAGATCGACAAAAAATTTGAAACTGTGGCCCATGATTTGGCGACTGCAGGGGGCATTCAAATGACACTGCCAGTATCTTTCTATCTGCAAAAATTCCGAGAAGGAAAAATCAACTCCGATGACCTCACATCAGCTCTACAAAAGCATGGTGATAGAGTTGATGCCGCAGAATTTATAAAAAAACTGGAAAGCAACCCCGAAGCATCTGAGCTTACCGAATCGGTACTGTCAGTAGCAGATGTTGCTACACATGTGACCAACAAAGACTGGAAGCGGTTCGTAATATCCCGAGTCTCAACCTGGGCATCCTCATACTTTGATACTGGCCAGGCTATATGGTCTGCTGCTGATCAAAATGAAGAGATGTTTGCGTCTTGGAAAGCTGAAGCCGCTGTGGATCGAACACCAGAGTTGACTGGACTGAGCGGGTTTAGAAAATTGATCAAGGCGATACCTGACAATCCGTTAGAAGCGACCGCATTAGCACTAGAAAAGTTAGGAATCCCAACAGAGGGAATACCGATCTATCTACATCGAATTTTACTCTCCGTTGGCGGCTGGTCTGCATATACCGCAAGATTGGACTGGGACAATGTGCTGAATGGCGGACGTGATGGGAAGCAAATTGAGTTTTTAGCCATCCTGACTTGTTGGGAGACGTGCCTATTGGAAAGTCTCAACAATAAAGAACTTAACAAAAAATGGAATGACACCAAGGAGTTGCTTTCAGTTGCCCAGGCTCGAAACACACTTAACCAACAGTTGGCGCACAAATTGATACTTCAGGAGGCATTTGACCGGACGGCACAGCGCAACATCCTAGAAAAATTTCAGGGGCAGGAATCCTCAAAAACCAAAAGTAAAAATTCAGCCAAGGTACAGGCCGTCTTCTGTATAGACGTTAGATCCGAAGTATATCGCAGAAATCTGGAGCTTGTTGATGATACCATTGAAACACTCGGATTTGCCGGTTTTTTTGCTTTCCCTATCAAGTATGTACCCATTGGTCATGAGGAGGGTGAGGCGCAATGCCCCGTGCTGCTAAAAACAGGCCCTACGATATTAGAAGAAATACCGGATAAGGAAGATTACCAGAAAGCGTTTAATGGTCGGATTATGCAACGGCATTTTCAGCAGGTTTGGAAATCCTTCAAATCAGGAGCGGTCACTTGTTTCAGCTTTGTCAGTCCAATGGGCTTGTCCTATCTACCAAAGCTGTTTACGGATTCATTTGGGTTGACCAGACCAGTACCACACCCCACTCAAAACGGTATTTCGGATAACATTCTAAAAAAACTAAGTGTTAATCTGGAAAGCAGGGAGTATAAAGATGAAACTGCCGGTATCCCTCTGGACCAACAAATCCAAATGGCCAAAAATGCATTGACGGCTATGTCATTGACAGACGACTTTGCCAACTTCGTTCTCATCGTAGGACATGGCTCGACAATGGTCAACAACCCTCACGCCACAGGGTATGATTGCGGAGCATGTGGAGGACATACCGGAGAAGCCAATGCACGCGTGGCAGCAGCAGTGCTCAATAATCGGAAGGTAAGGGCCGGCCTTCAAAAAGAGGGTATTTTCATTCCGGTAGAGACGACCTTTCTTGCATGTCTTCATGATACCACTACTGATGAAGTGAGCATCTTCAATGAGCAGGATGTTCCGAGCGAACAACGTGGACTTTTGCAAGGATTGAAAAAATCCCTTGCAGCCGCTGGAATAGCGACACGAACAGAACGTTCATTTCGTATGACCAATGACCCTAAATCAGATGTTCATAAATCAATTGTAATGAAAAGTAAGGACTGGTCTCAGGTACGACCTGAGTGGGGGCTTGCAGGATGTAATACATTTGTTGTCGCACCTCGCGAGAGAACCAAGGGCATTAACTTTGAAGGTCAATCATTTCTACACTCCTATCAATGGGAACGAGATTCAAATTTTTCTGTTCTGGAGTTAATCATGACAGCACCCATGGTAGTCACCAGTTGGATCAACCTACAATATTACGGTTCCGCTGTAGACAATTTGAATATGGGTTCTGGTAATAAAACCCTTCACAACGTAACAGCCGGTGTGGGTGTTTTTGAAGGTTTTTCAGGTGATCTACGGGTTGGATTGCCTCTCCAATCCATTCATGACGGAGAAAAATTCCAACACGAGCCTTTGAGGCTCAATGTGATAATAGAAGCCCCTAAAGAAGCAATGAACGCGATTCTTGAAAAGCACAAAATGGTGAGATACCTCTGTGATAATGGTTGGCTTTATCTATTCGCCATGGATGAAAATGGTAAGGTGTCACATCGATATTTAGGAGACTTCTCGTGGGAGGATTCAAATGCCACAGCTGCCTAATTGTCGTTGGCTATAAGAATGAATTGAGAGTCCATGTCTTGGTAGAGAACCTTACTGTCAGGTAACAACAAAAAGCCAGATCCTCTTCGGTCGTTAGATTATCGTTACTTATCCAGCCATGAAACAGGATACTTTTCCGCTGTATCGATGAATGCACTCCATGCTTCAGCATCAAACTGGCTCACCCTATCGGCAAATGCATCGATCAACACTCCTGCTTCATTGAGTCTCTGATGCTCTTGCTCAGACGGTGGCTCCAGCCTCGATTTGGCAATCGACATCACCTCTCCCAACTTAGAATAGGCCGTGACTTCCAACGTCTGCCATGCCCCCACCTGACGGTCAGGGCGAGGGGTTCTACCCATGGCCTTCACTTCTTCTATTTTTGTTTTGATGGCAGCTACTTCCTTCATCAGCACATGATCTTTAGCATAGTCCATTGCCATCAATTGTTTCTCCAGCTTATCTACTCGCTGCATCTTATCATCCAATCCGTTCAAAGCCTCGGACAGCTTCGCTACTTGCACATCCACCTCTTTCTGATAAGCATATAACGCTTCATCTACCGCAAGGTCCAAATCAAACCTCGGATCCGGGATGATTTTCACGGTAGTGGTATCAGTGGTATTCTCATCCGTTACCACAATCGAATAGTTGCCCAGTAATACAGGGATGTCCCGGGAAAACTCATGCACCCAGGCACCGGGTAGACTGGCTCCCCGCTCGTCCAGCCGCCAGATGATATAGTTCAATCCGGTTTGAAGGTCAGTAGCTTCCAACTCATTGATCAATCGCTGGTTACTATCGTAAATTGATACACTGACAGCACCAGTTTTACTGGCATCTTTAATGAAAACCGGGATCTCTGTTTTCTGAAAAACCTTGTTCTCCCCTTCAAACGTCGTATTAAACCCTGACCAGATATTGCCGGGAGGGTTGATGAACAGTCCTTTTACCTGTACCGCATCATTCATAGGTAGCGCGGTGATAGGTTTCGTAATGCGCTTACCGGCTATTTCACGCAAGGTCAGTAAATCGTCCAGCACCCAAATAGCCCTACCGAAGGTGCCCACGATAAGGGCTGATTCTGTTTGTTGAATTTTCAAGTCCATGGTCGATACGGATGGAAAGCCATTGCCAAACTGTGTCCAGGTTGCTCCTGCGTCTATACTCACCCACAAGCCGTTTTCAGTCCCCAAAAACATTAAGTTAGGCTCCACTGGATCCTGTATAAACGAGAGGGCATAACCTTTGACATCCGAGCCATCCACTACCCGCTCCCATGATTTCCCATCATTGGTAGTTTTGAACAGGTAGGGTGCATAGTCTCCTTTGCGGTAGTTGTTGACCACCATCCAGGCCGTTTGTGCATCGTAGGTAGACGCGCTGATGCGTGCGACCCAGGCCTCCTTTGGCATGTCCTTGACATTAGCCGTTAGGTTGATCCAACTCGCACCCCCATCCCTGGTCAGGTGCAGTTGTCCATCGTCAGACCCCACCCAGATTTTATCCTTATCCACGGGGCTTGGCGCTATCGCCAATATGCTGTTGTACATTTCTGCTCCGGATAAGTCTAACGTCAACCCTCCATAGTCTCCTTGCTGGTGTTCAGGATTATTTGTGGTAAGGTCAGGTGAAATGATTTGCCAGCTAGCTCCTTTATCCTTAGATACATGAAGGTATTGAGAACCATAATAAACGGCATTCTTGTCGAAGGGGTCGGTCGCAAATCCCGCATTCCAGTTCCATCGCAGCTGCTGGTTAGGATCAGGGCTTGGTGGCTTGATACTGAGATAATAACCCGTGAGTTTATCATAGCGATACAGGTTGCCATTTTGTGATGTCCCATAGCCAAAACGGGAATTGTCAGGATCAGGTGCAATGTAAAACCCATCACCGCCTACCAAATACTGCCAGTACAGCGTACGAATGCCTCCACGCTTCCACGTGTAAGCAGGCCCTGACCAGTTGCCATTGTCCTGCATGCCGCCGTAGACATTGTAAGGCCTATCCTCATCCACATTGATTTGGTAAAACTGTGCTACCGGAATGGTCTCCGCAAAATACCAACTCTTACCATGGTCGTGGGTAATACCAATGCCTCCATCACCACCGATGATAAAATGCTCAGGATCATTGTTGTCCATCCAAAATGCATGGAAATCAGCATGAATCCCCTTAGTCTCATCGGCTGGAATCATCGGAGTGGTGTCAAAAGAGACACCTCCATCGTAGCTCACTGAGAGCGGCTGATAGATATTGTACAAGCGATTGGCGTCTTTACTGTCTACCGCCAATTCCTGAAAGTAAAAAGGTCGATTGTTGGTAAATCGAGGATTGTCATTAATCATCGTCCATTGATATCCACCATCATCGCTGCGGTACAGCGCGTTCTTGCTGGCTTCTACTTTCGCATAGATACGTTTAGGGTTGGAAGGTGCTATCGCCAATCCGATTCTTCCCAACTCGCCGGCAGGTAATCCATCCGTCTCCCCAAGTTGCTGCCAACTGTCTCCTCCATCGACTGTCATGTAAAGGCCTGAGCCAGCACCACCTGATGTAAAATAGTACGGCGTGCGTCGATGCTGATACAATGCAGCAAAAAGTTTTTGGGGATTAGTTGGATCCATTACCAGATCTGCAATGCCTGATTCACTGTTGCTAAAAAGGATCTGCTTCCACGTCTTGCCGCCATCGGTTGTTTTGTACAAGCCTCGGTCTGCATTGGGGTTGAATGGATCTCCCATCGCACCTACATACACGACTTGTGTGTTGGTAGGATCAATGCGGATGCGATGGATTGATTTCGTGGCTTCCAAGCCAAGATGTGACCAGGTCTTACCACCGTCCAGACTTTTGAAAATCCCCATACCCAGGTTCATGGAGTTTCGGGGGTTGCCTTCACCAGTTCCTACCCATACCACATCAGGATTGTCCTGCTGTATGGCGATGGCGCCAATGTTTTGTGTGGGCTGTTCATCGAACACCGGCTTCCACGCCGTACCTCCATTCTCTGATTTCCATACCCCTCCGGAGGCCGCTCCTACGAATATTATTTTAGGGTTAGACTGCAAGGCATCTATGGCCGTAATCCTACCACTCATGTTGGCGGGTCCAACATTTCGGATCTTCAGTGATTGCAGTTGATCCATTGGCAAGGGCTGGGACCAGCTTAGGAGGCAAATGAATAAAGCGCTAAGGGATAGTATGATTCGTTGTAGCATGGCAATTCTGTTGATTTTGAAAGTTAGCACTCAATTGAAAAACGGCCTGTACCTCTTATAAATATTTGCGATAGCCAAGAAACACTTACAGATCATTATATGGAGTTCAGTGTCGTTATCAACAAGTTCCCCTTATTTAAGGGGAATCCAGAGCTTGTAGAATAACTAACCTAGTCTTCTGCTGATACCGATCACTCTTGAAGGACTTGAAGATTAAATTCCAGGTTAACCGACACCTCAACTAAAAATCGTGAAACGCCAAAACATCTTTGCAAGTGATACATTTTCTACATGGTATAGCCTGTTTATTCTTATAAACCGGCCGTCGGCACCACCACACGTTTCTTTTTACTTCTTCTGGTAGAAAGCTCCATATCTCTTCTTTTGAAAAGGATGAAACTGGATAAATAAACTTAGGATGAGGCTTTGGTTCATTTAACAATACAGCATCAAACACGTGCTGGAGTCTGAGCATTCGTTTGACAAATCCCGATTTGAGCCCTTTAATGTCGGTTTTGGTCCTGCCAAACGCTACCGCTCCAATGTCAGGTCGGCTTATACAGATATTTGCTGCAATAAAACCCTGTATATCAGTGTCAAATGGAAACTTATTAGATTTTAAGTTTTTAAATCCAGTAGAATCGAAGGTGCTATCTGTAATCGTTATCACCTGATCTGAATTCTTTTTATAGTATTTCAATATATTCTTAACGGCAATAGACTCTGCTAACGCCCTATTCTCTCGACTATGCAAATGAATATGATGTAAGATGAGCTGCTTATCACGATAATTATGCTCGTTCAATAATCGATGAAGCACACCAGTGGAGTCAATGCCTCCAGAAAACATACACAGAACAGCATCACTTTCTTTCATTACAATTGAAATTGTGTCGACAAGCAATACTATACAATCTGACAAGAAGATTTGACGTTTATCTCATTAGGGTATTCTGAACAAGTTGGTCACGACAACTGTGGAAGAATGATGATTTATTAGTGCCCTCTTACAAGCGATTAATTCAATGAAAAAGACTTAGGCGCATCCTCTGATAAAAAACTAAAATCAATTCTCCTACAGGCGCGGATTATCAGCACGAAGAAGAAATGGCTTTAGTAAATTTTGACCCAGCATTCACAGAATACATCGCAGAGAGTAAGGAGACTTTCTTCTATCATATGGCAAACCTTAGAACACAACAACACAAATTATAATGATTTAGTGGTCATCTATTCCTTGAATTATGCCTTGAAATGATTGGTTGCCATCACGCAATAAATGCTTAAGCAGCTAAGATCAATCATAAACCTCCACAATCATCTCTATTTCTACAGACTGTCCTCTGGGAAGTGAGGCCATCCCTACAGCTGCACGGGCATGCTTGCCTCGCTCTCCAAATACCTCGACGATGAGATCGGAAAAGCCATTGATCACTTTAGGCTGATCCACAAAATCAGGATAGGAGTTGACCATACCCAATACCTTGACCACTCGTTTTACCCGGTTGAGATTACCAAGCATGTCTTTGAGCACGGCCATTTGATTGATCGCAGTGAGTCGCGCTCCTGCATAGCCCTCTTCGATAGACACCTCCTGTCCCAACTTGCCGTGAAGCTCAGAGCCATCGGCTCCCTTTGGCCCTTTGCCTGCCAGGAAGATGAGGTTCCCTGTTTGTACACCATTGACATAATTGGCTACTGGTTTGGGAGGTTCCGGTAGGGTGATACCCAGCTCCGCTAGCTTAGCCTCGGGATCATAGCCTTCAGGAGGAGTATCTGCTTTGATAGCCACTTGCTGCACTTGGGGGGCACTGCCAGTACAGGCCACTGCGAATAGCAATAAAGCGAAGGCGATTAATTGTAAAGTGTTTCTCACAATGGTTATGGTTTAAAAGATCGCGTTTGGCTCCTCTCACAAAGTCAAGGCCGCTTATTCTATTTTAGCAAAATATGGCAAAATGATTGGTTTTAAGCAATAGACTCCAGCGTATTCACCAATCCATCAATATCTTTCTTGGTGATATAAATGGCCAGAGAAATGCGCAGCGCGTTAAGATCAAAGGTCGTCATAGGCCGGCAGTCGATACCTTCTTTTTTGAAAAGTAGCTCTTTGACTTCTACAACATCCTTACCCACGACCTCTACCACCTGAATGGCCGCTGACAGTTCATCAGCCTCAGGACTTTTCAATTTAAATTTTGGTTTGTCTTCGAGCTTTGATCTAAAGTAAGTCTTGAGCTCATACGAGCGTTGAGTGATTTTATCACCTCCTATCTGATTGTGATAATTCACTGCCTCCCCCATACCAAGCAATTCCGGTAGGTTACGTGTATTGTAATTCTCGATCCGGCGGATACTCTCATCATCATAGCCGCGACAGACCACCAGGGGCTTTAAGTGTTTCTGACTTTCTTGCCTGGCATAGAAGAAGCCAATTCCCTTTGGGGCAAAAAGCCACTTGTGCGCACTTGCTGTGTAGAAGTCACAGCCAAGGTCATGCAGGTCAATTTTGAACATACCCGCAGACTGTGCAGCATCAACAGCCACAAGAATACCACGCTCATGTGCCATGGCTGACACCTCCTTTACCGGTAGGATCATCCCATTGGTATTCACGATGTGGCACATGGAGATCACCTTTGTTCGTGGTGTGATCGCTTTGCGATAAGTCTCCACCAACTCCTCTACACTTTGCGGGAGAATGGGCAACACTGGCCTTACTATCTTGATACCCTTTGACTCCTGCCAGTACTTCCAAGGGATCGAACCGCTGGTGTGCTCATGATCTGCCAGAATCACCTCATCCCCGGGCTGAAGCTCGATGCTTTGAGCAATGAGGTTCATACCTTCAGTGGTATTGTGAGTAAGTGCTATTTCCTCGTTGGACACGGAAAACAAATCAGCAATGGACTGTCTCGTCTGTTCAATTTCCTCTTTCCATCCCCCCCACATGTATTTGGAGGGGAATGAGTCGAGCAGGTCACGATACTCGTTGGTCTTAGTTCGCACTACATCAGGGCAAGAGCCCAACGAGGCATTGTTGAAGTATTTCAGCCCTGGCGCAAAGCGAAATTGCGCTTTCACCGATTCCCAGTAGGCCTCATCATTGCCTTGCGGGATCCAGGGCAAGTTCTCTTTCTTCCTATCGGAAAAATCAGAATTGGCAGCAACTGCAGGGAATACCGCTGGCAGTGCCATACCCGTGAGCAGTGATTTGGTAAATTTTCTACGGCTATTACTGTTCATATTAGCATAATTGCTTTAAGCTTGGAATTTACTGCTAAACAAGGGTAACTCAAATATTGACTACAAGGGCATCTAATTGTTAGTGAAGATTGAATTAGTATATTCTTAAGTTAGCCAAATAGAAATTAATGAGTTTGAGGAAAAAGAAGGCTTTTGCCCTTGTATCTGTAGGTTTGGGTCATCTCGACTTTGGTGGTATGGGTTATCTACGACTAGTGCAAGGGCTTAGAGACCAGGGCGTTGAGATAAGTTGGCTTACTTATGGAAAAGCAATGGCAAGAAAACTCGGCCAGATAGGTGAACCCTATAGAATGTTAATGTCATTGCAGTCCTTGTGGACACCTGGGGCCAACCATATATTCTCAAAAAAAGATACTGTTAACAAGGATCTCCTAATGCAGCTCAAGCATTTTGAGCTGTTCCTGAAGTTTGAAAAACCAGACTTTATTCTCATTGACCGAATACTCCCTTTTGCTGCGACTATTGCAAAACACCTGGGGATTGACCACTACGTCATCGGGTCTCCGGGTGGTCAGTGGAAGATTACGGATTATAGCGTGACACCCGGTGAAATTATCGATAAGAAGTCACTGGCCCCAATGCTTTCAAAGAGGCTCCATTATGATTTAGATTCGTTGAATGCTTTTGCCAGCTCAGATAGTCTTAATATTACATTTCTTCCAAGAGAGTTTTATGATAGCTCGCAGATTAATGGAACATCAAGATTCGTTAATCTGTTTCCAGAGTCCTCCACCGAACCTGAGTCCAGGGCAAGAACCTCGGAGGTGGGAGTGTCATTCGGCAATACTGAATTTAAGGGGTTCTTAATGGACCTGCTACCTCAAATCATGGACTATCATGGAGAACCGAACGTTAGAATTTACTGTCCTAAAAGACATAAATCTTATACTCGTTTAAAAAAGTCAGGCTACAGCTTTGAAGAATGGGGCGATTTCCATGAGGAGCTGCCCCAGTTATCCCTGCTTTACTATTTTGGGGGTATCTCCACCACGTGGTATTGCATGAATTATAATCTACCGATGGCGGTCACGAGCAGCCAACTGGACGATCAGGACTTTAATGCTCATCAAATATCAAAAAGAGAGATCGGTGTGGCGCTATCACCTAATGTCAATCTCGCAAAGATGCTAGGTACGATCGATCTCCAGCGCTGTACTCAGAGGATCGAGGAAATAAAAAAAGATCACCAGTTTACTGATGACCTAGAGAGTATTATTACCAATATACTATGAGTCTGGGGTTATTAATTATGAACTTAGACAGGCTGATGGGTAACCTCTAAAGCCATCATCTGTCTCACCACCAAAGCCATCTTCTTCTCCGCCATAGCCGTCCTCTTCACCACCAAAACAAATGCCTAATGTTTCTCCATCTTTCTCAGTAATGGACCCTGACATTGTTTCTTCCCAATTCAATTCTTTTACTTCAGGGCTATTCCAAATCTTCTTTTCCATGATTTCAGTTTTAATAATCAGCTTTAAATATATGAAATTCTAGTATCAATCAAGCTCACTTTGCAATTATGCAAATTATTAAAGACTACTATTATCTCATGATTTAATATCTAATGAATATAGCAGCTAGTGCTATAATGTTTGATATCTCCTATGTCATAAAAATCGAATCTTATGACGACAACAAGCAAGCATTGGGATATGGTTGAATAAAACCATCCTCCGACAGATTAGCATCACCTTGAGCCGAAAAACAAGGATAGTTGGTCGTCTCATTCCCAGTCTTACTGTAGTAACCTGACATTGTCTTGTCCCAGGTCAATTCTTTCAGTTCTGGAGTAGTCCAAGTTCTTTTCATCATCTCTATATTGTTTAGCGCCATTAAAGATAGTGAGAATTCCAAAGATGATCTACTTCCTCACCCAAAATAGAAGGGGGCGTAATGGAATATAAAGCCAAATCAGTTGAGGAGGGAGTCTGATGGTTTCCCAATCCTTGGAAGAGATAAGGAACCTTTTAAGACAGACGTATTTGAACCGAATGCCCTTCTTTAGTGCCATCAAATTTCTGGTCAAATGATTTAGGTTTCGCCGATCAAAAGCACTCATAAATGACTCCTCCTTATAAATTGCCTCCAATGCCATGTGTGCGAGATGGGAAGCTTCAGGGTTTCGATCTACAAGCTGATTTATTGATGATGGTATGCGCGATTTTGACAGGACGCTACTTAGCACTGCTGCCTGACAAACAGACCGGCTGATCTGGTTTTTTTCAACTATTTGGACAATTGAATCCCAGTCCAACTGGTGCTGGAAAAGCTCAGATATGTCCATCAACCACTGAAGCCGAAACCACTTATGCTTAGCACCATGTAGGCATAGGTAGATGAAATTCAGTTCAGGAGAAATCACCCTAACCTCTAGACCGTTGAAGTCATAGGTGTCTGTATACTCCCACAGTGGTTTATCAAGAACTGGAAAGAGTTCTAATGGTGTGGTGATCTTCCAATGAAGATCAATTTTTACCCTATTGAGGGTTTTGGAAATCAAGGTGACTTCATCAGTTAAGGCCAAATACGTTTCAAAATATTTCTCATCAAGCTCCTCAATATTTTCAACACAATCAAAGCCTGCTGTTCTTAACATGTGGACGCTCGACTTCACGTCTGCTTTGTCTATAAGTATGTCTATATCTGTAGACTGACGCTGTGACACCTGGCCATATATCATCTCGCTGAGAATTGGCCCCTTTAAAGCGACATATCTAATCCCCACTTCATTAAACAATTTTCCCAATTTGAGAATCTGCGCACTCAATGTCAATTGATGCTTCACATACACCTCTTTCAAGGCTTGCCCTTTTTTGGCAATTGGTGTATTGGGGTACTTAGAAGCAAGTGACTTAACGTGCCTCACTAAAAGCCGGTGGCGAATCAGTAATTGTAAATACTGTCTCCGTTCACTTGGTTCAAGGTCAGGTAGCTCTTCTCCTTTGAGCGTGTTGAGTATAGCACGCTCAGGCTTAGGCCAAGAGGCTATTATACGCTCTAGTTCTTCGGTGTTGGGGTAGTCAGACATTTAGTCCCCTATCTCTGCTTGTGTAAGTAATGAAGCTTGTTGTTCATACAGTTTTCTGTACTTCATGTTGCCTGCCAGCAAATCGTCATGATTACCAAAGCCTACCATTTCTCCTTCATTGAGTAGGAGTACTTTATCACTGAGTTTTGCAGCCGTTATTCTGTGACTTATAATGACGATAGTGCGATACTGAGTCTCCTTTCTTAAGAAGTTGAACAAATCATACTCCATTTCTGGATCCAACGCACTGGTAGGTTCATCAAGGATCAAAAGCTTAGAATTGCGATAGAGGGCTCTTGCGATCGCTATCCTCTGCCATTGACCTTGGCTTAGCTCAATGCCACCTAGAAAGGCTCGCCCCAGTAGTGAATTATAGCCTTGTGGTAGCTTATCAAGGAATTGATCTACGCCGGAGATGCGTGTCACTGCTCTCAATCGATCCATATCCACAACCTTTTCCAGATTGGGCATTACCACATTTTGCTCAAGGGTGAAGTTATACTTATTGAAGTCCTGAAAAACCACCGTAATCTCATCCTGCCAGTCTCTCACATCAATATTGCTCAAATCAACATCTCCTATCAGGATACTACCAACGCTGGGCCTGTACAGTTGACAAAGTAACTTGATCAATGTGCTTTTCCCCGATCCATTTTGCCCAATCATAGTAATCAATTCCCCTGGTGGAATCTCAAATGTGATATTGGATATAGCCGGGAGCTCTTGCCCCAAGTAAGTAAAGCCAACGTTATCAAAACGTATTGAAGATGTAGTTAAAGAAGGAACAGGCTTGCCATCCACTATTTTTGGCAGGTTAGGCTTTAGGCTTAGAAAGTGAGTGAGGTTGGTTAGGAATTTTCTATGCTCATACAACCCCGCTATTTGCCTAAGCGTACCTTGAAGATAGCTTTGCCCTTTTTGAAAGGCCTGATGATACATTACTAAATCACCAATTGTCAACGTACCATTTACCACGTTCTTCGCCAGATAAATTAACGCTCCGGTGATCGCAGCTATTTCACCTATCTTAGCAAAGCTTGCCTGAAAGGTACGTACCCGAATGATCCTCATACGCTCGTCTCTCAGCAGCTTTCTAATTGACCTAAAAGTCTGTAGAATCTTGTTACCCATATCAAAGACACGCATCTCCTTGACATTCCCAGCACCAGTCATTAAGGATCGTAGATAACCTGACTCCCGCTCTTTACTTGTGCGCTTCTGTTGCCAGACAAACATTGACTCGGAAAACTTAATCTTAATGATGAAAGCAGGCACTGCGGCCAGGAGCAGAACTACCGCAATAAGCCAATTCAGATAAACCAAATAGGTGGCTATGCCAATGAGGGAAATGGAATTCTTAACAAGTCCCGTCCAGCTATTTAACACTGCGCCAGGTCGCGAAGAAGCTTCAGACTGTGCTCGCTGAAAGGAATCTAAATATTTTGGATTTTCGTAATACGCCAGATCGAGTGAGAGTGACTTGGAGTTAACCACTTCCGCAATGTAGTCATCGAGTAGGAACCTCTGCTTTTCATTTACAATCTCTGAAAATGAGGATATGATAGAAGTGAGTACGCCAATTCCGCCAAGCATCAACACATGCACGAGGGCTGTCTCATAGTATTCCTCTCCAGCATCAGGAGGGAGTGTAGTAAGACCATCGATCAATAACTTAAGGATATACAACCCTGCCAAAGGCAGTAACGCTTGTATTGTTATCAATACAAACTTGATCACTACCCATTTAGCACCACTTTTGAATGAAAAATGGAGTGCCAGCCTGAGCGGCTCAAAGTAGTTGCGTATGATGTTGATCAAGAGAAAATTTGTCGAATCATGACCACAAAACTACCCATACGGCAACCTAAAACAAACCGGAAGCGCCTACGGAAAATTCGTTGTTATAAAAGCTGCCTTGCTTTTACAGAAGTCACAGTTGGGAGCTGAGGAAATAGTAAAGGTTTTGAATAAGCTTTTTAGTGTAGGGTCCAGGTGCCTCCATGAAGCAAGTGTCGCCCCCCATTGTTGCCCCTGTAGCAAGTAATAGCGTAGGAGTCCTCACCGGATTTTGTGGAAGTCCCTGCTTGAGTGGAAGTTTTCTTAAGAGCTCTTATTGTGGGAGATATCCACACCTTTTTCATAAGAGTTAAGATAATGAATCTCGAATTAATGGGTTGGACACAGCTTAAATACAATTATGCCACTAAACTGAGATCTCACCACTATTGCCCTTCCATGACAGCTGATTCAAATTCTGACTTCCGATCTTTCATGACGGTAAGCTCAGTTTTTAGATACTTAGCAAACCTCGTAGCATAAGACTTAGTATCTAATTCATCAACTAGACTAAATGTCTTCTTATAGAATTCGACCTCTCGTCCGATCCAATCTCCCCATATAGATTGATATCTTGTGATGTTTACCTTTCCGTCGAGACCATCTGCTCGCAGGTTACTGTATTCCTTAGCTGTTGATCGAACCCCCATTTGATGGCAAGCAAAAGCACTTAGCAATTCCTCAGACTTACTTAAGTAATTACGAGTAGCATTCCAAAAACTCTTACCCGTCTTGGCGCCTACAGACTTGCAATAGTATTGTAAACAAACAGCATTTCGATGCTTCCAAATAGTACAGTTTCTATTTGACCTATCATTAAAGGGGCATATCAGGTCACTTGCCAATCCAAAATTAAACTTTGAAAAGGCCTTGTACTTTGCCGTATATGCGACAGGGGGTCTTAAGTAATAAGGTGTCACCCCTACTTTGCTATCTATGATATCCTTAACCCGAGATACACCTTCCTTCATTGATTCGGAATCATCCGATAATAGAGCTCCGATCAAGTAATTGGGAATGGTAGGGAAGAAGGTACAGCATCTGCCTTCTGGGGTAAAGTACTTCTCGCCTCGTGCCTTCTTGGCTTCCCAATCTTTACACATAATGCAATCATGGCAAGTCGCTATGGTTTCACTGGGAGTCTCTTCAAAAAATATATTGGGTAGGAAATTTTGGTATAGCTCAGGTAAAGACTCTATGATTGGCTGATTCATGTAGATTAAACCTTGTGTTATGTATCACCTAGTAAAATGGTGCATATAATGGAATGCTCAATTCAACCAGATTTAAACTAGGTCAAAGATGATGATCAATTAATCAACGTACCAATAAGGTCCCTAAAGAATAGATTCCATGTCCTCAGTACAGCAGAGTTTATCAAGATGCTAAAAAATAAGGTTTAAACGCTTCAACATAGGCCTCAGGGTTAGGACAAACAGTCGATTGACCATATGGTGGGAAATTTCCATTATCCAGTTGTACTGTTACTGTGTTTTCACATTCCTTAACTAATGCAGTCAAAGCAGAGGATTCATTGGCATAATTTTGAGTTCCTGAAGATGTACCATTAACCTGAAGGCTTCTTAATCGGGGCGTACTCCAGACTTTTTTCATGACGTAATTGATAGGTTAATGATAGGTTAAAGCTTGATGTGAATATACACAAAAGGAGTTTTATTAAATTATCAATCCCCTAAATGTTTTAATGGTGGCATTGCGGCACTCCAATCATCCAACCACCTCAGCGTGCCGTAAAGCTCAGCTTCTCCTTGCGATAGTTTAGCCGATGTTTGCAACTTCCGTTGTATCCCTTTGGCGTCAAATAGCTCTTCCAGCATATCCAAAGATTGGATTTCGACACTCTTTTCCATGTCACTGTGTCGATAATCTATCATCATTCGGTTGGCAGAAGGAATGATGGAAGTGGAAGGCTTTTCTTTCTGCCACTGTAGCGCATGAGGTAGTATGCCCTCCATACTTTTACGATAGATATACCGACCCCAGCCATGTCTGATCTTCATCTCAGCAGGAAGTGAAAGCACAAACTGCATCAAACGAATATCCAGCATTGGATAGCGATACTCTATACCTTCATAACAAGCCAATACACCCGTCCGCTCAGCGCGGGAATGAAGATGATCACTCTTGGTGCGATAATATTGTCTTTCTCTCACTGTTCGATGCATATGGCGCCAGCTGCCTTTTTGAGACACGAGTGCCTCGATGTTCATCTCCTTACGTACTTCCGGCTTGATAAGATCCAGATAGGCAGGTAAGTCCTCTTTCTTGTACTTTCCCTGCCAGTACCAAAAAACGGCTGGAAATAGATCACGAAGCATCTGTCCAATGACCCATTTAAAGGGAGACTTTTGCTTCACCTTTGCTTTATCGATCAATGCTTTGATGTATTGAGTATATGCTCCCTTGCCAAGCAACTCCAGAGTATAACCACCTCCATAGGATGTAACCACCTCATCCCCTCCATGCCCCGAAAGCATAGTTCTAATTCCAGCTTCTTTAGCAAGTTTGTATGTAGGCAATGAATTGAGGGTGAAATGCCCACCTAACGGGGGCTGGCCAGCGCGCCTGAGATATTCCTTTTTCAACTCTTCAGGATTTTGTCCTTTGAGTGTGAGCAAATGTGCCTGGGAGAATTTTTCCTGATCAATTACCCATTGCATGGCCTCATGCTCATCGATGTATGGTGGCACTTTACCTATATCATCCTTCTCCATGACATGGGAGTAAGTAGTGAGCTCCTCACCTTTCTCACGAAGCATGCGATTTGCCAGTATATTGATACCTCCAGAATCCAATCCCCCACTGAGCTCTGCTCCTATCGGAAATGCTGACCTTAACCGATCGGCCACAGCGCGATCAAAATGACCTCTGAACGCCTCAATGTAGGCAGATTCATCGGCCAATTTGATTTCAGTATTCTTATCAAAATCAAAGTAACGGTGAGAAGTGATCCCGTGCTGACCAATAATGTAGGAATGAGCGGGTAGAAGGCTCCTGACATGCTTATAGACAGTCCTTCCCGAGTCCATGTTGGTATTCGTCATGAAGTGACCCAACCAAGCATAGTCGATGCTGTGGTCCAGGTCTGGTACCGCAGCGATTCCCGGTAGGGTAGTTGCAAATACCAGTTGCCCATCATGCCAATAATAATAGCCCGTCTTAATACCAATCTGATCTCTGGCCATGAATAGTTGGCGCGTGCGCGCGTCCCAAATAACGAAAACAAAGTCACCAACCAACCGCTCGACGCAAGTTTCACCCCATTTGAGATAGGCGTCTAGGATGATATGGCTATCACCTATACCACTATCGGAAATTTTTAAAGCCTCAAGCAGTTCTGGACGATTGTCCAATCTTACATCAGCTACAATCGTGACCTGTTCCTCAGCATGAGTCACTGGTTGGCGCTCAGCTATTGACTCAGGCGTATTGGGTATATGATCAAACCCAAGCATGACCGACTTATCCTCAAACCAATCCTTACGGGTTACAAGCTCGCTATGGTACACCTGTTTCAAAGCTTCAACCTTCTCGGAAGCTATAGCTTGATCATTGGATTGATAGATACCATAAAGGAAGCTCATAGGGAGGGTGATTAAGCGAAGTAGGCGAATTTCCCAGTAACAGTATACCGTTGATATTGGTAGGCACCAGTGACGATCTTGCTACCCACTCTGGTCCACGCATGAGCAAGTAGATTCTTATTCTTGTCATTTCTCACACCCATATAGATGGTATAGGGTATTTGCCTTCGTTTTAGCATCCACTGACAACAGATAGCTTGTGCCAGACAGTTGCTCTTCCAGAATGTGTACTTGCTCGTCGCATGTATCGCGTTAAAGATATGAGCAAGCATTTTTCTATGCTTGTCGTCATCGGCAAGATCAGTCTCCTTATTAAACTCTCCTAACCATGGCGCAATCCATTTAAATGGTAATAAGAGCACGCTCATCCTACCAATGAACAAAAAGAGCACCGCTTCCAGTACCAGTAATTGAAAAGTAACTTTTTGATTAAAAAATTTCAGTATCAATCCAGAACGCTTATAATCTTAAACTTGTGGATCATCTCAACAAACTTGAATGTTTCCTCCTCACATTGCTCAGCAGAAACTTCATACTCTTCTTTGAGTCCATCACAAATTTCAGCTAGGGTGATAGGGTCATCTATCTTCTCCCAGATGGATGTGCCCACCTCTGTGAGGGCATAGTACTTACCAGAATCAATGTCCATCATCACTGTCTCTCCATCCATATCTGAAGTGAGCCAGTTATCGTTCTTCTGGATTTTAGTTGTTAAAGTTATTTCACTCATTGCTAGTTATGTTAGAAAATGGGCTGATCATCTTCGTCGAGATATCCAAATTTAAGCATGGTTGGTTTATGGTTGGTAATGATCTGCGCCACTTGTTCCCCATTTAGTTTTTCTCTCCAAGAGCCAACCTCCCCCTTTCTGAAAAATCGTTCTGAAACATTGCTTCTTTCGCCGAATCCCTTCTCCTCCTCAAGTGACTTGAGTTTGCTAAACTCGGTGGCCTCTACCGCTGACTTTATCTCATTTTCTGTAAAGGCTATATCCATCGCCGCAGCAACTTTTGAGAAGGTTTCGATTGGATTAAGCTTCATATCCTCATAGCGCATGATATGGATAGGGAGTTCTTTTTGATTAGTCCAGCTTTTGACATGCCCGCTCCACGATCCCATGAGTTGAGGGAGCTGGTTGGGCAACATGTTTCTGTTCATGCATAATCCATGATTCTGGTCATTCATCATAGTTATAGAAAGGCTAATGTCTTTATGACCATTGTGATGGGCATAAGACACTGCCACATCAAGAGGGTTGCGAATGATGTAAACGACGAGTTTGGTAACTGATTTTGGAAACAGCGGCTCTTTATCCTTATTAATCAAATAACCATCATGTGCCTTGATGTAAAGATCCTTCTTTGCCTGCGCACCAATTCGTTCATACACCCTTGGGCGAAAAGTGTATTGTTCTTCCCAGCTCATATCGGAGGAAGCTACGCCCGCAACCTCATCAAACCATGGACGCGCGCTAGCGATACCGTGGGTATCCATATTATTAATATCGAACTCTTTCTCTTCCTCTTTGAGAAGATGGCTGATAAAAGCACGAAACCACGTATTGCCTGACTTAGGGTATGAAGCTAACCAGACGATCCGCTTGGTGGGTTGATACTCTTCCGTTGTTTGATCTGGTATTGGATCAATGGTCGTCATTTTGAGAAATCCTGCTCAAGCTGATCAATAAAATCATCTACATCCTTCTGATTGTAGGAGTGCTTAACTACTCTGATGTCTATATGCTTCGCTGCATCACCACATACTTGGAATTGAAGCTTTTGATTACCCTGGCCCTTGGTGAGATCGGCTTTATGCGTACTGCGGATCATGCGCTGAAATTTTTGAGCACCCTTCAGATCGGTTATTTCAACACCTTCTTTGTTGTGCCTCTGTAGCATGTAAATCCTTTTGAGTGGGATAGGCTCTGGCTTGAAGTTATCGTCTATCGGATAGCCAAATTTCATTAACTCATTTCTCACAGGAGTCAAATCATTGTGATCGACTTCCAACATATTGAGAGAGTCCTTCCATAACCTCAGTTGTGGATAGCCAGATTGAACCACCGGGACACCATGTTCATCGATGGTCACTGCACACACATCGTCCGCAAGCACCTTATACCCCCTTTTAGCAAACTGACTCGCGGTAGTGGATTTCCCTGCCCCTGAAATTCCCGAGAAGGCTATGCATTTTCCCTCAACCTCGATCCCACTGGCATGAATAGGCCAGAGTTGGCGTTGGTGAAGTACCGCTGTTAACACCGTGCCCATGAGAAACAATTTGATTTTTTCATGATCTGCCTCCTTATCAGCCTGAATGGTTATTTTATTACCATTGGTGGCGTAATAGTTAGCTACTCCATCATAGGTCAATAGAAATTCATTGGGCGCTGATTGCACAAGTACATTCTCTGCGATAGGGTTTGCAAGCCGATCTGGGGCTTCTCCAAAGGCTATTGTTAAATCAGGGTCGGTAGTTTCAAAAGTGGGCAGTTCTGGGAGCTCGATTTCAGACGCAATACTTAGACCGAAGGCCTGATAGTGATATTTCATTGTTGGGTTAATTCTATTTAGCGGCTAGCTCAAAAGTAGCTACTTTACTTGGTCTACGAATATAGAATACCATCAAAAACTCCTGCCACGGAATTATTCGGGATCGATCATATTGAATAATCATGTCCCGGTATCACTCATTAAAAAAAAGGAGTTCCAAAAACCCATCAAATCAAAATTCGCATTTCATAATACCAGCCATAATAAGTTGATTTACCATTGCTCTGACAATTGATTTAAAGCACTTGATTGTAGAACTGTAGTAGCGCTACTTCCGTGGAAGATCTACTATATAGGGAGGCAGTTTTATATCCACCCTCTTGAACTTGTTGCAAATCTTTAACTCTCGAGTCCCAATTGTCTATGTAATCAAAAACAGACGCTACAAGATCAAAAACATAATTATTATTGAATACAAAGGCATTGTGCCTGTCGATTAGAAAATCTTGACCACCATAAGCTTCGTAGCAAAAATTAATACAGCCGCAAGCCATGGCCTCCACTACTGTCGTATTTAAAGCTTCGAAACAGTTGCAGTTAATGAATACTGCGCTAGTCGATAACAACTTTGCGACCTCATTATGATTAAAACCACCCAACTTAATTACCTCCCAGTTATTTTTTACAACCGCGCCCGTTCTGCTCCTTAAGAGACTTTGCAATATTTCAAAATCGAAATTTGAACGATACAGCGGCTTGGGAAATATTACTAACCGATGCTCTCTCTTCGCAACTTCAACTTTACTTTTTTCACTAAAAAAATCAGGAACGAATGGTGGTATGATATAAGAATCAATCGGCAAAAATTTGTCAATAATCTTCTGGATATGGGGCATCACCGCAATTGCTCCTTCAAATCCCAATTGCTGGAAATTTGCAGATCCCTTTAAACCCATATTGATAAAGAATCCGGCTTGTATAAGGACAAATTTTCTACAACTCACTTGCCCTATTTTTTTGTTTGATGCCAAAACTTCAGGGACAATCAGGATATCCGTCAATGCTATACCTTCTGTACAGTGGTCTAATTCACTGATTTCAGGGCTATCTTTAAACCAATTAATACTCACCTTACCAGTTGATAGTACTTGGCTCTCAATATCATGTATGTTTGACATTTTACTGAGTTCCAAAATCATACCTATACCCCAACTTGGAGATGGACTATTGGGGATCATAAAATATATCATATCAATAATTTTTCAGAGGGTCATATCCTTAAACATTATCGAACGTGATAAAAGAATGACACTCAATTTGCATCTAATAAGTGCAAGAAATGCTATTCTTTAAATTTTCTCTTACTGGAAGTAAGGTTTAAATATAGAGCCTCCTTTCATCACCAATCCAATACGGTACTATTGAAAGGCTTTTGAAATAGTAATTCTGAAATTAGTTCAGATAGAAGAAGGTATTGCCTCTCATGCTTAAACACTAAGCTACATTTGAAACTAATTCTATTTTGAGGAATTTCTACTGGTTGGTTTGAGTTCTCCCAAATTGGGCTTTGGAGGCTTTTCGCTTGTTTTAGGCAACACTTAACCCCTGATCCACCTCTTCCTTCCAAGCCAAGATTCCCCCTTTCAAATTATATAAGTTATCAAACCCGTGGCGCGTTTGAAGTAGCTCGATAGCTTTGGCAATGCCCCTCCACCTTTGCAGTGCCACGACCTTCTTGTCCTTTGAGATTTCCGGCAAGTGATTAACAATCACACCTACCGGAATGTGCAGACCTCCAAGATTGGAGAACTCATATTCATAGTTCTCGCGCACATCGATGAGTTGGAAGCCCATTCTTGATTCCTACTTGTTATTTAATCCATATGTCATAGTAATCAAATTGATCTTGATGTCACCTTTGAGCTCAACTTAAAGAAGAAAGTCAATGGTTAGACAATCCATCTCTGTGCACTTGTCTTCAAGTCGATTGAGGTAATGAAGAAGGTTTTGAGTCGAATGATAACTTAAACAGTAGTTTTCTTGTAAATATTTTTAGATTTGAAACACCTAGGGAACGCTTCAATTAAAAAAATGGATATTATTCCAAGAACTGTTTTAATAGTATTTCTTCTAACGAATTCCCTAGATAGTGTTAGCCAATATACTTTGACAACTGGGCCAGTCCTGAAAAAAAGCCCTCAAACAGGTGGCTTGGACTTAAAAAACACTGTCTATGGAAAAACGGATTCATTATATATTCTTGGATTAGAAAAAAAGAATGAACAGTTCACAACACATTCAATATTTGATATCAATGAATTAGGTGAAATACGGGAAACAAGACTGTTATTGGAAGGTAATAATGATTTAGAGTTGCCCTTCTACTTTAAAGGTGAATCGTGGGCAGTCATGTATGAGAGTATACTTAAAAAAACTACAATTAGTAGGCTTTCCAATGGAGTGAAAGAAGTAGTTTATACATACCACAGTTTAAAACTTAAGAACAAAGAAAAAAGGTTCGTACTGCTAGATGACATCAATGAAACTGCGTATCTGTTTTACGGAAACCATGAGAGGAATTATATGGTACACGCCTTTGATCTTAAGAATAGAGAGTCAAAGTGGATAAGTAATATCAATCGTTACAAGGGAAAATATTTTGGGGATAGATCCTACCATTCTAATGAACAAAGTATTTTATTATATTCCTTTATCAATAACGAGCACATTTTTTTACTTGAAGCAACCAAAAAAGATGACAAAGCAGATATAGTACTCAGTAGAATTAATAAAGAAAATGGACAAGTGATAGATGCAATAAAGGTGAATCCGGAAACGAGCAAGTATTCCCTTGATATAGTGAGATATATAGCCTCAACCAATAAACTATATGTCGCTGGACGAACCTATTTTGGTAAAAAAGTCAAGCATAAAAAGTCAGGACGGTTATTTTGTCTGGAATATGATTTATCAGATCTTACAAAACAATTCATGTTTTTAGCCGATGAATTAAATGAAGAAAAAACAATTTGGCAAGATGTGATCGTATCCGGGGAAACTATAGCCTTGTTAGGAGAAACTTTTGAAAGTTACACGAATACTGGGGAGGCTTTAGCACTTGGTACCGCTACAGCAATACTCACAGGTGGAAGATCATCAATTACGATTTGGACTGACCAATTTATTACTAAAGATGTGGTGTTTGCTGCAATAGACTTTTCCAAGGATTCAACAACGGCTATCACAAAAATCTCACTTCCAGAAACAACGAGAAGAATGCCAGATTTACAGCCATATGATGTTGGCTTAGTCGCCCGAGAGGAAGGCTTGTTCAGATATAAAGGGCAAACTTCAAATTCAGCTATTTTCTTTACTGAAGGGTACCTGCACTCTATTAATCTTAATTCATTTGAGGTCAATTCGACTTCTATTGAGGAGAAAAAAATCTTAAACTTTCACATAGATTTTACTCGACCACTCATCTTACCAGAAGATGGATTACTCCTTTTTGATAATTCTCTCAACCTTGAATACTTCAATTATTCAATTCAAAGATCGAACTAGTTCTTTACGCCACCTCCATCTCACCATCCACCTCCTCCTTCCAAGCCAAGATTCCACCTTCCAGATTGTACAGATTGTCGAATCCGTGTCGCGTTTGGAGCAACTCGATAGCCTTAGCACTGCGCCCTCCACCTTTGCAGTGCACCACCACCTTTTTGTCCTTTGAGATTTCAGTTAAGTGATTGACAATCACACCTACTGGAATATGCAGACCTCCGAGGTTGGAAAACTCATATTCATAGTTCTCGCGTACATCAATGAGCTGAAAATCCTCGTCATCGTCTTGCCAGCTTTTTAGTTCTTTGACAGTGATCGACTTGATTTCATTAACATCAAGCTGTTTGATACCACAAAATTCATCATAATCAATCAGCTCGGTGATGGTGGGATTCTCGCCAGAGATCGGATTGCCTGGTTCCTTTCGAACGTTCATGGTGCGGGTGCTGAAGTCCAGCGCATCGAAGAGGAATAGCTTTCCTGCTAAGGGCTCCCCCATGCCCGTCAATACCTTAATGGTTTCGGAGGCTTGCAAACTCCCAACAATTCCCGGTAGGACGCCCAGCACACCTCCTTCGGCACAGCTCGGTACCATACCTGGCGGAGGTGGTGTTGGGAAGAGGTCACGATAGTTTGGGCCCTTTTCCCCGGTAGGGAAGGTATAGTTGAAGACGCTTACCTGACCTTCGAACTGGAAGATCGAGGCGTAGATATTAACCTTGTCGAGCAATACACAGGCATCATTGACAAGGTACCGCGTCTGGAAATTGTCAGTGCCATCAGCCACTACATCATAGTCCCTTATGATATCCAACGCATTGGAGGAGTCCAGTCTTAGATTGTACTCATGAAACTCGATGGCTGGGTTTTGTGCCTTCAGCTTTCGAATGGCAACTGCCGTTTTTGGTTGATTAATATCGTTGGTATCGAAGAGCACCTGCCGCTGGAGGTTGGTCTCGTCCACAGTGTCAAAATCGACTACTCCTATTGTGCCTACACCTGCTGCGGTCAGGTACTGGAGTAGCGGTGCACCAAGACCTCCTGTACCCACCACCAGCACTTTCGCATCTTTCAACTTCTGCTGTGTCTCCACACCAAAGTTGGGCAAGTTGAGATGGCGACTGTATCTGACGAGTTCCTGATTAGTGAGTTTCATAAGCGGCTTATTATGATAAAGGTATAAACTGCTTTGAGAAAACAACAGTTCTAATGAATCGCTAAATTACATATGTGGATGAGGAGCGAAACTAACTAGAGCTGCTCGCGGTTAATCCATCAACGAAGTATACGATATGGAAAAGTCCTTTTCACATCTCACCAAGACCGGTGATCCTACCATGGTAGATGTCAGTACTAAGCAGCCATCCAAACGCATTGCGGTAGCGCAGAGTGTGGTAATACTCGACCCTGAGATCATCGCCAGATTGGAAAATGATGAGATACACACCAAGAAAGGACCCGTCTTCCAAACGGCGATCCTGGCAGGCGTAATGGGTGCCAAACGGACGCCAGATTTGATACCCCTGTGCCACCCGATCGGGCTCGACAGCTGCCATGTGGAGATCGTGCTCAACGAAGCGAAAGAGATCGTCATCACCTGCACTGCGACCATCGTGTCGAAAACCGGGGTAGAGATGGAGGCGCTGACCGGCGCGTCAGTTGCTGCGCTCACCATCTATGACATGTGCAAGGGATTCTCGCACAACATCCAGATCAAGCATACACAATTAATGAAAAAAACAGGAGGGAAAAGTGATTTTGAAAGAGCATAGCAAGCATACAAAACTCGTCAGACCTACAGGTGGTAAGTTCGCGAAAACAGAACTCGCCTTCTTAGGTGCGCCTTGCGGCGTGATCCAGGACCTTACCAGAAAAATAGCGGAAGCGAGAGGAGCGCAATATCGCATCGGTTATGTCGATGCTGACCATGGCGATGGCGCAACACCAAGCAGCTTTCATCAGGCCTACACTGATAAAATCTCCTTGCATGAAGTACAGTTTGCACATAGCGATCTGACCTACGATTTTCGTGGTGTCTTCGCCGACTCAGACTTAGTACTCGTCAATGGCAATCATTTTCCAGCACATCAGCAGGTGGTCATCATCAACGCCAAGAAGGAAGAGTCGCTGAGTAGAAAGCTAGATCGACTTACGGATGTCAAGCTCATCCTGCTGGACGAAGGTATGATAGCTCCTTTTGACTTTATTCAAGAGCATCTGAAAGACAAACCGAACATACCGGTGCTGAAAATTGGAGACCTTAAAGGTATCCTCCAACAAATTGATCAGCTGATGGCTGACGCCAGGCCGGTCATCAAAGGACTGGTCTATGCCGGTGGACAGAGCATGCGAATGGGTCGTGATAAAGGTGCCATCGACTATCATGGTAAACCACAGCGCGAGCACGTTGCTGACCTGCTTTCGGAGGTGTGCGATGAGGTCTATATGTCGGTACAGCCTGGGAGTGATATCGATACGCGCTACGCCAAGCTCGAAGACAGTTTCATGGATCTTGGCCCCTATGGTGGGCTGCTCTCTGCCTTTCGCCATGATCCCAATGCCGCCTGGCTGGCGCTCGCCTGCGATGTGCCTTTGGTGGATCAGCATGTGCTCAAGCTGTTGACAGAACAGCGCGATACTTCCAGGTTTGCGACCTGCTTCCACAGTCCGGCGACTGGCCACCCAGAGCCGATGATTACGATCTGGGAACCGCGCATGTACCAGCGCCTCCTCTACTTTCTGTCTATCGGCCATAGCTGCGTGCGCAAGGTGCTCATCAATAGCGATATCAATGAGCTTGATGCACCGAGCCCCGAGGTACTGACCAACGTCAACACACCCGAGGAATACGAGCAGGTACAGCAGCTGATCCATGGCTAGGGTGACTGCCATTGTGTTAGCGGCAGGCCTTTCGTCGCGCATGCATGGCCGACAGAAGCTCTTTCTCCCCTACCGGAATAACACCATACTCGAGCAGGTAGTTACTGAGCTACTCGATTCTAAGGCTAGTGAGGTCATCATAGTGTCAAGTCCTTTGACCCACGATCAGATTAAGGCCATGCCCCTAGCGGGAATCACTTTACTTTGTAATCCTAACCATAACCAAGGCATGACGACCACTATTCAGCATGGAGTAAAGATGGCAAGTGTCGATAATGATGGCTTCATGATTTGTCTGGGTGATATGCCACGGATTACAAGTGAGGAATATGACGACTTGTTGGATCGGTTTAGTGCAAAATACCACGAAAATCCAAGGAGCATATTGCTCCCATTCCATCAAGGCCAAAAAGGGAATCCTGTGATCTTCTCCTCCTTCTATCGGGAAGCCATACTTACCCACCCAGATATGGAAGGCTGTAGAGGTATTGTTCAGTCCAATTCAGCGCATCTCACGAAGGTCGAAATGCAAAATGATCATGTGCTGGTCGACGTGGATACAAATCTTGACTACCAAAACTTAAAAGGATATGGATCTTAGTCAGAAATTAATTGTTACAGGCCTTATAATAGATATCATCGGTGTACTGATATTGTTTTTTCATGAAAATCCAAGGCCGGAATATGGAGTATTACTTGAATCAGCCCCATCAGAAGATGATCGTCGGAGGTCTTTTTCTAAGAAAAGAATCATGTCTCGAATCGCCTTAGGAATACTGGCAGTCGGTTTTCTTTTTCAAATAGCCGGAACTATCATGTCCTAATCAAGGCGAATAATCTAGCCAGTCACTCTTGACATACTTTTATAAAGAGATTCCCAAGTCTCCTAAGCTCCGCAAAGTCGCAAGGGAATGACGTCTATATAAATTCTCGTCATTCCCTTGCGAAAGAGGCACGACTGAGACTTGGGAATCTGACATAGCAAAGCTATTCTGATCAAAAACTATTCACCTCCTTCGCACAGCGATTGCCTGACTCGATGGCACCCTGGATCCAGCCATGGTAGGCGGAGGCGTGCTCTCCGGCGAAGTGGATGCGACCTTCGGGTTTAATCAGTTCTGGTAAGACACCCGTCATCTGTCCGCGAGTACCGATGCTATGTGCACCAAGTGCCCATGGGTCTTCTTTCCAGCATTTGGTGACACCACCTTCCAGATGATCATTCAATCCCGGGTATACATCATTGACATGCTTCGCAGAATACTTCAGTCGTTCGTCGGCTGACCAGTCAGCAATTTTCTGAGAGTCATCGTTCTTGAGATACGCAGCTATCAAGCCGCGCTGAGAATCCACCTCATAGTTGGGATCCCAAATCTCGCTGGGCAGATCGGTGGCAGCAAATCCGTTGTAGCCTTCCTTTTTCCAATAGCGATCATCCACCTGCATGGCCGTCCTGGACAAGTCCCAGTAGCTCATTTCATTAATTGCCTTTTGCTTGGCTGGAGAAAGTGATTTCAAAAAGCCCATCTTCTTGACGATGGTCAATGGGAATCCGCAAATGACCCGATCCGCTGATAAGGTGGTTCGCTCACCATTTTGGGATACCGTGACCTCCACCCCTGATTCGTCCTGTCGGACGTCAAGCACCTTGGTGCCATATTGAATTAGACCGGAAAGCTCCTCCGCCATTCGAGTTGGTAATAGATCATTACCTCCTACAATCTTGTTGCGGGTAGCGCCAAAAGATAGATTCAGCTCTCTGATCAACTCCAGCATCGACATGCCCATCCCTTTATTGGTCTCCCAACCTACCATCAAAACATCCGCAATTGACGGACTATACCCTTCTGCCTGGAGATACTCTTTGAACGAGTATTTGTCGAATCCAGCGATTTCTGTTGGGGGCCAGGCCAGGTCTTTCGGGTCACCGACGTGTGACATGATCTTTCCGAAAGGCGTGGTGGAGATACCGCCCCAGCCCATCTCTAGTTCTTTAGCAGTCAGTTTGGTGGGGTATTCTGATAAGGGTGCCGGGGTAGTGGCCGTATAATCAATCCGCTTCCCAGCCATCATATGGATGTATTTACCCTCGGCTGGGTTGAAAGGGTGGAGCTTGAGGCCATACTTATTGATGTACTTCATCGTCCACTCATGATCCTCAGGAATGCGCGCGGCTCCCATGTCGGCGTACAAGCCGTCGGCAAAGCCTTCTCGCTGTGTCCTGATCCTACCGCCTGCACGCAACTGCCCTTCCAGGACGGTCACGTCATGTCCTAAAGCTCGTAGCTCTATGGCTGCTGACATTCCCGATACACCTGCTCCTAGAATCAATACTTTTTGAGGAGTGCCTCTTCTCAATGACCAGGGATCATTGATCGATAATGCCTGAAGTGGCTGGGTCAGTGTGGCTCCTGACAGCAATGCGCTAAGCTTAAGAAATGTACGGCGGGATTGTCGTTTGGTCATTGCGGTAGCATTAGATAAGTGGAAATCAAGTTTGAATCTAATTGAGATTTCTATGCCATCAAAAACTTACACACCCGACTGCCGCCAAATGTAAGAAAGTGGCCGTGAACAACCTGGTTGTGCCACATTCCGGTAGGCTCTGGCCGGGATAAACAGAAATGTGGTGAACATACGCGCTGTTCCTTCCAACTTACTCCACCTTTAGTTAATTTGCATGCATGGATCAGTTCGTGGTATCGGCGCGCAAGTACAGACCTCTCGGGTTTGACGAGGTGGTGGGGCAGTCTCACATCACTACTACGCTCAAAAATGCCATCGACAATAACCAACTCGCTCAGGCGCTCTTGTTCTGCGGTCCCAGAGGCGTGGGTAAGACGACTTGTGCCAGGATACTGGCTAAGATGATCAATGGGTTTGAGAGTGATAATCCTCTGGAGAACTCTGCCAATCTCAATATCTATGAGTTGGATGCTGCGTCCAACAACTCCGTTGAGGATATTAGAAACCTGATCGATCAGGTGCGGTATCCACCTCAGCAGGGTAAGTACAAGGTCTATATCATAGATGAGGTGCACATGCTTTCGAATGCGGCCTTCAATGCTTTTTTGAAGACGCTGGAAGAGCCGCCGAGCTATGCCATCTTCATATTGGCCACTACCGAGAAACACAAGGTCATCCCTACGATCCTGTCGAGATGTCAGATTTATGATTTCAATAGGATCGAGATTGCCGATATTTCCATTCAGCTCAAGTCAATTGCTGAAAAGGAAGGGATCACTACCGAGGATGAAGCGCTGCATCTGATCGCCCAGAAGGCAGATGGCGCAATGCGCGATGCACTCTCGATCTTTGACCTGATCGTCACTTTCTCATCCGGAAGTAATATTACCTATCAGGATACGATCAAGAACCTTCATATTCTTGATTATGATTATTTCTTCAAGGCGACCGATCAGATATTGGCAGAAGATTCATCTGGCATTTTACTGCTATTTGATGAGATTCTGAAGCATGGCTTTGATGGTCACAACTTCCTCATCGGACTGGCGGAGCACTTCCGCAACTTATTGGTATGCAAAGACCCTCAGACTATTGAGCTAATGCAAGTACCTGACGGAGTAAAAGAGCGCTATGGCAAGCAAGCCCAGGAGGCAGCCAAGGGATTGGTACTATCCGCACTCAACATCATCAATCAGGCTGATATCCAGTACAAGGCCAGCAAGAATCAGCGGCTCCACATTGAGATCACGCTGCTGAAACTGGTTAATCTAAAAGCTGCGATCAACCTCGCCAGCCTTCCTGCGAATGGAAATAGGGATGACGTAAAAAAAAAAGTAGCGTAACACCCGGCACCAGCCCCGCCGAAACTTCAAAGACATCTTCGACGGAAAATGGTGTGGAATCCAAGCCAGCCGGTGTTGCCGCCGGCCCTCCATTAGTACCTACCGGGAATGCCACCCCAGCTGAAACAACAGCGCAATCAACTGCCATCAAGTCAAGACCGGATCGCAAAAGACAAACCCCAAGTCTGAGCAATATCACCATTCCTTCGCCTGAGCAGGCTAAACCTTCTGATCAAGAAGGAAAGGACCTTCCCGAAGATGAGAAGAAAAATGAAGCAGTAACGCTGGACGCGCTGAAAGTGGCCTGGGAAGGCTTCAAAGAAAAGCGGATGTCTAGCACAGAGGCCAATGAGAGCGACCGGATCATCCTCAATAAGGAGCTAAATCTAAAGGAAGACAAAACGGTGGAAGTGATCATTACCAATCAGCTTGAAAAAGATATCCTTGGGAGGTTTGAGACCGAACTGACCCAGCACCTGAGAGAGGAGCTGAATAATGATTTCATCAAAGTGACAACCAAACTGTTGGAAATAGAGGCCTCCAAGAAGCTTTACACCAGTAAGGATAAGTTTGAGCACATGCTCAGCCAGAATAGCAACTTGCAGCTGCTACAAGAGAAGCTGGGATTAGACTATGATTCTTGAGCTAGGAAACTACTAGTCCTCATCCACTTTAAGCTTATCCCCTACTGAGATATTGTAGTTGTCCATGCCGTTCATTTCCATAAGATGCTCGACAGTCACGCCATATTTTCTTGAAATGGAATAGAGCGTATCTCCCGGTTCCACTTCATGAAAGATGACCTTCTTCTTCACCGGATCTTCAGTGACCTCTTCATAAGATTCGGGTACGCCTACATTGATAATGAGCTGCTGTCCCGGGTGGATGACAAAATCAGAAAGATTGTTCCACTCGGCGATCTCCATCACACCGACATCATAAAGTCGGCCAATGGAATAAAGCGACTCTCCACCCTGTACAATGTGCGTATTTCTCTTTGTAGCCTTTGGCGCAGTAGTAGTGACTTCCGGCTCATCCTGCTCTGAAGGATCCGGCGCTACAGTTGGCTTTGGCTCAGGCAGGGTCTGTACGATTTTCTGCTCATAGAGACCTTTCTTATCAGCCACCGCCGGGTCAAGATCTCTATACTCCACGGGAACATCCGAGGGTCGTTTCTTCCTTAGCCAAAGCACCCGCCCCGCTTCCACATCATCGATGATTTCCATGCGGTTGTACTTGGCTACTTGTCCAATGCGCACTCCAAATTTCTGACTGATGCTCCAGAGCGTCTCGCCCTCTTTGGCGGTATAGTAGTAAATGTTCGCTTTCCTGGATTTCTTTTTGGTGTAGTAGAACTCTCCGGGCAACACCTTGTGCTCCTCACTGACCTCATTGTATTTGGCCAGTCGCTTGATAGGTATCTCAGCCTTGCTCGCCAAAGTCTTCATATCGTCATCTTCGGTGGACATTACTGCCGGGAGGCCATTGAGCTTGATGCTCATCACGGCTACTTTGCCGTCAAGTACCTCGCCTAGTTCGCCATACACTTTCCCAGGCTCCTCTTCATTCTTTTTAGTTTGCTGAGTTGATAGGTCCTTTGATTTGATTCTGCGATAGCTGGGCAAAATCACCGAATACTCCTTATCTTCTGGTACATCTCCTCGTAGCAGCCACTTATTATATTGCGCTAGCAGACTGTATTCAATACCAAATTCACGCGCTACTTTTTCGAGTGACTTACCCCCAGACTTGGTCGATATCTCCAGTCGCAGACCCTCTGAATGCGGTCCACCTATTTCATTTTCGAAGGCTACTTTATGAGCTAAAAATTTCTTCACATACCAGTGCGTATTGTTATCAATCATCATGGTGGTCGCTCCAAAATTCTTCTTGTTCACATAGCGCTGTGCACCTCCACGACCGGTGTTGTAGGCCATGAGGGAGTATATCCAGTTACGGAAATAGAAATTATTCCGCTTCATGTACTTGGCTGCTCCGTGGGTAGCTGATACGATGTTGAGGCGCTCGTCGACTTGCTTGTCGATGCGCAGACCTACCTCCTTACCAGTAAAGTCTTTAAACTGCCAATAGCCGACTGCATTCGCAGAGGACACAGCATCGGAGATTAGCGCACTTTCCTGGATGACCAGGTACTTGAAGTCTTCAGGAATCTCCTCCTCTTTAAATATCTCCTCAATAATCGGGAAGTAGAGATTGACCCTGTCAAGCTTAATATCAAAATACTTCCGACTGGAATGGAGGGCGTTAACATCACGCTGGATTTCATTTCTTGCAGCTTCTGACAGCTTCAGCTTCATCCCACCAAATTCCATTTGGGAGGGTACTTTGGGTGCCGTGTTTTGAGACCTGGCCTGATTCGGCTGGACGAGAAATAGCAAGAAGATCAGACCGAGGAGTTTACTCATAGTTTCCTTAGCACCATAATTCCATCCCTGATCGGAAAGAGCACATTAGACACCCGCGTATCTTCATGCACCTTCTTATTGAACTCCAATATGCCGGCAGTGTCCTTATCGCCGCTTTTCACATCTTCCTCGATCACTTTACCGCTCCAAAGCACATTATCCGCGAGGATATATCCTCCTGGCACCACCTTGTCAATGATCAAATCAAAATAAAGGCTGTAGTTCATTTTATCTGCATCGATGAAAACCAGGTCAAATTGCTTGTCCAGCGTTGGAATGATCTCAACCGCATTCCCAACCCGATAATCAATACTAGCTTCAACGCTAGCCTCTTCAAAATTCGTACATACCCGCTCCTCCAGTTCCTCGTTGACATCAATGGTGATAATCTCGCCACTTTCGTCCATCCCCTCAGCCAGGCAGAGTGTCGCATAACCAGTGTAGGTGCCTATCTCTAAGGCACATTTAGGCTTCACCATATGTGAAATCATACTGAGCACCCTACCCTGTAGATGTCCGGAAAGCATCCGCGGCATCAGCACATTGACATGGGTATCACGATTGATTTTCTGGAGCAGGGCGGACTCTGCTTCTGTGTGGGCTTCTATATACTCCTGGAGATCGTCAGGTAAAAAATCCATAGATGAGTTTTGTATCGAAATTAACTTTTGGGTGGATCAAACGCAAAGTATGCAGTATTGACCGAAAAGTACCCACTGGCTTTACCTATCGGGATAGGTGGAAGGCCGCTACTAATTTTCCGGTAGGTAGGTCAACGTACTCAGCCGGGTGGGTTCGAAGATTTCATTGGCCAAATCCATCAGGTCATGCTGGGTGATCGCATCGATCTGCTCAAAGACCCGCTCCAGTGATCGCACCTCGCCCAGATCCAGCAGGCTTTTGCTGAGTATCAGCATAATGCTGTTGTTGTTCTCCTCAGACATAGCCAATTGTCCCCTTAGCTGCTCTTTGGCCATGTGCAATTGCAAGTTGCCAAGTGGCTGATTTCTAAGCCTTTCCAGTTCACGGAGGACCAGCTGATACACCCGCTTAACATGGCGTCCATCAGTTCCAAAAAAGATGCCCAACGCACCAGTATCGATGTATGGGCTATAATGCGCCTCTATCGAATAGACGAAACCGTACTTCTCCCTAATGGCCAGGTTGAGTCGTGAGTTCATGCCGGGCCCACCGAGCAGGTTGACAAGCAGGAAAAAAGGAAGTCTCTTCTCATCCGCAATGGCATAAGCGGTTGTACCCAGTACGCACTGTGCCTGATAGGTGGGCTTGGGTCGCTCGATTGCCTTGGGCACATATTGATCAAAGCCAGACCTGATTTTGTCCGCTTTGACCGAGGGCACATCTCCAAGGTAGCGCTCGGCTAATCGGAATATCTTCTTCGCAGGATAACTACCCACTGAGGACAGAATTACCTTCTCAGTATTGAGGTTCTCCATGAGAAATCGCTCAAAGTCTGATCTCTGAAATCCTCCAACACTGATCTCATTCCCAAGGATATTTTTACCCAACTGATGATCTCCAAAGAGCACTTCATCAAACTCATCCTGAATAGCATCCTCAGGATTGTCCCGGTACATCGCCATCTCCTCGATTATCACTCCTCGCTCTTTCTCGATGTGCTTCTGAGGAAATATGGAATGAAAAGTAATATCGGCAAGAAGCTCGACTGACTTTGCCAGATGAGTATCCATAATCGCCGAATAGAAGCAAATTTTCTCTTTTGTAGTGTAGGCGTTGAGTTCTCCACCGAGTGAGTCTATTCTGCTAAGTATATGATAGGATTTTCGCTTTTGCGTACCCTTAAAGGCCATATGCTCCCAGAAGTGAGCGATCCCCTGCTGGTCGGGCCCTTCATCCCTACTGCCAATATCGAGCATGATCCCACAATGCGCGATTTTCGTGTTGGCCACTTGCTTATGTACTACCCGTATGCCATTGGGCAGTGTCATCAATTCGTAATCCATCGTTTGCTCCCGGGCTGTGTTCTCTAAAGACAACAAGCATTTGTCATCTTGATAGGGGCGCAAATTTACTTATTTTTACCGTCTACCTACACACGACTTGCAGCGCATTCTCATCATTCAGACAGCCTACATTGGGGATGTCATTCTATCGACAGCTCTGGCTGAAAAGCTCCACCAGCAGTATCCTCAGGCTACTGTCGACTATGTGGTGAGAAAAGGCGTCAAATCCGTGCTGGAAACTGCGCCATATATTGATCGGATCATAGAATGGGATAAATCAAAGGGTAAGTATAGTGCGCTGAGCCAGGTCATACGAGCTGTACGAGAGCGTACTTATGACCTATCGGTAAATCTCCAACGCTATGCCTCAAGTGGGTTGATCAGCTTTTTGGCAAGGGCTAAGGAAAAACGCGGCTACACCAAGAATCCTTTGTCTTTTCATTACAATGAAAAGTTTGGACACACGATAGGTGATGGTACACATGAGGTAGAACGAAACCATCAGATCATCGCCTCATTAACGGATACTCAGGCATCCCGACCAAAAATCTATTTCTCAGATCAAGATAAGCAGACGGTTAAGCCTCTCAGCGAGAGCCAATACATCACCATCGCACCTACCAGCGTTTGGTTTACCAAGCAATTTCCTCAAAATCGATGGGTTGAATTCCTTAATCAATTGGCATTTGATGGGGCTGTATTCCTGATTGGTGGCCCCAATGACGCCAGGTTTTGTCAGGAAATAATAGAGCAATCTTCTTACGATAGGATGACAAACCTCTGCGGTAAGCTGAGCCTGAGAGAGTCTGCCCTTCTAATGAGAGATGCCTCCATGAACTATATGAACGACTCTGGCCCGCTCCATCTTGCCTCGGCAGTTAATGCGCCAACGACAGCTGTATTTTGCTCTACTGTTCCGAGGTTTGGTTTCGGACCATTGGCTGATAATGCTGTGGTTGTTGAAACTGAGCAGCACCTGAATTGTCGGCCCTGTGGTTTACATGGTCACAAGGCATGCCCAAAAGGTCACTTCGACTGTGCCAATACCATAGAAATAAAGCAGCTGCTCGATAGGGCTTCTGAATAGATTAAGCCGCCTAGTAGTTCTACATCAGCGGTGAATCAGGAGTCTGATTTTTTCATATCTTCAAGTCGATTATCAACCAACCTGTCATTATTTCATCTACCAATAAACTGGGTAAGCAGCTAGCTGCTAACGATCTCCTTATTTTCGTGATACTTACCGGCATTACTCTGATTATGAGGTCGATGATATTATCATCATGGAGTCTCGATGCAGATGAAACCACCTATGCGGTAATTGCTGATCACATGCTCAATGGAGCTGTACTCTACAAAGATGTGATCGACATCAAGCAGCCGGGAGTCTTTTTGATCTTCGCGATGATCCAGCTAGTTTTTGGAAAGTCCATGCTTGCAATAAGGCTCATCACTGTTCTCTTCGTATCAGGTTCGGCCTTTTTCCTTTACAAGGCTAAAAGGCATCTCCAGCTTAGCTTCTCTTCCGCACTACTCTCTGCCATAGTGTTCATATTGATGTGCAATTTTTATTTTGGGTTTGCATCGAATGCTGAGACCTTCTTCATCTTCTTTATTTCGTTCGGTATTTACAGATTCTTGACAGCTTCCCGTCATCTGCAATTCCTTACAGCAGGATTGATCTTTGGTCTGGCCTTTATCATCAAGCAACTGGCAATTTTTGACTTTGCAGCCGTCGGACTTTTCTTCCTGATTAGCTCGATAGTAAAAAAGCAGTTTAGGCAGCAATTCAGCCGTATGGCTTTAATGATGATTGGGTTTTTCATTCCTTTCGCCTGCGTGCATATAGTTTACTTCTGGAAGGGCTATTATGACTACTATCATTTCGTCACCTATGTCGCTCCAGGTAATTATATGAACCCGAAAGAGTGGTCCACTACGCTCACGTTTCTGCTCAAAGGGATACTCGTCTACCTTCCTTTTTTTATTCTTGGATTGTTGTCATTGACGTCAGAAGCGTGGAGGAAAAAAACGCTTTGGTTTATTGGTCTGCTACTGATCTTTGACCTGTTGGCTGTTTCATTTACAGGTAAGGCGCATTCACATTATTATCTTCAGCTATCTTATCCTGTAAGTTTTGCGGTAGGAATGATTGGTTCATTACCCTGGGTTATGCGGCTAATGAATAAAAGGTATATGGTCGCCGCACTCAGCGCTATAGGGCTTGTGTACATGATTTTTCTATTTCATTTCTATTACAAGAGATATGTCGTAAGACCAAATTACACTAAAGAGTTAGCCTTGTACGCCGAAAATGTGATGCCGCAGAATGCGACTTTGTACGCAGGAGATGCACCTCAGTTTTTATACTGGTACTTAGGCAAGACTTCTCCAACTCCTTACGTTCACTCCACTTTGATGATGAGGGACTCTCATATTCAGACACTAGAGATAGATGTAGAAAAGGAGTTAGTTAGGATTTTCAATACTGAACCCGACTTTATCATTTTATCCGAAGAATACAGATACGGCTGGTTCAAGGAGATGGTAACAAACAGCTACCGCAAAATCGGAAAAGAGGGTGATTTCGAATTTTATAAAAAAGAGTGGTGATAGAAGCAGCGACTAAACTTACTCCTTCATCCACTGGAGTTCGTATACCTGAGAGTTGTCTAGTATTACTGTCGTGAATGCCGCATTGTTCAACCGTGTGATTTTGGGCTTAACGCCCTTGGTTCTCGTATATTTCTCAGCTATGACGCTCCATTTGTCAGCTTTTTGATACACCACATAGTGTTGTTCACATTTCTCTGCGATTCGATAGGTGTCCTTGTAGACTTTTATACTTTCGACAGTCGCAAGGGCTCTATTGTCAAGCTGCTCAATTACCCGTGAGGCAAGTGGTACTCCATAGCCCACATAGTTATTCCCAAAAGGATATAGATGTCCGGATCGAAGGATGATCTCCTTTACTTCATCATTGCTGAGGTCTGGCTTAGCCTGCCAGATCAATGCTGCCATGCCTGTAATAATGGGAGCTGAAAAGGAAGTGCCATCGCTGGCAAAACAAGATATTTCCGGCTTCAAATAAGGTAGTCCGTCCGGGCCGACTGAGCTAAAATCCATCTTATCCCAATGCCTGAACTTAGTAGCCCCTACGGTCAGCACACCCCGGGCATCCGCTGGCGTAGAGAGTACTCTCCAGTTTGTATTGCCATCATTACCAGCTGGCATTACGATCAACATACCTTCTTTATCCGCAGCGTGCTGGACGGCCTTAGCAATAGCCGAAGTGCCGTTAATGTCTTGTGGACTGTAGTTATCTGCACTGTTTTCAAACCCATCGGTATAGCCCAGTGATACGTTAACCAGCTTGATTTCCAGGCTATCCATCCATTCCAGGGCCTCAATCAGGTACATTTCCTCGATCTTCTTCTCAGATGCACCATGATCGGTTCTGGCCAGATAGTAGTCACTTGCAGTTGCTAGACCATGAATAACACCAGTCTGTCCGCTCTTGCCTCCAATCAACTGAAGGACATCCGTCCCATGTCGATCATCAAGCGCTTTAATTCCGGCATAAGGCTCAAGGTCAGGTGTGATATAGTCTCGGTACGCTTTGATTGATCCCGCTTCAAACAAATGACTTAATGGGTCTATTTTATTCGCGTCCAGAAAACCTCCATCAATCACTCCAATAGCAATCCCCTCACCGTCAAGTCCTCTTTCAAAAAACAACTCCGCTCCTATCTGCTCCAGCGCAAAGCCCATGCTTTGGGTTTGATCAGGAGATTTCTGGTAAGAGAAGTAGTGCTGGGAAGTGATCTCTGAGATCATCGCATTGGACAACATGCGCCGGATATCCTTCTCTTCCAGCTGCACGCCTATAGCATGGAGCCATCTTGAATAATAGTGATCTTCCAAAATGTCATTCTCAAGGTCAAGTACAGCTTCATATTCGGCTTCACCATTCAGGTAGAGCCAAACAGGTCTTTTTTGCCCGTGTAACCCCAATGAAAAGGATAAACATGCCCAGAAGAGTAGAACGTATTTCATGCCATCTGAAAAATAATAAACTCAGTGTTACCCATCGGAAAGTGGTAAGATTTAAATTCACTTCGTGATCATTCCGCTGCTGCGGAGAACATAACCCATATGCTATGAAGTACCATCCAATAGGGAGTCAGCTATTCACTTACAACCGGGAGCGGCTCTGCAAACAGCTTGAAACCAATTCAGTGGCGGTAGTACATTCCAACGATATACTGCCGACCAATGCCGATGGTGTCATGCCGTTCAGGCAAAACAATAACCTCTATTATCTCACCGGAGCGGATCAGGAAGAATCGATACTGCTGCTAGCGCCTGACTTCCCGGATGAGAGATATAGAGAAGTACTCTTTCTAAGAGAAACTGATGAAAATATCGCTATTTGGGAAGGACATAAGCTTACCAAAGAGGAAGCGACGGAGGTTTCCGGGATAAAGACTATCCTTTGGAAAGAGCAATTTGAGCAAATACTCTACACGGTATTAGCCGAGTCAAGCACTATCTATCTTGATACCAATGAGCACATACGGGCAGGATCCGAGGTGGCTACAAGAAGCGACCGGTTCGTAAAATGGTGCCTGAATAAATATCCCCTGTATCGCTATGAGCGCCTCGCTCCCATCCTTCAGGGATTGCGCATGATCAAGTCACAACTTGAAATCAAAGCGCTCCAGCACGCTTGTAATATTACAGAAAAGGGATTCAGGCGGATACTCGACAAAGTCTCTCCTGGCGCCTGGGAGTACGAAATAGAAGCTGAGTATATTCATGAATTCGTACGCAATCGGTCCAGAGGCTTTGCCTATGATCCGATCATCGCCTCAGGCGCGAGCGCATGCGTGCTGCACTATATCTCCAATAATCAACAATGCAAAGATGGCGACCTACTCCTGATGGATGTGGGCGCTGAATATGCCAACTATAACGCGGACATGACCCGCACCATCCCTGTCAATGGCCGGTTTACCAAGCGCCAAAGGGCAGTCTATGATGCAGTGCTCCACGTAAAGACTAAAGCTACTGATCTTCTGAGGCCTGGCACTACGATAAAAGAGTATCACGAGGAAGTGGGCAAAATCATGGAGGGAGAACTGATCTCACTGGGACTACTTGATAAACATGATGTGGCTAAGCAAGACAGGGCCAATCCACTCTATCGCAAATATTTTATGCACGGCACCTCGCATTTTCTTGGACTGGATGTTCATGATGTCGGCACCTTCTACAAACCCATTGAAGCAGGAATGGTATTTACGGTAGAGCCTGGTATCTATATCAGAGAAGAAGGGATAGGTATACGCCTGGAAGACAATATTGTGGTAACCAGGGAAGGACATGACAATCTGATGAGAAACATACCCATCCATGCAGAAGAAATCGAAGACCTAATGAACAAGTAATGGCAGAAAGTATAAGAAATAGCAACAAGGCGCCTGAGCCTGTAGGACTCTACCCTCACGCCCGAAAGGTGGGCAATCTACTCTTCCTATCCGGCGTAGGGCCGAGGGAAAGAGGAACCTCTCAGATACCCGGAGTGACGCTCGATGAAAATCGGAACATTGTGGAATACGATATTGAGGCCCAGTGCCATTCGGTATTCAAGAACGTAAGGTTAATCCTCGAGGACTCGGGCAGCAGCTGGGATAAGTTGGTGGATGTTACCGTTTTTCTCACCAATATGAAGGCTGATTTCAAGACCTATAACCGCGTCTACGCCGAGTACTTCAAGGACAATCAGCCCTGTCGCACCACGGTAGAAATCAGCAGCCTACCCACACCAATTGCGATTGAGCTAAAATGTGTGGCCACAATCGATGATTGATTGTCATATTTTAAATTATGTCGTGTATTTATTGTCCGCTTTATAAATACAGTCTCTTCAGATTAAAAAACTGAACCCAACATTTGAATTGCCGTTGTAAATGATCAGGTTTGTGATTCACAATGGAATGTGGATTTATAAAGAAGCGAGTAGAGACAGGCTCATTGATTCGCTGGCAACCTGACCTGTAGGGTTAAGGTGCTCAACCTGAGTTCCATTTTACTGGAAACTATAAATCTTTACAGATGAAAACTGAGACAACAATTTTGAAGTCAAGAGTAAGCCAACTAACCCCTTTAGTTGATCATAGTATGATGATGCGTGCTTGCTGTTGCTGTTGTTGAAGCACATCTGATCTAGCCAATTATACATATTAGTTAGTTCTGGCCTATCCTCTCGAAGCAGAGGGATGGCTCTCCAATTTTTTTACACTGCTGTTGAGATCAACTCGCGTTGATTTATCAGTTCAGTTGTGTGCAATCTATACTCAAATCATAATGGAAATCATCTCAAATCCACATATCGCTGTGGAAGCCAAAAAAGACATTCTCGATCTTCAGGAGAAGATTCAACGGTTTAGAAACCTTCAGATCGATGAGGAAAAATTCAAACAGTTTCGGTTGACAAGGGGGGTCTATGGGCAAAGACAGCAGGGTGTTCACATGTTCAGAACCAAGATACCCTATGGTCGGCTATCGCCAAATCAGCTTCGCAGGCTGGCTGATGTATCCGATGAGTTCGCTACTGGCAATCTTCACCTCACCACCAGACAAAACATTCAATTTCACTATGTGAAACTGGAAGATTCTCCACTTGTCTGGGCAAAGCTGGAAGAGGAAGGAGTCACTTCAAAAGAAGCATGTGGCAATACTGTACGCAATATTACAGCCTCCCCCACAGCGGGTGTTGATCCCGAGGAGCTCTTTGATGTGTCGCCCTATGTACAGGCTGTTTTTGAGTTTTTCCTTAGACATCCGGTATGTCAGGAGATGGGTCGCAAGATCAAAATTGCTTTCTCGTCCTCCAAAAAAGACTCTGCCTTCACCTACTTTCATGATTTTGGCTTTATACCAGCACTTGATGAATCCGGTCGGCACGGCTTTGAAGTGCATATTGGTGGTGGGCTGGGAGCACAGCCTTTTACGGCACAGCAGGCCTACTCCTTCCTACCGGCAAATGAGTTGATCTCATTTATCGAGGCTGGCCTTAGGGTTTTCGATAGATACGGCGAACGTGAAAAAAGATACAAGGCCAGGATGAAGTACCTGATTGATCCAAAAAAGGGTATCGGCCTTGAAAAATACCTGGAATTGGTAGCTCAGGAGCAAAAAAGCCTGCCGTCCCTGACCCATCCGATTCCCTATGTAGAAGTTAGCATCGACGAAGCTCCATTCTCTGAGGACTCTATTTTAGAGGGTTCACCTGATTTCAAACTTTGGCTAAAGACAAACACTTTCGAGCAAAAGCAGCGCGGCTATTTTGGTGTATATCTCAAAGTAGCGAACGGCGACCTCTCATCGCACAATGCCCGAAAGCTTGCTGCCATTATCGAGGAACATGCAGCCCCGGACTTTCGCCTTACGATCAATCAGGGCATACTGCTCCGATTCGTCAGACCCAACCAACTTCAACCTCTTTATCAGGCACTCGCTGATATCGGATTGGCGGATTATGGCTATGACACGCTCGCAGACGTCACTTCATGTCCCGGTACTGATACATGCAATCTGGCGGTAACCAATAGCACCAAGATCGCTCAGGTCATAGAGGAAATGGTGAAGACCTCTTTCCCTCAGCTTATCGAGCAGGAAAAGTTAAGCATCAAAATCAGCGGCTGCATGAACTCCTGCGGACAGCACATGGCCGCCAATATCGGACTTCACGGTAGTAGTATCAAAAATGGTGTGTCTGTCATACCCGCCCTACAGGTAGTAATCGGTGGAGGAGTATCTGATGATGGACGAGGCTTTATTGCTGAGAAAGTAATCAAGCTCCCAACTAAGCGCATACCTGAGGCTATCCATCTGATACTCAGTAACTATATACGGGAGTCACCTGAACAGGAATCCTTTAACGAGTACTTCCAGCGTCTTGGCAACCGACATTTTTATCAGCTGCTTAAGCATTTGGCTGATAAAGCATCTCTTACCGATGAGGACTACCTCGACTGGGGACACTCTGAAGCTTTCGTACCCGAAATAGGTACTGGAGAATGTGCAGGTGTGAGCCTTGATGTGATTGCTACCATCATCGGTGAAGCTGTAGAAAAGATAGGCCAGGCCCAGGAGGCTTTTAGCCATGATAAATACGGTCACAGCATCTATTTTGCTTACAGTGCCTGTGTCATCGGTGCTAAGGCATTGCTGCTCGAGCGTGATATTGCCTGCAATACGCATGACAAAATCATAGCTGACTTTCAAGACCTGTCCTTGGAGCTGCCTCTTATAGCCCAGGCATTCCCAAACTATGCATCATGGGTTTTGAGTATCAATCAAAAGTCACCCGAACCAACTTTCGCCAGGGACTATCTCTCCGGCGCTGAGCTTTTCATAGAGTTGGTCAAGCAAACAAGGGAGCAGCATTTGAGTGCTGCCTCCTCTTCACTAGAAAAATTGGTGGTAAGTAATTTTTACAAAGCATGAGCACAGGAAAACTAACTCTCGTAGGCGCTGGTCCAGGAGATCCAGAATTGATCTCTGTAAAAGGGCTCAAGGCCATCAAAGCCGCCGATGTAATCCTGTATGACGCATTGGTGCATCCCGAGCTATTGGATTACGCTTCACCCGATTGTGTTAAAATTTTCGTTGGTAAGCGCAATCGCAATCATGCCAAGACGCAGGATGAAACCAACGAACTCATCGTGTTTCATGCCTTAAACGATCAGCATGTTGTAAGGCTCAAAGGAGGTGATCCATTCATCTTTGGCAGAGGCCAGGAAGAGATCGACTATGCCGAGACTTTTGGTATCCCATGCGACACTGTGCTGGGCATCTCCAGTGTCAACCTGCCCGGATACTATGGTATGCCCCTCACACAGCGGGGCGTGAATGAGAGTTTCTGGGCGGTAACTGCGACTACTAGAGATGGCAACCTCTCAAAAGATTTAGAGTTAGTTGCTCAGTCCACCGCTACAGCAGTCATTTTCATGGGGCTTGGTCGGCTATCGCAAATCATGAATATCTATAGGAACCTAAATCGGCTCGATACTCCGGTAGCAATTATTTCCAACGGAAGCCTTGATTCCGGTAGGGTGATTCGCTCTACTGTCAATGAAATTGAAGCCGTCCAAAACGAGGAGCGACTGGAGGCACCAGCTTTGATTGTGATCGGTGAGGCCATCGTCGATCAAAAAGTGCTGGTAGAAGTAAGTAGGTCAGTCAACAGAATTAGCTAATGGAGTCGAGAAACAATTTATTCCCCGTGTTTCTGAAGCTTAGAAATATCAACACCCTTCTGGTGGGTGGTGGAAATGTAGGGCTTGAGAAACTTGAAGCATTGATCAAGAACGATCCAGAGGTCAATGTCACCATTGTTAGTAAGACCTTCTTACCAGAAATCTTAGTGTTAACGCAATCACATCAACAAATAGGTTTGATACAAAGAGCTTTTACAGTTGAGGATCTGGAGGGTCGTGATCTGGTGATTTTGGCTACAGACCAGCCCCAGCTTCACATCGAAATAACGAAGGAGACCCGAAAACGCAACATCCTCACCAACGTCGCTGACACTCCAGATCTCTGTGATTTTTACCTGGGCTCTACAGTTACTAAGGGTAACCTGAAGATTGGCATTTCTACCAATGGACAGTCACCCACCTTCGCAAAAAGGTTTCGAGAGGTTCTCGAAGAAGTCCTCCCGGAAGAGACAAATGAGCTTCTAAATAATCTCAAAGCCATTCGGGACCGCCTAAAGGGCGACTTTTCTGATAAGGTCATAAAACTCAACGCGCTCACCTCATCACTAAAAAATGTAAACTGATATGAGCAGTTCATCAATAAAATCGATGAGTTATCAATCACTCTATCCGACAGAGAGATTGGAACGTCTCTTTAAAGAATATGCTGCAGAACAAATACTCGTGACTTCCTCATTTGGCGGGAGCAGTGGAATATTACTTAAGTTGTTGAATGATGTGGCACCAGGTCACCCAATTCACTTTCTCAACACCGGCTATCACTTTCCTGAAACGCTGGCTTATAAGACACTACTCACGAAAGAGTTGAATCTGAATGTGGTCGAAGTTGCTCCTGAACCAACAGAGCATAAACTTACTTCAGACTTTCAAATATGGCGGCACAATATGGAATATTGCTGCTTTGTCAACAAGATCAAGCCCATGAATGCAATCAAGCAGGAGCACGATGTGTGGGTTTCCGGTATCATGGCATTTCAGAATGCCAATCGCTCCGGTAAACAAATCTTCGAGCAGTCAAAATCTCTGTTGAGGTTTCATCCCCTCATTGACTTTAGTCGGGAGGAAGCAGCTCTTTTTAGCCAACTGCACGGGATAGCACCCCACCCTCTTATTTTGAACGGTTTTGAATCGATAGGTTGTACCCATTGTACAAAAAAAGGGAGAAATCGCGAAGGAAGGTGGTCAGGCACGGCCAAGTCAGAGTGTGGCCTTCACGCCTAGGTCTAAAACAAAAAAAGCCCGCTGTTGCGGGCTTTTTTTGTTTTCATCAAATATCGGAGATTATCCGATAGACACTCTCTTGAAGTTAGAAACTGTCAAGCCTTTGCTCACACCGTCAAGATACTTCTCGATGCTGAGTGAGTTGTCCTTTACGAAGGATTGACTAAGAAGCGTGTTTTCCTTGAAGAACTTCTGAAGTTTACCCATGGCAATCTTCTCGATGATGTTCTCTGGCTTTCCTTCCTGACGCGCCTGATCTTTTCCAATCTCTATTTCCTTCTCGATAATAGACTGGTCAACACCATCCTTGTTGACTGCCACAGGATTCATTGCAGCAATTTGCATAGCCACATCTTTTCCAGCTTCGTCTACATCAGCTCCATTGACATTCTGTAGTGCTACCATCACACCCAATTTCTTGTTAGAGTGGATGTAGGGAACTACCGCATCACCTTCCAATACTTCGTAAGCGCTGATTTCAAGCTTCTCACCAATCTTACCAGTATTCTCGATGATCTTCTCACCCAATGTCATTCCATCTACTGACACAGCCTTCAATGCATCAATATCTGCCGGTGCATTATCAAAAGCGAGATCGGTCACCTGCTGAGCAAGCGCTACAAAGTCATCATTCTTTGCTACAAAGTCAGTTTCGCAAGTGAATGCGATCAACACACCTTTGGTGTTGTCATCGCTTGTCTTGATGATTACAACACCTTCAGAGGTTTCACGATCAGCACGAGAGGCAGAGACCTTCTGACCTTTTTTTCTTAGTATTTCAACAGCTTTATCGAAATCACCGTCGGCTTCCACCAACGCCTTTTTGCAATCCATCATACCTGCGCCAGTCATTTGGCGAAGTTTGTTGACGTCTTGTGCAGTAATAGCCATTTTGTTCTTCTGTTTTAAGTTAGAATTTACTGTAAACAAAAATTGAACATTTCCCGAAGTGCTGCGGGACAATGTTCAATTTTCACTAATGAAATATTTATTGAATAATTATTCCTTGCCCTCTGGAGCTGTGTCCACCAACTTCTTGGCTTCTTCCTCCTCCTGTAGCTTAGAATCTTCTTTGTCTTTCTTACGATCCATCAAGCCTTCTTCGATCGCCTTACCAATGTAAGAAACGATTAGATCAACAGACTTAAATGCATCATCATTACCTGGGATAGGATAGTCTACTACATTCGGATTCGAATTAGTATCCACTATACCAAAAACAGGAATGTTCAATTTCTGAGCTTCTGCTACTGCAATGTGCTCTCTCTTCACGTCAACGATAAAAAGTGCTGCAGGCAGACGGGTAAGGTCAGCGATACCACCGAGGATTCTCTCCAGCTTCTCTTTCTCCCTTGATACCATCAGTCTCTCGCGCTTTGCAAGATTGGCGTAAGCCTCATCCTTCATCAACTTGTCGATGGAGGCCATTTTCTTGAGCGACTTGCGGATTGTTGCAAAGTTGGTCAACATACCACCGAGCCATCTCTCAGTTACGTAGGGCATCTTCAATCTTCGTGCTTCTTCAGCTACAACCTCTTTGGCTTGCTTCTTAGTAGCGACGAACATGATTTTCCTTCCTGATCTTACCACTCCCTTAAGCGCTTCAGCTGCATCTTCAGCACACGCCAAGGTTTTGTTAAGATCAATCACATGTATACCATTCTTCTCCATGAAGATATATGGTGCCATGCGAGGATCCCATTTTCTGGTCAAGTGTCCAAAGTGAACACCCGCATCCAGTAAGTCTTTGTATTTAAGTTTATCCATTAATAAAGTTCTTTCAGAATCAGTATTATCGCTTGCTGAACTGGAATTTCCTTCTAGCTTTTCTTCTACCGTATTTCTTACGCTCGACCATTCTAGGGTCTCTTGTAAGGAATCCTTCTTTCTTTAGAGCTGGCTTGTGCTCTTCGTCTTGCTCAACCAAAGCTCTGGAGATCGCTAACCTGATAGCTTCCGCTTGTCCTGTTAGTCCACCACCAGTTACGTTGATCTTAAAGTCATATTTACCGCTCTCACCAGTAGTTTCGAGGGGCTGCTTCACGATCAACTGAAGAATCTCAGCAGGGAAGTAATCTTTCAACTCACGGTTGTTGATCTTAAAGTCACCTTTGCCAGCACCCATGTAAAGTCTGGCTACAGATGTCTTCCTTCTACCTATTGTGTTGATATAGTCCATTCAAACAATAATTAAAATTTCATTTCTTTTGGTTGCTGTGCCTCATGAGGATGCTCGGTACCGGCATATACATGAAGGTTTTTAAACAGCGCACTACCCAATTTATTCTTAGGCAGCATTCCTCTTACCGCACTTTCGATAAGTATGGTCGATGACTTTCTTGTCATGATTTCTTTAGGAGTAGCTCTTCTCTGACCTCCAGGGTAGCCTGTGTGTCGCACATACTCCTTATCAGTCCATTTCTTACCTGTCAATCTCACATGGTCACTGTTGATTACAATGACGTTATCTCCACAATCCACGTTAGGCGTGTAGCCTGGCTTATGCTTTCCTCTGATCAACATGGCAATGCGTGACGCCACTCTACCGAGAATTTGGTCTTTGACGTCAACAACAACCCACTGCTTATCCGCAGTAGCCTTGTTGAGAGAAATGGTCTTAAAACTTAATGAATCCACTTTTTAGTATAGATTTTTATGAACATAATTCACCCTTCCTTCGAAAAGGGACACAAAAATAGAAGTATTAATCTGGAAATACAACTGACAATATGAAATTTATAAGGCGTGCTTGTCGAGTTGCTTCACTATCACATTAAAGTCCTTGGGGTAGGGGGCTTCTGCTTTCACGAGCTGGCCACTTAAATCTTTAAATTCAAGCTGAAATGCATGTAGTGCCACTCTTTTAATCAATGGTTGCTCTTCGGTCCACTTCTTCAGGTTGTAGTTGGGTTTTATTTCTGATAAGTATAAATGCGCTCCGTGATACAGTGTATCACCTACTATCGGTACCCCAATACTGCTAAGATGAACCCTTATCTGATGCATACGCCCTGTTACAGGTCTGCACTCGAGTAATGTATGCCTTCTGAAGGTTCTGATGGTAGAAACGCGGGTCAAAGATGGCTTACCTTCTCCTTTGTCTATTCGTACTACCCCAACCGTCAGTTTCTTGATGGGTGCATTAATCTCCTCTTGATTGAAATCATGAATACCCGCAACTACAGCATGATATACTTTACTCACCTCACGCTTCTCAAACTGCATGGCTAGCGATCTGTACGCCTCCGGGTTCTTGGCTATCGCCAAAACACCACTCGTTTCCTTGTCCAGCCGATGGGCGATTTGAGCTTCTGGCCAGTATTCTTTCGCTAGTTTTTGAAGATTGGTACGGTCAGCCCTGTCTTCCAATGTGGATAAAAACGGTGGTTTGTTGACCATGATATAATCATCGGTCTCATCAAGAATGAGGGATTGAAAATCTATCTTCTTCATACTCGCCTTAGCTATTCATCATCGTCATCATGCCATCTACGCGGTGCGCTTTCCACACGCTTTCCTTTCTTTAACTTAAAGCTAAAAGTGGAGCCTTTCCCAACGGTACTGGTCACATTAACCCGGCTATCGTGCGCCTCTGTAATGTGTTTCACTATCGCCAATCCAAGCCCTGTGCCTCCCTTATCCTTACTTCTACTCTTCTCTACTCTGTAAAACCGCTCGAAGATACGCTTCAAATCCTCCGGAGGAATGCCCCTTCCGGTATCTTTTACAAATACGGTGACTTCACTCTTTCCAACTTCAAAGTTGACCACTACATCACCACCTTTTTTGGTGTATTTAATGGCATTTGAGGTCAGATTAATCATTACCTGATAGATACGCTGATAATCTGCGTGCACAAAAATAGCCTCATCGATATCCTGCGACAATTTGAGCTTGATAGATTTCTTCTCCGCCTTCTCCTCAAACTGATCAAATACTTCGGAAGTGAGCTCAACAATATCGAAATACTCGAAGTGCATCTTGATCTCACCGGTCTCCATATGAGATAAGGTAAGTAGATCATGAACAAGCATATCAAGTCCATCAAGACTCTTGGCTGCTTTTTTAAGGAACTTGTTTCTTACCTTTTTGTCTTCGACAGCCCCGTCTATCAGCGTATGCACAAAACCCTGCGCTGCAAAAATGGGAGTCTTAAGCTCATGCGACACATCAGCCAGGAACTCTCTCCTGAAGGTTTCCATTCTCTTAAGCTCCTCAATCTCCCTCTGCTTTATTTCTGCATAACTATATATCTCCTGATTGATTCCTCTGAGAGGGTTGATTGGGTTCTTGGTTTTTGTTTTTATTTGAGAAAAGTCCTTGTCCTGTAGCTTTTCCAACGCATCATAAATACTGTTGATCTCCTTGAAAAAAAGGAACTCTACAATCAACGTAGTAAGAATGTAGGTGGCAGCAAATGAGATCGAAAAGGCAATAAAAAGAGCTAGGTTGGAGACTGTAGCCACCAATGACAGGAAGAATGTAGTGATAATCGCTACACTCGTAGACAACAAGAGGGCAATTGCCCTCGCATTAAAGATCATAGATTAATTTTCGTCGAACTTGTAACCGACTCCTTTTACGGTTGCAATATAACCTTCTCCGATCTTTTCTCTTACTTTTCTAATGTGTACGTCGACTGTTCGGGCGAGTACATATACGTCGGTACCCCAAATATTTTGTAAGAGGTCATCCCGACTGAATACTTTGCCCGGGTTCTGAGCCAGAAAATACAGCAACTCAAATTCCTTCTTAGGAAGATTTATTTTTTCGTCTTTGACTGTCACTGTATAGCTGCTGCGGTCTATTACCATATCTTCTATGGTGATTTTACTGACGTCTTTCTTCTTTTTGGACTCACGGCGAAACATCGCGCTAATCCTGGACATCAATGCTCGTGGTTTGATAGGCTTAGTGATGTAGTCATCCGCACCCATATCAAAAGCCGCAACCTCCGAGTATTCTTCACTTCTCGCAGTGAGGAAGACGATGTACGAATTTTGCAATTCAGGTAGGTCACGCAACTGGCGACAGGTCTCCACACCATCCTGCTTAGGCATCATGATATCAAGCAATATCAACTCAGGCTGAAAAGACTTGGCGATCTCGACACCCTTGATGCCGTCTAATGCTGTTTTCACCTCATACCCCTCTTTTTCGAGGTTGTACTTCAGCAGCTCAAGAATATCCGACTCATCATCTACAACCAGTATCTTCTGGTTTTTCTTATTACCCATGGGTTAGTTAGTTAATAGGAAATTAACTTTTAGTTGACCAAGACTTAACGACCGATGAATAATTTTCAATTTTTGGGGCCGTATCACCAATCCCTTCGATGATATTTAAATTTAGTCAGAAATCTGTTTTACCAGAATAATGGTAACAATTTCATAATACTTATTCAACGAGAGCAAGTGGCGATTTGAGATTGTAGCTATCGGTGATATCTATCTCCACAGAACCAACGAACATCTTCGCCTTTACTTTTAGAGGGATTTTATTCTGGTCATCAGAAAGCCAGATTCTTATCGCATTCTCACCATCGAAAATCGAATTTTCCGGCATGATCGGGGAAAGCACTATGGCGTGCACCTTGCCCAGCTTAGTCCGTACTTCTTCTCTTCCTACAAATGTGGTTTTAAACTCATAGTTCTCATCATCAAAGAAAGCCGGCACCTTCAAAGTATCGCCTATATTGAACTTAGAGTAATCCAGCGTCCGCATGTAGTAATATCCACTGATCAGATCCTGAGAATCATCTTTAATATTAAATGACTTTCGCTCTTTGAGCTTTCTGGTATGCTTGTCCATCTTCAATACTATTGCAGAATCGAGATCGTGATCAAACTCGACCACCTCATATTTTCGATACTTACCTTCCTCTATATTGCGATAGAACTGATGTGGTATGATGGCGGTAGTGTCGAGATAGCTTCCCCACTGGTCTCGTACCCTAATGAAGAAATCAAAAACACCTGAGGTTTTGCCCTGCACATCTATCTTGAAACATGGACGACCATTAAGCTGATAGATGGTATCGCTGATATACATGGTGGAGTGAGCCGCATTTAATAGACCGACGTGAATTTTGTATTCCAGTCGCTCACCGCTACCAAAGCTCTTGTTCTCAAGATTCCGGTAGGTGCTCAGCTCGCTCACCAGTGTAAATGCTGACAGCAATAAAAGGAGCATTACGGGGAATAATATTCGTAGTTTTTTCACGGCTGTGTACTCTTTGCTTTAATCGTAAATCTGGCAGATGAGGTTATCGATAATCATCAAACACCATATTTTTCCTTGAGGTACAAAATGTATGCCTTAATATCTCCTTCAAAATTATCTAAATATTGATCTGCCAACAAATCTCGCTGAGAGTGGTAACGTAGATATGACATTAAGTTGGCGTTGTTGGGAAGTCGGTCTTGAAAAACTCTAAGAAATCGTTGAGGTTGATAGAAACTCACTGTGTCTAAGGTATGGACGATCTCCCTTATTTTTTCCTGCTTAAGCCTCCGCCTATTTTCGACATCCATCCCTTCCGTAGCTCGATACAACTGTTCCAGCTCTTTGGATCCTCTGATCATATGAGAGAGGTACATTTCATAATCATTTTCAGAAGCTTTATAGAGCCTTAGCTCCTCAGAATTGACGCCATACTTTTTCTTTAGGTAGGCTTCAGCCCCAATGCTGCCAACAAAAGAGGCTAGATTTTCATTGAAAGTCAGGCTATCAGTGACGAACACCGTGGCATGGGTCAGCTCATGAATGATCAGCTCGGCCAGCTGCCCTTCACTACGATAGAGCATATTGGAAAGGATCGGGTCTCTGAACCAACCAAGGGTAGACCAGGCATTGACATTTCGAATGTTGGTATCGTACCCTAATGAATCTAGTCTTGCTCTTTCAGCAATGGCTTTGTCCTTTTCGAAGAAACCCTTATAGCTAAAGGTACCCACTATCGGAAATGACCACTCGAAAGGCTTCAGCTCAAATTCATCCGCCGCGGAAACATTCCAGAGTATCTCCCTGCCCTCCTGATCGTATATCGAAGTATAATTATCAGACCTATTGAGGCCCAGCTCCTCAATAGCAAAGGCCTTCACTTCTTCAATGATCCTGACCTTTGCTTTCAAGGAGTCAGGAAAATCGGGATCATTCAAATAAACCTCTATCGGTTGGGCATCCATAATCACCCTCAGCTGACCTCTGGCCTGCCCTATCCCATACTCCAGCAGATCCGCATAGATGACAACAAGTGCTACTACAGCGACCGCAAATACGAGCACCACTTTCCATTTCCTCTTCAATCCTTTACCCTTTGATATACTTAATCTACAACTACATTAAAAAAGTTTCGTATACTTACGTGTATTACATAGTACTATACAATACACAAAAACCTCGATACCATGGATCAGAAAGCAAGACACACTAGGATTATCGGTAAAATATTTCTAGTTCTGGGCATTCTAGTGCTAGTCATCACTTCATTTTCATTCAATTTCATACAGCTCAGTGAAGGCTTTCTGGAAAATCATTTCGAAGGTTGGAATTATGAATTTGGCATCTTCACCTTAAACCATCCACCTTTCGGTTTACTCTATTTGATTCCTAGCTTTTATATGATCATTGGGTTGATAGACATAGTGATTGGAGTGGGTCTGTTATCACAAAAGCAATGGGCAAGAATAGCTGCTTTATTTTCAGCGGTTCTATTTCTTTTTCAGTTTCCACTCGGTACTGGGTTCGCTATCTATATTTTTTACAGCCTACTTGATGACCAAATTGTCAATAAAATTAGTTTAAACTCCACTTCATCAACTGAGCAGAGTGACGTGCCTCCGAAATCGGTTTAGACAGCTTACTTAATAGCGCAGCTGTCCATCAACAAACCCATCTGAAACAAGTAGGGCAATAATATCAACGTAAACTACGCTTCATATTTGCTAGCTGGAAATGAGAACTATTCTTCCAGTTACTTAGCAAAGATGAAAGTTGTACTAATATTATTAGTCTTTTCTACTATTTGCTATATACCTTAGTAATATCAACAGGAATTGTTGATAATTGCGCTAGTATGAATTAATCACCACTGTTAGTTAAATAGACCCTGCCATGAGCGAACAATCAGAAAAATTAAAAGCACTACAGTTAACCATAGATAAGCTTGAGAAGACCTACGGAAAAGGGGCAGTGATGAAGCTTAGTGACGAAAAAGTGTTGGATATTCCAGCCATTTCTACCGGCTCATTAGGCTTAGACATTGCGCTAGGTATCGGTGGTATTCCCAGGGGTCGAGTTGTTGAGATCTATGGCCCAGAGTCTTCTGGTAAAACCACCCTCTCCATGCATTGTATTGCGGAAGCTCAAAAAGCCGGAGGGTTAGCAGCATTTATTGATGCTGAGCACGCTTTTGATAAGCTCTATGCGGAAAAGCTGGGTATTGACACTGAAAATTTGCTGATTTCTCAACCTGATAATGGTGAACAAGCTTTGGAAATCGCTGAGCATCTAATTCGCTCTGGTGCAATAGATATCATCGTGATTGACTCAGTAGCCGCTTTGGTACCTAAAGCTGAACTCGAGGGTGAGATGGGTGATAGCAAAATGGGTCTTCAAGCAAGGCTGATGTCGCAAGCACTTAGAAAACTGACAGGTGCGATTAACAAAACCGGGTGCGCTTGTATATTCATTAACCAGCTTCGAGAAAAGATCGGTGTGATGTTTGGCAATCCAGAAACTACCACAGGTGGTAATGCGCTCAAGTTTTATGCTTCGGTTCGACTCGACATTCGCCGTATTGGCCAAATCAAGGAAAATGCTGATAGTATTCTTGGTAATCGCACCAGGGTGAAAGTCGTAAAGAATAAGGTAGCGCCACCTTTCAAAGTTGTCGAGTTTGACATCATGTATGGTGCAGGTATATCAAAAGTCGGAGAGATCATTGATCTGGGCGTTGAACTAAACGTGATAAAGAAAGCCGGCTCATGGTTCTCTTATATGGACAACAAACTGGGACAAGGACGGGATTCTGTTAAGCAACTGCTGCTAGACAACCCAGAATTGATGGAAGAGGTAGAAGGCAAAATCAAGCAAATCATCAACGGAGACGTCCCTGAAGAAACTGCAGAAAAAGCTGATAAGTAGACAGAGACAGTCTTAGGATCGAATTGCTATCACCGGATCAAGCTTGGCGGCCATACCGGCAGGCACAATCCCTGATATCACTCCTATGATTATCGAGACCGCCACACCCAACAGGGCGTTGGAAAATGTAAGTGATAGCTCCAGCGATCCTATAGGGACATAGGTCAATAAGAAGACCAATAAGAGTCCAAAAAGTCCGCCAATGGCGCTTAAGAAAACTGCTTCGAAAAGGAATTGGAGCAGAATGAAATAATTCTTGGCACCTAGTGACTTTTGGATTCCAATAATCGGGGTTCGCTCTTTTACAGATACGAACATGATATTGGCTATGCCGAATCCTCCTACCAGAATCGAAAAGCTACCGATGACCCAACCCGCTATGGTGATAACGTCGAAGGTAGCTCCAATAAAACCAGCGATGGCCTCTGGGCGATTTAGAGCAAAGCTATCATCTTCCAGAGGCTTCAATCCACGCTTTCTTCGCATTAGTCCTCTCAACTCATTCTCAAGATCAATCAGACCATCGTCACTATCCATCCCCTTCAATGAAATAGTTGTCGACAACCCTCTAAACCTTCCGGCGTAATAGAGCTTCCGAAAGCTTTGATACGGTACCAATACTTTGTCATCATTGCTAGGCAGACCCAAGAAGCCTTCTCCCTCCTCTTCCATCACACCTATGACCGTGTACTTAATCCCTTTGACCTTGATCCTTTTTCCCAAAGCAGTTTGTCCAAATGGGAATAGATCAGCAGCGACCCTTGAACCAATAATAGCAACGTTATTACCATTAGCTGACTCCTGTATGGTAAAATACCTTCCTGATTCAACTGGTACATCGACCACATCGACATAACCATAGGAAGCACCGACCAAATCTACATCTGTGCTACTGCTGTTATCATATTTGATTGTGGAACGCGAGCGTCTGGAAAGGACAGTTATCCCCTGCGCATTCTTCACATTGTCCTCTAAAAACTTAAATTCATCGTAGGTGGGTTGCGGTCGATTTAAGTATTTCCACCAGGGGTAGGGCCCATTAAATCCGTACGGCCACTTCTCAACGTTGATGTTGTTGGTGCCCAAGAAATCAAAACTGCTTTTAAGCTTGGTTTCAAGAGAGTCAACCAGGGTAAACACGGCTATAATGGCAAAAATACCGACGGTTACTCCCAGAAGAGATAATACTGTACGCAACAGGTTGGTTCTTAATGCACTTATGGCGAATAAGAAGCTCTCTCCGATGAGCCGTAGGACAAGTGCCAGCTTCATGAATTAAATATGATCATCCCAAAACAGTTAAACAAACTTTTACTACTTTTGCGTCCTCATTTATTTAGCTATTTAATACCGCAGCATTAAATATGAAGTTATCCGCCTTTAAGTTCGAATTACCTCCAGATCGTGTTGCTCTTTACCCTTCGGAAAACCGAGACGAGTCGCGTTTGATGGTTATTCATAAGGATACCGGCAAGATTGAGCACAAGGTATTCAAAGATGTTATCGAATATTTCAATGAGGGAGATACGATGGTAATTAATAATACCAAAGTTTTTCCTGCTAGACTGTACGGTAATAAGGAGAAGACAGGTGCAAAAATCGAAGTTTTTCTTCTGAGGGAGCTAAATAGAGAAATGCATCTTTGGGATGTGCTTGTGGATCCTGCTCGAAAAATACGAGTTGGTAACAAACTGTACTTTGGAGATGGCGAGCTGGTCGCGGAGGTGATTGACAATACTACTTCCAGAGGACGTACCATTCGTTTCCTTTATGATGGTACAGACGAGGAGTTCTACAAGTCAGTAGACACACTAGGCGAGACACCTTTACCAAAAAATATTCAAAGAAACGCCGAGCCGGAAGATCGAGAAAGATTCCAGACGATCTATGCTGAGCATGTGGGTGCTGTGGCAGCGCCAACAGCTGGCCTGCACTTCACAAAATCAGTGTTGAAGCGACTAGAGATCATCGGTGCTAATATCGAACCCATCACCTTGCACGTTGGTCTTGGTACTTTCAGACCTGTGGATGTAGAAGATCTTACGAAGCACAAGATGGATTCTGAAAACTACGATGTGCCGGAAAAAACCGCCGATATCGTAAATCGAACTATGGCTGAAAAGAAGCGGGTCATTGCAGTAGGCACTACCGTAATGAGAACGCTCGAGACATCTGTGTCAGCGGGAGGTCAACTTAAAGCAAGTAGCGGGTGGACTGATAAGTTCATATTTCCTCCGTTCGAGTTTAAAATCTGTGGAGGGCTTCTTACTAACTTCCATATGCCAGAGTCAACTCTACTAATGATGGCCAGTGCATTTGGTGGGTATGATCTCATGATGGATGCTTATCAGTTGGCCATAAAAGAAAAATACAGGTTTTTCAGCTATGGTGATGCAATGCTCATCATCTAGATACAGATCAAGCCACCCTGCAAATGAATAAGCAGGAAAAATTCTCAATCATCGTAGCTGGCGGCTCTGGAAGTCGCATGTCTTCTGCTACTCCTAAGCAGTTCATCAAGATAGGTGGAAAGCCTATTCTGATGCATACGCTTGACGCTTTCAGGCGATATGATGCTCAGCTCAAAATCATATTAGTTCTACCAGCCACTGAACAGACCTTTTGGGAAAATCTCGTAAACGAGCATTCCTTTGATGTCACTCATCAGATAGTAAAAGGTGGGAATAGCAGGTTTTCATCGGTAAAGAACGGGTTGGGAGCTGTTCCGGATGATTCTGAGGGACTAGTGGCCATCCACGATGGGGTTCGCCCATTTGTAAGCTCGGAAATGATAGGGAGATCCTTCGACATGGCGTCAAAGCATGGCAATGCTATCGCTGCTGTTGCTCTGAAAGAATCAATTCGCAAAACAACCGGAGAATCAAGTCTGCATGTACCGCGGACAGATTATAAGCTCATCCAGACTCCACAAACATTTGCTATAGCTGAAATCAAATCAGCATTCAAACAAGAAGAAAAGGAAAATTTTACTGATGACGCCTCTGTGCTAGAAGCTAACGGAGGCCAGATTCATCTCTATGAGGGGGATTACAGAAATATCAAGATAACGACTCCTGACGACTTAATATGGGCGGAAGCATTTCTCGCCCAAGCGAATCAATAGTACGAAATAGCTCAATCGCTAATACTCGTCCTCGTTAAAAAAGAAATCTTCTTTGGTTGGATAATCCGGCCAAATCTCCTCAATACTCTCATAAGGCTGTCCGTCATCCTCAAGCTCCTGGAGGTTTTCGACCACCTCGAGTGGTGCGCCAGACCTGATAGAAAAATCAATTAATTCATCTTTAGCTGCCGGCCAGGGAGCGTCTTCGAGGTAAGAAGCCAATTCTAATGTCCAATACATATTCTACTTATTTGCCGTTCTAAATTTTGCGCAAAAATAGATTTAAAATTATGATTTCAAAGTCCATTCCAGCTTAATTTCGCTAACACCCAATATGTTAGCAAGAGTGTCGCGTATGAGGTAATACAGAAGATCACACTCAAATGTTTCAAAAAAATCAGATGGTATCGAGAGATAGCTTCAGTTTGCGCAAAAGGCTCTTTTTTACCTGCACCTTGTGTTTTTGCTGAACCAGTTTCTGATCTACCATCTTGCCAAAGTTGCCTCGCTGAGATTGAAAATTACTTGCATTATCATAATAGGTCTGTAGTTCTCGCTCATCTCTACTCAAAAGATCTCTTAACAACTTCATCTGCACCCTCACCTGCTCCCTTGAGTTCTTCTGTTCATATCCATCATCCCGATTTGCAGCTAGCCGTTGCACGAAGCTCAACTCAAGTAGCATGTCACTCAGGGTGCTAAACTCCTCCTGTTGTGGTCGGTATACCTCCCTTGGCACGTTACCAATTTGACGCCACTTTGATTTAAGCTGCTTTACCTCATCAGCGGTATCATCAGTCACGTTCAGATGGTACTCCTTCAACTGTTCTATGATCGCCTGCTTCTGTTCGTAGTTCTCCTGTTGCTCTTCGGGTGACGCATAGGGGCGCTCAGCTCTTGAGTAACCGGCCTTCTTGACGGCTCGGTTAAATTTCATCTGCAACTCCTTGAACTTTGCCCCAGGTATCTTTCCGACCTCTCTCCATTCCTCTTGAATGGCAGAGAGTTCCTCAGGCTTTGACCGATAGGCTTGATCTATGAGATCAGTATACTTCTGTACCCTAATGTCGATAAGTTTTCGACGTTCCTCGTAAAACTCTTTTTTCCGCTCAAAAAAATCATTCAGTAAATACGCAAAACGTTCTTCGAAACCTTCCTGAAATTCTTCAAGGGCATTTCCTGTTTTTACCCATCTACCTTTAATGTCGAGCACTAACTCAGTGGAGGCTTTCCAATCAGCTACATTCAAAGCTTCTTCGAGTTCGAGCATCAGCGCTCTCTTAATCTCAGTATTCCTCTGCCTGTTTTGAGATATGATTTCATTGAGACTGGCTTCTACCTCCTTCATCCGCTTGATGAGGGGCACATAGTCACCCAAACCATCATGCTGTCCAACCGAGTCAAGCATGTGCTTAAGCTTCATTAAGAATGAGCCCTTATTGACAGACTCTTCAATGAGTCGCTCTAGCTCACTTACCTTCTCCTGAAACTGTTCAAACCTGTTGATGAAGTATTGAACTGAGGCATCCTCATCACCCTCCTTGACCTCACCAACTACTCTATCCGGGAAATCCAGGTAAGCATTAAGATGAATTTTATCATCTTCAATATATCCGAACGGGATTTCTTTTTTGGCCAAAACAGTAGTGGTTTCAATTATCAGTCTTAGTACAAATAAACAAATTTGATGATTAAATACTCAGGCATTGTCCTGATAAACATAGTACTCCAATACAATCACCTAAGTTTGTCCAAGCTCTCTACATCATACGTACTTCCGCCTATATTATTTTCATAATTATGCATCTTTACTAGCCTAATCACCAAGATTCTATGAGCGACGAAAAGATCATTTTCAGCATGTCCGGTGTGGGCAAAGTATATCCACCCAAGAAACAAGTACTAAATAAAATCTATCTATCCTTTTTCTATGGTGCCAAGATTGGCGTGCTAGGACTTAATGGCTCTGGAAAGTCTTCTCTATTGAGGATCATCGCCGGTATCGATAAAGAATATCAGGGTGAGGTGGTCTTTTCTCCGGGCTACAGTGTGGGCCTCCTCGAGCAGGAACCTCAACTCGATCCCGATAAAACGGTGCTAGAGGTGGTCAAAGAAGGTGTGGCAGAGGTTGTTAACCTGCTCCAGGAATTCGAAGAGATCAATCTGAAGTTTGCAGAGCCCGAAATACTGGAGAACCCGGATGCTATGGAAAAGCTCATAGAGAAGCAGGGAGAGGTGCAGGAGAAGCTGGATCAGCTCAATGCCTGGGAGCTCGACAGTAAGCTGGAGCGCGCAATGGACGCTCTACGCACTCCTCCCGGGGATGCTAGCATTAAAGTTCTCTCAGGTGGTGAGAAACGAAGGGTGGCGCTATGTCGGCTATTACTTCAAGAGCCAGATGTGCTTCTACTTGATGAGCCTACCAACCACCTTGATGCCGAGTCAGTACATTGGCTGGAGGCGCACCTGCAGCAGTACCCAGGCACTGTGATTGCCGTCACACACGACCGCTACTTCTTAGATAATGTCGCGGGATGGATACTAGAGCTCGACCGTGGCGAGGGAATCCCTTGGAAAGGCAACTACTCTTCATGGCTAGACCAAAAACAAAAGCGACTGGCGGGAGAAGAAAAACAAGAATCAAAAAGACAGAAAACCTTACAACGAGAGCTTGACTGGATAAGGATGACACCCAAAGGTCGCCAGGCCAAAGCAAAAGCCAGACTTAGCGCCTACGATAAGCTCGTGAGCGAAGAATCCAGAGAAAAGGAGAATAAGCTCGAGCTCTATATCCCACCCGGACCCAGGCTTGGTGCTCAGGTGATTGAAGCGCATGGTGTCTCCAAGGCCTTCGGCGACAAGCTCCTCTTTGAGAACCTCGACTTTGCCCTACCTCAAGGCGGTATTGTAGGAGTCATCGGACCCAACGGAGCTGGTAAGACCACTCTTTTCAAGCTAATCACCGGTAAGGAATCGCCAGATGCCGGATCATTCCAGGTAGGGTCTACGGTAGAGACCGCCTATGTGGATCAGGAGCATGACAACCTCCTACCGGAAAAAACAGTGTGGGAGACCATATCTGAAGGTAATGAACTTATCGATCTCGGTGGAAGACAAATGAATTCAAGGGCCTATGTCGGGAAGTTCAACTTTCAAGGCGCTGATCAGGAGAAGAAGGTTGGGTTACTCTCGGGCGGTGAGCGCAACAGGGTTCATCTGGCGGTAACCTTGAAGCAAGGAGCCAACCTACTCTTGCTCGATGAGCCCACAAACGACCTTGACGTCAACACGCTACGTGCGTTGGAAGAAGCCTTAGAGAACTTTGGCGGCTGTGCTGTGATAATATCTCACGATAGATGGTTCCTGGACAGAATATGTACTCATATTCTCGCCTTTGAAGGTGATTCCAAGGTCGTTTGGTTCGAAGGTAACTATACAGACTATGAGGAGAATAAAAAGAAGCGACTTGGGGATAGTGCTCCAACAAGGATTAGATACAAAAAGCTGCAATAAGATCAACGGGAGCCAGACTCGTGCTCCCTACTTTTGTACTTTCTGATTTTCCATTCTTCAATTTCCTTCTCTAGCTGAGCTTTTTCTTCTTCTGTCAGTCCTTTAGTCATGAGTTGACTGAGGTCAGGTTGGCCGCCATCAACCCATGCTGTATACCAGAAGTCTCCTATCATCTTGATCGAGGCTTTCATCCGCCGCTCAACCATGCCATCAAGCATGGTATGATAAGCACGAGAGTACTCCCTCGAATACACTTGTTGAATGGTCGTACCCCTTTCCTCGAAACTGTACTTCTTATCCTCTGTCCTCTGAGCGGATAATTTTTTCTCAAAAGTGAGCACCGAATCTAGTGCCAGATGAGCATTGGTTACTGCCTCCCAGGCCTTCAACTGGACATTATCAACGTACTCAGCCTTGCCAGTGAACAGGTCATATTCATCAAAGAACAGCTCAGGCAATCTGGACTCCCAAAATCCGTGGATTCCATATTGACCGCTCAGTTGCCCGTTGTAGTTCTCAGTAGTATGAAGAGGTACATTCGCGTCAGCTATGTAGTGGCCCAGGTCTGCCGAGAGTCTTAATATCGCATCCACGTCTCGATTGACAAATGCAGACGTCAACCAGTTTTTGACTGAGTTGATATGCCATGGTACTATGCCGTAAGCTTGAAGAGTATCTTCAGTATATAGCTCCACTGCATCATTCCAATACCTCGGAACTTTATAGAGCGCACTGTCTCCATAGACATCAAGGTCTATGAAGTGCCGCGGTGCTTCGTTCGCTACTGCATATCTTCGTCTATCGGGATTTACGGCATTTTCGGTGATGTATTGGATATTGGTCTTATAAAAAGGCAGCATCTCTATGGGTAGAGTGAACACTGCAATCCGATTGATACGTTGATGCCCAAAAAAACCCCATCTTATAGTTGAACTACCACAGATTAATAGCGGTAAGAGCAGTAAACACAATATTTTTAGTCTTCTTCGCATTCCAGGCTCCAATATCGTAAAAGCCGAAGACTAATCGTTTTCCGGTAGGTAAACTTTAAATGAAATGTGAAAATGAACATAATAATTCAGAGCGCATGTTTGTAATTATCAACAGAAGCTCTAAGTTTGCGTTCTCAATTTTCTAAGTAGAAGCAAAAGCGAAAATGGCAAATCATAAATCAGCGCTAAAAAGAATCAGGTCGAGCGAGACAAAACGCTTGAGAAATAGGTATCAGCACAAAACTACGCGTACGTTCATCAAGCGTCTAAAAGAGACGAGTGATAAGGCGGAGGCTGAAGAACTATATAAGACTGTAGCTGGCATGATTGATAAACTTGCAAAAAAGAATATCATTCATAAGAACAAAGCGGCAAACCAGAAGTCAAAATTATTTAAGCACGTCAAAGCGCTTTAATTAGACTCGACAAAGAATATTTGAAGCCCGTTCCACAATGGAACGGGCTTTTTTGCTTTTAGAGGCTGGGAATACCGCTGGCTCATCTTTATCTTCTACTTTGGACAGAAAGGATGGATCATGAAAGCACCCAACTTTACCATAAAACAATGGGCGGAAGAAGATAAGCCAAGAGAAAAACTGCTCTTGAAAGGTAAATCAGCATTATCGGACGCTGAGTTGATTGCCATTCTCATTGGGTCAGGTACGACTACTATGAGTGCAGTGGATCTGTCCAAGCTAATCCTTTCGGAAGTTGGCAACAGCCTGCATGAACTAGCCCGATTGCAAGTAAAAGACCTACAGAAGTTCAAGGGTATTGGAGAAGCAAAGGCCATTACTATCGTAAGTGCACTTGAGCTGGGGAGAAGAAGAGGTTTACTGGAGAAGCCCATAAAAGTTAAAATATCCACTTCAGAAGGAGCCTACCAGCACATGAGACCATTTCTACTTGATCTTGATCATGAGGAGTTTTGGATCATACTGCTTGATAGAGCCAATCAGGTAATACGCACAGAATCAATCAGTAGCGGCGGTGTAGCGGGAACCTACGTAGATAGCAGAATCATATTCAAAGCAGCTCTTGCTCATCTGGCCAGCTCGGTAATATTAGTTCACAACCATCCTTCAGGCCAGCTCAAGCCAAGTCAACAGGACATTCAGCTCACTAAAAAACTAGCTGAAGCGGGTCGCACTTTGGATATTCCAATCATTGATCATCTTATCTTTACTGACCATAGCTTTTTTAGCTTTGCGGACGAATCGATGATTTAATATGAAAAAGAGTTTTATCTGGATCTTAGGCGCTGGGATCATTCTCATTATTGCCATTTCACTGTTGACGTCCGGCGAAGATCCTGAAGCCTATCGGCAAAGAATATTGAAGGAGCGAGTGGAAAAGGATGAGTTTCTAAGAAATTCAGACACCTCCCCTTTTAAGGGAAAGCCCTTCAAGGGACTCAACTACTTCGAGCCAGATCTTGACTATAAGGTGATGGCCAAGGTCGAAAAGATAGAAACAAAGGCATATATGAACATTCCGACGAGCGACGGTAAAGTGGAGCGCTACCTCAAGTTCGCCTATGCAGTCTTTGACCTCAAAGGTCAGCGGCTGAAGATGCTTATTCTAAAAAAAGCAGGAATGGGCAGTGCCTCGATCATATTCACAGCCTTTGCTGATGACACCTCCGCAGAAGAGACTTACGGAGGGGGCCGCTACCTGGATCTTGAGTTGAAAAATGCGCGCCAAATCGAGTTGGACTTCAATAAGGCCTACAATCCGTATTGTGAATACGACCCCAAATTTAGTTGTCCTTTGCCCCCTAGCGAGAACATCCTTCCCATTGCAATCCGGGCTGGTGAGAAAAACTATCACACGGACTAATCCCTATCCAATTAGTTCGATTTCATTCGCCACGGCATCCTCATTTCATTAATTTTACGCCTCAATTTTTCAACCCCTCATAGCAAGATGAAAATCTCTCTTACCTGGCTTAAAGAATTTATTGACCTACCGGAATCGACGGAGCAAATCAGTCAGTGGCTGACTGGAACCGGCTTGGAAGTAGAGGGAGTCGAGACCTACGAAGAAATTGAAGGTGGACTGGAGGGTCTCGTTGTTGGCGAGGTGCTGACGTGCGACAAACATCCCAATGCTGACAAATTATCGGTTACCACTGTAGATATTGGCGATAATATTACCTCGCCCATCGTGTGTGGTGCGCCCAATGTAGCTGCTGGCCAAAAGGTAGTAGTAGCAACCGTCGGGTCAACGCTCTATCCTTCTGGTGGAGAGCCTTTCAAAATCAAGAAAGCCAAAATCAGAGGCGAAGTATCCGAAGGTATGATTTGCGCTGAGGATGAGATTGGCCTTGGCGCTTCTCATGACGGCATCATGGTGCTGGGTACAAACCTCCCAAATGGCACTCCAGCAAGAGAATATTTCAAACCATCGATAGATGAAGTAATTGAAATTGGTCTGACTCCCAATCGGGCTGATGCAGCCTCTCATTTTGGAGTGGCGCGGGATCTTCGCGCACTTTTGGATCGACCTATCACCCTACCGGAAAGTGATCTTCCATCGGATGTCAAGACCAGAGAGATTGCGGTAGAGGTAAGAAACACGACCGCATGTCCGAGATATTCAGGATTGACTATTTCAGGGCTTAAGGTCACAGACTCTCCTGACTGGCTCCAAAATAGACTAAAGGCCATTGGACTTTCGCCAATCAACAACATAGTGGATATCACTAACTATGTACTCCATGGACTGGGGCAGCCACTGCACGCCTTTGACGCTGACGAGATCACAGGGGATAAGATCGTTGTGGACACACTTCCCGAAGGTACAGATTTCACCACCCTCGACGAAAAAGAAAGGAAGCTGGCCGCCACGGACTTGATGATTTGCAACGCAAATCTGGAAGGTATGTGTATCGCGGGAGTCTTTGGGGGCATTAAATCAGGCGTCAAGGAGAGCACGACCAGCATTTTCCTGGAGAGTGCGTGTTTCGCACCCGACTACATACGCAAGACAGCTCAAAAACACCAGCTTAAAACCGATGCAAGTTTTCGATTTGAGCGAGGTACAGATCCCAATAATACCGTCTATGCACTCAAAGTTGCAGCCAAACTGATCACTGAAATCTGCGGTGGCGAGATCACATCGAGCCTCACCGACATCTATCCCGTTCCTGTCGCTGACTTTGAGGTATCGGTCAAGTACAAAAACATTGATCGCCTGATTGGTAAGACACTTGACCGAGACTTTATCATAAAGACGCTAAAACTACTCGATATCCAAATAGAGTCAGCAACTGAGCTCGGCTTCAAGGCTGTCGTTCCACCCTATCGCGTCGATGTGACAAGAGAGGCGGACATTATCGAAGAAATTCTAAGAATTCACGGATACGACAATATCGAGTTGTCATCTCAACTGGGGAGCACCTACCTATCGGAATTCCCTGATAAGGATAAGACATCTACCATGAGCAGAGTGGCCAATTTGCTGGTAAGCAGAGGTTATTCTGAAATCTTTACCAACTCGCTTTCAAACCCGGAACTCACAGCTGGTACTTCACACTGGCCAGCGGCTCAAAATATAGAAGTACTCAACAAGCTGAGTGAAGAACTTGGTATCCTGAGGCCTACACTGCTCTTCACAGGACTGGAATCCTTACGCTACAATATCAGCCATAGACAGCCCAACCTCAAATTCTTTGAGCTCGGAAAAAGCTACACTATGGCTGATGGTAAATACAAAGAGAAAGAACATCTGGTGCTCTTTCTTACGGGCAAAACTCATGAGGAGCATTGGAACGTAACCTCAGAAGAAGTTGACTTTCATGACTTAAAAGAATCGGTCATTTCGATTTTGGCCAAACTGGGCGTCACCAACCTAAACAGCCAGCCTACGGAGGATGAAGTTTTCAAGTATGGAATAACCCTCTCAACCAATGGAAGACATCTGGCCAGCCTTGGACTAGTTTCACCACAACTTGCTAAGCGTTCCACTATTAAAACCCCGGTATTCTTTGCAGACATGGACTGGAAGGCGCTGATGAAATCAGCTGGCAAACAGCCCACCTATGTGCCCGTCTCCAAGTATCCTGAGGTCCGCAGAGACCTCTCATTGGTCATAGACAAAAAAGTTTCATTTAAAGACATCCAGGAAGTTGCTTTAACGGTTGAAAAAAGGTTACTTAAGAAGATTAATGTCTTCAGTGTTTATGAAGGTGAAAAAATCGAAGAGGGTAAGAAGTCTTACGCTTTGAGTTTCATTCTCCAGGATCAAAACAAGACACTTCAAGACAAAGCTATCGATAAGGTCATGCAGCAGCTGATTAAGAAATTTGAGTCCGACTTAAACGCACATATTCGTAAATAATATGGCAAATACCGATCTAAGGGGTGAGCTTTCGTCACTCGAGAGAAAAGTGCTTTTACTGATAAGTGAACACAAGAAAACAAAGGAGGAAGTAGTCCAACTCAAGCAGCAAAACCAAGACTTAAGGTCTGAGTTACAGCACAAAAGCGAGCAAATCGGTAGCTTTCAGAATAATCTAAAAATTAGTAGTATTGTAGATAGCATGGTAGTGAAAGACAATAACACTGCAGAGCTAAAGCAAGTAATAAATGATTATATAAAAGAAGTTGATAAATGTATAGCTCAGTTGAGCCAGTAATCGATAGAACAAGACTCAATGGCTGAATTATCAATAAAAATAAGAATTGGGAATAGGGAATACCCGATGAGGGTTAAGGCAGAAGATGAGGAAATGATCCGCCAGGCGGGCAAGAAAATAAACGAACAAATTAAGGCTTATCAAGACCAGTTTGGTATTGATGACAAACAGGATTTATTAGCAATGTTGGCTTTCGATAGTGTAGTAGATAAATATCGTACGGAAGAAAAACTAACCACTACTGATGAACTTGCTCACGAGCAAATCCAACGACTTAACCAACTCGTTTCCCAATCACTTTAATTTTTTAATAGCAGCATTTATTTCTTGAGTTATCTGTGCGTGGGTTGACTGCCATCAAGTATTAACCCATTAATTAGTAGCAATATGGATAACATCATATATATCA
>CAYGOT010000017.1:0-77291 GCA_964351595.1 uncultured Roseivirgaceae bacterium | reverse complement strand
GTCGGGATGACTGGATTCGAACCAGCGGCCCCTACTACCCTAAAGTAGTGCGCTAACCGAGCTGCGCTACATCCCGATCCCCTAAAAAGGATGGCAAAAATAGTAATAACCTTTCCTATTTACTATTGGATGTTAATCAAAATGAGTGTTGAGATCTTGAAGAAAATCTCCTGAGGGTATCCACCGCAAGTCACTCGTGTCATCGGTGAAGTAGTAGACCCAGGCGTTGATCGTCTTTCCGCTCAGGTTGACCGCTGCTTCCTTGCGCACATACTTGCCTTCAGCCACTCCTTCATATAGATCCAGCCGCTCCAACACATGCGCCGGGTCATCAAGTAGAAGGAGCTCTCCAGTCACCGTTTCCTCACCAGCTTCGACCAATCCGGGATACCAACCGATACGAAAGAGTCTGCCTTTTGCGGTAGCGATCCCGATGAGCTCACTATGCTCCGACAGCCATCGCGCCTAGGGATGTTCAAGTCCGCTTCTCAAGGTGCCATAAACAAAGAGGTGTTTATTCATAGACGCTGACCCTTTCCTCCAGCATTCTTTCCTCTTTGCGCTGCTCTTTGAGCTGTTTGATGGCCTCCTTGTTCTTGCGCTTGATATCCCGCTTGTTGCTGCGTGCTCCAATGCTGGAGACGACTCCACTCAGTACAGACTTGCTTAGGTAGTTGAAGATGGAGCGGGTGGTGTTGCGCTCATAGAAGATGTTGCCATCTCGAACGAAGAGCCACCGCGGATTGTTGGAGTTGATGATAAACGCATTCGCGAAAAAGCTGCCCAATGCAGGCCCCATGCCTTTGTCACTTTCATCCTTTTTAGAGATCATCGAGATCTTCAGGTCTTCATAATAGAAGGTCATCTCTCCTAGGGCATAGTCTTCGTTAGCCTCGATAGTGAACTCCATCTCATTGTTTACCCCGCTGCGAATCTTGACAAACGCGACATGCTCCATCATCCGGTTGAGCTCAGTCAAATCCATTTTGTCGAGCTTACCAACCACAAGAAAACTGCCCTTCTCATCTTTCAGGTTCGCGGTAGCATTCAGCGTCAATGCTCCATGCCCCATCAGCTGCGCCCTTGCATTGATGCTCAACACTTCGTTTTTCGAAAGTGCCTCAGAGGTATTGACAAGATTTAGAAAAGAAGCATCAACGTCTGTGAAGGTCATAGTCCCTTCATAGGATGACTCCTCGACATGTTCTGTGTAGCTAATGTTGCCATCCACCAGGTCAAATTGGCCAACCTCAATAGGTATGTCCAGTGCTTGAAGGTTTTTATGTGGTAGCCCCTTAAATCGCTCCTCACCACGCGCTACTCTCTTGTCTCGGTAAACAGACATCTCAAGCCCCTTCACTTTAGCGCTCTCAATGTCCACTTTCTCATCAAATATCAATGCCCGCCAATTAACCCCTCGAAAATCAATGCTATCAATAGAAGCGTTGATCCAGTCTGTCTGCTCACCAAAAGCAATCGCATAAGCATCCTGATCAAGAGTAGGGTTCATCTTGATGTCTGTAAGGGTTAGCCGCTTTTCCCTTAGGGAAGTTCTATAACGACCTATCTCTATCTTGTTGAGGCTGTCAGTGATAAAGTACTCCAGATTTGATCCTGAAAGAATAATGTCATCATTCCACAAAAGCCCTTGACCATCGATCTGTGTAGCCGTATCTGCGTTGAGTCTGACTATCGTAATATTCAGGTTTCGTAGGTCTAGCCCGGTCAGTTCATCTTGTGAAAAATTGCGGTACCCTAAGGTGGTTCCCTCTATCTTGATGGAATCAATGGCTACCTCTTTGATGCCCAATAGGCCCAATGGAAGCTTCTCAGGAAACCCTTCCCCGGCACCTTTTACCCGCTGAGCATAGCTTAAGTGTGGGTTTCTAAAGCTGATCGACTGCATATGTAGCTTTCTCTGGTCAAGCAGCCGTGGCAGTTCCAGCAGTCTCATTGAAAGCTGAGGTAGTCTTATCTCGACTTTATTACCGCGGTGCTCTCCAGAGCTAAAGTATACAGAGTCCAATATCAGCTGCTTTCCAACTGAACTCAGGTTGATCCTTTTGACATGCACAGAATCATCCAGTTGCGGTAGCGAAAAATACGGATCCGTCAGCGTAAGTGAATGGCCCCTGGCAAATAGCAACCTGGAAGTGTCTCTAACACCCCCCCGAATCACTTCTAAATCATCTAATGTAAAATCGATCACCGGGATATTGACAAGACTTTCACCCTGCTGCAGTACAAGCCCACCAGAGTCAAAGCCGAAAGAGCCAATAGAAAGCAGCTTTAGTTTTTCGCCAACCTTCTGATATAGCTCATCAACATCAAGTTCCAAATTTTGTGATGATTTGGTCGAGTCGGCAACAAGGCTGAGGTTGACCTTGGGCTTGCTCACATAGCCGCTAGCAACGCGCCATTCATTGTCGAGGAAGGCCCGCTCCATGTCAAACCCCTCAAGGATGATCCTATCGGAAAAAACATTGTACCGACTGATGGAGTCGCTCTTATGAAGTGGTGAGAATGCTACCTGATTGACTGCCAATCGTCCCTGCGCCTGATCGATATCGAGCGATTTAATTTTGACGGCATGGTTGATTTCCGGTAGGTGGGCGGTAAATGACTGTCCTCCAAAAATCAGATTGTCCATGGTATGTTCGACCTTATCCTTACTCAACAGTACCGAATCAAGTGAAAAATTACTGACCGAAAGATCGTAGCGCCCCAGGTTGACCAGAGGCTGCCCATCCTGTGCATATCGCAGAAGTCCATTCCTGATATCGAACTTGCCTACATTGACAAAATCAATCCAGTCCGGGAACCCCTGCTCCTCTCGGACTTTACCAGGTTGCTTGGTGAACTTGTCAATATCTATCTGTGGTCGAATGAGACTTATGTGCTCAAACATAAAATGCGCTTCATGAAGCATGTTTAAAAAGCTGATGCCCTCGAATGAAACCCTCTCTACCTTACCACTCAATGAGATGTTGCGGGCGATTGACCGCTGATGAATCGGACGAACGACAATGTTATTGACATGCATCTCCCTTTGCAGGGAGTTGATCGCAAACTCATCAAAAGTGATCACGTGAGTACGATCTGGCGTCTCAATATCAAAGTCGGAAAAGCTTAATGCGATCTCATCAGAGAAGAGAAAGCGGTCTTTTCGGCCCAGGGCATGCTCATCAAAGTGAAAGCCGGTGACATCAACCTGTACGTGCTCCAGACCGAGCAGCTCTTCATCATCCTCGATCCAGTGGAAGAGCCCATTATCTACGGCGATCGAGTCGAATGAAATGAGTTCTGCATAGGGGTTCAACCTGGCCAGAAGGGCGCTTATGTCGAATTTTTCTTTTTCCCGATCACTTCGGTTAGTTGTGTACTTATGCACCCTTACCTCTGGCTGATCCATGTAGAACTTACCAAAGTCAGCCTCTTGATGATTGGCAATGGCGTGCCAGTCGAACTCCGTCAACCCGATTTCCGGTAGGTAGATTTCATACTTGTCAGGGGTGCCTCTAATCTCTACATCCTTCCTGACATAGGACCTAAAGCTGTCAATCTCTATCAGATTGTCAAACGAGGATAGCTTGAAATGCTTGACGAAGATTTGATGAACACTATCGGGTAAATTGGCTTTGTAGTTATCAAAGTTGAGCTCGATATCCTGAAAGTACTCACGACTCGTGGCACCAGCACCAAAAAAAGTGCTGTCTACCCTAAACTCTCCAAGCCGGATATTAGCATTCTCAAGTTTGACCCCACGACCTTTGCCGTTTGCAATTAAGTGAAGATTCATTTTGGCTTTGGTGATATTGGCCGATCGAATATACACTTCATCGAAATAGTTGATCAGAATGGCTGTTAGGCTATTTTCATTCTCCTTGCTTGTGTTAGTTTCCTGATCATTGATCAAAATAGAGGGGCGATCGAGTGCGATACTGTCGATATGCAGTTGATTGTTGGCGTAAGCATTGAGAAAATCAACGCCACTGAGGTGCAATGATGGAATCGTGATATCGTAAATGTTGATCAGGTCGGGATTCTCGTAAAAGGATACGTCCAGGTCCGTCCTTGGGGCCACCTTTATCCCTTCGAATCTTACAAGCTGATCAGCCGTCGACAGATGTAACCTACCAAAGCTGAACTTGTGCACGCTATCCGCAAGAAATAATGACTGATCATTAATCACCAGCTCTATCTCATCGGTATAGAACACGCGGTTCAAGTCTTTTGCAGCTGAGTCCAATTGGAAATTGCGTGCCTCAAAATTGAGCTTCGATATAGCAAGTTCCGAGGTGTCTTCCATCACTCCAGGTCTGTCATAATTGAATGCCCCGTCCGCAATCTGAAAATACTCAATCTTAAAAAGCTTGAGATATTGTGAGATCACCGAGTAGAGGTCGCCTGCTTCCAGCGAGAAGGGTCTGCGCTCCTCCGGCTCGTTGGTCCTTAGCATAGAGATTTCAGGATCTACTATCTTCACCGACTTGATCGTAAGTTCCTTGTAAAAAAGAATGCTAAAAATATTCTCAAGGGTCAATGTCACCTGCGGAATCATCACTTCGAAAGTATTGATTGGGGTGGTTGCATTGTCTGCACCAGGATGTGGGATCAACCGAAAATTATCAATCTTGATATCCGCATTGAGTAAGGAAAGAATGGCTTCATCAAAGGTAACGGTATAGTATCCCTTACTCTCCCGCTCAACTACTTCACGCAATAGTCTCCCTGCCAGTTCTCCTTCGTATTCCCGCAGTTTTTGTAACAGAAGCGGCGAAATCGCCCCTATCACCACCACTAAGACCACTATCAGATACCTCTTTTTGAAGCGTCTTGTCTTACCCTGCTTGTTCATATCCTGTTAAGGCCCAAAAGATACGAATAAAACCCATTAGTCATGTTTAGTTGCGGTACGCTACTTAATTTTACCTACTACCATTTTGGTATCATGATCAATTTTCTACCCCACTTACGCCTTTTTTTAACTATCACACTATGTGCCTGTCTGGTAAGTGTAGCGACTGCTGATCGTAGCAAAAAAGCATTGAAGTCACTTCAGGAGGGAGCCTACTATGAGGCACTGGAGGATCTGGAAAAATCCGTTGAAAAGGACAGCATCAACACGAGCTCCTACTACGTCTACGCCCTATTATACAGCACGCAGGAGTTTCCCGAATATGCTGTGGATACAGCCCATCACTTTATTCTTAGGAGTCTCAAAGATTATGAGCGGTCTGATGAGAAGCAGCTGAGAGAACTGGTTAAACTCGAAAGAGGCCTTGAAGATCTACAGTCGCTTAAGACAAAAATCGACAGCCTGGCCTTTGAAGAAGCATTATCTGCTCATACCATCAGGCAATACGAACATTTCTTAAGGCGCTATCCAAATGCTTCTCAAGTAGAGCGGGCAACAAATAACCGAAACGCTCTGGTCTATGCTCAAGTTATGCAGGAGAACACCTGGCAGGCCTATGAGGAGTTTTTTAAAAATTATCCAGCTGCACTGGAGGTACCGGATGCTCAGTCCAGGTATGAGCAGCTGCTCTTCGAAGAAAAAACTAATGGCAATACACTGAGTGCGTTCCGTAAGTTTCTTGTGGATTTTCCTGAGACCCCCTATCGTCCCAGAGCGGAACTTCGCATTCTGGAGATCATGGCAGCTGATAATTCTATCAATGGCCTTACTGACTTTATTGACGCCTTTCCCGAATCAGTCTGGAATCGGCAAGCGACCAACAGGCTCTATCAAAACACCAAGGGTTCCTCTGATGTCAATCTCGATCAATATTTCAGACCCTATGAGGATTCACTTGCGAAATCGTCTCAACTCGATTCAATTCCACTTTTGACTATCTATGAGAACCAGGCCTATGGTTTCATTAACTACGCCGGCAAGGAGGTCTATCCCCCTACCTACCAGGCGGTCTATGAAGATTATCTATGCGGTGAGATCAGATCAGACTACTTGCTGGTGACCGAAGATGGATTGCCGAAGATTATCAACCGCACGGGTACGACCATCTATGAAGGAGCCTATGAAGCTGTAGAGGATCTTGGAGCAGGTTATTTATTAATATCCTCATCCACTGAGCAGGTGCTTGTTCACAAAAGCGGTCAGAAAGTACTCAGCGGCAACTATGATGAAATCACCTTTCCCAACGAACAGTTCTTCGTCATCTATGATAATGATAAAGCCGGGTTGGCGACCGTTTTCGGTGAGATCCTGATCTCACCTGCCTATGATGACATCTATACAGAGGGGCCCTTTTGGATTATTGAGCAGGACAGGCGATTTGCGGTAGCGGCAGTGGATCAGCTTGCGCAAATGGCTGATCGAAAGCCTTTCACACCTGATTTCAAATATGACGATGTGGAGTTGCTCAGAGAGCAATACTTGTTTGTAGCCATGGATGATTTTGAAGCCATTCTGGATACCCGGTTCCAAGAGATCGTGCCCTGGCGAAATCATCAGATATCACCTATGCCAAGTGGATGGCTTTTGAAACAACCCTTCGGCTATAGGATACAGCAAGACGCGGACAAGGAGGAGAATTTGCAGCTGTATGCCGATGTGAGATATAACTCCGCGTGGATAGCCATAAAGCAGGATGAAAAGTGGTCGGTCTTTCCGAAGACGCTCGGAGGTGATCCAAGTACCGATCTTGATACTGTAAATCTTGTTGGTGAGTCTGCGGTATTCCTGGGCGGTGGGCGAGGAAATTCTTTGATTTTCTCCAATGGCAAGTCCATCAACCTGGAATCTGACCAGGTCGTGACGATCATCAAATCAAACGATCCGAATCAAACGGAAACAAAGGAGTACTTCCTGGTAAAGAATCGAATCGCATGTGTCGTCTATAATGATGCGGGGAAAAGGCTCTTTTTGGAACGTATTGACAATGTGAGCTATCTGGCACCCGGCTTTTTCGAGATCGCCTGGAGAGGCAAAAAAGGCATCATCAAGGAAAATGGTTTGGTGGTGCAGAAAGCGGAACATGATGCTATTGGCCTGGTCGGTGACAAGATCGCTTTGATCCTTGACGGGGGCAAGTTTGGCTATTATCACCTCGATAGTCGCAAGACGATCTCACCCAGGTATACACAGCGACTCCAGCCCTACAATAGTGAAATGCTGGTTGCCACTATTGGGAACAAGAAGGGGATAATCCAATCAACAACAGGTGAAAGCATCACTGGCTTTGACTATGATGAAGTACAATACTGGACAGACTCCACAGCCATGGTAAGGCTCGATGATGGGTATCAGCTCATTAATATCGAAGATGGCTCAGCTGTCATTGATGACATCAGACGAATTAAACCGATCAAAGAAACAGCTGAAGAAACTGTGCTGAGTATCCTCGGCAGGGATGGCTTTGGTATCATGAGCAACAAGCGCGGTGAAATTCTGCCTTCGTTGTACAACGACATTGTCAATCTGGGCACGGTCGATGACCCTGTTTACTTCGCAGAGCAACACCTGCCACGAGCAGAATTTTACGTGGTGACCTATTCCGATAGGTACGGCAAAGTCATCCGCTCGCAGGCATTCAGATCAGCGGAATATGACAAAATCTACTGCGAAGAGTAGCCTAGCCTCGATCCGAAATCTGATCTGCCAATATGCATATCCCTTCATCGAATGAGCGAGGTGCATAGTTCAGCACTTCATAGGCCTTATCAAGTACAAATCCTGTTCGTGGTGGGCGCTTAGCTGGTTGGCTGAATCGGCTGCCGTCGGTTTCGGTGATGTACGACTTGTCCAATTCGAAATAGTCAGCGGTTTTGATCGCCATTTCGTAGGGCGTCAGTAAGTCCTTACCAGAAATATTGAATACCCCTTCAGCTCTCTTGGAAGCAATGAGATAGCAACCCTCGGCCAAGTCCTCAGCCAGCGTCGGTGTGCGCCATTGATCATTAACCACAAAAATCTGCTTGTGCTCCTCCAGGTTTTTCTTCACCCAGAGAATGATATTGGAGCGACTCATGTCATGGGCAATACCGTAGACTAACACTGTCCTGGCGATCGCCCATCGAATAGGGCTGTCCATGATGCGCTGCTCAGCCGCCAGTTTGCTCTCGCCATAGTAGCTGATGGGGTGGGCTTCATCCTCCTCCTTGTAGGGTCCATTGGCACCATCAAAGATGAAATCGGTAGATAGGTGGAGGAGGAAAGCTCCGCTCTCCTGACAGGCCTGGATGAGATATTCTACAGCTGTTACATTCATCAGCCAGCAACCTTCTTTATCCGTCTCACATTGATCGACATTGGTCATTGCCGCCGTGTTGATCACCACATCAGGTTGCTCTTCGGTGATGACAGTCATGACCTGATCAGCGTCGGTGATGTCCATTTCACGGTAGTGGTAAGCTCCGTCCAGCTCAGGGTTGCGATTGACACCTCGGCCTGTCGCGATCAGTGCATCTCCCTGCTTACCAGCAATAAGGCTGACAAGCTTCTGCCCGAGGAGACCATTGGCTCCAGTGATAAGGATTTTCATGAAGGATCAGCCGGATAAACATATCCGTACTTCTCTGTAATCATGGACTTGGGTACTTTCTCTACCTCTACGGTCATGTAGATATCTGTGACTGGCTTGTCTCCTCTGGCAGTAGGCTGAGCAGCGATCTTATCTACTACTTCGATTCCTTCCACCACCTTTCCAAATACCGTGTACTCGTAATCCAGGTGTGGAATGCCACCCACAGTGGTATAAGCTGCCATCTGCTCAGGAGCAACTTGCTTCGTCACTTGCGCGTTGTAGCGGGCGATGACCGTGTCCTTGTATTGCAAAGTCAAATCCTGGATGCCTTGATTATCCCCTGCCTGCTGCAAGTCAATGAACTGCTGTTTCAGTCCACTGTAGGCAGAGTCCTGTAGTAATTGGCGGATGGCCATATTGAGCTTGTAGTAGTCAGTAGTCAAAGCGGCTTCATCATAAACCTGCCCTTGCGCTATGTAAAACTGCGATCCGCTTGATTCCTTCTGAGGATTGATATTATCGCCCTGACGGGCTGCCGCAAGGGCACCCTTTTCGTGCACAAACTTGCTCACAAACTCCGCAGGGATGGTGTAGTCAATAGTCCCTTCACTTCCGGGCTTAGCATTGATATCTCCACCCTGCACCATGAAGTTTTGAATCACGCGATGAAAAATCGTGCTATCGTATTGCCCGCTTTCTGCCAGCTTGATAAAGTTTTGCTTGTGGAGAGGAGTCTCCTCGTATAAGATCGCCTTCATATCACCATAGGGAGTCTTGATGGTCACGAGGTAATCGGTTTCATTGGAGCAAGAAACAAATAGTGCAAGGGTCAACAGTAGGAGTAGTGATCGCATGAGCTTAATATTCGATTTTCAAATTTTGCAGCAAAAATAGACGGATTTCATAGAATGAAAAACTAGGCTTGCTGTCTGCGTATTTCATGCAGAATGGCCTGGCCTCCATGGGCAAGTATATAATCCGCCAGCTGAGATCCTGCCTGGTCAGCCTCGGCTCTGGGTGCTTCTACTTTGTGCCTGACAATCTCACTGCCATCCAGGCTCACAATACCTCCCGAGATGGTGACAGTGTTGTCCTCTAGTTGAGCATTGGCGAATGCCGGAATACTACAGCCGCCTTCCAGCTTTCGCAGATAGGCACGCTCTGCCGCCAGGCAAGCAGCGGTATCCTCATAGTCAAGTGCGGACTTGAGCAGTTCCTTCTTCTCCTCACTCAGCGAAGTGACGGTCTCGATAGCGATACTGCCCTGACCAACGGGTGGGGTAAGTTCTTCTCTTGAGAGGTGCTGAGTAATCATGTCATCATATCCCATCCGATGCACGCCTGCATACGCCAGCATAAGCGCATCACAATGACCAGCTTTGAGTTTCTGAAGTCGCGTCTGGAGGTTGCCGCGCATGTCCACTGTCTTAATATTCGGGTAGTAGTGCTTGAGCAATGCCACGCGACGGGTCGATGAAGTGCCTATCGTAAATGAGGCTTCTTGGGACAAAGTCATCGCCTTGTTTTCGGATACGAGTACGTCATTGTCGAGCTCTCGCTTGGTGAAGGCCAGTATCTCAAAACCTTCCGGTAGGACGCTCTGCATATCCTTGGCACTGTGTACGGCTATGTCGATAGTACCGGCTTTGAGCTGTGCTTCGATCTCCTCTGTAAACACGCCCTTGCTACCAATCTTGGCGATAGTGACATCAAGAATCTTGTCCCCTTTGGTCTCTATCTCTACGATCTCGGTGCTTGCACCGGCTGCTTCCAGCTGGTCCTGCACGTAGTAGGCTTGCCATAGGGCCAACTTGCTCTTCCTGGTACCTATCCTTATGTTCATCTCCGTTAAGCGTTTGTCAGTTTGGTCTTCTTGTTGATATTTCGCTCTATGTAGGCCACTATCTTATCAGCAATGTCTATACCTGTGGCTTTCTCTATGCCCTCAAGGCCCGGAGAGGAATTGACCTCCAAAATGAGTGGCCCACGATCTGACTGTAGTAAGTCAACCCCGGCAATACCCAGACCCATCGCCTTTGCTGCCTTGACAGCAGCGGAATTCTCAGCTCGGGAAAGCTTAATTACCTGGGCCGATCCTCCACGGTGCAGGTTAGATCGGAACTCTCCCTCAAGCCCCTGGCGCTTCATAGCACCGACCACTTCCCCATCAATAACGAATACACGAATGTCGGCCGCCTTGGCTTCCTTGATAAACTCCTGTATAATAATTCTGGCTTTGAGGCCGTGAAAAGCCTCTATAACTGACTTCACCGCTTTCTGGGTTTCGGCCAAGACGACACCCAGCCCCTGTGTACCTTCCAATAATTTGATGATCAGGGGCGCCTTCCCCACTTTCTCAATAATGGTCTTTTCCCCTTTTGAGTAGTTCGTAAAAGCTGTTTTGGGTAATCCCAAACCTGCACTCGCGAGTATTTGCAGGCTCCTAAGTTTGTCTCTTGATCGAACAATTGCCTGCGACTGGGTTGCGCTGAACACATCCATCATTTCAAATTGACGCACCACCGCTGTTCCGTAAAAAGTAACAGACGCTCCTATTCGCGGGATAACCGCATCAACTTTCCCCAGATCCTTGTCATCATAGATGATGGACAGGTTCTTTTGCTGTATAATTATGTCACACTTGAGGTGATCCAACACCAACGCCTCATGTCCACGAGCCTTGATCGCCTCCACCAGACGAGAGGTAGAGTATAGGCTTGGTTTCCTTGAGAGTACTACGATTTTCATGTTTCTTCTAATTTTTGCTTGTGAGATAGGTTCTTTTTAGAGACATCTACCACAAACCTTTTACTTAATAATTTTCTCCCCAATAAGATTGGGTACTTCATCGAGCTCCTGTCCGCCAGACTAAATTCTGTCTTGCGAACTTTGCCATAAATCAAAATGTCAGTGGTGATCACAAAACGTGTTTCGATATGACCGTTGGAGCTCCTGATCCGTCTTTCTTCATAGTGACTCGTCTGGAATATCTTTCCCTTTTTCTTCGCTGCAGGGATTTTGAAGTTGATCATCTTCTGTCCATTTACCTCTTTCACTTTGACCGAGGAGCAATGGATGGCAGAGGTAAAAGCTCCGGTATCCACCTTAGCAGGAATGTCGTACAAATCGAATTCCGGTAGGTCAATAATATCACTCCTACCAATCAATGGCAGTTCTTTTTTCTTCGCCATATCTAGCTCCGCCTTATGATTGAAGATATCTTCAGCGAAATATCGAGGAAGAGAATTTTAGCATTGGCATTTCGCTCAAGATGATAAAGACCACTGTTGATTTCTTTGATCATAAACTCCAGCTTATCGCTATTCATGGCCTTGCTGAAATTGAGTATGAAGTCCTTTTCTTCATCTCTCACCCGTAACAACTGCGGTGAATACTGAGCAATCAGAGCATCACGCAACATGTTGAGAAAATAGGCCAGTGTCGACTTTTGCGAAACTTTGCTATTGCGATGAAATTCATTGGACTTATCAATCAGTTCCTTAAACTTCATCTGCCAGCAGTCTCTCATCCACTCACCAAAGATGTCTGATTGATCATCGTCCGACTGACCTATCAGCTTCAGCGCCTCATGTAAGCTACCCTCAGCCAGCGTGGCTACTTTATTGGCCTTGTCAGCGGTGAGCTCCTGTCTAGCCGTGATAAAGCCTACGATCTCCTGATCTTCAAACGGCCTAACGGTAAACAGCTGCACCCTCGAAGTGATGGTGGTAAGGAGTTGCTCATAATTATGACTTACCAGAATGAATATGGTGCCGCCAGGCGGCTCCTCCAGTACTTTCAAGATTGCATTGGCAGCTGAGGCGTTCATATACTCGGGCAGCCAGATCAACATGACCTTATACTTCGCCTCGAATGCTTTCAATGAAAGATGCCTGACAATCTGTCGACTTTCCTCTTTGGAAATATTGCCCTGTTTATTTTCAAATCCATAGTAACCCAGCCAGTCGCTTGCTCCTCCATAGGGGTGCTCTGTAGCAAAGGCGCGCCACTCTGCGGCGAACCTATCGCTCACCACATCTTTTCCTTTAATCTTAACTGTAGGCGCCACCGGGAAAACGAGATGGAGATCTGGGTGTACGAGCTTGTCTATTTTGCGACATGAAGCACACGCTCCGCAAGAGTCATTTTCTGTGGGCTGCTCACAGTTGAGAAAAGAGATAAAGGCCAGCGCCATGGCAAGATTGGCAGAGCCTTCTTTGCCATAAAAAAGCTGAGCATGTGCGACGTGATTACGTCCAACTGCATTAATCAGCTTCTGCTTTTCTTCTTCTAGACCCGGAATCTCTGAAAATCTCATGTACTATGCGTCCTCCCAATTGCGGTAGCGGGCGGTATCCTCAAATATATGGGTAAGAATCGCGTGATCAGCATTGGTTAATTTCTTTTCTCTGCGTGCCAACACTGCTTCGGCCACTTCTACCATTTTTGGTAATTTGAAGGTGACAAACCCGGAAGCTCCGCCCCAGGCAAAAGAAGGAATAAAAGTCCTTGGAAAGCCATGACCAAATATGTTGGATCCGACACCCACGACCGTTCCGGTGTTGAACATGGTATTGATGCCCGCCTTCGAGTGATCGCCCATCATCAGTCCACAGAATTGCAAGCCTGTGTCTACGAATCTTCCTTTGGCAAAGCTCCAGAGTTTGATGGGCGTATAGTTATTCTTGAGATTGGAGGTATTGGTATCTGCACCGATGTTGCACCACTCACCCAGTACCGAATTGCCAAGGAAGCCGTCATGACTCTTGTTGCTATAGCCAAAAATCACGGAGTTGGAGACTTCTCCTCCCACCTTCGAGTAAGGCCCAATCGTGTTGTCGCCTCTGAGCTTCGCGCCCATGTTGATTTGAGCTCCTTCACAGAGCGCCAGAGGTCCTTTGATGAGCGCCCCTTCATGAATTTTAGAGTTTTTACCCAGGTAGACTGGCCCTTCCTCAGCATTAATTATTGCCCCTTTTATGCTTACACCTTCCTCAATGAAAATGTTTTTTTCGCCATAGACGACAGAATGGGGATCATTGAGTGCAGCAGACTTTCTTCCTTTGGTGAGAAGGGCAAAGTCGTCTCTAATCGCCTGCCCGTTTTTCTGAAAGATGTGCCAGGGCTGTTCGATAGTCATCACCTCATCTTCAAACTCCACCTTCTCCAAGTCGGAGAAGTCTTGATTCCAAATATTGGATAACCCTGCTCGGTTGGTGCTCGCCCCAAGGAAAGTGGCTCCTGAGAACAATGCGGAACCAACAGGAAGGGCACTTAACTCAGCGTGCAAGGTTTCGGAAGGGCAAGTTGCTGCATTGATAACCAAGTTTTCATCTGCCGAGATTAGCGGATACTTATCTTGAAGATAATCCTGTGTATGACAGGAGATATCGCTATCCAGATAATACTTCCATTTTTCAGAAATCTTCAGTATACCGACTCTGATTTCACTGATCGGCCGAGTATAGGTAAAGGGTAGTAGCTGCCCTGCCGTTTGGGGCTGATCATGCAGGATGATATTCATAGGGTAAAAATAAGGCCTTCAAGAAAGTACACTCTCAAAGAACAGCGAAAATGTTTTAGAATCTTAGGATTAGCTTGATTATCCTTATTTGTCGTAGCGAATGGTTATTCGCAAATGGCCCCTACCAGCTAATAGATGACATACCGCACACATTTTCATTCCGGCTTATAAATACAAAAGTCTCCTGGATATCGTGATCCAGGAGACTTTTCCTCAATTAATATTTTAGCAAGTAGTTTCTTACTTCTTGTACCTTCTGTTGAATTTCTCAACTCTACCCGCAGTATCCACAAATAGCTTCTTACCAGTGTAGAAAGGGTGAGATGCAGAGCTCACTTCTATTTTTACCAATGGGTAATCATTGCCATCTTCCCACTTCATGGTATCCTCAGTCTCGATAGTAGACCTGGTCATGAATTTGAAATCACTTGAAGTGTCATGGAATATCACTTCTCTATATGATGGATGAATGTCTTTTTTCATCTTATTATTGTTTTACGCTACACAAAAGGATTGCAAAAGTAGGTATAAATCTAACTTTCGCAAAGCAACGGTCAGAATTATAATATCTCTTACATTTACCCGCAATGAGATTCAACACACTAAAGCTTCCTTTGAGCTTTCTGCTCATTCTAATATCTACGGGGCTTGCCTTTACCCAGAGCGCAAATGTACCTCTCAATGAGGACTATTATCATTTACTCGATCGATATGAGATAAAGCAGCGCGCATTTTCTACCGATTTTTTCAGCAATTTTAAGCCCTATGGTCGCCAGGGCATAGCACAGTTTTTGGATAGCCTACCGGAAAACACGAGCGTATCCGCTGCAGACGAGTTTAATCTCAACTATCTGAAGCTCGACAACTGGGAGTTTACTGACTATGAGGGCCGGTATTCAAAAAAACCTGTGCTGAAGAATATCTACAAATATCAGAATGACTTCTATGCCCATCATGGAGAGTCTTTCGATGTGCATCTAAGTCCTGTTTTTTACTTTGGACTGGGGCAGGATGATAATAGCGGCTCCACTCCTTTCATCAATACACGTGGAGCGGAGATCAGAGGCATCATCGATGACAAAATCGCATTCTATACCTACCTCGGGGAAAACCAGGCGGTTTTTCCCGAATACGTCCAACGCTGGAACAGAAGATATAACGTAGTACCGGGTGAGGGTTTCTGGAAGCGCTATGGTGATCATGGCTTTGACTACTTCAGTGTGCGAGGCTATGTCAACTTCAACGCCACCAGGCACATCGGCATCCAGCTCGGCTATGACAAAAATGTCATCGGCAGTGGCCAGCGCAGCATGCTGCTCTCGGACTTCTCGAGCTCCTACCCCTTTCTCAAGCTCAATGTGCAGGTTTGGAAGCTACAGTATCAGGTCATGTATGCACAGATGATTGCTGACCAGTTTTTCGTGGCTAATGGTGGCGGGTCTCTCGGTACTCGAGAATACCCCAAAAAGTTTATGACCATGCATCAGCTCAGCATCAATTTGTCAGACAACTTCACCCTTGGCTTCTTCGAAAGCATTATTTTCAATAAAGAAGACTCTCTGGGCAACAGCCGCTTTGAGTTAAACTATCTCAATCCGCTGATCTTCTACACGGCCATCGAGCAGCAAGCTGGGAGCGCAGACAATGTAGTGGTGGGTATGGATGCCAGATGGAATATCGCTGGCAGCTACCAACTCTATGGCCAGTTCTTATTTGACGAATTTGTGCTGAGTGAGGTCTTCAGCGGAGATGGATGGTGGTCCAACAAGTACGGTTTTCAACTGGGAGGCAAGTACATCGACGTACTCAGTATACCCAATCTTGACCTCCAGCTAGAGTATAACTTCTCAAGACCCTACACCTACGCACATAATAACCTGCAAACCAGCTACTCCAATTATCGCCAGCCGCTGGCCCATCCCATTGGTGCTAACCTCAAGGAGTTCATGGCCGTGCTCAGGTATCAGCCCATCAATCGGCTGACATTGATGGGACGGCTTATCTCTGCCAACTACGGAGAAGACAACCCCGGCGAAAACTGGGGCAAAAACGTATTGCTCGACTACACCACCTATGAGCAGGAGTATGGCAATGTGACCGGGCAGGGTGTAGCGACAGACCTATTTATGACTCAGCTAGTCGCAAGCTACCAGTGGCGGCACAACCTATTCACCGACCTCACGTTCACTTATCGCACCGAGGAGAATGAGCTGCTGGCAGGTACAGAACCCACAAGTTTTATCCAGTTTGCCATCCGCCTCAATGCCCCGAGGATCAACCACCTCTTTTGATTCGATAAACTTTACATTTGCCGCACAATAGGAGAATGAATACTTATCTGCGCATACTGTCCCATGCCCGGCCGTTTTCGGTTTATCTACCGCAATACATCCTCTACACCATATTGTATGTAGCATTTAGCCTTGTCAATTTCTCGATTCTGATTCCCCTTTTGGAGGTGCTCTTTGATCAGGTGGCTTCTGAGAAGATGAGCAATGCTGGCCCCCTACCGCAATTCTCGATTAGCGTAGACTATCTGAAAAACCTCTTCTATCATTATTTCGGGATTATCATCCGGGACTTTGGTCGCAAGGGAGCGCTTCAATATGTCTGTGGGGTCATCATAGTCTCGGTGTTCTTAGCCAACCTGTTTCGTTACTTATCAGCCATCCTTCTGGCAAAATTCAGGATACGGGTAGTCACCAACCTCCGCAATAGTATCTATCAAAAGCTCAACAGCTTCCACATCGGCTACTTTACAGAAAAGCGCAAGGGAGACATCATCTCCAGGGTCACTACCGATATACTAGAGGTAGAGAGTTCGGTCGTCAGTACCCTGAAAGTGCTCTTCAAAGAACCTGCTTTGATCATCGGTTTTTTCGGTATTCTTTTCACCATGTCGGTCGAGCTCACCCTCTATACCATGCTCCTGCTTCCTGTCTCCGGAGGCATTATTTCTTACCTCGCTAAGAAGCTTAAAAAGCGAGCCACGAAGAGTCAGGAGTCGCTTGGTCGGATCAACTCTATCATCGATGAGACCTTAACAGGAATGCGAATCATCAAAGCGTTCACGGCGAGTGGCTTCATGATCGACAAGTTCGACAAGGAAGTGCGAAACTACGGCAAGCAAAACATGTCAATAGCCACCAAGTTTGAGTTGGCGGGCCCCATATCTGAGTTCCTGGGGATATTTGCGGTAGCGGGCCTGCTCCTCATTGGCGGTAGCATGGTGCTCAACAACGAGTCTACCCTATCGGCATCAGAGTTCATCGCTTTCATCATTATCTTCTCACAGATCCTCAATCCGGCCAAAGCCATCTCCAATGCTTTCTCTAACATTCAACGTGGGTTGGCGTCCGCGGAGCGCGTATTTACCGTGATAGATACGCCCGTTTCTGTCAATGAAGCGCCCAATGCTCGCGAAATCAAATCGCTCAATGACAATATTACTATCGAAAATGTGTCATTCAAGTATGATGTAGATGAAGTCCTCAAAGATGTATCACTCACTATCCCAAAAGGCAGCACACTCGCACTTGTAGGTGCTTCGGGCGGTGGAAAATCTACGCTCGCAGACCTCATCCCAAGGTTCTACGATCCCACTCAGGGATGCATACGCATCGATGGTATTGACATCCGTGAATACCAGATAGAGTCGCTCCGCAAGCTGATGGGTATCGTGACGCAGGAGTCCATCCTGTTCAACGATAGTGTCTACAACAATATCGCGTTCGGGTCACCGGAGGTATCTATGGAGAGGGTCGTGGAGGCGGCCAAAGTGGCAAATGCGCATGAGTTCATCTCGGCGCTATCACATGGGTATGAGACCAATATTGGAGATCGTGGGCTGAAGCTCTCCGGTGGTCAGCGCCAGCGCATGTCTATCGCCCGGGCTGTGCTAAAAAATCCACCGATTCTGATCCTGGATGAAGCCACCAGTGCCCTGGACTCGGAATCAGAGCTGCTGGTACAAGAAGCACTGACCAACCTTATGAAGAATCGAACCTCAGTCGTTATCGCACATAGACTAAGTACCATTCAGAATGCTGATCAAATCGCAGTAATCCAGCAAGGAGAGGTAATCGAGCACGGGTCGCACCAAGAACTCATGAAGATCGGAGGTGTCTACTATAAATTAACACAAATGCAGAGCTTTTGAGCAATTGACATGGCTCAGGCTCAATTGCATGACATGTCTAAGAAGAATAATTCCGCAATCTGACTAAATTACCTTCGTCAAAACTCAGCCAGTCAGACCGATATGAGAAAGTTCAAGATCGTTTTTTACATCATTTATTTCGGCTTTATTGTCACTTCCGTCTATTTCGCGATGAATACGGATGAGATGTTTAAGCAGTTTGGCATGTTTAGCTTCTTGAAGTTTCTACAGTATTGGGGTGCCTTTGGAATGCTCCTGCTGCTCGTCGAATGGATAGTTGAAAACATCCATCTTTTCCAGGTGCGACGCAAGAATAAAAAACTGGAAAAAGAAGTGATGTCTTTGAAGTCAGAGTTGTACGAAATGCAGAAAAAAGTAATGTCGACTAACGCGCCTACCCTGGCGGAGGCTCCTTCGAGCATACAATTGGCGCCTCCTGATAAAGCTATGGACGACACAGACGACAAGAACAACGTTGAATAAATGGATCTGGAAGCAGCAATCAAAGCAGAGTTGCAAGAGGCGCAACAGACGCTGGACATTTTTCTTAATGATCCCAACGCTATCACGGCGATCTCCTCTGCCGCCAGATTGATGAGCGATAGTATCCTCAATGGAGGAAAGATCATCTCCTGTGGCAATGGGGGGTCTCACTGTGATGCCATGCACTTTGCAGAGGAGCTGACTGGCCGCTACCGCGAAAATCGTAGAGCGCTACCCGCCATAGCCATTGCTGACCCTAGTCACATCTCTTGTGTTTCCAACGATTTCGGGTACGAATATGTCTTCAGCCGATATGTGGAAGGGCTTGGTCAGTCGGGCGATGTACTCCTTGGCATCAGCACCAGCGGTAACTCTAAAAATGTTGTAAATGCTGTTGAAGCGGCTAAGAAACAGGGGATGAAAACTGTAGCACTTACAGGCAATAGTGGTGGTCAACTGGCCGAGATGGTAGATGTAGAGATAAGGGTGCCTCATTCCGGCTATGCGGATCGCATTCAGGAGATTCATATTAAAGTGATCCACTCGTTGATCATGTTGATCGAGCGGTTGACTGTTGGATAACGAGCCTTTCCGTCTTTGAAACTTCTCTATTAGGACTATTTGTTCTCAAAGGAACCTATGCAGCAATAAAGAGGTATTATCTCATTTGCACTAAGTTTAAGATGCCTACGGCATGACGGTTGTGGAGGGCTTCAATGGAATCAACATTCTTTCCACACCTACAGTCTTCCCCATTAGGCCTGCCTACCGTGGCAGGGAAATTAGAGAACAAACACAGATAATGGATGATTTGCTTTGCGTATAAGATGCCTACGGCATGACGGAGCTGGGGACTTCAGTGGTATCCACATCCTCTCGACCCTTGCAGTCTTCCCGCCAGGGAACTTATACAGTAACACAGATGCTCTGATCTGGAAAGATCTTAAGTATAAGATGCCTAACGGCATGACCGTAATGGGTACATTTCAGGAAACTAATAGACACCCTCTACACCCCTGCAGTCTTCCCGTTAGGGAACTTATGCGGTAACACAGATACACTAATCGGGAAATGCCTAAAGAATAAGGTGCCTACGAAGTGACTTTCATGCTGCTTAATATTTAACTCCTAACTTTAGGTATATGTCAGGAAACTACTTTGTCTACATAGTCACAAATGCCAAAAAAAGGACGCTATACACGGGTATGACCAACGATCTCGAGCAAAGGCTCATCGAGCATTATCTTAATAGAGGAAAAAAGAAAACTTATGCAGGAAGATACTATTGCTATCACCTAATCTATTTTTAAAGGTATCCCAAACCGGGTATGGCTATCGACAGAGAAAAGGAAATCAAAGATTGGAAAAGAGTCCCAAAGGAAAAGTTGATTAGCGATTTCAATCCGGATTGGCGTTTTTTGAATAAAGACATAATGCAATGGCCACCAGACCCAGACATTCTTTCAAGATGAGTTAGCCCTAAATGGACTCATATGAATATCTACTGTGTTAGATCCCTGCACGTATAAGATGCTTACGGCATGACGGATGTTGGGGGCTTCACTGGAATCCACAGTCTTGCCGCCCCTGCAGTCTTCCCGCTAGGGAACTTATACGATAACACAGATACATATGTAAGATGACTCAGGAAAACCTGAAGCATAAGATGCCTAACGGCATGACGGCAGTGGGGACATTTCAGGAAGCTAATTGACTCTCCCTTTCCACCCCTGCAGTCTTCTCGCTAGGCCTGCCTGCCGTGGCAGGGAACTTATACAGCATCACAGATGTGCTGATCAGGAAACCGTAGATGTAAGATGACTCACGGCATGACAGAGTTGGAGCTTTAGCACGATTCAACATCCTATCTACCGTTATAGTCTTCGCACCAGGGATGAAATAAAAATGCGGTCAGAATTTTTAATCTCAAGGATTTCCTTCTTATCAGCGTTTTTTTGACCACATGATCCAAATTATTGCTATTTTTTCCTTTCTGTTATAACACCACCTACTATGCTGGCTAAGTCCTTCGGAAGTGCCGTACATGGCGTTGATGCCAATACCATTACCATCGAGGTGAATGTCGGTCAGGGTACTAAGTTTTTCATGGTAGGCCTTCCCGACTCAGCGGTCAAGGAAAGCGAGCAACGTGTAGAATCAGCGATTAAATTCTTCGGCTATCACATGCCACGACAAAAGGTGGTAGTCAACCTCGCCCCAGCCGATATTCGCAAGGAAGGCTCATCCTACGATCTTCCTATTGCGCTGAGCATTATCAAGGCATCCGGACAGGGAACGCTTGAGGAGTTGGAGAAGTACATCGTCATGGGTGAGCTATCGCTCGATGGCATTCTTCGACCGATCAAGGGCGCTTTGCCCATAGCCATCCAGGCTCGAAAAGAAGGCTTCAAAGGGTTTATTCTACCCAAGGAAAATGCCTATGAAGCCGCAATAGTTGACAATCTGGACATCATAGGCGTTGAGACGATCGCTGAAGCAGTCGATTTCTTAGAAGGCAATAGCGATATCGAGCCCCTTGACTATGACACCCGTGATCTCTTTTATCACAATCAGGACAACTACGCCGCAGACTTTGCCGACGTACAGGGGCAGGAGAACATAAAGCGGGCACTCGAGATCGCGGCAGCCGGTGGCCACAATGTAATTATGATAGGCCCTCCGGGTGCAGGCAAGACCATGCTGGCCAAGCGGCTGCCCTCCATACTGCCACCACTTGCACTTCAGGAAGCGCTGGAGACTACCAAGATTCACTCGGTAGCGGGCAAACTCGGCGGGGACACTTCACTGATTGCCGTTAGGCCGTTTCGCGCCCCCCATCATACGATTTCGGATGTCGCACTGGTCGGGGGAGGTGGTATTCCTCAGCCAGGTGAGATTTCGCTATCGCACAATGGTGTGCTTTTCTTAGATGAACTACCGGAATTTAAACGCACGGTGCTTGAAGTCATGCGGCAGCCATTAGAAGAAAGAATGGTCACCATCAGCAGGGCTAAGGTCAGTCTCGACTATCCGGCCAACTTCATGCTGATCGCCAGCATGAACCCTTGTCCTTGTGGCTATTACAATCATCCTGATAAGGAGTGTGTCTGCCCTCCTGGAGCAGTCCAGCGCTACCTCAACAAGGTGAGTGGCCCATTGCTCGATCGGATTGATTTGCATGTAGAAGTGACGCCTGTTTCATTCGATGAGATGACCGCCAATAGAAAATCGGAAAGTAGCGAAGAAATCAGAACGCGAGTAATCCAGGCCAGGGACAAACAATCAGAACGATTTGCCAACAATAAGGAGGTCTACAACAACGCCATGATGAACTCCCAGATGACGAAAGAAATCTGCACGATCAACGCTGCTGGCAAAACACTCCTCAAAACCGCGATGGAAAAGCTAGGCCTATCTGCACGCGCCTACGACCGCATCCTCAAGGTCTCTCGCACCATTGCCGACCTATCGGGGAGTGATGAAATCAGCATAGAGCATCTGGCTGAAGCCATCCAGTATAGGAGCCTGGATCGGGAAGGTTGGGCAGGATAGCCGTATGGTTAATAGTTGATAACTGATAGTTAATACCAATCCGGGCTATCCTTGTTAGTTTTATCTAAACGAAAAAAGTGACCTTATGAAAACCTTAATATTTGCATTTGTTCTATTGCTGGGCATTGATCTGTCTGCTCAATCACTTACAGGTGATAAGATTCCCACTGACAATGGTGACCTTACCATCCAGCCTATCCTCCATGGCACACTGGGCCTTGAGTGGAACGGCAAGATCATCTACATCGATCCTTATGGTGGCGAAGAAGCGTTTGCAGGCCTGCCAGATGCTGAAATGATCATCATCACTGATATTCACGGCGACCATCACAACCCAAAAACTTTAGCGGTACTAAAAACTGATAGTGTAAAGTTCGTGGTGCCACAAGCTGTGGCTGATCAGATGGAAGTCGAATATGATCTACAGATCATGGCCAATAGTGATACATGGTCCTGGGAAGGTATCTCAATAGAGGCGCTCCCGATGTACAATCTGCCGGATGATGAAACTTCCCGACACTCCAAAGGAAGAGGCAATGGCTATATCCTCACGTTTGGTGGTAAGCGTATCTATATCTCCGGTGACACGGAGGATATCCCCGAAATGCGCGCATTGGAAAATATAGATGTGGCTTTTATCTGCATGAACCTGCCCTATACCATGAGCATCGATCAGGCTACAGATGCAGTGCTGGAGTTCCAGCCTGCTGTCGTTTATCCTTTCCATTTTCGCGGTACCGAAGGCCTGGCGGATGTGGGTCAGTTCAAGACCATGGTCAACAGCAAAAATGACAAGATCGAAGTGCGGTTGAGAGAGTGGTATCCTGCAAAGTAGATTTTTATTCGAAATGAGGACTAGTAGTCAGACTACTCCTTTCACAGCTAACTTTTGGAAAGTTCCATCCGCATAGCTATATCTTTCCAAAAGTTGAGCGTGCGAAACCTGATAGGTTATACTGCTCATTGCAAAAAAAGACCCGTCAACTTTTTAGGGCTGACGGGTCCATTAGGTCGGGGGGTAAAGCCGTTATTTCTCCTCTCTCACAGTAGGATACTTGATCCCCAACTGCTCCAGGTAGGAGTCGTATTTTGTCTCATCGTAATAGAACTTCTCAAGCTCAGGACGAAATTCTCCTTGAATCTCGGTATTCAGATAAATCGCCGGCACCTCATCATCAGGGATCATCGGCTTGTACTCAAACTCCATCCCCTGCACCTCGCGGAAGTAGGTCCATGCCTCCTCTACGAGCTCGGGCTTGAGGATAAAATCAAGCAATGTCATGGCTTCCGCCTTGGCACCTGCTACCACACCTTTGTGAGCAATTGGAGTAGCCATCGCTACCGCATTGGACCAGTGGTGGCCCTGAAGGCCGGGGATGTTCGATGGAAACCTCATCGTCACCGTGGGCAGCTTCCAGCTGATGTCTCCAATGTCATCTGATCCTCCACTGATGAATGATCTTACGGGTAGGCCGATCGTGTCGAGCTTGGTCTCCAAACCGTCTACGTTGATCGCTCCTACTTCCTGCTGAAGTGCCCGTGCCAGCGCCTGATCGTTATCATCCCATTCCGGTAGGCCTACCTCACGGATGTTGTCATACATGGTGGCAGCAATCACCTTGTTGAAGTGTCTCGGCCATGCACTTCCCAGCACTTTGCGCGTCACCTTGGTCTGTGTCATCAGCGCCGCACCATCTGCGATCTCATTGGCACGATCATACATTTCCATGATTTTCGGGTACGTCACGTTCCTTAGGTAAAACCAAATGGAAGCCTTAGAAGGCACGACATTGGGCTGATCACCACCATTTTTGATCACATGATGCGAGCGCTGTAGGGGATCAAGGTGCTCGCGCTGGTACTGCCAGCCCACACTCATCAGCTCTACGGCATCCAGAGAGCTGCGTCCTCTCCATGGAGATCCTGCAGCATGTGCCGCCTCACCTTCAAATGTGTACTCTACCGAGATCAGTCCCGTGCCACGCGCCTGTCCGTAGGATACGTTGAGGTTGTTGCTCACATGGGTGAATATGCTGATGTCCACATCGTCAAAATAGCCGTCACGCGTGTAGTAGGCCTTGGTTCCCACGAGCTCCTCCGCCACACCTGGCCAGAGCATGAGCGTTCCCGATAGGCCATCACGCTCCATGATCTCTTTCACCGCCAGCGCCGCTACGATGTTGAGGGGCGTACCCGAATTGTGACCTTCACCATGTCCGGGAGCACCTTCCAGTATGGGGTCGTGATAAGCCACACCAGGCTTCTGAGAGGCTTTTGGGATGCAGTCCAGATCACTACCTATCGCAATGACTGGCTTGCCGCTTCCCCAGGTAGCTGTCCATGCCGTGGGTATCCCGCTGATGCCACGTTCAATGGTGAAGCCGTTTTCTTCCAATATTCCCGTTAGGTACCTGGAGGTCTCCACCTCCTGGAATCCAAGTTCGGCAAAGCTGAATACCTTATCCACCATCACCTGAGCTAGTTTGGCATTCGCTTCCACCTTTTTAGCCGCATCGGCCTTAAGCGCCGCAACCTGCTTATTGGAATATTTCTTTTGTGCCATCGCCCCTATGCTCATTAGGGATAGTGCAATGATTAAGAGTCTCTTCATGATATTATTGGTTTGGTCAATAGATCAATAAAGAGAATGATTCCCTAAAGGCAAAGGGTTATTTCGGATTGGCTCCATCCGATGTGATGAACGGGTCGGGATTACCCAATCTGCCTTCGCTGGAATACTCCCTACCTGGGCAAGTTCTGGGCTGGTATGATTTCACCGCGGTGGCAGGTGGTGCAGTTGATCGCCGGCTGCTCGGATTGTAGTCCTTTGATACTGGTTAATAATTCACCATTGATTTTTTTGGACATTTCACTCATCTCGCGAGCGATCTGCTTTTGGACTTTTTCATCCGACCCCCAGTCGTTGGTATTGTGGCAGTGCTCACAGCTAACGCCCAACCCGCGGCTGTAGCCAAAATTCATGATGGCCAGTAGGGTCTTGGCTGGTCGGCCTTTGAAGTATTGGATATTTGTGAAGACTTCCTCTGCGGGCAGGTCTTCCTTTCCAGCAATAAGTGCTCGCAGTTCATCCATATGGACTTTCCGCTGTGCGGCCAGGCTGTCTTGCTTCGTCTGTGTAGGCACCTGAGAATTTTGATTGACCTGATAAATACTGGCAAAGCCAAAAAAGGCAATGGAGGAGAGAAGTAGTATCGTATTTCGCATTATTGAAAATAATCTTTCTTCCAATTAATCCCCGGGGTTATACAGCTACCCTATCCAAGGTGATAGCCCAATGCCGTAAAAAGAGCGGATGATTGAGTTAATTCCTGGAATCCGTAATACTTTCTGCCTAGACTTGAATATCAGTGTGCTAGACCTACGAGGTTTCACTCAAGCACATAATTACCGGTAAAAATTATGTCAATTAATATCAGTGATTTACAGACTAAAACCTCGTAGGTCTCCGGATTTAAGAGGTAATTTGAGCTATGGGTCATCCTCCTACACAGATCGTTTCGCGCATCGCACCTACCCCTAGCGGATACCTGCACATCGGCAACCTCTACAATTTCGTCCTCACCTGGCTCCATGTGCGATTGAAAGGTGGTCAGTTGATACTTCGTATTGATGACCTGGATCAGTCACGGGTACGGGATCGCTACCTCGATGACATCTTCTATGCACTGGGCTGGCTGGGCATTGAGTACGACCAGGGGCCGGCCGATGTAGGTGACTTCAAGGCTCGGTATTCACAGACCTTCAGAATCCCTGAATATCACAGTACAGTGGAAAAAATCACACAGACGGCCCCAACATTCTATTGCCAATGCTCTCGCAAGGATATCGAGAGACTATCGCGAGAGCGACTGTATCAGGGCACCTGTCAGCATCTTCGGCTACCGCAAATTAAGGGGTCAACCGTGTTGCGTCTGACCACTGACGAAACATCACAAATCAGACTACAGGAGCAGGGTGAATTGATTAGCCAGTCTATCCACGAGTTGATGCCATTCCCCGTACTGATCAAGAAAGATGGTGTGCCCACCTACCAGGTCGCTTCCCTTACGGATGATGTCAATATGGGTGTCAATTTTCTGGTAAGGGGTAAAGACCTGTGGACCTCAAGCCTGACGCAGGCTTACCTGGCTAATCTTGTCGGATACGAGGGTTTTGCCGAAGCGACTTTCGTACATCATGAGCTGATCGAGGGGAGTGATCAACTCAAGCTGAGCAAGTCACAGAATGCCCCCTCATACGAAAAGACAGACTCCAATAAAAAAGAATTAATCTCGAAGGTGGGAAAGTCCCTGGGTGCTAGTAAAGCTGTCGACTCACTCTCAGAACTGCTCGAAGTGGTTGCTGGCGGCTATAGATTCCAGTAAATGCCTCCCATAAAATTGGGTGCGGCTAGCAGGCGTTTGCCAAAAGCTGCCATACCTACGGCGGCAGTCACGCCAAATTTTCCATTGATATTATACAGCACCTCAGGGGTGAATGACAGATACTCGATGTTGTTGCTGAAGACGCCATTGTTAGGTACTCCAAGATCATCTCCATTCATGAGTGAGGCTACTCCATAAACCTTAAGTATTGGGATTACTTTGCCTTTGGCATAGCCAATCTCCCCGCCGTAGCGAAACTCGTCGGAGAAGTTATTCGTGCGGTTGTTAAAGCCGGCTAGTACGGTTGCGTACACGCCGGAGCTGAAGCCTCGACTCAGCTCCAGAGTTACCATTTGGTTGAACTCTCCATCACCAGATTGCAAGAGCTGTGTTTCTCCACCGCTTGCTTCTCCCAAAGGAAGACCCAGAGTAAGACTCGCACTCAATACGTAGGTACTGTTTTGAATCAGACCATATTTGATGGTCACATCAGTATCTCCTATAGAGTTAAGCTCATCACCTTCCTGCACCAAATCCCCATCCGATGTTTCGAGCCTATTGAGTGTTGAACGAACGAAAAAAGGCATGTAGACGATTCCCGTTAGGCGATCGGTCAAACCATACTCGAGGAAAACACTAGAGGAATAAAGTGACGTAGTGGTAATGTCGAGAATATCGCCCGAAGGAGAAAAGTAGCTACCTGCAATGATAGCCGACTGACTCAGCTTCAAAAACCCCTTGCCTTTGGGTTGTGACCATCCTCCACCGGCATACGCATCTATGGAGAATAATAGGATGAGAATTAGTGCTAGTTTCTTCATATCAATTATCAAATTCTCCAAAGCCGAAGGGTACACCGAAAGGCTGGCAGTAAACAATTAAAAAATCATAGGTTTCCAGCGTCACTCCCTCGGGAACTTCGTACAGCTGAGAACCTGAATTCATCTCGAGAGGCCCCAACTGAGCTCCACCAGTGACACTCGTGGCACTGGTGGCCAGATAGAGATATAACCCCGGACCGTTTGACGCCTGGAAATCATCCTCTAGTCTCAATATCAAGCCACCCTGATCTTCGAAGAGTGTAAATCCACCTTCCACTGTATAATCACTCAAGCCTTGCAATGTGCCCATCCGTTGAGTGGTGGCTCCTATGGTCTCGTCCCCCACTTCTATCTCGATACTATTGACCGCTTCTCCAGATCGAGCAGTGATGGTCACCATGCCTTCACTATTAGCCAGGGCCCGACCATTCGCTCCGATGGTCATCACGGCAGCATTACTGGTTGACCAGGCGATGGGATTGGAGGTTGCCATCCCAAATTTGTCATAATGAGTCGCCTCAAATGTGAAAGCCTCACCCACCTTTATAGCCTCCAGGGAAGCTGTGAAAACTACACGCTCAGGTATGGGCTGCACATCGAGTATATCCGTACCAATGCAGGATTGCAGGAGTATAAGGATACTTCCAAAGAATAGATAACGCTTCATAGGTAGCAATTTAAGACTTACAACGCCCATCCCGCAAAATGGGTATGTCGGTGTATTGACATTAAGATAGGGAAAGTCCTTCTGGCTTAATAGCAAAAATTACCAGTACCCTCTGAATACGTCTCAAAAGACTAAGTGACAGAAGCAATGTTCAATGTTAAAGTGTCTCTTTGATGAAGTTAGTCATCATCATATAGAGATGATCCCTGGTCTTTCCTCCACGAATGCTATGTGCTTTGTCTGGATAGTAGAAAGACCTGAAATCCTTACCGGCATTGATCAGCGCTTCTTGCATCGCGACGCTATTTTGGAAGTGTACATTGTCATCACCTGTGCCATGAATTAAAAGAAAATCCCCCTTGAGCTTCTCCACATGTGAAAGTGGAGAATTGTTGTCATAGCCGCTGGGGTTGTCCTGCGGGCGCTGAAGATAGCGCTCAGTGTAGACAGTATCATAGAACCGCCAGGTGGTCACAGGCGCTACCGCAATGCCCGTCTTAAAGACATCCGCACCCTTGAACATGGCCAATGATGACATGTAGCCACCGTAGCTCCATCCCCAGATACCTATGCGGTCTTTGTCTACGAAAGGCAGTGATCCGAGGAATTTCCCTCCGGCGATATGGTCCTCCACCTCTAGTTTGCCCAGCTCCTTGTAGGTCAGTTTTTTAAACTCCTCACCTCTACCTCCTGTTCCTCTTGTGTCTATCACTGCTACGATATAGCCTTGCTGAACTAGCATCTGGTGCCAGATATAGTGTCCACCGCCATAGTTGTGCGTGACGTTCTGCGAGCCAGGCCCGCTATATTGGAAGATCAACACCGGATACTGGCGTGTACTGTCAAACTTGGCGGGCTGTAGTAAATAGCCATCCAGCTTCGTTCGATCCACTGTTTCGAAGGTGAAGTACTGCTTTTCTGCTAAGCCATACTCCTCATGCTTCTTTATCAGCTCGTCATTGTCTTCCAGTACCTTGACCGGTTCGTTGCTCTTAGCTTCTATTAACGACACCTGCACCGGAGTTTCCGGTAGGGTGAGGTACTGCAAATAATACTTGAAATCCTTACTCATATCCGTACGAACCCATCCACCTGTCTCCGGAGATAGCAGTTCCTTACCCGAGCCTTTGATGTTGATCTTGTAGAGCGCACGATCTTTTGGCGACAGCTCAGTGGAGGTGTAGTAGAGTACTGGTGTCCTTGCAGACTGATCCAGTCCCACAATCTCTGTTGCTTCCCAAAGTCCTGAGGTTATCTGATTGGCCGTCTGACCATCCATGGTGTGCAGGAAGAAATGCTTGTATCCCTTGCGCTCACTGGAGATCAGGAAGTATTTGCCATCATTGAGGTAGATCAGGTCATCGACGTAGTTCATGTCAATGAAGGTCCGCGACCTATCGGTAAATACCACCTCTGAGCTACCCGTGCGGGCGTCTGCGTGTATCACATCCAGTTGGTTCTGCAACCTGTTTAAGCGAAGTATTGACAGCAGTGTGTTGTTCTTTGTCCACTGCACTCTGGGAATGTAGATGTCCGTCTCCTTGCCCAGATTCACGTTGACAAACTCGCTTTCTTCGATATCAAAAATCTTGACTGCCATCACGGAGTTCGCCTCTCCTGCTTTTGGATATTTGAACTTGTGGTCCTCAGGATAAAGACTCACATTGTTCCATTTCTGCATGTTGTACTCCTTGACCTCACGCTCATCAAATCGCATAAAAGCGATGCGTCGGCTGTCTGGTGACCAGAAGAAAGCCTTGGTAAGACTGAATTCCTCCTCATATACCCAATCTGTGCTACCGTTGATAATCTCATTCTTCTTCCCATCATCCGTGATCTGTGTCTCGGCCATGTTGACAAGCCGCACCAAGAATAAGTTATTGTCTCGTGTAAAAGCCACCATCTTGCCATCCGGAGAGAACGTCGCATAGCTCTGTCGCCCATTTTCCGATAGGGGCTCAAATGACTTGTCCTTGAAGTTGACTGTATAAAACAGCGCTGTATACGAACGACGATAGATGCCCTGGCGGTCTGTCATCAGGAGCATTTGCTTCTCATCTGCACTGAATTCATACTCATCGATTACTACTGATTTTTCAGACCCATCAAAGATGATGCTGTCCGGCTCCTCGCCGGTTATATCGTAGCGCACAATCTTATTGTCGGCAAGCGCAGTGTAGAACTGACCGTCATTCATCCAGTTGACGTTGCTTATAGTCTTTTGATCAAAAGTGCCATCTGAGATATTTGCTATTTCAATCTTCTTTTGAGCGAGCACAGTTTGCGTCACCAATAGCAATAGAAGGGTCAATCGAGTCATCATAGTTGTCATTTGTGTGTCGACAAATATATGAAAATGCGCTAATTGCGGTAGGTCCCAGTCTTTCCAGTAAAATGATAAGAAGCTCTCGCAGGTCTGCTTCTCCCTACCGGGAATTAATCTGTTGTGTTTGATTGTTTATCTTCCATTATTCAAGGAATTACTCAACTTCTATGCTCACACTCAATGATATCAAGGTCTTCGAAAATGTCTCTGAAGATGGTAAAAAGTGGTTTTTAGAAAAGGCAGAAAAAAAACATACTGAAAAAGGTGACGCTATTTTCAAAGTTGGAGATCCTGCAGATGAAATGCATGTCATACTTGAAGGTAAACTTCAATTTATGATTAAACAAGGCGAGAGCTTTGTGCCAGTAGCAATGGCTCAAGCCGGGGACATTTCTGGATTGTTGCCTTTCTCGCGGATGAAAGTGGCGAGTGGCAATGGGATCGCTTTAGAGGATTGCACCTACCTATCTTTGCACCGACGACATTTCCATGAGCTGGGAGAGGTGAGTCCAGAGCTGATGCAGGCATTGGTCGCTCATCTTTCCGATAGGGTAAGGAGCACTACGCGCAATCAACAGCAGCAGGAAAAAATGGCCTCCCTGGGTAAGTTGTCAGCTGGGCTTGCACATGAGATCAACAATCCGGCTGCAGCAATTAGCCGGACATCTGGTGCCCTTCGCGAAAGACTTCAGCAGATACCCGAGTTTACCGCGCGTCTACTCGATCACCAGTTGACCAGGGACCAGCTTCAAGCGGTGACTTACCTTGTGACTGCCAAATGCGATCTTACCAACAAGACTCCTTTGACGATGATCGAAAGAGGTGAATGGGAAGATGACCTGGTCAATTGGATGGATGACCGGGATATTGAGGACAGCTTTGAGTTTGCTGAGGCACTGCTCAATGCCGGGGTGAAGGTCGAAGATCTGGATGAGATGGCCCGATCACTCCCTGAAGCATCACTCTCAGATGCCTTAGCCTGGATCAACAGTACTATTGAATCAGAGAGATTATCAGTCGAGATTCATGAAGCCTCCGAGCGTATTTCACATTTGGTTGGATCTATTAAGACTTACACTCATATGGATAAGTCGCCGGATCGGGAGCAAACTCAGCTGCACGATGGGCTCGACAGTACCTTGGCCATATTAGGCCATAAACTCAAAAACACGAAAATCAACGTAATTAGGGATTATGCGGATGATCTTAGAACCGTCAATGCTTACCCTGGTGAGCTGAATCAGGTATGGACCAACATCCTTGATAATGCAATTGACGCCCTCGACAATGAAGGGACGATCACCATTAAGACTTTCAATCAGACTGATTTTGCCAGAGTAGATATCATAGATGACGGCCCTGGCATCCCTGAGGAAATTCAGGAGAAAATCTTCGATCCCTTCTTTACCACTAAAGAGGTGGGTAAAGGCTCTGGTCTCGGACTAGACATAGTGCAGCGCATCATTAGCAACCACAACGGTAGCATCAAGCTCTTCAGCGAACCGGGGAATACGAGATTTGAGATATGTCTTCCGGTGTAGTAATTGGTTGTTGGTACTTAGTTATTAGTACTTGGTCGTTGGTATTTAGTTATTAAGATATAAGTATTATTGATGACACTAGGCAATGATAAGGTTAGGTTCAAGTAATCGCAAGAGTCTTACCAAGCCAGTAGCAATCCTGCTAAGTTCTCCATCAAGGTCTGGATTGCTGGTATTCAGGAAGATTTAAGAGAACAAGCGTAATAATCTACACTGAGTCTAATAAAATGACACGGATAAACGGGATTAAGGCAAGGCTAAGGACTAATAACTATGAACTAACTACCAAATGATATGGATTATAAAGAGTTAGAGGTTTGGCAAAAGGCAAGAGCATTGGTCAAACAGATACATACCATTAGTTCTAAATTTCCTGAAAATGAGAGGTTCTCTTTAACTCAACAAATCAATAGAGCCGCCATATCCATTCCTTCGAATATTGCCGAAGGAAGTGGTCGTTTTCATTCCAACGACAAAATAAGGTTCATGTACATCGCTCGTGGTTCTCTATTCGAGGTGGAGACTCAACTATACCTGGCATTAGATTTAGGCTATATATCTCAAGACTCTTTGATTAATTTACAACATGAGATCACTTCTGTTAAGAAGCTTCTCAACGGCTTTATCAACCATCTCAAAAAAGACACAAAGTAGCCATCCATCAACCAGTGCTCATAGCCAGGGACCATTGACTAAGAAACAACAACCAAGTACTAATAACTAAGGACCAAAGACCAATGACCAAAGCATGAAACTTCCCATCATACTAATACTCGACGATGATCCTCAGGTACTGCGTGCTATTGAGCGAGATGTGCGCAAGGAGTTTAGGAAGCAGTATCGCGTGCTCAGCACGACTGTTGCCAGCGAGGCACTTGAGACCATTGCAGATCTCAAGCTCAAGAATGAGGTGATCGCCATGTTCTTATCAGATCAGCGTATGCCTGAGATGCTCGGAGTAGAGTTTCTGGAAAAAGCTCGTCAGATCTATCCAACTGCTAAAAGGATACTGCTGACGGCCTATTCGGATACGGAAGCGGCCATCAAGGCCATCAACGACGTGCAGCTAGACTACTATCTGCTGAAGCCGTGGGATCCCCCGAGCGAAAAGCTCTACCCAGTACTATATGATCAGCTCGACGAATGGCAAAAGCAATTTGTCCCTGAATTTGAAGGTATAAAAGTGGTGGGTTACCAGTACTCCTCCTTATCCCATCAAATCAAGGATTTCCTGTCAGGAAACCTCATTCCTTATCAATGGTTGGACGTCACGCGCAGTTCCAGAGCCAACGAGCTAGTAGGCCTTGCAAAACTCACAGCCGCAGAGCTTCCGGCAGTCTTCTTTGAAGATGGTAGCCAACTGGCCAAGCCCAGCCTGGCGGAATTAGCCGGGAAGATAGGATTGAAATCCAAAGCCACTGAAAAACTCTATGATGTCGTCATTATCGGTGCTGGACCTGCCGGATTAGCAGCTGGTGTTTATGGAGGGTCCGAAGGGTTGAAAACGCTTCTCATAGAAAAGCGCGCTCCGGGCGGTCAGGCTGGGACAAGTAGTCGTATTGAAAATTATTTGGGTTTCCCAAAAGGGCTCAGTGGAGCCGAGCTATCACACAGGGCAATCACCCAGGCGACCAGGTTCGGAGTGGAGCTATTATCACCTCAGGAGGTGGCCCATATTACTGCCGAAGGTCATTACAAAAAGATCAAGCTTGTCGACGGTAGTGAAGTCAATTGCAAAGCAGTCGTGATCACGAGTGGTGTCGACTACCGTAAACACACTGCCAAGGGAATCGATGACTTCAGTGGGGCAGGCGTCTACTACGGGGCGGCAATGACTGAGTCAACAGCTTGCCAGGATCAAGATGTCTATGTTATCGGCGGAGGAAATTCGGCTGGCCAGGCAGCCATGTATTTATCCAAATTTGCCTGTAAAGTTCATATCGTCATCCGGAAGCCGGATCTTAGTTCCAGCATGTCACAATACCTGATCGATCAGATCTCGGGAACTGAAAATATAGAGGTACTCGGCAAGACTAACGTGCTTGAGGTGACAGGAGATGGACATCTGGAGAAGGTGACACTCGAAGATACTGACTCAAAGGAGCAGCGTGAGGTTGGTGCGGCTGCTATGTTCATTTTCATAGGCGCAAAACCCTACACTGACTGGATCACAGATCTGATAAAAGACGAAAAAGGATTTATCGAGACCGGGCCGTCCCTCCACAAGCATGATGAGTTCCAAAAGTCATGGAAACTGCCAAGAGAACCCTTTTTACTCGAAACCAGTATTCCAGGGATTTTCGCGGCTGGGGATGTACGAGCTGGCGCAATGAATAGAGTAGCCTCGGCTGTTGGTGAGGGGGCCATGGCAATTAAGTTTGTACACGAGTATCTTACAGAAGTATAACACAGAGGTAAGCAACAGTTATTTGCTATTTTATTTTTCTAATATTTTTTGGTACTTTGCCAATACAGTGAAGAAGTATACCGCCATAGCTATTGATGATGACAAGGTCTTTTTGACCATTCTTCAGAAGTTGATGAGCAGCATCAGTTTTGTGGAATTAGTCGAAACGCATACCAATCCCGTTTCAGGGGCTTTGTCGGTAGTTAATCATGAACCGGATTTTCTTTTCCTGGATGTGGAGATGCCCTATGTGGACGGTTTTGAGACCATAGAGATGCTGAAGCACCGCCCGAAGACCATCGTGATCAGTTCGCACGAGTCGTCACATGAATCAGTACAAATGATCAAACCTGACGCCTTTATCTCCAAGCCGATTCAAAAGGAAGAACTTGAAAAAATCCTGCTGAGATTGTCTGAAGAATAACCCACCTTCGATGTAATTTCAGTTGGTAGTCTTCCTATCCATCCCGATCTTCTTCGCAAATCCAACCTTATGAAGAAGTTTTATCTCCTCGTATTGTCGCTGCTACCCGGCCTCCTCCAGGCACAATCGCTCAGCCCTCAGGAATTTAATGGCTATGCAGGGGGCACTACCTATACCGTCACCGGCAACCACTACCAGTATTATCAACATCTGGCATCCAGTGATCGGGTCTCGCACAATACGTACGGCAAGAGCATCCAAAATAGAGATTTGGTTCAGTTGATCATCAGCAGTGAGAAGAACCTGGCCAACATCGAAAAAATCAAGGCGGATAATCGTATGCTTACCCGACTCGAAGGAGCCCTTTCGGATACGGAGAAGCAGCGTATCCTATCGGAAAACCCTTCCATACTTTACATTTTCATAGTGGATACCGATGAGGAAGCAGGCGTAGAGGTACTATCAGAGGTCGCCTATGATCTCGCGACGAGAGAGGACGCTACCGCAAAAAGCATACGTGACAATTTGGTGGTGATTATCTCACCTTTAACGAATCCTGATGCCCATGCACGCTATGTCACCTGGCAAGGGCTCTATAATGTTCCAGGCGCATCAGTCGACCCCAATGCGGTAGAAAACCGAGCCCACTGGGGCATGAATACCGACGGCAATGCGATCGGCCTGGATGTCAATCGTGACTTCAGCTTCTTCGCTACACCGGAGATGTCGGCGTTGGGCGAGCAGATCATGGAATGGCGACCCAATCTCGTGCTAGATGTACACAGCGGACCCACTACACATTTTATTCCGCCTTTTGCACCTCCCTATCATAAACTCTGGCCAGAAAAATCCTATGACTGGTGGGTAGATGTTGCGGAGGAGACTGGTGAGCGATTTGGAGAGCAGGGCTGGTCGCTATTTAGTCGCAATCAGTTTGACGGTGTGAGCCATGTCGGCTTTGGACTATCATGGGCGATGCTCGGCCCCAGTTTGAGTTCATTTTTGTTTGAAACCTTTGGTGGTCGGCCCGGTCGGTCAACTGCCTTTATCAGGACTGACGGCACACTAGCCACCATGCGTATGGCTATGGATCGGCATGCAGAGGGAGCCTGGACATTGATGGAAGTGGCAGCCCGTAAAAAAGAGCAACTGCTGGAAGATACTTATCAAGCCCAGCTCAAAGGCGTAACCGATGCGAGGAATAGTAGCATTAAGCACATCATCATTCCAGCAGCACAGGACCCTTCAAAGGTGAATCGCATGATCGAGCGACTCCAAATCCAGGATATTGAAGTGCAACAAGTTACTGCTGGCTTTACTGCTTTATCCAATAGCTACGATCGCTCTGTGACCAACATAAAAAAGTCTTACAAGACTGGAGACTTTATCATTGATATGGATCAGCCGCAGGCACGCCTTATTAGATCATTGTTCGACCCTAGTATCGATGATGACAACCCTGAGACCTGGGTGCCAGCAGGCCGCAACATGCCTTTCTATGATGTGACCTGGAATACCTACCCACTTATTTTTGGTGTGGAGGCTTATCATACAAGCACTGCCGTTGGTGTCGGCACTGCCCCCGTTTCGATCGCAAATGCTCAACCGACTATTCCTGGTAAGGCCTATGCGTACTTCCTATCACCCGAACAGGAATCCAGCTACAAGCTCGTAATGAAAATGGCTCAGGAAGGGTACAAATGGAGAGTGTTCAAGAGCTGGTTTCAAATCGGTGACAAAACCTACCCAGAAGGCACCTTTGCAGCATTATCCCTCCGCAATCCTGACCACTTCTATGATCGACTCGTCGAGCTGGCCAAGGAAGGCAATGTTGAAATCAACACCGCCGAGAATCCCTTTACGGATGCCGGGGTGACTTTCGGCGATGATGTCAGATTAGCTCCTATCAAGCAACCCAAAGTGGCTGTGCTCGCAGACTGGCCAGTGATGCAGGACCACTACTATGGCGGCATCAGGAATGTGCTTGAGCGCGATTATGACTTTACCTTTTCTCCGGTTATGTTGGCGACACTCAATGGTGGTGACTTATCAGAATACTCTACCATCGTACTACCCAATGCGGGTCTTGATATCCGTGGCGGGCCAGGCTTTAGCAAAGGCTACAAGGGCACACTGAAGCTCGATAACCTGAGGGAGTATGTCCTCAACGGCGGGACGTTGATCGCTTCACATGCGGCAGGAGAAGTCATTGCCAATGATGAGGTGCTGGGGGCCGGAGTGACCTTCGAGGGGTTTGCCGAGTACTCGAATGGCACGATTCTGCAGGGTGCCTTCATTAATACCGAAGCAATACCAACTGCACGTGTCGCATGGCAGCCCGGCATGAATGAAATGGGACAGTCTATTCTGGCTACAGGATACAGCGCCAAGACGATGGGACTACCAGCCGCCTACCCTATCGTACTCACTCCAGAAAATCAGGACGATATCGTCCTGGCTTATGGTGATAACAAATCAGAACTTCTGCTGGATGGGTTCATGCTAGACGAAGACAGAGAAAAGCTGGCAGGAGCGCCTTACATGCTTCGCACCAAAGTGGGTAAAGGGCATGTGGTCTACTTTGCTTCTGACCCTACCTTTAGGGGGTATTGGTATAGTATTCACAAGCTTTTCCTCAATGCCATACTGCTCGGCGATCATGAATAAATCATACATTTCGCGGTATTAGTTTATCCTTTAGAGTTTGTATAATTGAATATGTCATTAGTTCTCTTGTTAAGCTCTCTGTTCCACTTTTTAATATCTTTTCAGCCGGCTTCACCGAGTAGATATGCTCCCGAATTGTTCCCCGATCATCTGTCCGGAGCGGTGTGCGGGTATTCCAAAGATGGGCAAATCATATACTTCGTTCGTGAGGACTCAACATTGGACAAACTTCTTATTTATCAGGCGACAAAAGTCGATGGCAGATGGACTAATGAAAAGAAGTTGCCTTTTTCAGGTGACTATGATGATATGGGCGGTCGTCTAACACCAAATGGCACTACTTTTTATTTTACATCGAACAGGCCACATCCCGACCCGGATATCACAGATGAATGGAATATTTGGCGGTCCGATTTCGATGGCCAGGAGTGGTCACAGGCTTATCCGTCAAGGGTCAATTCTAATCGAGAGGAGTGCTGTCCTACCCCAATAGGGGACAGATTGTTGTTCTCAGCCAATGTAAATGATACTCTGGAGTGGCAAATGCTTGGAATGGATGCTGTCGAGGCACTAAACATTACGAATGCCTGGCAATGGCCGAGTTACTTTGATCAAGAAACCGGATTTTTATTTTTCAATAGTATGAAAAGGCCAGATACTTTGGGAAAGGATGACATTTACGCCTCAAAATTTGATGGTTCTTCATGGGGTCCGGTTATCAATTTAGGGCCTGTGGTGAATTCCGAGATCTATGAGGATGGGGCCATTGTATCTGCAGACCGTCAATGGTTGATTTTTAATCAACATACATCTACTGGTGCTTCAATGGTAATGTGCCTGCCATTAGGTAAGGTAATGAATTTGCTCGATCAACCTTAATTCTGTCAACAAACGGCAATCTTTCTCAAGTTATGCTCGGGAGAATGCTTGAATGGCATTGAATTTATTATCGTCACCTCATGTTTGAAAGTATGGGAACGTGGGTCTTCATACTCTTCCTCATCCTACCGGGAATCATCAGCATCATTTTGGCCAGGATCTACCACCAGTCTTACTTTGAGTGGCTGATGTGGGTCTTGATCCTCGGGCCACTTGCATTGCCGATCCAGTTTTGGAGAGGTTATCGGCGAGCTGGTTCCTAAACCAACTTCTTCATCGCCATCATATAGCCGAGGTGCAGTGCCTCATGGCTGTTGTTGAACTGCATCGCATCGACTGAGCTGCGCAATGTCACCCCAAAGCTCGTTGGGTATTCTTTGTACTCACCAAACTTGCCCTCCGCCCAATCAGTAACCGTCTGATCTACCAGGGTCAGAAGCTGCTCTTTAATTGTCGCGATCTCCTCATCGGTGATGGGTGCCTCAGGCTTAGTGCCCTTTCTATACCGATCAATCAACTCATCAGATAGGTATCCCGGCAAGCCAGATAGTCGATAGACCAACAGCTGCTGCGTGACCAGTACGTGACCCAGGTTCCATGCGAGGTTGTTATTATATCCTACCGGAATATGGTTGAGTTGTTCTGTAGAAAAGGCTTCTGCTATATTAAGTATGTTCTGGCGAGTAACTCTCAGCGTATTAATTATCTGCTCCATAGGATGCTAAAGTAGTGAAGCTGTTCTCAAGGAATTGCTACTCCTTTTAAAATACACTGATCGCAATTAAATTTCGAGCTTTAGAAAAACTATTTCTTGTATTCACACCCTCCTAGCCTCCCTCAAAGGAGGAGAAGGAGTGTTTTTCTAAAGCTCGAAATTTCATCATAATCAATTGCCGAGGTGACTATTCCGTCTAGGAATGAGAATCCATTCTTTCGCCCTGCCATCAATAAAGCGGATGCCGTCAGGCGTGAAAATGGCCTCCTCTTCAAGTGCAATTCTTACCTTTTGATTACCCCACTCAGCGATGGGCACTTTAGCGTTGAGCTCTATCGAATAAGCTGTATTGGGTCGCAATGGCCACTCGGCAGCTCCATTGATAAACTCCTGCTTTTCCGATAAGCCAATAGTAGGCCCAGCACCATGACCGTGGTAGCCAATGGGGTGAGTGTAGATGGTGCCATCTATACCTTCTTTCTTCATTTGATCCAGTGCACCAAGTAGTATGTCGTTTCCGCTTCTGCCTTCGGCATAGTTCTCCAATAAGATATCCTGGAGTCTGTTGCCAGTAGCCAGCGCCTTCTTAAAATGATCAGGGACATCCGTCTCACCCGGACGAAGCACATATGCGTTCTCCTGAGTATCGGTATTCAACCTCAAATAGGTAATGCCAAAGTCGCACCACAGAAGGTCGCCATATTGGATCACCTCCTCATCATTGCGGTAGCTGATGACCTCATTCTTACTCTCATCATAGCGCTGGATGGTGACTGACGGGAAGAACCAGTCCGTCAACTTGAGTTCTCTGACGCGCTCGCGCATCCACCAGCGTACGTCCGTTACGGTAGTGACGCCAGGCGTAATGACTTTCTGAGAAAAAGCCTCTGCAATGATCGTGTGTGCCACATTACAAGTCTGCTCGTAAAGATCAATCTCCTGCTCAGTACGGGTCTCCAGCCATCGCACGGCTAGTCCTCCCCCTTCATGGATCCTGTCGGCGTACTTCTTAGGCAACTTGCTCATCATACCACGATAGTCGGTGGTAGCCAAACCATCTGCATGCTTGAAGTTTTCGGATATGTTGACTGCTATCTTTTTAGGGTCTTTTGAAGAGATGAGATCAGCGAGTGCCTGCCACTGATCTTCTTCATACCACTTAGCCGGACTTTCCTTTGGCGTCCAGGCTGAGGTATAGCCAGGGATGCCATGCTTTTGAACATAGTATCGCTCCACAGGAGCTCCCGGCTTGGGCTGATAAAACACAAGAATCGTCCTGCGGCGAGCATTGATCCACCATGATGGCTTGAGCGACCAAAAGACCGGGTCTTCATTGTACTCGCGCGTGATCACCAACCACATATCTGCACCCTCTTCCTCCATAAGACCAGGAAGTAGGTTAGTCAGGCGGTCTTCAAGAATCTCGTCCATTACTGCTCCGCGCTCTCTGAGCGAAAGGAGATTGGGCATTTCCTGTTGAGCAAACATGGGACTGATACCCACTAGTAGGAGAAGAATTAAGAGTCTGGCTTTCATGTTTTTTTGTTTGAAAGCTAGCCAAGGATTTTTCCTTCCTCAAGTGCTTTTACATCAGAGGAGCATTTGACACAGCACCTAAGCTATTGGTGGATGGCCAGCAGGGGCACTTTGAGCTGCATGGCTATTTTTTTGGTCATACTACCGTGAAATATGCGCTCCAGCAGTCCGTGTTGGTGAGGCATCATGACCAGCATATCCAGTTGCTGCTCTTCCACAAACTGGATAATGCCTTCTTCGATTTTATCCACAGCCACCTGATGAAATTTAAATTTTGACCGCCCAATAATTTTCTTCAGTATCCGGGCAGTACTGCTTTTGTCAAAGGCCATCGCCTCATCACTATGGTGCACATTGAACACTACCAGCTCAGCAGCCAACGTCTCCATCAAGTGCTTGACTATTTCAAGCTTCTTTGGCATAATGACCTTATGGAAGTCCGCAGCGTAACCAATCCGGCTGACATTGAGGTGTGAGATATTTTCAGGTATGACCAGTACAGGTAGTCGACAAGATGATATCACCTCACTGGATATACTGCCGAGCAATCGCTCCAGACGATCATGCGAACCTTTGGTTCCCATAATGACCATATCTATTTTTTTGCTTTGGATCTCCTCCTGAATAGCCACGGTAACCTGACCCACAATATCCTTAACGTGATAATTGATCACTCTCAGGCCGGGTATTTCATCCTCGAGTGCTTCGAATGACTGATGAACCTCTTCGTGACTTTCCTCCAGCATTGGCTCGATGATCACATGACTACCAATATCGGGATGAGGAGCAGGCATGGCGATGACATTGAGCAAATGCAAATGTGCCTCCCAGCGTGCTGCAAGCTCTACCGCCACTTTTACCGCATTTTTAGAGCAGGGTGAGAAGTCTATCGGAATGAGTATGTTTTGTATGTCCATGGTTTTGCTAATATATTGAAGTGGTCAAAATAGGCAGTCGACCAATATCCCGGAATGATGATGGCAATACCATAAGGTGACAATTGTCAGTTCCGAGAATTGTCCACATATTCGTAAGTGTCCACAAAAAATAAGCAAGGAAATACATTTGGGAGTGAGAGCTTGGTCTTCGAGCTAAAGAGGATCAAGATGTTATTCCTACTCTTTGGTGTCATTACGTTGCTCAGTACCCTGAATTTCCTATTGGCCGAGGAGCAGGTGCTGGAGTACTTCAGCTCACTACGCAACTATGCGTTTGTGATCTTCAATTCGGTTCTTTTCATGGTCTTTCTGGCAGGCCGCTATCTCTGGATCAGCAAGGCACAGCATAGGCTCGATAGACTCCCTCTGGGTTATCAATTCCTATCGGCAATTACAGAAATCAGCTTTCCCACCCTGGCACTTGTAATTCTGATTTATATAGAAGGGAAAGGCACCATGATCGACTCTCCTGCCTTCACCTTTTACTTTCTGTTTCTGATCTCTTCCGTATTCTATCTCAACCCCAAAGTATCGGTATTATCTGGTGTGGTGGCTGGTCTCTCCTACAGCGGCATTATTAGTTACGTACATACACCTGACTTTGACTTTCCTGAAATTGCATACCACGCACGATCTTTTCTCCTCGCGCTAGGCGGACTAATCGCCGGATCGGTGGCACGCGAGATCCGGCTAAGAATCCAGCTGGCAATCAAAAATGCTGCCGAGTCAGAACGGATCGAGGCACTATTTAATCAACAAGTGTCGACCGAGGTGGTGGCGGCACTTAAGGACATAAATCAGATTACACGACAGCTGGAGGTCACCATCATGTTTCTGGACATCCGTGGGTTTACCAACATCGTGGAGCATATGTCTCCTGAGCAGATCAACCAATTTCAAAACGCCGTGCTTGGCCCATTAATTGAAATCATCAATAAGCACCATGGAGTAGTCAACCAACTCCTGGGAGATGGCTTTATGGCCTCATTTGGTGCGCCCCTGGAGCGAGAAGATCATAGCCTGCTGGCACTTAGAGCGGCAACAGCTATATTTTCTCATTTGGAACAAGTCAATGATCACCAAAAAGTCAAAGTTGGCATAGGTATGCACTCTGGTCCGCTGGTGACGGGAAATATCGGCACACAGAACCGTCAGCAGTATTCTATTTCGGGTACGGCAGTCATAGTAGCGGCAAGACTAGAGCAGCTCAATAAGCAATACGCGTCCAGCTGTCTTGTCTCAAGTGCTTTTTATGAAGCGGCTAAATCTGAGGTCACGAGTTACAAGAAACTGGGAGAAATCAATACCAAAGGCATTGGTGAACCCGTAGAAGTCATTCAGTTGAAATAAGAACGTTAACAATGCGATAATCCTTGATCGCTTATTTTAGCAACAGGCGAGAACAGAATTGTACACTATGGAGCAAGTCCCGGAGACCGAAGGCAAATCAGAAGAGGTTAAAATCATCAACCGGTATTTTGACCGTGACCTGAGCTGGCTCAGGTTTAATGAGAGGGTGCTGATGGAGTCCGAAGACGAACGGGTACCGATCCTGGAGCGACTGAGGTTCCTTGCCATTTATTCCTCCAATCTAGATGAGTTTTTTCGGGTACGCGTGGCGGACATCAGGAGTCTCGCCTATATAGACAAGAAGAAACTCAATAAGGAGGCCGGCATTCGACCCAAGAGGTTACTCAGGATCATCCATGACGCTGTATCTGACCAATTAGATCGCTATGGTACTTCTGTCAAATTGGTGATTCGGAAACTTGATCAGGCAGGCCTTAAGCTTTATTTCACTGAGCCCATTCCTAGCGTACATCATGAGCCACTCCTCTATTATTTTAAGACCAAAGTGCTGGGCTATCTGCAGCCTTATATTTTTGGGGAGAATGAGAATCCTCCATTTCTTAATAATCGCGAGCTCTACCTGGCAGTAAAACTGAAATTCAGACAAAATGGTGAAATCCGGTATGCGTATGTCAATATCCCGTCGGATAAGCTACCGAGATTTGTGAAGCTTTCCTCGACGGAGAATCAGCATCATTTCGTCTTCTTGGATGATGTGGTAAGTGCCCATCTTGACTTGATTTTTCCCAATGCTGAAGTACTGGAAGCCGTCAATATCAAGCTCAATAAAGACGCTGACCTTCAGATAGACGATGAGTTTGATGGCAACCTGGTCAAAAAGATTGAAAATCAGATTAATAAAAGGAATTTGGGAATACCCTCCAGGTTTCTGTTTGATAAGAAAGCCAGCAAAGGTCTGGTGGCCCATTTCAAAGAGGCATTCCAGTTATCCAATACAGACCTTGTGAGCGGTGGCAGGTACCACAACTCGCACGACTTTTGGCAATTGCCCAATGTGATCGGCCCAAGCCTGGAAAATGACCCTTTGGAGCCTGTCCGACACAGGGTACTTGACCGCCATCGATTGATTTTCTCAGCCATAGACGAGGGGGATCAAATGTTGCACTTCCCTTATCACAGCTATGATTACGTATTACAGTTTTTTAATGAGGCAGCCATTGACCCGGACGTCAAGACCATAAGGGTAACATTTTACCGGATGGCTTCCAACTCGTTCATCGGTGATGCGCTGATCAGCGCGGCAAAGAATGGTAAAGAGGTGCTGGTATTTATGGAACTCAAAGCCCGGTTTGATGAAGCCAACAACCTCCGGTGGGCAGCCAAAATGAAAGAGGCCGGAGTAAAAATTGTATACAGTATCCCTGGGTTAAAAGTGCACGCGAAAGTAGCCCTTGTCACCAAAAAGACCCCTACCGGAGAAAAAAGGTACGGCTTCCTGGGCACAGGAAACCTCAATGAAAAGACCGCCGAAATCTATGCCGATCACGGACTGCTCACCTGTCACAAAGAGATAACTTCAGAGCTGAAGCGAGTCTTTCTGTACCTGAGCGAAAAAGAAGATCCGAGCCAATTTGACCATCTGCTCGTCTCCCAATTCAACATTGTTGAGCGCTTCACTGAGCTTATTGATCGGGAAATCGCCAACGCCAGGAAAGGGCTTCCATCAAGCATAATCATCAAAATCAACAATCTCGAGGAGCAAGGGATGATTGATAAACTTTATGAAGCAAGTGAGGCTGGGGTCAAAATTGATCTGTTAGTAAGGAGTATTTGCTGCCTTGTCCCGGATCAACCTTTTAGCGCTAATATCAAGGTCAGGCGAATAGTCGATCGCTATCTGGAGCATGCGCGGGTATTTGTGTTCCACAACGGCGGGTCACCTGAGTTTTTTATGGGTTCGGCGGATTGGATGAAGCGCAATCTCTATCGTCGTGTGGAGGTGACCTTCCCGGTTTACGATAGTATACTTAAGGACGAAATCATGAACATCCTTAAACTTCAACTCAAGGATAACTGCAAAGCCGTTAGACTCGACTTTCAGCATAATAATCTACCGATCAAACAAGAAAGCAACGAGTCAGAAGTTAGAGCGCAGACTGATACTTACGACTGGATCAGAAAAAAAGAGATAGATCAGTAAGGATACGGTGCTTTGAAAAATGCCTCGGCTATCGCGAAAGAGAGCACCGCGATCACAAAGCCAAACATGAAAATGGTATAAGCGGCTCTTAACATTCGGTATTTTTTACCGAGCACCTTTCCGAGGAAATATATGTCCTTTGTCAAGCTCCCATATAAGTAATCCGCATCCTTCATCATTTCTTTCATCCCCCACTCATAGTCATCCAGCTTCATGTTGTGGAAGTTGCCGAAGAACAGAAGGTTAGTGCGCTTGTTGAGAATATCTTCTCTGGTGAAGAGTCCTGAGGTCACATTTGGCCTGGTAGCCAGAATAGAGAATACAATAGTGACCAGGCAGACAATAGTCAAAATAATAGTCGGAATGAGCATATGTGGATACTCCTCAAGCTTACGGTAGAGCACGGAGATCAAGATGGACAGGATGATCGAATTAATCGAGATCATGATGTTGGCCTTATTATCAGCCATAGAGCTAAGGTCCAGATGGTTTTTGGATGTCAATCTAAACATCGTCTCTATACCTCGATCTGGCTTGAGGTCCTTTGCTTTTGCAAGCTTCTGCTCGAGTTTCGCAACAGACTTCTCAAGGTCTTCAATGTACTTTTCTTGTTTTTTCTCAGACTTCAATTTTTTCTTGACTTTTTTGAGGTTCTCCTGCTTCTGATCTGCGTACTTCTCATTTACATAGTCCGTAAAGTACGTATGTTTCTTGAAAAAAGTCTTGTTGGAGTCCATCCAGTCAATCTCGGAGTATTGCTCGCCTGACAGGTTTTCGATCTCCTTTTTGAGCATAGAAGACTGCTCAAAATACTTATCAGTACTCAGGTGCAACAGATCGGCATCACAGACGATCTTTTCCAACATATTGGTTGGAGACTGTGGCATTTTAGTGGCCATGATGCAGCCCATGACCTTTACTATCTTGTCGTCATCCAGATTGTGCTCTTTCAAGAATTTTTGTGCTAGCTCGACGCTACGCTCTTCATGGTCTGAAATAGAGTTTTTATACCCAAGATCGTGAAACCATGCAGCCAATTCTACGATTTCCATCTCTTCGCTGCTCAAGTGGGTATGCTCGCCGATCTCTTTGGCCGCATTGACCACATTCCTCGTGTGCTCGAGCCCATGATAAACAAGCCCTTCCGGGAACTCCTCTTTGAGTACACGTTCGGCATAATCCTTTACCTCAACCAAAATTTCCTTCTTCGAAATCATGAGCATTTCATTGATTTGGTAATTAAACCTTGTATGGATAGCCTATGCGACACTTGCTTCGTAAGATGAAAAAGGAAAATAGATATATTGAATGTCTTTTTAAAATTAATTGTTGCCCTTTGGGTCAGATCGCCAGCCTGATTGCTCCCGAACATATAATTTTATAGATATGAGTAAAACGATACTACCCCTTTTTATTCTATGCCTCTTGCTAATTCTTTCATCGCAGGTTAGCTGTGAGCGCCCCTATCGTACTCTGGCGGACTCACTCTATCATGTTTCTGGTAAGTCATACAGCTACAATCTCAATGCAGTAGAGAATAAGTACTTCCTACCCTATGTGCTGGAGGAAGTTTCGGGACTCTCCTACTACAAGGATGCACAGGTCGCTATGATCAACGATGAAGAAGGGCGGATGTTTCTCTACGACCTGAACAAAAAAGACATTGACAAAGCCATACGATTTGCCGGAAGTGGCGACTATGAAGGTGTGGAAATAGTAGACAATACGGCGTATGTGCTCAAAAGCAATGGTGACCTGTACCATTTCGAAATATCAGAAGATCGGGAAGTAGATGCTGACAAAATCGAGACACCATTGTCAAAGGATAATGATCTTGAAGGTCTTGGATACGATCCTGAGCGCAATCGTCTGATGCTTGTCTGCAAAGGGAAGTCGGAAATCGACAAAGACAAAGTGGAAGGCCAGGCCATCTATGGTTATGATCTTGACCAGGAGGATTTCAAGAAGAATCCCGAATTCACCATCAGCAAAAAGAAACTTGAAGCATTTTTCGAAACGGCCAAAAATCAATCTTATGATGCTGGAAAGATCACCTTCAGACCTTCTGGCATTGCCCTACATCCCTTCGAACGACAATGGTATATGATCGCGTCAGTTGGCAAGTTGCTAATAGTCGTAGATGATGATGGGGAAATTCAAGCTTCTTACCCTATACCACCCCGACTGCTTAGTCAGCCGGAGGGTATATGTTTTTTGCCTAACGGAAATATGCTGATCTCCAGTGAAGGAGAAGGGGATCGTGGCTACATCATTGAGTATAAAATGCAGCGTAACAATGAATAAAGGGATTGGGAAGATATTGCTATTGGGGCTATTGGTTAGTCTGGCTAGTACTCCAGTGCTAGCGCAAAAAAAAATATACTCTATCTATCTGATGGGAGATGCCGGGGAACCTGATGCCCCCGTAGACCTCAACCTGGCAGTACTCAGGGAGAAGCTCTCGCAGGCCAATGAACAGAGCGCCGTGATCTTTCTTGGAGACAATATCTATCCCAAAGGACTGCCGCCAAAAGACCATCCCGATCGAGAAGAGATGGAGCATAAGATCGTACAGCAAATTGAGATTACTCAGGATTTTAAAGGACGAAGATTTGTGATTCCGGGTAATCATGACTGGAAAAAGGGCAATAAAGATGGGATCACCCGAATCTTGGAGCAAGGTGAGTTTGTCGATGAGTACTTCGGTGGTGAGCAGATATTCTTTCCTGCCAACGGCTGTCCCGGCCCTATCGAAATCTCATTGAATGAAGAAATCACACTAATCATCATTGATACGCAATGGCTACTCCATCCCTGGGATAAGCCCCGAGAGGAAGATGGATGCGGTGTAGCAGGCACTGCTGAGGTGCTGACCACCTTGAGCAATATGCTGGAAGAAAATGCACACAAGAAAGTACTGATCGTGAGTCATCATCCGATGTTCTCAGACGGCATCCACGGAGGTCATATCCCTTTCAAAAATCACATTTTCCCACTGACCGAAGCAAATGAGTCGCTCTACATTCCTCTTCCCGTCATTGGCTCGATATCGCCATTCTACAGATCGGTCATAGGGAACATCCAGGACATCCAGCATCCTAAGTACAAGGCTATTCGCAATGCTATGGTCGGGATGTTTGAGAAATACCCACACACGATCCATGCCGCCGGACATGAGCATACGCTTCAGTTATTCCAAAAAAATGATGTGAACTATATCATCAGTGGATCAGGATCCAAAACCACCCATGTCAAAAAAGAAGGCAAAGCTGAATATGCAGCAAGCAAAAACGGGTTCGTAATCGTCGATTACTATGACAATGGTGATATCGTATCCGAATACTGGATAGTGGATGAGGAGCACCCAAAGGGTGAATTAGCTCTGAAGAAGACGCTGGGAAATCGTCCATATGAGGCGCCTCCCAGTATAGCGCAGTATGTCGCTAACAATGACTTTACAGATAGCACCGTAGTAGTAAATGCCAGCGATCAGTACAAGTCAAAGAAAGGCCAGCAACGACTATTCGGTGAAAACTACAGAAAAGAATGGGCTCAGGAAATTGAAGTACCGGTATTTGACATAGGCAGTGAGCGAGGTGGTCTCAAGATTGTCCAGCGTGGTGGAGGTATGCAGACCAAGTCGCTCAGACTGGAGGCTGATGACGGCCAACAGTACGTCCTACGCTCTATCGAAAAGTATCCGGAAAATGCTATTCCCGAAGAATTGAGAAAGACATTCGCGGTAGATATAGTCCAGGATCAAATCTCTGCGGGGCATCCTTATGGAGCTTTTGTCATACCTCCCATGGCTGAGGCCGCTGGTATCTATCACACCAATCCTCAGGTAGTATACATCCCTGATGATCCAAGGTTTGGGCCACACCAAACTCAATTTGCAAACACCCTTGCCCTGTATGAAGAGCGCCCTGCAGGTGACGCCACCCATCAGGATTTTTTTGGTAACTCAGAGGATGTAGAGAACACACTCAAGATCATCAAAAGGCTAAAAAAGGATAACGATAATGAAGTCGACCAGCCATTTGTACTTAGAAATCGATTATTCGATATGTTCATTGGTGACTGGGATCGTCATGATGATCAGTGGCGCTGGGCTACATTCGAAAAAAAGGATGAGAAAGGCGACCTCTATCAGCCGATACCCAGAGATCGGGATCAGGCATTTTTTCTCAATGAGGGCTTCTTCCCCAAAATTGCAAGTAAAAAATGGGCGCTCCCGAAACTCGAAGGTTTTGACTATGAAGTGGACTGGCCATCAGGTCTCATGTTCAATGCGCGATACTTCGACCGTACTTTCCTGACGGAACTCACTCGCGAGCAATGGACAGAAATCAGCAATGAGCTCAAGGCGAGCTTGACAGATGAGGTCATAGAAAACGCCATACGAAAGTGGCCCGAAGAAATATATGCCCTATCCGGAGAAGAAGTGATCGCCAAGCTAAAGTCGAGAAGGAACAATCTTACTGAATACGCACTGCAGCACTACGAATTTCTAGCGAAAGAAGTAGAGGTGCTTGGATCCGACAAGCACGAGCATTTCATTATAGATCGCATCACAGCTGATCAGACCAAAATCACTGTCTGGAAGACGGACAAAGATTTCGAAAAACAGAAGGTCATTTATGAACGGCTCTTCCTCGCTGATGAGACCAAAGAAATCAGGCTCTACGGCTTTGATGATGAGGACATCTTTGAGCAGATCGGCCTGACGAAGAATAAAATCAGGGTACGCATCATTGGTGGCAAAAACGATGACCTTATGATCAGTAACGCTGAAACCGCACATGGCGGAAAGAAGACCAAAGTTTATGATCTTAAGAAGAATACAGAATTCGAAAATGGAACTGCATTTAGTAAGCGGCTTTCTGACGATCCGCAGGTGAATACCTACGACAGAAAGGCTTTCCAATATGACGTACTCATGCCACTTTTGACAGGAGCGCTTAATGCTGATGACGGACTATTCATCGGCGGTGGATTTATATTCACAAAGTATGGCTGGAGAAAGCCTGTCTTCAAGTCGCGACATACGCTACTAGGAGACTTTGCCTTTGCAACTCAGGCCTTCAATATCAAGTATCGCTCTGAATTTTCGCAGGTTATTGGCAAATGGGATATCGTAACCGAATTAGAAGTTAATCAACCTTTTAACGTGGCTAACTTTTTTGGTCTGGGTAATGAGTCGGTTTATGATTTCGAAAATCGAGACATAGAGTATTACCGGGCAAGATATCAATCAGGCTATCTGGCGGTGGACTTAAGAAAGCGATTGGGTGAGCACGGCACTTTCACTATCGGATCGAAGACGCAAAGGTTTCAGGTACATGTAGAGAGCGAGGAAGATGATGATTTTACCGATAGGTACATCTATGATACGGATATCAACGGGCTCGATCCTGAGACTGCCTTCGAGGAGTTCTACTTCTCCGGAGTGCAGTCAAGCTTGACTTTTGACAACACCGATCATGCGGCCTATCCGACACGAGGCATGAAGTTCAACACCACCCTGACTGGCAATTTTGGACTTAATGACATTTCCAACAACTACAGTCAACTGGTAAGTGACTTCTCGTTTTACTACAGTTTCCAGTTTCCCGCTAAGGTGACTATTGCTAATCGCACAGGCTATGCTATAAATTTCGGAGACTTTGAGTATTTCACTTACAATAAACTTGGCGGCCTCTCCAATTTGAGGGGCTTCAGACGAACGAGGTTTTGGGGTGAGAGTGCCGTCTACAACAACACAGATTTGCGTATCAAGCTTGGAAGTTTCAGAAGCTATCTTTTCCCGGGCAGCTTCGGCATCAACGGCTTTTACGATTTCGGTCGTGTATGGATCTCTGGTGAAGAATCCAGTAAACTGCATGATAGTGCAGGATTCGGTGTTTGGCTTTCTCCTCTAGGGCAGGCGGTGCTATCATTGAATATGGCTTTTACTGAGGAAGAAGACCTGTTGGTTTTCAAGTTTGGCTTCCTTTTCTAGCGCGAAGAGCATCTCATTTTGTCCATATTGCTTAATTTGAAATAAAAAAAATGAGCACCACCTCCGACCTTTCGATAGATGTAGTTGTAGAGATTCCTAAGGGTAGCCGCAACAAGTACGAGTATGATCATGAAAAGAATGTAATTCGGCTCGACCGCATGATCTTCTCATCTATGTTTTACCCCAGCGATTACGGATTTGTGCCAGATACACTTGCGCTGGATGGAGACCCATTGGATGTGTTGGTGTTGGTGACTGAGCCTACCTTTCCGGGTTGTGTGATAGAGGTTCGCCCTATCGGAATCTTTAAAATGACCGATGAAAAGGGCCCGGATGCCAAAGTCCTCTGCGTACCAGTCAGCGACCCCAATTGGGATAAGATAAGAGAGCTTGACGATGTGAACCCTCACCTGATCAGGGAAATCGAGCACTTCTTTCAGGTGTACAAAGACCTTGAAAAAAAGAAAGTAGGTATCGAAGGCTGGGAAGACAAAGAATACGCAGTAAAAACGATCCTCGAATCCAAGGAGCGCTATATCGAAGACTTGAAAAAGTCAATCAAAGGAAAGCACTAGAGCCTCGATCAGATCCTCATCAAAGCCTGGAAGAAGCCCAGGTTTTGATCCTTATTTTTGACGATAAAAAATGGTGTGGTGAAGTTGTAGCGCAGCAAGGCAACTGCCACACTTCCCAGCAGTAGCGAGGCTGCAGTAGTTCTTCCTCTCGAGCCTACCATGATTAAGTCTGCACCACAGCGACTGGCCTCCACAAATATTTTATCCGCCGGCTTATCATCATCATCCAGCGTAGTTACATAGTCAAAGGCAGACGGATCCAGATCGTACTTTTTGACAAAAACATCAAGGTCCTTCTGGGAGTTGTCCTTCATTATTTTGGCAAACTCTTTATAGGTTTTTCCTGTATAGTGATATCCCTTTGGTACGCGGTACACATTCTGTAAAGTGACATCAGCACCACACTTTTCCTTAAACTCCAAGGCACGGGCAACAGCACGATTGGCATAGCTTGAAAAATCAATGGCCACAAAAACATGCTTCAAGGTTGGCGCGGGGTTATTGGGGACTATGAGCACCGAGCAAAGCGAAATATTAGCAATGCGTGATGGATTGGCTCCAGTGCCATGGTCTGGCAACTTCCTCCCCATCACAATCAGGTCAATCTGCTTGATTTTTGACCACTTTAGAATATTCTCAGTAACATTTCCGTCCTTAATACCAATCTGATATTCGATCTCATCGGTATTGATATGTTCTTTAATCTTCGGCTTGATCTGGTCTATCAACGTCTCGTCTAAGGGGGTGTCCATTTCTGGAAACTCCTTCTTGAGCGCCTCGGGTATTTCCAACGACTTAGCCACATGAATGAAGTAGAGCTTTTCTACGTTCATTTTTTTGGCGAAAAGTGCAGTATAACGGATGAGTACGTCATCCATTTCTGTTAAGTCCAGGCAGATCAAAAGTCGTTTGAGAGGGTATAGCATAGTGTCGAATCCTAAGTCTATCTAATCTATGAATTTTTTGGACAAAGATGCAAACCCAAGACCGATCAATACGGTTAGTCTATGACTTCTAAAGTTTTATTTTTGCGCTCCCAATACAAATCTCCAGGCTTTCGCTGAGAACTTATCCATATGTCCAGAAGAGGAAAAAACATCAATACAGAAGACGAAAAAAAGAAGCTCAACAAAGATGGCCTTAAGAAGCTGCTTGGTGTTTTCAAGTTCGTACTTCCCTACAAGGTGCCCTTTGCAATTGGCCTTGCACTGCTCTTACTGACTAGTGCCATGGTCATGGCTTTCCCCTTCATGAGTGGTAAGCTGCTGGATGCTGCCTCGGGAGAGAATACCTGGTTTATCAATGACATCAACACCATAGCGGGCATCCTTATCGGGATACTTTTTCTACAGGGCATAGTCTCATTTCTGCGCGTGTATTTGTTTGCCTATGTGAGTGAGAATACCATGGCCGACATTCGCTATTCCTTGTATGAGAAGCTTATGTCTCTTCCGTTTTCTTTTTACGACAAGCGCCGGATCGGTGAGTTGATCAGCCGTATCACCTCCGATGTTTCCATGCTACAGGATACACTGTCGGTGACGGTAGCCGAGCTCATTCGTCAGTTCTCAATTCTCATTATAGGCATGGTGGTCATCTTTGCTACCACTACATCGCTGAGCCTGTTCATGATCGGCACCTTCCCTGTGGTGATCGTCATTGCAGTAGTATTTGGCCGATACATCAGACGGCTATCGCGAAATACCCAGGATGAGTTGGCCAAAACGAACGTGGTAGTCGAAGAAACGCTACAGTCAATCGGAACGGTAAAGGCTTTCACTAATGAGCTATTTGAGGCCATGCGCTACCGCAAATCTCTGGATAGCGTGATAGTGATGGCGCTCAAAACTGCGCGTTATCGCTCCGGGTTTGTCTCCTTTGTAATCTTCGTATTGTTTGGTGCAATAGTGTCTGTCATGTGGTATGGGGCGCTACTGGTGCAGTCGGGTGAAATGACCGTCGGCGAGCTGCTCTCTTTCGTATTATATACCACCTTTATAGGAGCCTCAATTGCCGGAATCGGAGACTTATATGGACAAGTACAGAAGGCTGTAGGCAGCTCCGAGCGCATTCTGGAAGTGCTCAATGAAGAAATAGCAGAGGATGTCATCGTCGCAGATCAGCACCTAAAGCTCAATGGTCATATCAAAATGGACGATGTAGGGTTCTCCTACCCTACACGCAAAGACATGACCGTGCTTGATAAAATCAATATTGAAATAAAGCCCGGAGAGAAGGTCGCGCTCGTAGGACCGAGCGGTGCTGGTAAGTCTACCATCATCCAGCTTTTGATGCGCTATTATAGAATTGATGCCGGGGGGCTCAGCATTGATGGTAAGGCGGTCTATGACTATCCACTTCGTGCCTACCGGCAAAACATAGGTGTCGTGCCCCAGGAGGTTATCCTGTTTGGCGGTAGCATTAAAGAAAACATCGCCTATGGCAAGCAATCTGCAACTATGGACGAAATCAAGCAAGCGGCGGCACAGGCAAATGCATTAGATTTCATAGAATCCTTTCCGGAAGGGTTAGAGACGCTGGTAGGCGAACGGGGCGTAAAACTCTCCGGCGGTCAACGACAGAGAATCGCCATTGCCCGGGCTATATTGAAAAACCCTTCCATTCTAATACTGGATGAAGCGACCAGCTCTCTTGATGCCGAGTCTGAGCAGCTTGTGCAAGAAGCCCTGGACGAACTGATGAAAGGTCGGACATCTATTATCATCGCTCACAGGCTATCTACCGTCCGTCAGGCAGATAATATATTCGTGATTAAGGATGGTCAGGTCGTCGAATCAGGTACTCATGAGGACCTCATTGAGATGAAAAAGGGTGTTTACAATAAGCTTGTAAAGCTACAGTTTGCTGAAGAAGCCGTTCAGGTCTAGCCCTTGAGCAGCTTGAAGATCAAGTAGCGCAGGTACTCAGAAACCTCGCCACTACCTCCCTCAGATTCAGACACTTCTGTAAGTGAAGGAAGATGCTCGGAAAAGAATTTCTGATGATGAGAGGCCTCCACGATCGTACTCATCAGTGCCCGTGGGTACTTAAAGTCAGGGGCAATTTCAGTAACAAACCCGGCGATTTTTCTGCAAAGTGATTTGTAGCCATGGAAAAAGCCTTCTTTATTGTCAGCGTCTACATCCTTGGTTAAATATGCCTTAGATGACTCATCCACAACGATACGATGGAGCGCATCTTCGTTGATATGTAGGAACTCCGGATCAAATCGAGAAGTCTGACAAAGTATATCAATCGCGATATTTAATTTCTTTTCAGGATCCTCAATATTATTGGTCTGGAAGTCCACCTGATACTCCATCCAGCTCCAGTACCAGGATACCAGATAGATCAGGAGTTTGTGCTTATTCTCAAAGTAGCGGTAGATCGACGCTTCGGTGGAGTTGATTTCCTTCGCTAGCTTCTTGAAAGTGAAATTCTCGAACCCAATCTTCTCAATAAGAATGATGCTGTTCGAAACTATATTTCGACCAAGCTCCGTGTGCTCCGGATTCCGAAGGAAAAGCTTTTCGTTTACATTAATCTGGATAGTAGCAATAGCTGCCATGTTTTAATCTTCAAGCAAAAAACAAAAATAGTAAATTGATCTTTAATGATAGTGTGACTATCATACTAACCCCATTCGATGATTTTGGTTCTATTTGCTATCTTCGAAATGTTGTGATGATCGAGTAACTTTACTCTAAACTTAGTAGCTGATGCCGGTGACAGAAAGTATTCTTAAAGATTTTGACTTGCGTAAAACAAAGAGCCGGGAAGACATACTGGAGCTTTTCATCGACAATGAGTTTGCCCTATCACAATCTGACATAGAAAATCATCTGAGCCATAGCCTGGATCGTGTCACGGTCTACAGAACCATCAAGACTTTTTTGGAGAAAGGGTTAATCCATAAAATCCTATCCGATGAGGGTTCCCCTAAATATGCACTGTGCTCTGAGGAATGCGCGGAAACCGAACATCACCACGAACATGTGCACTTCAAATGTGAGAAATGTGGTCAGACCACCTGCATCGACAACATAGATGTACCCAGGGTCAACCTTCCTGCGGGGTATCATTATAAAGAATCAAACTTGCTGGTAAGTGGGGTCTGTCCTGAATGTGGATAACGGTCAAACCAGACAATCTTCCCGAATGTCGTCCTTGACAATCCTCAACTTTGGGCTACCATCTGGCAAACAAACTCCCGGAGGCAGATCTATTTCGGGTGGAGTGGAAACAGGCAGCCCACCATCATCATCGTCATCCCCATCAAACCCCTTGCGCCTCTTCTTGAGCAAAGTGAACATGAAGTAAACCAGGAATAGATAGGCTATTCCACAAAGGATCATATCGAAAATGTAGCTGTGCATAATTGCCTTAAACGATATTAACTAATTTCCACATGTATTTCAAGGTGATAAGCGATTGTCGCAAATTAATGTTTTATTAGAGCCGGGTTATCTGCAATTGTTTGCCTGATCAAATAGCTCTAGTTTTATGATAAACAGTCATTGATGCTAAAAGGTCTCAACAGAGTTTTCCTGTCTATTGCATTACTCATAGGAAGTATTCTCCTGGGCATAGTTGGATTCATGAGCCTTGAGGATTATGGATTGATCAACGCTTTTTTTATGACGGTCATTACCTTGTCGACAGTCGGATACAATGAAGTCCAGCCGCTCTCGGAAGGAGGTAGGCTGTTTACCAGCTTTTATATTATTCTCAATCTTGGAATTTTCGCCTACGTGGTATCAGTTATTACCACCTATGTTTTTGAAGGCGAGCTCAATCATTTTCTAAAAAAATATCGCATGAGCAAGGAGTTGAAAAAAATACACGACCATGTTATTGTTTGTGGCTTTGGTCGAAATGGTAGTCGGGCATGTGAGGAATTGGCCAATAGCAATGTGCCCTTTGTGCTGGTGGAGCGTGATGAGGAAAATGTGCAATCGATCATTTCGACTTACAACGTACTCATAGGTGAGGCCACTCATGATAATGTGCTGCTTGATGCAGGCATTGAAAGAGCAAAGGCCATCATCACTACACTCCCCAGTGATGCCGATAATGTATTCATCACCTTGACGGCCAAAGAACTAAATCCAGAGATTAAAATAATCGCTCGTGCCTCAGAGGAAAATACAACCAACAAGCTACGCCGAGCTGGTGCGACCAAGGTGGTAATGCCTGATGCCGTGGGAGGAATACACATGGCACAACTGGTAACTAAGCCTTATGTAATCGAATTTCTGGACCTGTTCACCGGGATTGGTGGTAATCAGTTCATATTGGAAGATATCCCTTATCAAGATTTGAAGGACAAATACAAGGACAAATCAATTCGAGAGCTGGACGTAAGAAATCAGACTGGCGCTACTTTAGTTGGCTTCAAAGATGATATTAAGGGCTTTATTTTCAACCCTTCTCCTGATATGCTCATTGGGCCTGATGATGTCATGATTTTATTGGGGTCGCGAGAGGACATCAAGAAATTCCAAGACATCTTCACCGATGACTAAGTGGTTCGCTTTTTCTCTGATCTTGTTATTGCCCATGATACCGAATGTAGGATTCGGTCAGGACCAAAAGCAGGAAGTAGAGAAGAAGATTCAAGCTGCTGAAATGCCTGAATCTGCACTATCCCTCCTCAAGCCTTACCTTAAGACAGCCACGCGTATTAAGTACTATAGGGAAACTGATATAGATCATGAGAGCTATGAATGCAAGTTTAAGTTCGAAGGTCTACGCTTCAGTATAGAGTTTGAGCCTCAAGGGAGGCTTGAGGATATCGAAGTGCTCGTCAGTATAGAGAACGTAGCGTCTGAAGCTCATGATAAGATTCTTGAGCATTTACAGCAGTTTCGAAGGTTTCGGGTTAGACGTGTGCAACTTCAGTTTAAACCTGATAGTACGACCGACGCACGGTTGATCGATGAGATTGTCAAAGCTCGAAATCTGAAGTCCCCAAATCATGAGATCGTTGTGGACATTAAAGACGAAAACGGATGGTCTACTTACGAGATGCTCTTTGATCATTCAGGAGTTTTCTTGTCGCAGAGAATGGTCATCGGACGCCAAACAGATAATATTCTTTATCGATGAGATGCTCAATCATCCTGATTTTGTCCTGTTTCATCTCATACTCAGCTTACGCACAGAGTACTACCGCATTGGTCTGGGAGGCTTCAACTTCGGTTAACTATAAGCTGAGTAAAGACTGGTCTTTTAATAGCTCGCTAGCACACCGTACGGTTTGGCTAGACAATAAACAGTTTGGAGAAAGCGGCCTTGATGTCAGGTTAGCGTTTGCCGAACTTAACCAATTTGCGACCTACATAATCCATCCAAAACTCAAAGCGTCTGTCGGATATAAGTATCGCTGGTTGGAACCAACTGAAGACGAGCGACTCTTTGAGCATCGTATCACCCAACAAATCGCCATGATTCACAGAACGCAAATAATTAGATTGTCCAGCCGATTTCGTTCTGAACAGCGCATATTTACTCGCTCCTTCGCTCAAAGGCTTAGGTATCGATTTTCGATAGATTTTCCACTATCAGGAGAGTCCTTAGATCGGAATGAATTCTACTTCCTGGCGTCCAATGAAGTAACCTATGAGATTAGAAAAAATCATTCGAACCCCTGGGGCAACCGAATAACTTCCGGCCTAGGCTACCTTTTTGGTGATGTCACCAAACTACAATTGAGCTTCACTTATCGCACTGACAATTTCACAAGGCAATCACAAAATCGACTATTCGTAGAGACAGGCTTGTTTTTCAACGTTCGTTCAAACAACGAACCCGAGTGATCATCTGAACCCAATAGACTTCCCTTTGTAACCATCCGCCTCTACCTTTTTAGCAGACTCTTCGACCTTATCACCAAGTTTGGCTTTATAGTCGGCAATATTTTTCGATGTGGCCTTATCTGCCGTTCCGATGATCTGAGCTGCCAGTATACCTGCATTCTTAGCACCATCCAGGGCCACAGTTGCCACCGGCACGCCACCAGGCATTTGGAGTATTGAGAGTACTGAATCCCATCCATCGATGGAGTTGCGGCTCTTGATGGGTACCCCAATGACCGGCAATGTGGTCAATGATGCTACCATTCCCGGTAGGTGGGCCGCTCCACCTGCACCCGCGACGATGACCTTGATACCTCTGGCAGCTGCTCCTTCCGCATAGTCGACCATACGATGAGGTGTGCGATGAGCCGATACGATGGTCAGCTCAAAGGGAACCTTCAGCTCCTCTAAAATATCAGCTGCCTCAGACATAATACTCAGGTCTGACTGACTACCCATGATGATTCCTACTACTGGCTTGCTCATGCGATTACTTTAAGTTTTGATTTCACCAATTTAGCCTTCTTCTTCAACTCCTCCATATTGTCATCGACGATAGTGATGTGGCCCATTTTCCTGAAGGGCTTAGTTAGTTTCTTGCCATAGAGATGAATGTGCGCACCATCCATGGCTAGTATATCTTTCATCCCGTCATACTGCGCCTCCCCGGTGTAGCCATCCTCGCCGAGCAGATTGACCATTGCTGACGGTATCTTGATACCAGTATCACCTAGCGGCCAATCAAGAATGGCTCGTAGATGCTGCTCAAACTGGGAGGTAATGTTGCCTTCGATAGTCTGGTGACCACTGTTGTGTGTCCGTGGAGCTACCTCATTGACCAGGATTTCTCCTTCTTTAGTCAGAAACAATTCAACGGCCAACAGACCTACCAACCCTAGTTTCTCAATGACGTCTTGTGCGACTTCCTGAGCTTTCTCCTCTATCTCCTTAGTGATTGCGGCAGGACTAAAAAGATACTCCACAAGATTGTGCACTGGATGGAACGACAGCTCTACAACGGGAAAACTTCTGATTTCTCCTGAGGCATTGCGAGCCACGATCACGGCAAGTTCTTTTTCGAAATCGACGAATTTTTCCAACAACCCGGGCGCATCAAATGCCTTATCAAGATCAGCTTCAGACTTAAGCACACTTACTCCTCGGCCATCATATCCTTCCTTCCCAAGCTTGTTGACTGCTGGGAGGAATTCTGCGTTAGCCTTCACATCAGCCGCATGCTCTGTGAGGATAAATGGTGACGTGGGAATCCCGTTTTCTTCGTAAAATTTCTTCTGGACTCTTTTATCCTGAATAAGCTCGATGATCTCAGGTTGAGGAAACACCTTGACGCCTTCCTGCTGTAATTGTTTGAGCGCGGATGTATTGACATTCTCTATTTCGATAGTGACAAAGTCAAATCCTTTCCCAAAATCGTAAACCTGTTGATAGTCGGTTATCGCACCATGGGTGAAGGATGTGGCAATGTCCTTGCATGGTGCATTGGCATCAGGATCCATCACGTGAATCTCTAGGTTGTAATTAATCGCAGACTGGATCATCATCCTACCCAGTTGACCGCCACCAAGCACGCCTATTCTCGGAAGTTGTTTACCTGTACTCATTCGTAGATTGTTGGTCGGCAAAGATATAGAATCTAAGAGGTCGGAGAAGTTGGGATGATGCCCATTTTTTGCATCAGTACAGAGGCATTGAAGCTACGACATATCCCGTCGGATATGCGGTAGTCAAATATCAGGTCACCATTATCCAGTCGGCTGTTAAAGCTGTAGTTGATCAGTTTCGGATTGGTTTCGTCCAGCTTACCTAGCGCCAGGTCGTGCGTTGAGATCAACCCGATGGCCGATCGCTCTGATAGCTGTGCAATCAATGCCATAGCACCCTTGTGTCGATCGTCGGAATTAGTGCCCTTTAGTATCTCATCCAGCAGATAGAAGGCCGGCGTATCGCTCGTCAGGTCGAGTAGCTGCCGTATGCGCTTAAGCTCAGCATAGAATGAGCTCACACTTTCACCAAGATCGTCTTGGGTCCTCATACCTGAAAACACTTTGATGGGTGCCCAGATGAATTTGGTAGCGCATACTGGTAAGCCCATTTGCGCTAGCACAATATTGAGACCTACTGTCCGTAAGAAAGTACTCTTTCCAGACATATTAGAGCCAGTCACAAGGCCAACCGTGCCTTCTCCGGTCACTTTAAAATTATTGGTGATACGTTTATCCTGAGGGATGAGCGGATGTCCTAAGTCAACAGCCTCGATATGATACTGCCCCTCTTCCCTCAATTCTGGAAATACGAACTGGGGATGTGCATATACAAACGCCGACAGGCTACACATCATCTCCAGCTCGGCAGCTACCTCAATCCAGTCAAGCATCAACTCTCCGTATTGATCCTTCCATTCCAGTGCCTTGACGTACCAGTAGAGATCCAGCATTAGCACTCCATTGACAAGGCGGTAGATCATATTGGCCCTATTATCGAAGTTCTGAAGGATATTTTCCAGCTGTTTTAGGATCTTACTCGCAGACCTTCCGTCTTGACCAAGTCTGGCCTGGAGGCGTACCAGCTCGGAGCTCTTGTACTTTTGAGCTTCAAATTTTAGAATGATCTCCTTATAAATTTTAATGAGATTTAGTGATCTGGTTACTTCTCTGGACATTTTGCTAACCCTGGAAACAAACCCAACCATGACCACATAATGAAAGAAGATAAACCCTAGAACCACGTGAACAGCAAACTCCGGATATAGTCCGATCAGGATGAATGACGTTAGTGGTGATATGATGTTGAATGCCGTGAATAGATTTTTGCTACCCAACCGCTCGCGATCACCTATCCAGTTGATGAGCGCCGTATCATTGCTGTCAATCCTGGCCTTCTCGTCTTTCGCCTTGTAATATCTCCCCTGTGCCTCCAGCTCCTGACGGAATTCCAGTTCTTCGCTCAATTCCCTGAAGGCTTGTTGCCTTTCGCCGATTTTTCCACTGTCGATATGCTCGAGAAGCGCTTCGACCAGCTTTCTGTTCCCTTTTTTGGTAGTTGTCCGATTGATCAGCTGGTAAAGCGAGGGGCTTCCAAAGATGTCCAGGTCGAGCGCAAAGGGGTGTTCTTTGTCGAGATGAGTGATACCATCATCCAGGCCCGCCAGGTTTCCTTCTAACCGCTGAAGCTCTTCCTCATTAATCTGCTTAAGGTGCTCTGAGATTTGCAGTCGTGTCTTCGTCTTGTGATATGAAAAGACAAGCCAAATGAATAAGGGACCAGTTAGTGCAATGCTAACAACCAATGTCAAACCCTCTTTTTCTGATAAGAAGTAGATAGTAAGCGCAACTAACAGCAAAAAAACAACCAGTCGGCTGATGGTCAGAGAGTTGAGCCGATTTTTAAGTACTTTTATTTGTGCTTCGCAGACTTTGACTTTGTCTTTGAACTGGAGATAAGGGTTAGCTAGGGACGTCATTGTTTAATCTATATGTTGTGTAGACTCGTATCTACACCTACGTAGGAGAGTAATAAACCACCAAAAATAAACCAATTCGCCTATGGTAAACCGCTACAAGACTGCTTTGCCAAAACTTATTTTAGGCACGATACTACTCATTGCCACAGTCGGTTTTATTTCGATCGACGAGCGATTCATTATAGAACTTAGCGATCGGCTGTCAAAGTTCAATGACGCCCGGCCATCGGAAAAAATATATCTACAGTTAGACAAGGAAGTCTACCAACCGGGTGATGACATTTGGTTTAAGGGGTACATTCTGGATGCTATCTCTTTCCGGCCAATTGAACGATCGAAGACGCTCTTCGTGAGCGTACTTGACGATGAGGGTAGCCTGGTGAGTGAGGATAAGTTTATTATTAGAAATGGCTATAGCGCCGGTGATCTCACGCTACCGGAAGTGATGGATGATGGTAACTATCAGATCACAGCCTATACCAGCTGGATGAAAAACTATGATGATCCCCAGATCTTCAGCAGGTATGTGCAGGTGAAGAAACTTGCCCCGGTGGAAATGATTATGCCTAAGGTAACGCTGGATTTGGCCTTTAGCGACTCCATCTACTATCCCGGTCAGGAGGTGGCGATCAAGGTGTTAACTTCGACTACAGCGCCTTCCGATACCAAAGAATTGCAATATGAGTTTTCGATTAAGGCGGATGGAGAAGAGGTTCAAACTGGCAGTGGCTATGGTCTCAACAATGGTAGCTTCTATATACGATACACCTTACCAGAAAATCAAGAGGCCAGCAGCTATACCGCAGAAATCTCATCACTTTACGAAGATCAGACTATCGCGGTAGATGCTGTGATCCCCGTAGATGTACCTAGCCTCAATGTTGACTTTTTTCCTGAGGGGGGTAAAATTATTAAAGCTGTCAGCTCAAGGGTTGCGTTTCGGGCTACCGACAAGTTTGGGAACCCGGTTACAATTTCCGGTAGGATAGAGTCCAGCTCGGGACAGAAAGTGGCTAATGTGTCTACAAGGCATAGAGGTATGGGAGATTTTAATTTCTTTCCCAATGACAGCCTCTACTATCTGGTAGTCACCTCTCCCGAGATCAAGGAAAACAAATTCCCAATTAGAAATATAGCTCAAGGCGGTCTTGGCCTAAGTGTGGTTGGTCAGTCCGACCAGGTGCTCAACGTACGTGTATCCTCCTCTGATACCAAAAGAAAAGAACGCGTGTTCCTCACAGCGATGGTGCGCAATCAGATTTACTGGTCGCTCTCCGGTAATCTAAAAGATGAAGCCTTCGTCACCATACCTACGAGCAACCTCCCTACCGGAATAGTACAAATCACGCTCTTTGATACCAATGGTATACCCCAAGCCGAGCGACTGGCATTTGTCAATCGGAATAGAAAGCTGAATGTGGAACTCATCACAGATAAGCGTACCTACGGTCCGAGAGAAAAGGTGCGGGCTAAAATAAAAGTTACCGATCCAGAGGGTCAGCCAGTAACTGCCAACCTATCCATGACGGCATATGACAATATGTACTCCTTCCTCTCTCGCAATAAGGGCACGGACATATTCAGTCATTTGTACCTCGACTCTGAGATGCCAGGTGGGGTTCCCAATGTCTCCGACTACTTTGATGAATCGGAAGAGACACGAGAAGAGTTAGACCTAGTGCTAATGACTGATGGCTGGCGCAAGTTTGACTTCAGTCAAATCCTAAGTGACTCTGTAAAGTATCAAAAAGCCATAAGCCGAGATTACTTCGAAGGTCAGGTGGTCAATAACTGGGGTAAGCCGGTTGAGGGCGCTAAAATCAGTATCGTCCAGTCCGGGACCTATCAGAGCTTTGATGTGAACACCGGAGTAAACGGGTCTTTCTATTTCGACAAAACCAACCTTGACCACAATCCTTCGGAAGTGCTCTTTAGTGCCCTGTCAAGAAAAGGTAAGCAGAACGTGAAGATAGAGTTGAAAGAGTACCTGGATGATCAGTTTATTCCACAGTATCTGGAGAACCATCCTCTCAAGGATGCAGAACAAATCTCCGAAGACAGAATTCGCTTCAACTCTATTTATTATACCGGCGATCGGTTGAGCTTTCTCAAAGACCTGGGAGATTACAAGCTTCTTCATGAGATATTGATTGAAGAAAAGCGTCTCTTACCAGAAAAAATAGATGAGGTCGTCAAGGAATTTAAGAACTTCTCAACCGATTCTAAGTCAGGGGAGGAGTTGCGAAATTCAGATGACTTCCTTGGCATCTTACGCCAGGTGACTAACGTGCCGAGTGTTGATTTTTCAACTGGAAATGTATTCTTCCGGTCATTGCGAGGACGGGCGACTACAGTCGGTGGGTTCACACTGACTCGTGTAGATGATGCTACGGGTGCCGTCGAACAAATAGGTCAGACGACACAAGATAATTTTGATGAGGCCAATGGTGTGCTTTTTATTCTGAATGGCACTCCAGTGGGTCATGACTACAATCGCCTCAACTACCTGCGCCCTGAAATGATCGAGTTTGTGACTGTAATGAAGGGTAGCCGGGCAGCAACTGTCTACGGTGGTCGCGCGCAGGCAGGAGTAGTGTTTGTTACCACAAAGAAGGAGTTAGAGAATACTATCGAAAACGAAGAGGCACATTTCACTATCGTCAATAACTACTCCTTCCCCAGGGTTTTTGAAGGACGCAGGTACGAAACTGAAATGGAGATCATCAATGCTGAACCGGATTTAAGAAATACTTTGCATTGGGAACCGGAAATCACCCTTGATGAAAATGGTGAAGCTTTTGTAGAGTTTTATAATTCCGATAGGAACACCTGGGTAAACCTGAAAATAGAGGGAGTCAGTACTGCCGGGCTTGTCGGAACCGGCGTAGGCGGCTACAGAATCGACAAATCAGCCAGGGCTAGCTTAGCCACTGATAAACAATAAAAGCAGACAAGTACGCCACTGCTGACATGTAAATCAGCTGAAGCATTGGCCACTTCCAGCCTCTTGTTTCTCGATATACGACCGCCAGCGTGCTCATACATTGCATGGCAAAAACGTAAAAAACCATAAGTGAAAATCCTAAAGCAGGCGTATACATTGGGCCGCCTGTCTCTGGGTTAACTTCATCTCTCAGCCGGCTCTTGATCGTGCCTTCATCTTCGAAATCAGAACCTACACTATAAATAGTCGCGATAGTACCTACGAACACCTCCCTGGCTGCAAATGAGGTGATCAAGGCAATGCCGATCTTCCAATCATAGCCCAGTGGCTTGATCACGGGTTCGATCAACTTGCCAAGATGGCCTGCGTATGACTGCTCCAGCTGATACGCCGCGATGGCATCATTCATGGCAGCTTCGTCTAATTTGGGCTGTGCCGTGCGTACCTGCTCTTCTGCTCGATCAAACTCTTCACCTGGCCCGTAGCTTGCCAGCACCCATAAGACAATCGAGATCGCAAGGATGATTTTTCCAGCCTCAAAAACGAAGGTCTTGCTTTTCTCTAATACCGTGATGCCCACATTGCCCCAGCGTGGTGAACGATAAATGGGCAGCTCCATCATAAAGTAGCTGCGCTCTCTGGTATTCAGGAGCTGCTTCATGACATATGCAGACAATATTGCCATCACAAAACCCAATAAGTACATGGCCATGAGGGTTAGGCCCTGAAGATTGATCAGCCCGAATAAAGTCTTGTCAGGCACGACCAAGGCTATCAAGATCGCGTAGACAGGTAATCTGGCCGAGCAACTCATGAAGGGGGTCACGAATATGGTAATAAGCCGATCTTTCCAACTATCTATCGTACGTGTCGCCATGATGGCGGGAATAGCACAAGCCATCCCTGAAATCAACGGCACAACGCTCTTACCATTGAGACCAAACTTGATCATAATACGGTCCATCAAGAAGACAACTCTGGCCATGTAGCCAGACTCCTCGAGTATCGCAATGAATGCAAAAAGCAAAGCAATCTGTGGAATGAAGATCACTACCCCTCCAAGGCCTGGAATGATCCCCTCTGCAATAAGATCATTGAGTATGCCTTCGGGCAAGCTGTTATGAACCCAGCCACTCAGTTCACCAAACCCACTATCAATTATATCCATGAAAGGCTCTGCCCAGGCGAAAATGGCCTGGAAAATCAGAAAAAGTACACTTAGAAATATGGCATAGCCATAGACTTTGTGGGTAAAGATTTTGTCCAGTCGATCCGTCAATGACCGGCCTGCTTTCACCGGCCGGATCACTAAGGATTTGTCAAGCATTTTCCTGATAAGGGCAAAGCGATCTAGTGTCTCTTGCTCTTGTAGTTTTTTATCCTGAAAGTCATATTGCGCCTTGATCCCGGCGACCCATTCCTTTTCTTCAGGGGATAGAAAGCTGAGGTCATTGAGCTGCTGTGCCATTTGATAGGCACGGTAGCTATTCTTATGTGGATATCTCTCTTGAATAGCCCCAACAAGCTCAGGTGACAACTCCTCAGCAGCGTAGAAACTTTTGAACGCCACGTTATCGCCAGCTGTTTCGGCGATGGCTTTTTTGAGATTATCGAGACCAATACCCTCTCTCGCGTTGATCACCACTACGGGGCAGCTCAGGGAATCAGCCAACGCTTCTGAGTCTATTTCAAAACCTGACTTCCCTGCTACATCCATCATATTGAGTGCAAGAACCGTAGGGATTCCGAGATCCTTGATCTCTGTGAAAAGCAGCAGATTTCTCTCCAGGCTTGAGGCATCCACTACTACGACCACCACATCAGGATACTCCGTATGAGCACTGTTGCTCAGTAAGTTGATAACCACACGCTCATCCAGTGACCTTGGATAGATGCTGTAGGTTCCGGGTAAGTCGAGTAATTCAATGTTAGAGCCATTCCCGATAGGGGCTATACCGGACTTCATATCTACGGTGACGCCTGGGAAGTTGCCTACCTTTTGATTGAGGCCCGTAAGCTGGTTGAATAACGATGACTTACCAGAATTGGGATTGCCTACAAGGGCTACTTTGAGCATCGAACCAGCCATTCTTAGTTGAGAGAAATAGCTTCCGCTTCATTGAGGCGCAGGGAGAGACTGTAGCCCCTTAGCCTAAAGCACCTGGGACCGTTGAAAGGTGCCGCAAACTGAAACTGGATCTCCTGCCCTGGAAGTACACCCATCTCTATGAGCTTGAGAGACATGTCGCTATCGCTGAATCCTGCAACTATGCCTTTCTCTCCAAGCTTCAATTGAGCGGCTGTCTTCATGCTTTGTTTATTTAGATTGATTAAAGATAGGAGCCAAAGGTAAGTCCTGCTGAGGAATTGACCAATGTTTTGGAGAAGATAGCTTACGCTCAAAAAATGATTTTGATCAGAACCTCAATTTAAAATCTGGTTATGGGGATATGACAAAGTAAAAATGTGTCGCAGCGGTTCGGAAGGAAGTAAATGTTAAGGCATAACCTGAAGAATAATCGGATTGTCTTTGACAAAGTCTATGCAGATAGGTAGGCCCGAAACCGACTCTCAGAAGCTGCCGGGTTGCTCGTTGGCTACTCGGAAACATAGGTACGCCTTACCCTGGCGCTTACATTCGTGAGTATTTCGTAAGGGATCGTATCGGCCCATTCTGCCAGATCCCTAATAGTCGGGTTTTGACCAAAAATGATCACCTCATCACCCACTTTACATGCCACCCCGGATACGTCTATCATGCACATGTCCATGCAGACATTGCCGATGACAGGTACCAATCTCCCATTTAAGCCGACCTTCCCTATGCCATTGCTGAATACCCTCCTGTATCCGTCAGCATACCCAATCGGCAATGTGGCCACAGTGGTTCTTTGTGATGCTTTCCAGGCTCGGCCGTATCCAACAGATTCGTCCTCCTCGATAATCTCAATACGCGAAATGAAAGTCTTTAGCGTGCCCACCTCCCGTAACAACCCCTGAATTTCCTCAGAGGAGTCAAATCCATAAATACCAATGCCCAGGCGCACCATGTCAAAATGATATTCGGGAAATCTCAAAACGCCTGGCGAGTTCACTACATGCTGTAGAGGTCTGTTCTTAAGAACAGATGATATTTTTTGATGGCCCTCCAGAAATTGCTTCACCTGAGCATGGGAGTAATTGTCATGCTGAGGATCCTCTGCCCCTGCCAGGTGAGTCAGAACTCCGGCCATAGGCACTTCATTTTCCGATAGGAGGTCAATGAGATCATCCATCTGATGAGGCAAAATACCGAGCCGATGCATTCCCGTCTCCAGTTTCAGATGAATACCTGGCTTAGACCCTGAGTTTTTGAAATGGTTAATATAAGCCTCCAACTGCGTGATATCGTATATCTCCGGCTCAAGCCGATACTCATCGATCAATTCAAAACTGTCGGCAGATGGGTTCATTACCATAATGGGCAGGGTAATGCCATTCTTTCGGAGCTCAACCCCCTCATCAGTGTAGGCTACACCCAAATAATCCACTTTTTGATGCTCCAGTACCTGCGCAATCTCACGTATACCCGAACCGTAAGCCATGGCCTTCACCATTACCATCAGCTTGGTTTCGGGCTTTAACCTTTGACGATATACATTGAGATTATGAACCAGCGCCTCCAGGTTGATCTCGAGCAATGTATCATGGCGCTTTTGCTGAAGGTCAGCGACGATTTTTTCGAGATGATAGTTCCTTGCTCCCTTTACTAGTATGACCTCCTGCGTGAACTTTGGTTTGTTGCGAAAGTAGGTCTCAAGGTCTGGATAAAACTCTTTCTCTAATGAGATGTCGCCAAGGTGGTTGGTTATCAAACTCCCTATCCCAACCAGACGGTTGACGTCAAACTCGGACAACAGCTTAGCCACTTCAATATATAAAGCATCATCAGACTCTGAGGCCTGTTCGATGGGTGCTAATATCAATGTCTTTTTCCGGTACTGCTTCTGCCGTGCCAGGAAGCCAAGGGCCACTTTCAGTCCGCTGAGGTCATTGTTGTAGCTATCATCAATGAGGTAGGTCTGATGAATACCCTCTTTGAGCTCCAGTCGCATCTTCACCTGCGTTAGACCCAAAATCTTTTGCTGGATAAATGAAAAATCAAACCCCAGGTGCCTAAGCAGTACCACTATATGACTAAGATTCTCAAGTGACGACTTATCAGTAAATGGTGACGTCAATGAATATTGTCCCAGGGCCCCATCCAGAGTGATTGTATTCTCCCGGTAGGCAATATCAATGCCTGATTCTCCAGGACTTGTTGACCAAGCTATCAGTTTTTTATCGTGATATGCGGCCTTCAGCTCTCTATCTACCATAGGGTGATCAGCACAATAGATAATCGCCTTTGAATCCTTAAAGAGCTTGATTTTTTCCTGAAGTTTCTCTTTTCTCGAATTGAACCCGGCATCATGAGCACTGCCTATATTAGTAAGCAGCCCAATAGTGGGTTTGATGACATGCTCCAGAGCACTCATCTCACCAGTCTTTGATATTCCTGCTTCAAAAATCCCCAAATCATGCGCCCCACTCATCTGCCAAACCGATAGCGGTACCCCAATTTGGGAATTGAAGCTTTTGGGGCTCTTCACCACTCTTCGCTTGTCCTGGAGTATTGCTGAAAGCCACTCTTTGACGATAGTCTTTCCGTTGGAGCCTGTAATGCCGATCATATCTATTGCGTACTGATTCCTCTTGAAAGCTGCCAGTTGCTGAAGAGCACCCACAGACGATGGAGCCAGCCAAAAGTTAGCTTCCGGCCATTGTTGAATTGCTACTTTCTTCTCAATGACGAAGGTTCGAATGCCGGCAGTATATGCCTGATCGATGTAGTGATGTCCATCATGATTCGCTCCGTCTATGGCAATAAAGACCGCCCCATCAGATTCCGGTAGGTGGCGTGTATCGGTGATTAGCCGCTCCAAAGGACGATCCTCAACGAAAGTAAGCCACCGACCAGAGGCTATTTCTGGTAGCTGAGAGGCGGTCAGTTTATTTCCAGTATCATCTCCCATTGGTTGATCTGATTTTCAAAACCACAAGCTATCAAAAATTGATATGCGGCCTGGTCATTTTCATCTACATTGATCACAGTGAGTGACTTGTTTGGACATTTGCTTGCTATGGTAGATAGGAGCAATCTTCCAATCCCATTCCTCCTATCCTTGTCACGCACCCAGAGCCTGGCGATCCTGCCATTATCAGGTTGAAAGATGGCATACCCTTTCAATGTTTCGTCCTGATCATAAATTCGGAGCATCTTTTCGTGGGCACTGTTTCTGGTAAGCTGATCCCAGGTGTCCATAAAACTCGGAACTGTCAGTTCCGGCAAGGCTTCAAGGCCTCTCTTATCTAAAGTATCAACAAAGTACCTTTCTGCGTGATTCGTAGCAGCAACAATGCTCCCTACCAACTTGTAGCATCTAAGAATTCGCTTTTTTTGAAATCCTACCTTCTGGTAAGCTTTAATCGCATTCGAATTAGTGTCAATTACCTCAAGTACGCATTTCTGGATGCCGTGCTCTTGCATCTGCCTGATAGCCCGACTATACATGTGCTCCGTCAAATTCAAACCCCTGTACTCAGGTATTACTCCTGTACCACCGTTGTATGCATAACGCTCATTTTGGTAGTTGTTGGAGGTATGGACGATGAAGCCTACCATCTTAACACCTGAAAAAGCGCCAACAGATAAGGGCCATTCGATACTCAGCTTATTGAGCATCCTACGCTCGAATGCCTTCTGACCCAAACTCATGTCTATACTGTAGTCACTAAAGGCCTCCAAAAAAGTATAATAAAGCTGCGATAAATCGGCTAGTGCCAATAAACGTATATGAATGGGTTTTTCTTTGTACAAAAGGAAATATGTTAAAGGAATACTCGAAGTAATTAAACAATTTTTAGCTATATTCGTTTCCTATTACGAATTCGCACTTATGGTTAAAAAACTTCTGTCTTTCGTATTTCTAATCTCTTTCATCAGTGCAAGCACTGCCTTCGCAGATGGTACAAAAGAGGATAAAAAAACCGGGACTGAGGATACGCAAAGTGATAAGAACGAAAAAGAAGAGAAACTAGAGGAGGCAGAGTACACCACTGTCAAGAACAAGTCGCAGACCGACTCAAGTTTTCACTCAATTAGCAAGTACAACTTCCTATTCTACATGGTATACAAAGTGAAGTATGGAGATATGGATCCTGTCTCCGAGAATAAGACAGCTATTGCTGAGGAATAGGACTTCAAATTGGTATTAAAGTGAGTGAGGGCGAATAGCCCTTTTTTTGTGCCGTGTTGTTTCTACTACTGTACGGCGATGAATTGATCTAGCTCCTTCAAGCTTATCTTTCCTTCGTAATAAGCCTTGCCAAACACTACTCCATAGACGCCAATGTCTGCTAGCTTCTTAATATCATCTATTGAGCGCACACCACCACTAGCAAAAAGGCTGAGACTCGGGAATTCTTTCAGAATACTCTCATAAAGATCGAAAGCCGGGCCTTCCATTGACCCATCTCGAGATATGTCAGTTGTTTTTAGAAACCTAAGTCCCCTTTCGTGAAAATATCGAATGTGATCGAATAGCTCGATTTTTGTGTCTTTTTGCCATCCGCCCACTCTTAAGTGGCCGTCGAGCACGTCGGCTCCCAGCGCTATCTTTTGGCGACCGTAGGACATCAGCCAGTCAGCGAATAGTTGCTTATTATATACAGCTATCGTTGCTGAAGTAACGCTTTCTGCTCCGTGCTCGAACACCTTTCTAAGATCTCCGTCAGTGTGAATACCTCCGGAATAGTTAATCTTTAGTTTGGTGAAATTAGCGATCATCTCCAGCGCATGATAGTTCACCGGAGCGCCTTTCTTTGCCCCATCTAGATCTACAAAGTGTATTCTATCAATACCATGCTCCTCAAACTGACGAGCAACATCAATCGGACTATCCTTATAAGCCTTTTCATTGTCAAAATCACCCTTGGTGAGTCTGACACTTCTATTATTTATGACTGATATGGATGGTACAATTTTCATTACTGATTGTCTTGATGATTTTTTGTTAAAACGTCTTTTTTGAGCCTATGAGTTCACTAGCGCAAATGAAAATCATATTGAACTGATTTCAACTTAGAGCGGCGGATTTCTCTTTGGGCGAATTAGTAAAATACAAATCTTATGGCAAAGTTACAAGCTTAAATCCTTGTCCATGCACAGTTAAAATTTGTAAAGTGGTGTCATCTTTTAAATACTTCCGGAGTTTTGCTATGTACACATCCATGCTCCGTGCGTTGAAGTACGAGTCGTCTTTCCAAACTTCCTTGAGGAAGATGCTACGGTCGACAGTATGATTGAGATTTTTACAAAAAACCCGAAGTAAGTCACTTTCCTTGGCGGTTAACTTGATCTCTCGCACAGGCGTCTTTAGCAACAAATGGTCATAGTTGAATGTGCAATCCCCCATGGTAAACTGCTGCGGCTCGAAAGTGCGCTGCTCTTGTTTATCCTTTGTTCTGCGCATGATCGCCTTGATTCTTAGCAAAAGCTCCTCCATGCTAAACGGCTTAGTGAGGTAATCATCAGCTCCCACTTTAAGACCGGCAATTGTATCTTCTTTCATCGACTTGGCAGTCAAAAAAATGATCGGAATTTCTTTATCCTGCTGTCTTATTTCCTTAGCCAGGGTAAACCCATCTTTTTTTGGCATCATGATGTCCAGAATGCAAAAATCAAAATTCCCTGTTTCAAACCGACGCAACCCAGCTTCCCCGTCAGCGGCTAATTCTGTAGCATACCCTTTTAGATCCAGGTACTCTTTAAGTATCTGACCTAGATTGGGGTCATCCTCCACGACCAGTATTTTAATGCTCTTCATATTGCTGCTCAAATGGTAGAAATATCTCGAAGGTACTACCTTCGTTAGGCTTACTACTGACGGTGATGTCACCCCCGTGTGCGTTGACGATGCGACGTACATAAGCCAGCCCAAGTCCAAACCCCTTGACGTCATGGATATTGCCGGTAGGCACTCGATAAAATCGCTCGAAGATGCGAGACTGCTGATCCCTGGACATCCCAATACCTTGATCCGCTACCGCAATCTTAATGCCTTCGGTATTGTCAATAGTGCTGACCGTTATTTTTGGCTTGTCGTTACTGTATTTGTTAGCATTGTCGAGCAGGTTGTATATGATATTGGTCAGGTGCATCTCATCAGCATACAGCTGCGTATGCAGTGCCTGGCCCTGAAAGAGGATACTTCCGTCCCTTTTCTCTACCTGAATTTTGATGTTCTCAATCGCCTTGTCAATAATACCGTGGATATCTAGCAGCTCAGGCTTTAACTTGAAGTCCTTGCGCTCAATCACTGCCATCTGCAGCACTTTTTCCACTTGCTGTCCCAGGCGCTTGTTCTCGTCATTGATAATTCCTACATAACGCTCCATCAATCCGGGACTTGTATTCACCTCTGTATCCTGGAGCGCCTCACAGGCCAGAGAAACTGTCGAAATTGGCGTCTTGAATTCATGGGTCATATTGTTGATGAAATCATTCTTGATTTCAGAAAGCTTCTTCTGCCGTAATATGGTGTGGATGGCATAACCAAAGCAAAAAATAATCACGAGGATCAAAAATGCTGAAGAGGATAACGTCAGCCATATTTTCCTAAACAAGTACTCCTTCTGATCTGGAAAGTTGATGAGTAGCAAACTGCTCTCTCCCAGTATATCGTTCGGAAAAAGGCTCGCACGTAGCTCCGTCTCCATGAGCACAGGTGGGGGCTCAGGTTGATCGACAGATGATAGTATCAACCGCGGTTCGGTGGGATCAAGTACAGCAAATTCAAAATAGATATCTATCCCCTTACTCCTCAGCTCCATTCGGAGCAATGAGTCAAGTGCTTCTTCGCTTATTCGTTTTTCGATAGTTCGGTCATTGGTAAGAAGTTCGTGGATGACGACTTGAACCATCTCAGACTTATTAGCGACTTTCTGCAGTTCCTTTTGGAGCTTCAAAGAGGCAAATCCTACCGAGTCAATTTGCTTCTTAAAATATACATTGCGCCTAGAGCCATCATCTTCGTTTTCCAACCCTGCCATGGCCTTCACATGATCAATATGTGGTGCTATATCAGTAGCCCCATCCGTGATACTGAACAAAACCTTTTGGCTGCTAATATCTGCCATTGAATCAACCTCTCCTACCGGGTCAATATCAGAGGCATTGAGAATGCGCTTCTCAAAGGTGCTTTCGATCAGCTCGATCTCTCTGCTATCGTTGGTTCTCTGCCATTGGAAGGTTGTCTTTAGGTTATCAAAAGTGACATCAAGTACTTCTTGCTTCTCCAGCTTCAATGTCACAATCCTGAGTGCTTCACGTACATCGCTTTTGAATCGCTCTTCATTTGCCTTGAGTACACTATCAATCCAGTAGAACTGAAAGTAGATCAGGCCAAGCAAAGCAAAGCTCATCAGCCCGATGATCCAACGGATTTTTTGAATACTCATGCCTCAAATTTACGCGTGAATGAGGCTCAAGATATGGAATTAACCTTTTTTAACAACAGTGGTCTTACGTGTCACGCTTCGGTGACTTCAAACTTGAAGCCCACACCATGATAGTTGACGATTTTAATCGTAGGCTCCTGTTTCAAATACTTTCGGAGCTTTGAGATAAATACATCTAAACTTCTGCCAAAAAAATAGTCATCATCCCCCCAAATCGCCTTTAGAATGGTCTCTCGCTTCAAGACCTGGTTTTTGTTGGCACAGAAGAATAGCAACAGATCGGCTTCACGTTGCGTCAGACCCTGCTTGCCGCCATTCGTTTGTAGGCACAACTCTGCAGGAAGGAAAGTAGTTGCCCCCAGCCGAAAAGATTGGGTGGCAGACTCAGCTCTGACCATACTGCGACGAAGAAAAACTTCCATGCGCATAACTAATTCATCCATGGAGAAGGGCTTGGTAAGGAAGTCATCAGCCCCAAGCTCAAAAGCTTCCAGACGATCCTCGAGCATCGACTTAGCCGTCAAAAAGAGTATGGGAATGTCCTGGTTCTGCTCCCTCATACGTCGGGCAAGGTTGAAGCCATCAAGTTTTGGCATCATCACGTCCAGAAGGCAAAGGTCAAACTTCCGCTGGCTGTAAGCTGTCCAACCGGCCTCACCATCCACGACATGTACAACCTCATAGCCCCGCTGGAGAAGATTGTCTTTCACAACAAACCCCAGGTTGGCGTCATCCTCCACCAGTAGTATTTGTTTCATGCTTTCCATAATGGTAATGTCACCTTAAACATGCTTCCATGACCCAACTTGCTCGAGACAGCTATCTTTCCTCCATGTGCCTGGACTATGATTTTCACATAGTTTAGTCCTATCCCAAAGCCCTTCACATCATGAAGGTTGCCCGTAGAGACGCGATAAAATCGTTCGAAAATGCGTGACTGTTCTTCTTTGGCGATCCCTTTCCCATTGTCTTCGACTTCAATGCTAGTATCATTTGCGGTAGCGGTCATCCTTACCAGAATGTCAGGACTGGAATCCGAGTACTTGACGGCATTATCAAGGAGATTGAAAATAATATTGGTGATATGGAGCCTGTCCGCTTTGATGAATGCTTCCTTTACCTCGGTGATCAATTCTATTTTTCCCTGTCGGCTCTCCAGAGGTACCGATATTCTACTCAATGCTTCTTCGATCAGCTCCTTCACATTAAGAATCTCTTTCTTCAGACCAATTTCTTCGCTATCGATACTTGCCACTTGCAGGACTTTCTCTACCTGATTTTTAAGTCTTAAGTTTTCACTTTCGATGATCGTGGCATAATTTCTCAGTCGCTCGGGGTTATTGACAATATCAGGGTCTTTGAGCACGTCGGCGGATAGTGCAATCGTCGAAATCGGGGTTTTAAACTCGTGCGTGATATTATTGATGAAGTCCCGCTGTATTTCCGATAGGCGCTTTTGTCTGAAAATCACAAAAAGCGTAAAAGCGAAGAAAACCACCACAATGATCAATACGAGGGTGCTGAAAGTCCATATACCCATCTGTCCGGCAAGATCAAAAGGTCGCTCTGGAAAGAATACGCCAAAGTAATAGTCATTTTCCGATAGGTCGGGGAAGTCCGTGACCGCTGCAGGAGTAGTCTCATCATCGACAAGGCTGACAAAATTGCCATAAACCATCTGCTCATCGCGACAGTCATAAATGCCATATTCAAAACTTGTTGCGATAGCGCGCTTTTCAAACTCGGCCGTAAGAAAGTACTCCAATATGCCGGGATCAATCATATTATTGGTACGAACTATGAAGTAGTTCGAGCCCAGTTGCTCCACGGGGTTATCGCCTGGGTAATCACTTCCATTGTAGTTGCACAGGGACTCCACCACGTTCTTCAACGCGAGGTTGACATTGAGTGTGAACTGCTTCTCTCTAAGGTCGAATGCTCGTCTAAGCCAGAAAATCTGAGTAGCGAGTATCCCGGCAAGCGAGACTGTCGCCAATACTATTACGAGTCGAAGCATTTTCCGAGACATGACCAAATTTAGAGAAAGCGGCTGTCAGTCAGGGTGCTTTAACAAGTCATTAACAAATGTTAGGATTTCATTAACAGAAGAATCGCTGGGATGCTGGCAGCTTTGGAACATTCATGCATGATGATCATTATTTCAAACTAAACATTAGACATTATGAAAACTAAAATTCTATTTCTATTCGCGCTTTCACTGATTGGCCTTGCCACATTAGCGGAAGCCCCAGCTAGCGCAAAATTCATGTGGGAGAAGACCATTCATGATTTTGGAGCCATTGAATTGAATGTGCCTGCCACTGCCACCTTTACATTTGTTAATGAAGGAGAAGCACCGTTGGTTATCTCTGAGGTGAAGGCCGGGTGTGGTTGTACTGTAGCTGCATTTACAAATGGTGCTATCGCACCTGGCGCAACGGGTACAGTGGAAGCCACTTACAACGCTGCGAAAAGTGGCCCTTTTAATAAAACGGTGATGGTCTATGCCAATACCGGAGGAGATCCGATACAGCTGAGCCTAAGGGGCACAGTAGAGTGATTTTTGTAGGTGGCATGATCATGCCACCTATTCCTTTTTTTACACAACCCGTTTCTCTATGAATCATTCAAGACACATCTCTGCAAATCGCAGATCCAGTGTAGTAATAGCTACCGGGATTATCATAGGAATCATAATAACTTACCAGGAGGTAATCATCTCGGCTCTTAAAATGGCCTTGAATCGATGCTAATTCCATATTGCCAACTATCTTTACATCCAGTAAGAAGGGTTGTTAGCTCAGTTGGTTCAGAGCACCGCCTTGACAGGGCGGGGGTCGCTGGTTCGAATCCAGTACAACCCACTTCTTTT